>JACRDB010000138.1 GCA_016218725.1 Deltaproteobacteria bacterium
CGCCGAGGGGCGGCGGGCCGTCGGGGCCGGCGCCGGGGCCGACGGCGCAGGCGCCGGGGTGGGCGCAGGCGGCGTCGGGGGGTGGGGCGAGACGATCATCGGCACGCCCGCCATCGGGATGTCCACGTGGTTCGGGTCCACGCGGACCACCGGCTCCACGGGCCTCCCGGCGTCGGCCACCACCTGCTCCGGGGGGTTGTGCGAGGGCGGGTTCGACGGCAGCTCCGTCGGGCGCGAGTTGCGGTTGCACGCGGCGGTGAGCGCGATGAAGGCGGGCATCAGCGTGGTGCCCGAGGCGGGTCTCAGGGGGCGTCTCATGCGCGTACTGCAACGCCGATCGGGCCCGGGGTCAACAGGGGCCCCGGCGGGAGCGGCGAGCCTCGCAGCTTCTCCGGCGAGCCTCGCAGCTCTCCCCGAGCCCGCTACCCCAGCGAGGCCAGGATGCGCAGGTATGTGTCGTAGCGCGCGGCGCTCAGGGCCCCGGCGCGGGCGGCCTCCCGCACCCCGCACCGGGGCTCGTGCGAGTGCGTACAATCGCTGAAGCGGCAACCTCCCCGGTGCGCGTCGAAGTCCGGGAAGTACCACCCCAGGGCCCGGGCGTCCACGGCCCACAGCCCGAAGCTCCGCACCCCCGGGGTGTCAATCACCCGCGTGCCGTCCGCGAGGGCGTAGAGCTCGCTCCCGGTGGTCGTGTGGCGCCCCTTGCCGTGGGCGGGGCTCACGGCCCCCACGCGGGCGCCGCTCTCCGGCAGGAGCGCCGCCACCAGCGAGGATTTACCCACCCCTGAATGCCCCGCGAAGACGCACACCCGCCCGGTGATTCGCTCACGGATCGCCTCCAGGCCCTCCCCCGTCTCCGCCGAGCAGGGGTGCACGGAGATCCCCGCCTGGGCGTACTCCCCGAGGGTGTCCGCCAGGGCGAGGCGCTCGTCGGCGGTGGCCAGGTCCAGCTTGTTCAGGCACACCACGGCCTCGGCCCCGCCGCGCCCGGCGGCCACCAGGTAGCGGTCCAGGAGCCGCGGGTGGAAGGGCGGGTTCTTCACCGCCAGCACCACCACCACCACGTCCACGTTGGCCGCGATCAGGAGCTCGCGCCCCGGGTCGTGGGGGTCCGGGCGCGAGAGCACGGTCCTGCGCGGCTGAATGGCCAAGACCCTCGGGGCCGTGGCAGGGTCGCCCAGCCACACCTGGTCCCCCACGGTCACGGGCTCCAGCGGCGGGCGCCGCGCCAGGGCCTCGCCGCCCTCGAAGTGCACCTGGCAGGAGCCCGGGAACACCCGGAGCACCGTGGCCCGCACCGCCCCCTCCAGCGCCTCCGGGGAGGGCGCCGCGGCGGCGCTGCGGCTCTTTGAGGGTCTCGGGCGTGGCACGAACGGAGCCCCTCAGGAGTACACCCGCGAAGATCGTGCGTGAAGGGCATCGGGATTTCCGGTACCTTCGCGTGCGATGGCGGCCGAGAAGGGCATGGCGGTGCTGGGGGAGGTGTTTGATTTCACCACCAAGAGCATCACCGACGTGGGGCTGGACGGCCTCGAAGGCATCCACGAGGCCCACCGCTACGCCTGGGTGGACGTGGACTTCTCGGACCCCGTGGCGGCCATGGAGCGCCTGGAGCCCCTGAAGCTCTGCCCCCGGGAGGTGCTGGAGGAGGCCTTCACCGCGGACCCGGCCACGCAGCTCGGCCGCTACGACGACTGCCTCCACCTCACGCTCACCGGCTGCCGCCTGGCGGGCCACTCCTTCACCCTGGAGCGCGTGGACGCGGTGATCACCGAGCGCTACCTCCTCACCCTGCACCACGGGCCGGCGGCCTTCCTGGAGGCCGTGCGCAAGCACCACCGGGCGGACTTCGCGCGCTTCGCCAAGAGCCCGAGCTTCCTCATCTACGAGCTCTGGGACCACCTGATCGAGAACTACCTCGGCGTCCAGAAGCGCTTCGAGGAGCGCGTCGAGGCCCTCCAGCACACGCTCATCGGCGACGTGGACGACCGGGTCTTCAGCGAGGTGTCGGAGCTGGCCTCGGACCTCCTGCACCTGCGCAAGGTGGTGCTCCCCGCCCGGAGCGTGCTCTCGGAGCTCTCCACCCGCCGGAGCCTGTACGTGTCCGAGGCCACCCAGGGCTTCCTGGCCAACATGGTGGGCACCGTGGAGCGCGTCCTCCAGGACCTGCTGGTGGCGCGGGACATCCTCTCCGGGAGCCTGAACCTCTACCTCTCCAGGGTGTCCCACCGGACCAACAACGTCATGACCAAGCTCACCGTGGTCAGCGTGATCTTCATGCCGCTGTCGTTCCTCTGCGGGGTCTATGGGATGAACCTCACGGACATCCCGGAGCAGCACTGGGCCCACGCCTACCCCGCCTTCTGGGGCGCCTGCGCGCTCATCGTGGGCGGGCTCCTGTACTTCCTCAAGCGCAACAAACTCTTGTAGGGTGTTGCAAACGGGCGGGGATTGGTGTTCGGTGCGCCCGTGCGCATTCTCATCCAGCACCGAAATCACTACGGCTACCCCTCGCCCGCGCGCCTGGGGCCCCACCTCCTGCGGCTGCGCCCCGCCAACCACGCCGCCGCCCGCGTGGAGACCTACCGCCTCCAGATCGAGCAGCGCTCGGAGCTGCGCTGGCAGCAGGACCCCTACGGCAACCACGTCGCCCGGGTGACCTTCCCCGCGGGCTCCGCGGTGGACGCGCTGGACGTCCTGGTCGAGCTGGCCGTGGACATCAAGCCCGTCAACCCCTTTGACTTCTTCGTCGACGACCGCTGCAAGCAGGCCCCCTTCGCCTACCCCCGGGAGCTCCGCGAGGACCTCGCCCCCTTCCTCGACGCGGCGCCCCCGGACCCCGCCCGCACGCCCCTCCTGGCGGCCTTCCTGGACGGCCTCCCGCGCGCGCAGGAGACCGTGTCGCTCGTGGTCGCGCTCAACCAGGCGGTCGTCTCCCGCGTGCGCTACGTCCTGCGCGAGGAGCCCGGCATCTGGTCCCCAGAAGAGACCCTCGCCCAGGGCCGCGGGTCCTGCCGCGACTCCGCCGTGCTCCTCATCGCCGCGCTGCGCTCCCGAGGCTTCGCCGCCCGCTTCGTCAGCGGGTACCTGGTCCAGCTCGCCGACGAGGGCATGCTCCCGGACGAGCCCCGGGGCGTCACCCGCGACGTCGTGGACCTGCACGCCTGGGCCGAGGTCTTCCTCCCCGGCGCCGGCTGGCGCGGCCTGGACGCCACCAGCGGGCTCTTCTGCGGCGAGGGCCACCTCCCGCTCGCTTGCACCGCCTCGCCCGCCCTCGCCTCCCCCATCGAGGGCACCAGCGACGTGGGCGCCCACGAGGTGAGCTTCCAGATGACCGTCGGCCGCCTCGGTCATGAGCCCCGGCCTACAACACCCTACACCCCGGAGGTGTGGGGCGCGCTCCTGAGCGCCGCGGAGGGCGCGGACCGATCGCTCGCGGCCCTGGGCTTGAAGCTCACCACTGGCGGCGAGCCGACCTTCAACTCCAGGCTCTTCCCGGAGCGCCCGGAGTGGACCACGGAGGCCCTGGGCGAGAGCAAATGGCAGGCGGCCCTCACGGTGGCCTCGGAGCTCCGCCGGAGGCTGTGCCCCGGCGCCGCGCAGCTCCACCGCATGGGGAAGTGGTACCCCGGCGAGAGCCTCCCCCGCTGGGCCCTGGACCTCCTCGGGCGCGCCGACGGGGTCCCGTTGTGGGAGGACACCGCCCTCCCGATGGGTGAAGCCAGGGACGTAAAGGCCCTCGCAGAGGCCGTGGCAGACGTGCTGGATGTGCCTTCATCGCACTTTCATGCGTGCCATGAAGACCCCTGGAGGTTCCTCCAGGACGAGCAGAACCTCCCGACGGACACGGACCCGCTGGCCAGCGACCTCAAGGACCCGGAGGAGCGCCGGAGGCTCGCCCGGGTGCTCGGCCAGGGCCTCGGGGAGGCCGTCGCCCAGGCCCTGCCCCTGTGCCGCACCAAGGGCCGCTGGGAGACCGAGCGCTGGACCTTCCGCCGAGGGAGGCTCTACCTCACCCCCGGGGACTCGCCCGCGGGGCTGCGGTTGCCGCTCGGGTCCCTCGCGCCGGGGAGGCCCGCCCCCACCCCCGAGGAGCCCGAGGTGACCCCCGCGGACCCTCGCGCGCTCCCCGAGGAGGACGCTCAGCGCGAGGTGCCCGTGCGTGGCTCCGCGGCCCCGAGGATCCCCGCGGCGATCCACACGGCGCTCTGCGTGGAGCACCGCGACGGGGCGCTCCGGGTGTTCCTCCCGCCGGTGGGCTCCGTGGGGGACTTCTGCGCCCTGGTGTCCGCCGTGGACGAGGCCCGCCGGGCTGTTGGCGTGGACGTGCTCCTGGAGGGCTACGGCCCCCCGCCGGGGGAGGGCCTGGTGAAGATGAGCGTGACCCCGGACCCCGGGGTGCTGGAGGTGAACCTCCCGCCCGTGGACTCCTCCCGCGCCCACGCGGCGCTGCTGGGGGAGGTCTTCGAGAGCGCCCTGCACGCCGGGCTCCACAGTGAGAAGTACCTCCTCGACGGGCGCATGGCGGGCTCCGGCGGGGGCAACCACATCACCCTGGGGGGCCCGACGCCCCTGGAGAGCCCCTTCATCCAGCGCCCGGACCTCCTGGCGAGCGTGCTGGTGTTCCTCCAGCGGCACCCGTCGCTGTCGTACCTGTTCACGGGGCTCTTCGTGGGGCCGACCTCGCTGGCCCCGAGGGTGGACGAGGCCCGCCATGACACGCTCTACGAGCTGGAGCTGGCCCTGGAGCACGCCGCCGCGCAGGAGGGGGTCGTGTCCCCCCCGTGGCTGGGGGACCTGCTCTTTCGTCACCTCCTGACGGACGTGACGGGCAACACGCACCGCACGGAGGTGTGCATCGACAAGCTCTTTGACTGGCGCACGGCCTCGGGGCGCCAGGGGCTCCTGGAGTTCCGGGCCTTCGAGATGCCCCCGCACCCGAGGATGGCCACGGCCCAGGCGGTGCTCCTGCGGGCCCTGACGGCCGCGCTGGCGAAGGAGCCCTGCCGGGGCCCGCTGGTGCGCTGGGGCCTCGGGCTCCACGACCGCTTCCTCCTGCCGTACCACCTCTGGAGGGACTTCGAGGACGTGTTCACGGAGCTGCGGCGCCGCGGGGTTGACCTCCCGGAGGAGGCCTACCGGCCCTTCGTGGAGCTGCGCTGCCCGCTGGTGGGCACGCTCCAGGCCGGGGACGTGACCCTGGAGGTGCGCAACGCCCTGGAGCCCTGGAACGTCCTGGGCGAGGAGCCTTCGGGCGCAGGCACCTCGCGCTACGTGGACTCGTCCCTGGAGCGGGTGGAGGTGCGCGCCACGGGGGTGGTCTCCGAGCGCCACGTGGTGATGGTGAATGGCCTTTCCTTGCCGCTGCGGCCCACCCACGTGGACGGGACGCGCGTGGCGGGGGTGCGCTTCCGGGCGTGGTGCCCGCCGCACAGCCTCCACGCGCACCTCGGGGTGCACCACCCCCTGCGCTTCGAGGTGGTGGACACCTGGGGCCAGCGCTCCCTCGGGGCCTGCGCGTACCACGTCTGGCACCCGGAGGGCCAAGGCTTCGAGGCGCCGCCGCTCACGCGCTTCGAGGCCTCGGCGCGGCGCTCGCAGCGCTTCACCCACGAGGGACCCTCGCCCTGGCCGGTGCGGGTGCGGCCCACGCGGGAGCACCCGGACGCGCCGTGCACGCTGGACCTCCGGAGGCTCGCGCGGGGCTATTTCCCGCCGAAGGAGCGCGAGCCCTTCCGCGAGGAGCCCGTGTGAACCCGGAGCACTGGGACGCGGTGAGGGCCCACGACGCCGCGGTCCGGGCGCTGGGCCTGGAGCTCTGGGTCGGGGCCGAGCCCACCTTCACGGACAAGGGCTCCCTGGACCCGTGGTGGCTCTGGGAGCCCCTCGGGGGCGACAAGGAAGCCAAGGGCCAGGCGCTGCTCCGGGCGCTCGCCCCGAGGCTGGACGGCCCCTCGGAGGTCACCTGCGCCCAGGGCAGGCTCTACCCCGAGGAACCGGAGCCCCGGTGGTGCTACGGCGCGCTCTGGAACCGCGACGGCAGCCCCCTGGAGGGCGTCTCCTGGCCCCTCGGGCTGGAGGGCCCGAAGGTGACGCCTCCGCCGTGGGATGCGTCTCAGGCGTGGCTTACGGTCACCCCGGACCCGGGCGTGGTGGAGGTGAACATGGCCCCCTCGGGGGAGCTCCAGGGCTTCGCCCGGCACACCCTGGCGGTGTACGCCGCCGCCGAGGAGGTGGGCCTTTCCCCCTTGCGGTACCAGTACAACGGCGTGGTGACGGACTCCGGCGGCGGGGGGCAGCTCACCTTCGGGGGCCCCTCGGCGCAGGGGTCGCCGTTCTTTGTCCGCCCGTGGACCCTGCCGTGCCTGGTGGGGTACCTGAGCCGCCACCCGTCGCTGTCGTACCTGTTCGCGCCGGACTGCGTGGGCAGCGCGAGCCAGGGCCCCCGGCCCGACGAGGGCGCCCCGGAGCGCTTCTCGGAGCTCCTGGCCGTGCAGCGCTGGATGGCCTGGGCGCGGCGCCAGGGACCTCCTCTCGCCCCCTCGGCGCTCTGGGAGGCCTACGCGCCGTTATTGGTAGACGGCTCGGGCAACTCGCACCGGGCGGAGCTCAACGTGGAGAAGCTCTGGAACCCCCACCTGGCCGAGCGCGGACGGCTGGGCCTGGTGGAGCTGCGCGCGCTCCGGATGCAGCCCACCCCAGCCCACGCGGTGGCCGTGGCGGCGCTCTACCGCGCCGTGGTGGCCCTCGCGGCCACGGAGCACGGGGACCCCCACCTCGCCCGCTGGGGCGACGCCCTGCACGACACCATGGCCCTGCCAGGCGCGCTCGCCAACGACCTCCGGGCGGTGCTCTCGGAGCTCGACGCCCACGGCCTGGGCCTGGGCGCGCTCGCGCCCCTGCTCCTGGAGACCGAGGAGCCCGTGCTGCGCGCGCACCTCGGGGGCTCTACCCTCACGGTGCGACGCGCGCGGGAGTTCTGGCCGCTCCTCGGGGACGTGGCCTCGCAGGAGCGCCGCGGGGCCCGCTGGGTGGACGCCAGCGCCGAGCGCGTGGAGCTCACGCTCGAAGGCCCCCCGGGGACGGACCTGGGCGCCCTGGCCGTCCACGGCGCGAGGGTGCCCAGCACCTGGACCGAGCGGGACGGGGTGCGCCGGGCGTCCCTCGGGGTGAAGCGCCGGGCCTTTGTCCCCTGCCCGGGGATCCTCTCGGGGATGACCCCCCAGGACCCGCTGACCATCACCTGGGCCCTCGGAGACGCCCTGCGGACCTGGGACCTCCACGGCTGGATCCCCGGAGGGGGCGCCTACGCGGGCCTCCCCACGGAGCCCGAAGAGGCCCGTAGACGACGCCTGGAGCGCGTGCTGGAGCGATCCAGCCCGGAGCCCCTCCCGGATCGCGAGTGGCCCCTCGGGCCCCACCAGGGCACCCTGGACGTCCGGGTACCAATGTAGGTGTATGTACGCTACGGCGGTGGACAGAGCCGGGCCTGGATGCGGGCGACGATCTCCGTGAGGGCGTTCTCGTAGGAGTTGCGGCAGATGGAGCTCAGGGCGGCGTTGCCGAGGGTCTCATCGAAGCGCCGGGCGAGGGCGGCGACGCGGCGCGAGGGCCAGGCGTAGTACTGCTCGGTGGTGAGGCACTGGGGGCGGGAGCCGTCGTAGCGGGTGCCTTCGCGGCGGCAGGCGGGGACCATGCGGAGGGGGCACTGCGTGTCGCGGTTGGCCTGGCGCATGGAGATGGGGCCTTCGACGGAGAGGGTGTCCAGGGCGTCGCTGCCGTTGGGGTTTCGGCCGAGGAGGGCGTCCCAGTCGGTGCCTCCTCCGGGCCTGGTGGGGAGCGTGAGGGGCACGCCGGCGATGGCGGCGAAGACGACGCGCTCGGGGTGTCCGGGCTTCATGGCGAGGTAGCCTCGGGAGCGGTTCGCGGGGTCGAGGTAGCGGTCCAGGGGCCAGGTAGGGTCGGTGCTCTCGCCCTGGCGGTAGAGGTAGAGCCGGAGGTTCAGGTCCGTGTCGCCCCAGCGGGCAGAGGTGCTGTCAAAGACGCCGGTGGCGTCGTTGCAGGGCATCGGGCGACCGGACACGGGGTCCCTCTCGGCGTAGCGGCAGTCGCGCACGGAGCCGTCTTCCTCGTCGGTGATGACCACGATGGCGAGGACGGCGTCGTCGCGGACGAAGCCCGCGTTGGGGGAGGTGCTGCCCGCGCGCTCGCGGGCGTCGTTCACCACGAGGGCGCGGTAGGCGCTCTCGAGCTGCTGCTCCAGGCCGCAGCCGTTGGTGGAGAGGAACGCGTTGCAGACGAAGTCTTCGCGGAAGGCTGCGGTGTCGCCGCGGGCGGCCTCGAAGGTGAGGAAGGTGGGGTACTGGTTGGGGTCGTTCATGCACCGGGCGGGGCGGAGCATGGGGGCGGTGGTCCAGGGCTGGTGCGAGGCCATGGCCATGCCACGGCGGATGGGGTTCAGGAGGCCGTTGTCGCCCTGGTCGGAGTTGGCGCAGGAGACCACCAGGGAGCCCGGGGTGCCGAGGTCCGAGGAGACGACCCCCACGTGGAGGGAGTTGACCCTCGGGTACCTGGGCACGCCGGTGACCGGGTCCGTGGGGGGGTTGACGAGCTGGTCGATGAGCACCCGGAACTGCGCGGCCAGGGTGGCCTGGTTCTCCCGCATGGAGTTGGAGTTATCCACCACGAAGAGGATGTCCACGCGGCCCAGGGCCATGCGTCCGCAGGACGGGTCAATGATCACGCCGCGGTCCGTGGGGGGCCCCGAGTCCGCGGGCGGCGCGAACTCACCAAAGACCACGTCGGTCATGGAGACCTCCACGGGCGTGACCTCGGAGGAGGGGGGCCTCACGTCGAGGTTCAGGTCCGGCTCCTGGAGGTCGAGGCCGCCGGAGTCCGCCGGGTCCTGGACGATCGGGCCCTGGTTGCAGCCGAGGGTCCAGCACAGCGCCCCGAGGATGGCCCTACGTCGCATACGCTGGAGGGTACACCCTTTCGCGCGGTCAGGTGGCCGGGACGCAGCGGTAGGCGGTACCGGGGCAGCTCTCGCAGCGGGTGCCGGTACAGCTCACGGACGCGAAGCCGGGGTTGCACACGCAGCGCCCCATGGCGTCGCAGGTCGAGTGCCGCGGGCACAGGGTGCCGCTCGGGCACAGCACGGTCCCGCCGCCGCAGAACAGGGACAGGGCGCACACCCAGTTGGGGAAGGTGCACATGGACCCGCAGACGCGCCCGGTGCAGTCCACGCCGACGAAGCCCGGGGAGCACACGCAGAGCCCCGGCGGCAGGCAGGAGCTGTTGCCCGGGCAGCGCGTCCCGTCCGCGCAGGTGACGGTGAACGTTGCCATCCCGCATGCCCGCACGACGCAGCGCCCGCTGTCATCGCACACCTGGCCCGAGGGGCAGGCGCCCATCCCGCACTGGCCTCCGCAGTCGTCGGAGCCGCACTCCCGGTCGCGGCAGTCGGGGAGGAGCTCCCCCTCGCAGGTGGTGCCGAAGGTGCCCCCGGAGGAGCAGGTCTGGGACCCGTCGCGGCAGGCCCCTCGCCCCCTTGCGGCGGCGGTGTCGGTCCAGCATGGGCGTCGCATGCCCGGGGTGCAGCCCCCGACGGGCATCTCTCCCACGGGGATGTCCACCGCGGTGTCGGGCGCGCGAGCGTCGGTGGTGTCGGGCCTGCCGGTGTCCAGCGGCGGGGTGCCCGTGTCCACCGGCGGGGTGCCCGTGTCCGGCGGCGGCGGCGGCGGGGCGGTGGTGTCCGGCGCGCGCGTATCTGTCGGCGGGAGCGCGCTGTCCAGCATCGCGGTGGTGTCCGGGGCGGCGCTGTCCATGAGGGCCGCGTCGTCGGTGGAGCCCGTCTGCGGTCGGGGGAGCTCCCACGCGCACCCGAGGCCGACGCACCACGCGCCGAGGAGAGACCACCGCGGGAGGCGGAGCGCTACCATCGGAGCGCCACGCCGCCCGGGACCAGGGACCAGGCCACCCGGGGCTGCTCGCGGGAGGGCACGCGGCTCCAGAGCACGGCGCCGGTGACCGCCGCGGCGGTCCCGAGCACCGCGGCCACCCACAGGAGGTTGGCGCCCAGCGCGCGACCGTCGAGGAAGTCCTGGTCGTCGCGCCAGCGGGCCAGGCACGAGGGGGGTGCGGGGCGGCCGCCGCAGGCCTGGAGGAAGGCGTCTTCGATGGCGTTTCCGCTGACCCAGAGGAGGGTGGCGCCGAGGATCCCGACGCCGGCCAGGGCGGCGCCTCCGCCGACGAGCCAGCGGGGCAGGGCGGGGGGGACGCCTCCGGTGGGGAGGTAGCGGGGGTAGCAGAGGCCGTTGCGCAGATCGAGCCCCGGAGGGCACACGGTGGGCTGGGTGGTGGAGGCCGCCGGGGGCGAGGTGTCGAACTCGCGGCGGAGGGCGACGGTCTCGCGGGTGGGGGTGCCGGGGTTGAGCATCACCTGGCGGACGAAGGACAGGTGCCCCGGGGCGGTGACCTCCAGGAGGTGCGCGCCGGTGCTCACCCGGAGGGGCTGCGGCAGCGGGAGGGTACCAACACGGTGGTGGTCCAGGGAGACCGTCGCGCCGAAGGGGGTGCCGGAGAGCTCCAGCACGCCGATGTGGTTGCGGGCTTCGTCCAGGGCGCGCTCCAGCTCGCCGCGGTGCTCGCGGACCCAGGCGTCGTCGGCGGCGCCGAGGGCCTCTCGGTAGTGGTCTTCGGCGTCGCCCCAGCGGTCCAGGGCGCCCTCGGTGGCGGCGACCTCGGCCAGGGCCCTGGGGTCCACGGAGGTCTCGAAGGCCTCACGAAAGACCGTGAGGGCCTCTTCGAGCTGGCGCTGGCGGCGCAGCTCCCGGCCCCGGTGGAGCATGGCGTCGAGGCCCTGGGCGCGGGCGCCCGGGGCGTGCAGGGCGACGCCCGCCAGGACCAGCCACGCCAGGAGCCGCGAGGAGCGCACGGGACTATTGTGTACCCCCCAGGCGGGTGTACTTCCAGTCGGCGGGAGAAATCCCGTCGAGCCGTATCGAGAGCCCAGCACCAGGGGACCGGACGCGCGACGTGGGTGGTCCTCAGGGCGGGAACGCGATGCGCGTCGGCGGTCTGGGCGGCAGGGGCCCGTGCGCGGCGGCCTCCGCGAGGAGGTCTTGACCCCAGCACCACACCTCTCCGGAGCCCAGCAACGCACACGCGAAGCCCTCGTCTGCGGCGATCTCGACACCCCCTCGGAGGGGTACCTGTGTCACCCCTCGCGGCTCGCCCGCTCGCCCGTCGCCAAGCTGGCCTCGGGAGTCAATGCCCCAGCAGTACACGATGCCGTCTACCCCTAGGGCACAGGTGAAGGAGCGCGCCACTGCGATCTGGCGGACGGCCACCGCGAGCGGCACCCGCACGGGCGTCGGGCTGTCGGGCCCCGGGGCCCCTCGCGTCGTCATGGCACCATTGTCCCCCCAACACCAGAGACTCCCGTCGGCGCGCACTGCGCAGGAGTGACAGATTCCAACGCCGATGGACACTGCGCCAGCCAGTCCCCGCACCAAGGCAGGTTCGGTGCGGCTGCGCGTGGTGCCATCGCCGAGCTGGCCGCAGCCACCGTCTCCTACACACCAGATATGGCCATCTTCGGTCCGCACACAGACGTGCAATGGGCCCGCGGCGACCTCAACGGCTGGGGGCAGACCTTCGAGTTCATGAGGCCCACGCGACAATGGAGGCGCGCCGGAAGGAAGATCGAAGCCCCAACAATACACCCTTCCTCCTGCCACCACGGCGCAGGTCACGTCCCGGGACGAGATCGCAGAGGCCGCGGGCAGGGCCGCGACGCTGCTCCCTCCATGGAGCCTTGCGCTCCCTCGGCATTGGACCCTCCCACCGCGAAGGATGCACGTAGAGAAACCTCCAGCGGAGATGCGCTCCGCATTGTCAAAGGAGTCGCACCGTTGAGGGATGGACGACCCCTCGCCGACCCGCCCGAACTGGCCGAAGGAGTTGTCACCCCAACACCATGCCTCCCGGCCCTGAAGGAGGCATGCGTGCGCCATTCCCACGGTCAGGGAATGCCGACGGGTCGGACTCTGTGCACCGTGGGCATCGGGGCCCCAAGGGGGCAGATCTTCCGGTGGTGGGGAAGACGTGATGGATCTGCGTGGTTTGGCCTTGCACGCGGTGGTTGCAAGCCCCACCAGGGCCAACCCAAGAATCGTCCGATAACGACGGGGGCCCAAATCAACAGCCATTCGCCTCCCGAATTGGGTGTCCGGACGGAAGGAGGCCCACGCACTCATCGATGTTCCCAGAAGATACGAACCGGAAGCCATCGTTCCACCAAGGTCCCGTCCCCAACTTCACCGTACTCGTTACGGCCCCAACACCATAGAGAATCGTCCGAGAGAGCAGCGCACGCATGCGAACCGCCGAGCGCCATTCGAACCACCGGGGCAGGAAGCGGCACACGAGTTGGACGCCGTCGGCAGGGAACTGGTCGGATGCTTAAGGCGTGCCTGAATGACGGCCCAAGGCAGGTTTCATCCCCGCGACCTGCGCCGAGTTGACCATACTCGTTATTGCCCCAACACCACAGACTCCCATCGCGTCGGACGGCGCAGAAGGACTCCATTCGCCCCCCCAAGGCAGTAACCTCATCCAAACCCTGCACCGGACCGAAGTTGGATCGGTCTGTGGTCGTTCCGTCGCCCAGAGTGCCGAACTGATTCGCTCCCAGGCATTGAACGATTCCCAGGAGAGTGCGGATACAGAGAGCGTCTGCCCCCGCAGAAATCATGGTAATTCCTGGAACGTGCGCCCGCTGCTCCGCGCCCACAGCGTGTCGTGGCCGACGGGGGAGCAACCCAGGAAAGAGAGGATCCATGCAATTTCCACCTCCCCAGGTCCAGATGGTGCCATCGGATGTGAAACCCGCGTTGTACATACTTGCTGAGGAGACTTGTACCATGGGTGGCAACTCAGGAACGCGGAGGCCCTCCAAGGTCGATTCCTGGTCGCTCGGAAACTCTGCGCGGTGCTGTTCGATGCATCGGCCGAGTCCAAGTTCACCTGAGCTGTTCAATCCCCAACACCAGACTTCTCCAGACTCCTCTCGGAGACATGAATGTGAGAGGCCGACTGAGATCGAGGCCACGCTCCCGCGGGTGCCCAACATCGTCGGTCGAGGCGCTGCTGGAATGGCACCTGGCCATGCCAGTTCACCCCAGCACCATACTCGCCGACGCCGATCGAGAGCACACGACGACCCCATTCCAAGGGATATTTGTATGACGTCACCAAGACCACTTACAGGTGTCGGATGCGTGCGGCCTAGTATCGTCGAGTCACCAAGTTGGCCGCTCTCGTTTTGTCCCCAACACCATGGGATTCGACCACTTCCAGCGACCATGCAGGTATGACCATGACCTGCTGCCAGGTCGTGGATGATTGGTTCTGGAGGTCGTCTTGATGTCCCGGAGTCGCCCTCCCCCGAGAAAGGAACGGCGGACGCCAAGGGTGCACCTCGTCGGTCCAATCCTTCCTGGAACTGCGTAGAGGCACCACAAGCAACCGTCAGGACAAGGAGAATACCAACCACTCTCTCCAGATCGCCATAGAGATATCGGCGCTGCCGACAACTCTTCATCTCCGCAGCTCGCACTCTCGGGTCAGGTAGTCGGTGATCAGGCGATCATCCGGGGCCGCTGGTGAGACACCTTCAGTGACGCCCACTCCGATTCCAAAGATCGTGCCGGAGGTCGGGCACCCAGGAGCAGCGGGATTCTCCAAACAGCGAGAAAGTCCACCTGGAAGAATGCAACTTGGAGGTATCCAGCGCCCCCTGGCCTCGTCGTAGGAGGCAAAAAATCCAAGCCTCAACGCCTCGCGCCGAATCTCCTGATAAATGTGAAAGATCTCATTTGATAATGCTTCTGCTTGGAGCGCGATCTCCAGAGAAAACAGGTTGCACGCTTCTGTGGAAAAAGCTCTCAGTGCCTCTGGATCGCTGATCCGAGAGCAGGCTACTGACAGATCACGCGCCGCAGCGCACAGACGGGAATAGATGCTGGTAGGAGGTGCACCGCGGGCGAGGTAGCAGTAGCTTCCTGGAGTCTCCGGTTCAGTATGAACTCTGGCAAAATAGCACCCCGCTCGGTTGAACTTGCAGGCACACATACTACTCCGGATACCGTTCAGAATTGCGTGCCCATCGCTAATCCTTCCTCGCCAGAATTCATATGACATTCGAAGCCCTAGAACATGTCCGAAGCACTCTCCCGTAAGCGCACCAGGTGGCCGCAGAGTCCCCGGAGGGTGCAGACTCGGAATGACTGGGCGGCCAGGATTCCAGGGCATTCCCCCAATTGGATACGGCGCCTGCTGGCGAAGGAACTCCTCAGGGATTCCAGGCGCAACTCCCCGGCTTCTGGTCTTGGTAGTTCTTTCGTCAATCGACCCTGGGAATTGCCAAAGCGAACCGTAGGACCCCAGAGCCAGATTGCGGGCCCCAGCATCTACGAACTCTGAAGGTTCGCGAACGCCACGTTGTGTCTCTGCCTCACTACAGCCCGCACAACCACAAGGCTTTCCAGCGCAGCCAGCCTTGCCGGGCACCGCCATCCGTAGAGAGATCCCAAACTCCCGTAGGGCCCTGGAGCTCGCGCCATTTCGTCCCATGGAGGCCCACCAAGAGCGCTCATTCATGAGCTCCGGAGGGAGCATCTCAAACGACTTGAGTGGTCGCTGGAGCACCTCTTCGGCCCAGGAAGCGTCCATCTTGCCATTCATCATTGGCGCTGGCGCCGCGGCTGCGAGCGCCGTGAGCCCTGTCCTTCCCTGGATGGTCTGCGCCTTGCCCGCCTCGGTGAACTCCGGCGGGAGCATCTCGAAGGGCTTCACCGGGCGCCTCGACCGCGGACCCTACCACACACCAGCACCCGCACCAATACCCCCGTCTGCGCGGAGCAGGAGACGGCCACGCGGCCCTCGGAGCCCATCGGGTCCAGGAGCGAGCTGCCCGTGAGGGCCGCCTTGGGCACGTCGCTCGCGCTCGCGGGGGAGGGCTGCGCCGCCGTGAAGTTCGGCGGGTTGCTCCACTCCGCCACCAGCGGCGAGGCCCGGTTGCTCGTCTGGTACTGCGCCGTCACGGTGGTCGCCCCGGGTGTCGCCTCCACGATCGCCTGGAGCGCCAGGACGTCGGCGGAGCCCAGGAGCTTGTCGTGCGCCGGGTCGCTGTAGTACGTCACCCCGGTGTTGATCACCCCGCGGAAGACCTCGACGTTGAACGCGCGCGGCATGGTCGCTCCCTCCTCGATGCCGTCCCTCTAGACGTCGATCCGCCCGCAGGCGATCAGGCGCACCGCCACCCCGTTGTTGGTGGTGCACGAGATGGTCCCTCGCCCCTGTGCGCCCATGGCGTCGCTGGAGGCGTTGCGGTCGAAGGCCGCCTTCGGCACGTCCGTGGCGCTGCTCGGCGACACCGTCACCGTGAAGCCCGACACGTCCGACCAGAGGGCCGCGAGCGGTCCTCCGTCGTTCGAGGTCTGGTACTGCACGGTCACCGTCTCCGCCGCGGGCGTGGACTCCACGATCGCCTGGAACACTAGCACGTCCGCGCTCCCGAGGAGCTCGTTCCACTTCGGGTCCGTGTAGTACGTCACGTTCTTGTTGATCACGCCGTTGTAGATCTCGACGTTGAACGCCTTCGCCATGGCTTCTTCTCCCGTGTGGTCACCCTGACGGCCTCTACCCCTCCTCCCGTCCCCAAACCAAGGTGCACCTGACCGCCCTTGAGCATAGAACCCCCCCCCGCCAACCTTGTCAAGTACCCTCCTGCCGATTTCTTGGCCGATCGTGGAACTGTTTGAAATCATGGATATTTCACCTCTGCTCGAGATCCCCTTCGGAGCAGGAGTCGCTATGCTCCGCCCCTTCGCCATGGAGGCCCGCCCGCTCTGCGACCGCTGCCGCCGCCCGCTCGGGGTTTGCTTCTGCGCGCTCGTACAGCCCGTTCGCACCCGCACGCGGGTGCTCCTCCTCCAGCACCCCAGAGAGCGGGACGTGCCCGTCAACACCGCGCGCATGGCGGCGCTCGCGCTCCCCGAGGCCACGCTCCGCGTCGGCGTGGACTTCACCCGGGACGCCCTGGTCCAGGGCATGGTCACCGACCGCGCCCTCCCCGCCGTGGTGCTCTTCCCCTCGGAGGACGCCACGGACCTGCGGGCGAGCCCCCCGGACGGTCCCGTCACCCTGGTGGTGATCGACGGCACCTGGAGCCAGGCCCGCGCCATGGTGCGCCACAACCCGTGGCTGCGCGCGCTGCCGAGGTATCGCCTGGACCCTGCGGTCCCCTCGCGCTACGGGGCCGTGCGCCGCGAGCCCGACGACACCTCCCGCGCCACGCTGGAGGCCCTGGCCGAGGCCCTCTCGGTGCTCGAAGGCGACCCGTCGCTCGTGCCCACGCTGCTTGCGCCGTTGGAGGCCCTGGTGGAGACCCAGCTCCGCTACGCCCGCGAGGGAAAGGGCCGCCCGGCCCGGAGGGTGCGCGCGCTGGAGCGCCCACGGCACATCCCCACTGGCTTCCTGGGAGACCCCTCGCGGCTGGTGCTCGCCTGCGGCGAGACCAACGCCTGGACCGTGGAAGACGCCCCGGGCCCCCCCGAGGTCCTCCACTGGACCGCGCTTCGCGTGGGCGAGCGCGCGCCCTTCGAGGCCGTGATCGCTCCCCGCCAGGCCCTCGGACCGTCCACCGCGACGCTGTTACAGCTCCCCGAGGAGCGCCTCCGGGGAGGGCTCTCCCTCGACGCGTTCCGCGCGCACTGGACAGCGTTTACGCGCCCTGGTGACACCCTCGTCGTGTGGGGTGAGCACTGCACCCGCGCGTGGGGCAGGGAGGCCGTGGCGCTGCCGCCGGTGGTGGACCTGCGGCGCGTGGCGGGCGTGCTCCGGGGAGGCCCCCCGGGCTCCGTGGAGGACTGCGCGAGGGCCTTCGGAGAGCGCATCCCGGAGCCCGTGGCCGGGGGACGCGCCGGGGGGCGTCTGGCGGCCCTGGAGGCCGTGGCGCTCCACCTCCTGGCGGAGGTGTCCGCGTGGCGGCGGTGAGCGCCCCCGAGGGGCCCTTCACCGTGGTGCCCATTGGCGTGGTGCGTGCGCCCTGGTCTGCCCGCAGGAGCGCCCCGAGGCAGCCCGGGGCCTGGGACGGGGACCTCGAAGGCACCATCGAGCTGATCCCCGGGCGCAACCTGGAGCAGGCCCTCCACGACCTGGACGGCTTTGATCGGGTGTGGGTCTTGAGCTGGTTCCCGGGCAACGACCGCTGGAGGCCCAAGGTGCTCCCTCCGCGAGGGCCCGCCGTGCGGCGGGGGGTGTTCGCCACGCGCTCGCCGCACCGGCCCAACCCGCTGGGGCTCTCGCTGGTGAGGCTCCTCGGGGTGCGGGGCCTGGTGCTCCGGGTGGCCGGCCTGGACCTCCTGGACGGCACCCCGGTGCTGGACCTGAAGCCCTACCTCGCCCCGGTGGAGAGCGTCCCCGACGCGCGCCTCGGGTGGCTCTCCGCCGTGGAGGGCGGGGGGCTCCCCTACGAGGTCCGTTGGAGCGCGCAAGCCACGGCCCAGCAAGCGTTCTTGAGCGACCTTGGGGTGCTCCTGGCGGCCGCGGTGGCGCGGGTGCTGGCGCAAGACCCGCTCCCCGGGCGCCACTACCGACGGGTGGAGCGGCACCCCGAGGGGGGCTACCAGCTCGCCCTCGGGAGCTGGAGGGTGCGCTACACCGTGGAGGGAGCCGTCGTGGACATCGTTTGCATCGCGAGCGGTTATGCTCCCTCGGCGGTGGGCGAGGCGCCGGAGGGGACCCTGGAGGACGACCTCGCGCACCGGGCCTTCCACGCCCGCTGGCCGTGGTGAATCACCGACGGAAGAGCGCGCGCACGTCCACCATGGGGGGCGTCTCCGGGCCCAGGGTCAGCGGCGTGGCCACGCCGTAGTTGCGCTCGATCTGATTGCGCAGCCGCGCCTCCGCGGCGTACCAGCGGAGCCTCCCGGCGTCGTCGGTGCAGCTCGCGCGCTCGGGGGTGCCCTCCGGCGCGCCCCAGCGCAGCTCCGGGCAATGGTACGGGTCAAAGGACAGCGCCCAGAGCCGGTCCAGCACGTCGCCCATGGTGAGCTCCTGGCGCGCCCCGTCCGTGCGGGTGTACCCGAAGCGGCACGAGGCCCGGGAGGTCTCCTGGTCCCAGGCGTCGCGCATGGCGTCCCTCACGGCCCCCTCGGGGGTGGCGGCCACGGTGTCGTACAGCTCCTGGAAGGCCGCCTTGAGCCGCGCGTCCCGCGAGGGCGTGCTCCAGGTCTCCCAGTCCCCCGTGGTGCCGTAGATGTTCCACGGCAGGGACGAGGGGTGCGACTGGTGGTGCACGCCCTCGGCCAGGGCGAGGTCCACGGCGTACACCCGGTCCGTCACGTCGTTGCAGAGGGCCCGGGCCTGCTCGCGGACCTCGTTGACCGGGTCCTGCACGGCGTCCGGCGAGGCCATGCGCGCGCGCACCCAGCGGTGGTAGAGCCCCCCTCGGCCCCGCGCCGTGTCCGCCGGGAGCCCCGCCTGCCACACCGCCGGGTCCCACTGCGAGGCCCCGTCATAGTGCGGGAGCTCCGCGTTGGACGCCCTGGTGAGCTGCGCCCCGTCCCAGCGCAGCGGGCGGAAGTTCTTGAAGCCCCCCCCGAGCCTCGCCGTGCCGATGGCAAACGCCTCCCCGAAGCGCTTGTACGTCATGGACCCGTCCGGGTGGCCGTCCATGAGGTAGATGCTCCCGTCGGGGCGCACCTCGGTGACCACCAGGACGTGCCCGTTGGGGTCGTAGTACGCCGTCCCCGGGCGGATCGCCTCGCGGGTCACCGCCGTGGGGTAGAGGTCCCCGGCCTCCTCCGTGGGGGGCACCCGGTACATCCCCGAGTGCACGCTCCCGGCCAGGTCCCGCAGGAACCTCCGCGGCGTGCTGGCCTGCTGCCACGCGCGCCACTGCACCGGCCGCACCCGGAGCATGTACCGCGGGTCCCCGCCCCAGCCGGCCACCACGCTCACGTACCCGAAGGGCAGCCGCCGCTTGAAGGCGAAATACGCCCGGAGGATGTACGGCAGGTCCGCGCAGTCCACGTCCAGGTTCAGCCTCCCGTCCGAGGCCGAGTCGTACAGGCTGTTGATCTCGGGGTTGCGCAGGCACACGTCCATCCGGCCGCAGCGCCGCGCCGCCACCGCCGCCCCGAGCCTCGCCACAAAGGCGCTGTACTCCTCCTCCATCCGGTCGTTCCAGCGGTTGACCGGCGGCCACACCTCGCCCATCGGCAGGTCCAGGGTGTTCCTCCCCGGAGCGTCCGTCGCAGAGGCAAGCACCACGTCCTCCGGGGCGTCCCCCGCGGGGACCGTGTCCGTAGGCACGTCGTCCGGGATATACTCCGCGTCGGGCACCTCCCCCGGCGCGTCCCCCGGGGCGTCCCCAGAGGCGTCTCCCAGGGCCTCCGCCGCGCCGTCCGTCACCGCGGCGTCCGGGGAGGGGGCGCGCCCGGGGGCCCTCGTGGCGCAGGACACAAGCGCCAGGAGCGCGACAAGCAAAAAGCCAGGGGCTGGTGGATGCTCCATGGGAGGGGACCTCCGTCCCTCTCTACGACGTGACACATCCTATAAGTCACGCAAGTCCACGGTGACTTTCTTGTGACAATGAAACCCCCTTCGGGTGTCCATTTGACAACGGCCCGGAGGATGGTTACAGTGTCAGCCCTCCAGGACGAGCTCGCGCAGGAGGCCCAGACCCACGGGGCCGGAGTCGAGCACCCTGGCGTGGAAGGCGCGGGGCGAGAAGCGGTCGCCGTCCCGGGCCCGGAGGGCGTCCCGGAGCTGGAGGAGCACGCGCTCGCCGCACTTGTAGCTTATGGCCTGGGCGGGCCAGCCGAGGTAGCGGGTGACCTCGCTCTCGGCGCGGTCCGGGGCGAGGCCCCCGTGGGTGCGCAGGACCTCCACGGCGAGGGCGTAGCTCCAGGGCTCTCCCGGGTGGAAGGGCGCGTCCGCGGGGATCGGGAGCTCCAGGTGGAGCCCGAGGTCCACCACCACGCGCAGCGCGCGGATGAGCTGGTTGGACTGCATCCCGAGGACGTACGCGGGCTCTTCGTAGTAGCCGAGCTCGCCCATGAGGCGCTCGGCGTAGAGGGCCCAGCCCTCGGCGTAGCCCGCGTAGCCGTCCCAGAGGCGCTGGAAGCGCGAGAGCTTCTCCGTGAGGGCCACCTGGGTGCCGACCTGCAGGTGGTGCCCGGGGAAGCCCTCGTGGTAGGCGGTGGAGACCTCGTCGTAGAGGGCGACGGGGCCGTCGCCCTGGCGGGCGTACCAGACCGCCCCGGGGCGGGAGAAGTCCTCCGAGGGCGGGAGGTAGTAGGCCCCGAGGGAGCCCCCCGCCGGGGCCCTGCGGACCTCCAGGGTCTTCAAGGGCGCGGGGATGTCAAAGTGCACCCCGTCGAGCTCCGAGAGGGCCCGGGCCTGGCGCTCGCGCATCACCGCGAGGAAGGCCTCCATGGTGGGAGCGACCGGGAAGGGCGGGGCCTTCACGGCCTGGAGCACCTCCGGGAGCGTGCGCCCGGGGAGGATCCCGCCGGCGGTGTTGGCCATGGCGCGCTGGAGCTCCCGCACCTCCCGCCAGCCCCAGGCGTAGGTGTCCTCGGGGTCGAGGGCGTCGCCCAGGAAGCGCCGGGCCTCGCGGAGGTAGCGCTCGCGGCCGACGGCGTCGCGGGCGGAGCTCCGCGGGAGGTAGCCGTGCTCCAGCCAGGCGAGGAGCTCTTCGAGCGCCGTACAAGCTGTAGGGAGCGCGCGTTGGAGCTTCTCTTCCAACACCGCGGAGGCTACGCCGGAGCGCCGGAGGGCGCCGGGGAGGCCCTGGAAGAAGCCCTCCGGCGCGAGCCACTGGCGGCCCTGGTGGAGCGCCGCGCGCACCTGCCTCGCGGCCACCGAGAGGCCCCGGGAGAGGCCCTCGGCGAGGCCCTCGCGGTACGTCGCGCATGCCTCGGGGAGGCCCCGGAGGCGCGCGCAGACGTTCTCCCAGCCCTCGGGGGTGCGGGTGTCCATCACGTCGAAGGCCATGCGCAGGAACTGGAAGCTGGACGCGATGCTGTTCAGGTCCAGGAGGTGGTCCCCGGCGCGGAGGCGGTCCTGCTCCAGGTGGCACCAGTCCCCGAGGCAGCGGGCCGCCAGGCGCTGCCAGCGGTCCGAGGGCGGGTCCAGCGCGCCGAGGGCGCGCTGCGTGTCCTCCAGGAGGGCGCTCCAGCGGGCAGCGCCCTTGGGGCCGAAGTCATCCCAGCGGTGGTCGTGGCCGGGGACGCCCAGGAGCGTCGCGGTCACCGGTCGGAGCGCGCAGGCCTTGTCCACCAGGGCATGCGAGAGGGTGAAGGCGTCCATGTGGGGGGCGGAGGGTAGCGCGGGTTTCCCCCCGCCGACAGCAGCGTCTAGAACGCGACGGACAGCGCCCCCGCGCAGCCCGTGGGGCCGCAGGCCGCGCCGACGCGCGGCGTCGAGGCACGGGGCGCCGCCAGGAGCCAGAGCGTGGCGCCCACCGCCAGCGCGGCGCCGGAGATCCAGAGCACGTCCGTGGTCACCGTCAGCGTGGTCCCACGGTCGATGTCCCCCTGGAGCGACGGCGGGCACACACTGTCGCGGCAGGAGCGCTCCAGGTCCCCGTAGATGGACGACGCCAGGAGCCCCGTCACCGCCGAGCCCAGGAGCGCCACGCCCGCCGCCCCATATAGCACCAGCGAGCCCACCGGGGGCCACTGCACCGCGGGCGGCGGCGGTGGCGGCGGTGGAGGCGGCGGTGGAGGCGGCGGGGACGCCGGCAGCGCCTCGCGCAGCCGCGCGATCCGGCGCACGATCTCCGCGCGGTTGGCGCCCGGGGCGCCCACCGCCAGGAAGCGCTCGTAGGTCTGCAGCGCCTCCGCGGGGTGGTGGCCGTCCTCCTGCGCGCGGGCGATGTTGAACAGGAACTCCGGCCTGCGGGTGAGCTCGTACCCGAGCTGGAACTCCCGCGCGGCGTCGTCGAAGCGCCCGAGGGCGTAGTACCGGTTGCCGTTCTCCAGGTGGTTCCGGGCAATGGACGTCTGGACCGCAGGGTCGGGGTCCGGCGTGGGGTTCGTTCGGGGTTGAGCCTCCGCCGCTGCGGTCCACAGTCCGCACCCGGCGAGGCCCAGGAACAAGGCTCTCCGTCGCACCCTCGGGACCTTACACCCCGGGGGGCTCCGCGGGTACACTCCGTGGATGCGCAAGCGCTGGAGCCTCTGGGTCCCCGCGGTCCTCCTGGCGGGCTGCGGCGGACGCACCGTCACCGACGACCTCCGGGACGCCGCCCCCGGCGTGGACGTCCTCGGGGACCCCGACACAGGCCCGCTGCCGCCGCCCTCTCCGCCCACGCCTCCACCCACGCCTCCGCCGCCCACGGCGGACGTCCCTCTGCCGCCGAGGGACGCCCCTCCCACGGCGGACGCGCCCCTCCCGCCGATGCCCGTGCCCGACGGAGGCCCCGGCGTCGACGCGCCCACGCCCGTGGACACCGGCCTGCCGCCGCCACCACCACCGCCACCACCGCCGGGGCCGGACCTCTCGGGCCGCTGGAGGGCCGTGGCCTGGGAGTCCCTCGGGCCGCCGGCGCTGCGCTTGACGGACCGCAACACGCCCATCCCGGACCCGATGACCGGTCGGGCGACGCCGCTGCGGGCCAACGGGGTGCTCAACCTCGCCACGTCGCGGCTGAGCCTGGCCTTTGGCATCCTGGCCAATGACCATTTCTACCCCTACAGCGACGCGCGCACCGCCGAGGGCTTCAGCGCCGAGGGCTTCACCGTGCCGGGGAGGCTCGACTCCCGCACGGGGACCTTCAGCATCCCTGGGAACCCCACGCCCATCCGCTTGCAGCTCCAGCCCGACGGGCGCCTTGTGCTCGACAGCCCCGAGGACCGCACCCGCGTCACCCTGGAGCGGGCGCCCGTGCTCGTGGGCCTCCCGGAGCTCCTCCTGGGCGGCGCGGCCATCGTGCGGGACGTCGCGCGCTTCGTGCCCCTGGCCCACCCCCGCGTGGCCCTCTTCTGGGAGGTCCCCACCCGCGACGGGCGCGACGGCTACAACGAGTCCTACAGCGCCGCCCTCACCTTCACCATGGGCTACGCGGCGTTCTTCATCACCCGCGCGGGCCCTCCCCCGGAGAGCGCCCGGCACCGCGTCGGGGGCAGCGCCGTGGCCGTCGGCTGGCTCGGCGTCTACGATGATCGGGACGACAGCCGCACCTACAACGGCGCCGACCGGCTGCGCACCGTGTCCCCCATCGCCATCGCGTGGCTCGCCGAGGGGCGCTCCAGCGCCCCGGGCTTCGAGGACCTGGCGTCCGGGTACAACCTCGTGCACCAGCACCCGGACTACGTCACGGGCACCGTCGGGCTCACGCCCTTCGACGCCACCAACCCCGTCTCTCCCGATATCCCCGTCCCCTTGCGGGACGCCGATGAACGCCTGCCGGACCTCCTTCGATGAACCACCATTCAGTCCCAGTGAACCGCCGTTCAGTCGCCGCCCTGGCGTGCCTCCTTGGGGCGGCCGTGGGCTGCGGGAGCACCACCACCCCGCCCCCGGCGGCGGACAGCGCCGCCCAGGACCTGGGCCCGACGGACACCCCGGACACCCCGGACGCGGCCCCCCCGCAGGACGCCCCCGCGGACCTCGCCGACGGAGCGCTCCCCACGGACGCGCCCGACCAGGGACGCCCCGCCCTCGACGGGGGGGCGTCCCTGGTCGGGCGCTGGAGGCTCGTGGCCGTGGACGGCATGGACGCCGACGGAGGCCCCCGGCGCTTCACCGACGTCAACGGACCGTTCATGACCGGCGACGGGATGACCCACCAGGCCCGGGTCAACGGCATGCTGCTCGTCTCTCCCGCGCGCCTGGCGGGGGTCTTCGGCTTCGTCTTCGATGACCACTTCGTGGCGTTTGACCCCACGAGGGACTACGACACCGCGTTCCTGGTCAACGGCTTCGCGGCCCCGGGCCTCCTCGACGACGCCGCGGGCGCCTTCCGCGTGCCGGGCGGGATGGACGCCACCATCACCCGAAACCCCGACGGGACCATCTCCACCGTGGACCGCATGAGCGGCTCCCGGAGCACCTACGCGAGGGTGGGCTTCAGCAGCCCCAGGACCTCCCTGAGCGCCCAGGGTCAGGCCCAGCTCTTCCGCCCGGCCATGGCCACGGGGCTCACGCGACCGCGGGTTGCCCTCGTCTGGGACCGCCCGGGGACGGCCCTCGCCGAGGGCCCAGGGAGCACTCTTACGCTCTCGCGGGTGGCGCCCTTCGCGCGCTTCCCGGTGAACCTCCCGGGGCCCCCGCCGGAGCTGGCGCAAGGGACCGTCGGGGGCGTCCGCGTGGGCCTCGCGTACCTCGTCGGCTACGAAGACCTCGACTCCAACGACCGCTTCACGGGGATGGGCCCCATGGACTCCGACGGGGGCACCCCCGACGCGGGGGGACCCACCGCGGACATCTTCCGCGCCCTGTCGCGGGTGGCCCTCGCGTGGCGCGGGGAGGGCACGCCGACGGAGGCCTTCGAGGCCTCGGTGTTCCGGGAGCTCACCCCCGGGTGGCAGTACGTGCTCCTGCACCCGGACGCCTCCACCGGGAGCCTGGGGATGACGCCCTTCGACCCCACCACGGCGGTGTCACCAGACCTCCTCTTCAGCCCCACGGTGCTGGCGCGGAGGCCCCCGGACCTTGTCCCCTGACGCGCCCCGACGGCGCTTCGAGGCCCGCTGGCTCGGGCGCGTGGACTACGCCCACACCCAGGCGCTGCAGCACCAGCTCGTGGAGGCGCGCCAGCGCGGGGTGGTCCCGGACACGCTCCTCCTCCTGGAGCACCCGCCCACGATCACTCTGGGCCGCGGGGCCCACGCGGAGAACCTCCTGAGCTCCCGCGAGGTGCTGGAGGCCAACGGCCTCGCCGTCCACGAGAGCGAGCGCGGCGGGGACGTCACCTACCACGGCCCGGGGCAGCTCGTGGCGTACCCGATCTTTGACCTCGGCCCCGACCGCAAGGACGTGCGGAGGTACGTGCGGGACCTGGTGCGCGTGATGAGCGCCCTGTGCAGGGATCACGGCGTGGGCGCCGGGCCCCACGACAAGCTCATCGGCGCCTGGGTGGACCTGGACAACGTCCCCGCGTGGCCCGGCCAGGAGCGCGCCCGCAGGCTGGCCAAGGTGGGCGCCATCGGGGTGAAGATCTCCCGCTGGGTGACCATGCACGGCTTCGCCCTCAACGTGTCCACGGACCTCGGGGACTACGGGCTCATCGTGCCGTGCGGCATCCGCGAGCACCCGGTCACCTCGCTCCAGGCGCTCGGCGTGCGCCCGGCGCCCACCGTGGAGGCCGTGGCCTCGCGGGCCGTGGCGCACTTCGCCGCGGTCTTCGACGCGGAGGCGGGGTGAGGGCCCCCTACGGTGACCGCGCCTCGCGCAGCGCCGTGAGCGCCTCGCGCAGCGCGCGCGTCGCGTTCACCAGGCGCCCTCGGACGCGGTAGCGGTCCCCCTCCAACACACTGCCCGCCACCTTCACCGTGAGCGCCAGCGGCGCCTCCCCCTCGCGCGCGAGCGCCCCCGACGCCGGCGCCCCCGGCGGGAACGGCCGCGTGGACAAGAGCTCCACCCGCTCGCCGTCCAGCGAGAGCACCGTGGCCTCGCCGCCCTGCGCCCACCGGACAGGCACCGCGCCTCACCCCTTGCGGCTGCGCGCCAGCGCCGCCCGCGTCTCCCGCTCGGTCTCCCGCGCCTTCAACGCCTCCCGGCGGTCCACCGTGTCCCGGCCCCGCGCCAGCCCGAGCTCAAGCTTCACCCAGCCGTCCTTCAGGTACGCCTGCAGCGGCACCAGGGTGTAGCCCCGCTGCGTCAGCTTGCCCTCCAGACGGTCGATTTCGGCCCGGTGCGCCAGGAGCTTCCGCGTCCGTCGCTCCTCCGGGCGATCGATGTGCGCAAAGGCATAGGGGGCGATGTAGGCGTTGTGCAACCGTAGTTCGCCATTCTCGATGCTGGCGTAGGCGTCGGCGAGTTCCATTTTTCCAGCTCGGAGCGCCTTGGCCTCGGCGCCTTCGAGCACCACGCCCACCTCGAAGCGCTCGGAGACCTCGTAGCGCACGAGGGCCCGGCGGTTGACGGTGAGCACCCGGGTGTTGGGGGTCCCTTTTGCTGGCTGCATGACCTGCAAGGTCTAGCACACTGGTGGTAGACTCAAGGGCTCGCCGTGCCCGACCGCCCCCGTGGTTCCGAGATGCCAGAGCCCCCGGAGCTTCGGTGGTCGCTCGCGCCCGGGGGGGTCAAGCACACGGGCACGCAGCTCGCCACGCCGGTGCCGCTGGAGCCCTCGGAGCTCCTGCTCTTCTGGACCGAGCACCTGGAGGAGAGCGCCGCCGTGGCGCTCTGGGAGGGCCTCGGGCGCGGCGCCACCGCGGAGGAGCGCGAGGCCGCCGCGGGGCGCTGGCTGGCCGACAGCGGCGTGCAGCTCCCGCCGCCGAGCACGCTCCGGGACCTGGTGCGCGCCGCGGACGAGCGCTGCGCCGCGCTCCTCGCGCGGGCGAGCGACCCGCCCAGGCTCCAGGGCCTCGCCCCGGAGGAGCGAGCGCCCCTTCGGCGCGCCCTGGTGGGGCTCCTGCGCGCCCGGGAGGACGCCCCGGGGCGCGTCCTGCACATCGCCCGCGCGCTCGCGGCCCTGGAGGCCCCCGCGCCCCGCAGCGCCGGGGAGGAGCGCCCCCCCGGGGAGCGTGACTC
Source organism: Deltaproteobacteria bacterium (assembly GCA_016218725.1). GTDB lineage: Bacteria > Myxococcota_A > Polyangia > Polyangiales > JACRDB01. Next base: position 26,776 of record JACRDB010000138.1, read on the forward strand.
GGGCCCGAGGGACTCGCTCCTGCCCGAGGCCAGAGCCCACGCCCCGAGACCACCGCTGGCGGAGGCCGTGGCCGAGGCGCTCCGGCGGAGGCTGGAGCGCGCGCCCATGGACGAGCTCCCGGAGCTCCTGGAGCTCTGGATGACGGCGCAGGCGCCTTCTGCGCTCCCTCCGTGGGCGCTGGTGGTGGTGGACTTCCTGCTCGTGGAGGCGGAGCTCCGAGGGGCCCCTCCGCGGTGTCTGGCGCGCCTCGCCCAGCGCTGCCCGGAGGCGTGGACGGCCCTCCTGCGCACGCACGCGACCCCGCAGGAGGGCCTGCGCGCGCTCAGGCTCCTCGGGGCCCTGGCGGCCCATGAAGACATCGCCCGCTCCCTCGGGCCTCTTGGTCCCGCGGTGGACGAGGTGCTCATGCAGGCCCTGGAGCACCCTCGGGCCACGGTGTGGACCCGGGCGGCCCGGGCCCTGGGGCGCCTCGCGGGGGTGTTCCCTCGCCTGGCCGCGCGGCTAGAGCGGCTCCTGGAGCCGTCGGGCGCGCTGCGCAGGCGGGCCGTGGCCGCCCTGGGGAGCCTGTCCCCGTGGGCCTCGGTGGCGCTCCTGGGGCGCCGCAGGGCCCTCCTGGACGCGGTGGAGCACGCCCAGGGCGAGGGCGACCAGACCCTGGCCGCGCTGGCCGTGGCGCTCCCGGACCTGGCCGCGGAGGATGGCCTTCGCTGGCTGGACCTGGCGCGGGCGATGGTGACCCACGGGGGCCCGGAGACCTGGCTCGCCCTGGCCCGGGCGCTCCTGGAGCTGCACCGCCGGGACCCGGACCGCCGGGCGCTCCTTCGGTCCCTCGCGAGGGACCTGCAGCATGCCACGCAGGCCGCGTCGCAGAGCGGCGACCCGGAGCGGGCCGAGAGGGCGTCTACGCTGGCCCAGAGGCTCGTGGCGGACGAGCCGCCTCCCACGCCCTCGGGGCTCCTGTCCGCGCTGGTGCGCTGCGTGGCCCAGGACCCCCAGAGGCCGGGGCTTCGCTCGGTGGTGACCACCTTCGCGGCGGAGCTGGACGCCATGGTGGCCGCGGGGGCCCGGGCCGCCAGCCAGGAGGACCTGCGGGCCTCCACCCGCGGCGCCATGGTGCTCGAAGAGACCGTGGAGCTGTTGGTGGACGGAGACCTCCACGCGGTGGCCGCGAGGGCGGCCCAGGCGGGCGGCCGGGGCGGCGCCTCGGGCCTGGTGGACGCCCTGAGGGACCGGCTCCTGCGCACGGTGAACGCGGGGCTGCGGCGCCCCACGCCCGCGGCGCTGCCGTGGCGTCGGTGGCTCCTGCGCACGGCCGCGCTCCTGCCGAGGATCTCCGCCGGGGAGGAGCTGCTCTTCGAGACCCTGGAGCGCGTGACGGACGACCCGTTGCTCTTGCACCCGGGGCTCCTGCGCCAGGCCTCCGGGGCGGTGACGGAGCTGGCGGACGCGCTGCGCCCGCGCCTCGGGGCCCGCGCCCGGACGCTGGTGGCCCTCTGGATGGCCGTGCGTGGCACGGCCCTCGGGGCGCACCCGAGGCTGCGGCGGTTATTGGTGGATGAGGGCTCGCGGGAGGCGCTGGAGGCGGTGTTTACATCGCTGGAGGCGCTCGGGAGGCCGGGGAGGGACGGCCTCGCGGAGCTGCGCGCGCTGGCGACCCTGGTGGGCGAGGACGGGGCCCGGCTGGGGATGGTGCTGGGCGCGCTGGCGGAGCAGTGCGAGGCGGTGGCGTCGCGCAGGCCCGAGGTGCACTGGTCGGGGCTGCCGAGCTTTGACCTCACGGACCTGGCCACCGCGGCGGACACCGTGCGGCGCGTGAGGGAGGACGCGTCCTTCGCGCTCACCCGGGACCTGGAGCGGGTGGACAGCGCCGCGGGCGAGGCCCTGGCGGAGCGCGCGGGGAAGCTCAACCGCACGCTCACGGCCACGTCGCTCACCTTCCTGGACGCGGCGCGCCGCGCGGAGGTGGTGGAGCACTACATGTCGGAGCTGGGGCTTTTGTGCGAGGCCATCGCGACGGCGTGCGGGCCGGCCTTTGGCGCGCCGGTGCGGGGGCTCCTGGCCCGGGCCCTGGTGGCGGTGCGCGCGGAGGCCGCCAGCGCGGTGAAGGACCGCGAGGAGCACGTGCGGTACATCGCCCGGCTCAAGGTGCTGGGGGAGCTGTCCAGCGCCCACGAGGGCGGCATGGCGGCCACGTACCTGGCCGAGGGCCCCGCGCCGGGCAAGAAGGTGGTGGTGAAGCTCCTCCCCTGGACGCGCTTCAAGGGACACTCCGCGGAGCTCGCGCGGGCGATGTTCGAGGGCGAGATGAAGCGCCTCGCGTCCATCGTGCACCCGAACGTGGTGAGCATCTTCGACGCGGGCTTCGTGGAGGACGGGGCGTACATCGCCCTGGAGTACATCCCCGGGGGGAGCCTGGAGACGCTCCTGCGGGTGTGCCGGAAGCTCCCCCTGGCGTACCTGGCGCCGCTGGTGCGGGACACGGCGAGGGCCCTGGGGCACCTGCACCGTCTGGGGATCGTGCACCGGGACATCAAGCCCGGGAACATCCTGGTGCAGGTCGAGGGCCCGGACTCTCCTCGGGACGCCGACGGGTGGCTCCGGGCCGAGGTGGTGCGGGCGGTGGTGATTGACTTCGGCATCGCGGCGGACGCGGCCAAGGGTTCGCACGGCGAGGGGGTCACGGGCACGCCGGGGTACATCGCCCCGGAGGTCGCCCGGGGGCTGGATCTCTTGACCCCAGCGATAGATGTGTACGCCCTCGGGGTGGTGGTGTTCGAAATGCTCACGGGCATCAACCCCTACCTGGAGGGCCAGGCGGACCTCTCGGCGGTGCTGGTGCGCCACGGCACCCAGCGCCTCCCGGTGGAGAGGCTCACCCCCGCCCACAACGACCCGGAGCTGTCGCGGCTGTTGGCCGACGCGACGGCGGCGGACCCGCGGAGGCGCCCGACGATCAAGCAGTTCCTGGAGCGGTGGGCGCGCTTCACCGGCAGCGGTTGAGCGCGTGAGACGCGCGCCGGACGGGGTGTGGGGGGTGCCCTGGGGGGTGGTGCTGGCGGGGTGTACGTCGGTGTCGGTGTCTGTAGGAGACGCGGTGGTGTCGAGGGCGGACGTGGAGGCGCCGGACCGGCCCTTCGGGACGGGCTCCGGGAGCGGTACGGGCGTGCCCCGGGATGTGGCCTCGGCGCCGGAAGTGACGGCCTGCGCGAGCGCTCCGGGGGCGGAGGGCTTCGAGCACCTGGGCGGAGGGGCGCCCCTGGGCGCGGGCTGGGAGGCCGCGGTGACGGACGCCCGGTGCGAGGTGCGGGCGAGCCTGGACAGCGAGGGCTCCGGGGCTGGGGGGTCTCGGCGCTACGCGATGCTGATCAACAACGGGAGCGCGGGGCGCCAGACGCTGACGCTGACGAGCGCGCCGTGGGACCTCGGGGGTTGCCGGGCCGCGAGGCTCCGGGTGAGCGCGGTGGTGTTCAGCGTGGAGCCGAGCGAGGGGGACCGGGCGGTGTTGTCGCTGCGGGCTGGGGACGGACCGTTCCGGGAGCTGCGGGTGCTCGCGCCGTCGCCGGAGGTGGTGGAGGACGCCGGGTGTCGGCCGGGGATGCAGGCGCGGGGGTGCACGCGGTGGATCACGCACGAGGTGGCGGTCCCGGCGGAGTACCTGGGCGGGCGCGTGCAGCTCCGGGTCACGCTGGAGTCGTACACCGACCGCAACGACGCGGTGGGCGTGGACGACGTGGCGCTGGCGCGGGAGTAGTTGCGCGCTCCGGCGATATCATGCAGAAGGGAGCAGACGTCCGCCGCGGGAGGAAGACATCGATGGCATCCAGTGACGATCTTGGTGGAGGCGTGGGCGCCGCTGCTCCGAGGCCGTTCGTCGTGTCCCACCCATGTCCGGCGTGCCGCGGGCCGGGCTGTCCCACTTGCCTCGGGACCGGGGTGGAGCGGTTCTTCCATGGTACGAAGGCAGACCTGAACACCGGAGACCTGGTGGCGCCCGGCCACGCGGCCAACTTCGGCAAGCTCGACCGGACCACGACCTACGTCTATCTGACCGGCACGCTGGATGCGGCCCGCTGGGGGGCGGAGTTGGCGCTCGGCGAGGGGCGCGGCAGGATCTACGTCGTCGAACCGGTCGGCGCGATCGAGGACGATCCCAATCTCACGAACAAGAAGTTCCCGGGCAATCCGACCAGGTCGTATCGCTCTCGAGAGCCGATCCGCGTCATCGGCGAAGTCGTGGATTGGCCAGGGCACTCTCCGGAGGAGCTGAAGGCCATGAACGATGGCCTTGAGCGGCTCAAGCAACAAGGCGTTGAGCCCATCGACTGATGGTCGGAGGGCGCCGAGACCCGATGCGTCCGGCGCACTACCCGACCGCCGGGCCTACAGGGGCCCTTACCCCATTGGCGTTAAGCGCTATCACGTAGCGATGTCGTCGGGATCGATTCCCCAAGGCCCCGCGGAGCTCGCAGTCGCCTGGGGGTTGGGCGGAGGAGGCCGGGGTTCGCCAGGCTTGGGGTCCCTGAGGTCGCGTCGCTCACCCCGGGCTACGGAAGGCGGTCACCGCGCCTCCGCGCGGTTGCAAGGAGTGCGGTCCGTGTGTTCTCAAGCGCCGAGGGGGTTTCCGCGCAAGGGGTGCTCCCGCGGGCGCAGCACGTGCCTCTCCAGTCCGCGTCGCCACGCCTCCCCACCCCGCCTCCCCGCGAGCTCACTCTCTGCAACCGCGCGGAGGCGCGGTGA
>JACRDB010000139.1 GCA_016218725.1 Deltaproteobacteria bacterium
CCACGATGGATGGTCGCAGTCCACGGTGGCGGTGGTCGGCGTCGGCCACAACGACCATGGCCGCGGTGAGATCGGCGAACGCTCGCAGCTCCAACGCCCCGCGGAGCTCCTCAACGACTCCGCGCAGGGCCTCCTCGGAGGCGTCCGTGGCGACGGGAGCGAAGACGAGCCACAAGGGACCGCGGGCGCGTAGGTCGGCGAGGGTGCGTTGATAGACGGCCTCGACGCGGAAGGTCACACCTGCGAAGGGCCGGTCCTCGGGCGAGGTGCGGTGCACGTACTCGCTCTCCCAGGGGGCGTCGCGACCCGTCAGGAGCACCACCGTGCTCTCCACCGTGGGGACTGCGAGGCGCGCCTTGCGGTCCTTCTCGCGGGCGAGCTTCAGGTGCGACCGTGCTTCGTTCATCGCGGCAGTGGCGGCCAGGTTGTGGTACTCCCACACCCGGTACGGCAGGTCCCCGGTCCAGGCGAGCATCCACTCCACGTGCAGCCACCGCCGACGGTTCGAGACGTCCACCGCCAGGAGGCGGTCCAGGCGACGCTCCTGCAACGCAACCTGCGTCTCTACCCAGGTGGGCTTCGCGATCACGGTGCCAGCAGGCAGGAGCGCCGCCGCGAGCTCCGTCGGGAACAGGGCGCTCACGGCCCGCAGCGCGAGGTCCACCTCCACGGAGCCGTCGTCTCCCGGCGTTGCTTCGTCCTCCGTGTCGCTCATGGGGGATCGCCACCAAGCACCGCCCGTGCCGGGGGAGGGCGGACGATTTCCCCAATGATTTCACCGGAGTGGTGGCGGATTCGGGTGGCGGACTGGCGGCGGCGGGGTGGCGGCCGCCACCCTGGGCGAGCGTCGCGGTCGCCTCCCGGCGCGGTCCCGGGGAGGACGCACCTCCTTCGCGGTGGCTCCACGGGGCGGAGGAGAAACCCCGGCGATTCCGCGGAGTTGTACCGGTGACCGGGGGAGCGTCTGGCCGGGGGCCGAGACCGAGGATCGAAGGCGCTTGGGGCGCATTGAAATCGCTTGACAGCGGCAGAACCCAGGCGTGACCCTTCTGGGGGCGCAGATGGGATCGCGTGCCTACACGGATCGGTCAGCGGTCGAGGGGGCTCACGACCCCCAGAGGCCCGCGGTCGACGATGTGCGTGTAGATCATCGTGGTGCGCACGTCCTGGTGGCCGAGCAGCGTCTGGATGGTACGGAGGTCCGTCCCTGCTTCGAGGAGGTGTGTGGCGAAGCTGTGACGGAGGGTGTGGCAGCTCGCACGCTTGTGGATGCCAGCGGCCTTCACCGCGTCCTGCACAGCCTTCTGCACCGCTGTTTCGTGCAGGTGGTAGAGCACGACGCGTCCAGTGGCCGGGTCGGTGCACGGGCGCGACGCCGGGAAGACATACTGCCACGCGAGGCTGGTGGCGGCGCCGGGCATCTTCACGCGGAGAGCGTGGGGCAGGTCGACCTCCCCGCGGCCCGCGGCCCGCTCAGCCTCGTGGCGGCGGGCCACGGCATCGAGCTGGGCGCGCAGACCCTCGCGGGCGCGGGTGGGCAGGAGCGCGGGGCGGTCACGCTCGCCCTTGCCGCGGCGCACGGTGAGCTGGTGGCGGTCGAGGTCGATGTCCTTGACGCGCAGGGAGACGGCTTCCAGCAGGCGAAGGCCCGCGCCGTAGAGGAGTTCGGCGATGAGGCGGAAGGGCGGTTGGAGGTGGTCGAGCAGCGCCGCGACCTCGTGGCGGGAGAGCACCGCCGGGAGGTGCGCGGGGCGCCGGGCGCGTTCAAGGCCGTCAAGCGCGGGGACCTTGAGTTCAAGCACCTTGCGGTAGAGGAAGACCAGCGCGCAGAGCGCCTGGTTCTGGGTGGAGGCCGCGGTGCGGCGGCGGACGGCGAGGTCGTTGAGGAAGGCGGTGATCTCCGGGGCCCCGAGTTCGCGCGGGTGTCGGCGGCCATGGAAGCGGATGAACTCTCGCGTCCAGTAGACGTAGGCCTCCTCGGTGCGCGGAGAGTAGTGCAGGCGGCGAAGGGTGGTCTGCAGGGCTTCGATGAGCGTCATGAAGGGACTCCGGGCGCCGGGTGGGATACGCGGGCGCGTGGGGTTGTCGAAGCGGCGCGGGACCTGTTGCGTGCTCAGGGCGGAAATCGACACAGAGGGGGAGGAGTCGCTGGCACGAGGAGTGCTAAGCGGAGGGGTGGCGTTCGGGGGCTAGGCCGCGGACGGGGTGTTCGGGGGCTAGGCCGTCACGGTCTAGCTGCGGGTGGACGGGATTATGCACCGAGTCGGCGGTCGACTACGATGTTGGGCAGCCTCGCAGAACGACGAAGCAGCCGCCGGGCCAAACTGAGGACGGTTGGCGCGACTTGGCGGCGAACACGGCGGACAACGAGCGACCGGGGACCGAGCAACGAGCGACACGACAACGAGCGTCGAGCTACGAACATCGAGCTACTGGCAACCATCGACGACAGATTGCAAAGATCGAACTGCGGGCTCGACCTCGTCGGAAAGCGCACACAGCACAAGTGCATAGGGCATTCGGCTCATGAACTGTTCGAGTTGAAGGTCGTGGTGGGGCGTCCAGAAGCCGCTGAGTGTGCAGTTCGAGCGGGCGTCACCGGGCCTTCACCTTGAACATCTCATGAGCCGGGTATCCAATGGTCCTAGCGCTCAACTAGCGGCTGTGTGCCTCTCAACAGTCGCGCCCGCAGCGTACACACGGAGCGGTCTGTGTACTCACCGGCTGTAAGATGCTCACGTTTGGTCTCGTGGCAAGACGAAGTAGACGTTAGTTTGGGCTTCCCTAGACCATGCGTTAAGTGCTACCCTTCACCCCATGTCGACCAAAGCGCCTCAAACAGAAGTAGTGTGGGGGAACACTACACCTGCCGATGTGCTCATCGTAACGGCGTTACGAGAGGAGGCGGCCGCGGTCAGGGCGGTCATGACGGGTGCGCTAGGGCAATGGACCGCCTCCCGAGCACCAAGCACACAGCTTCGTATCGAGCGTCGATCGTTCCGCGCGGCGGACGGAGGTGACTTGAGAGTGGCGCTGATTTGTGCCGAAGAAATGGGCGGCGCTCAGACGGTCGGTGTAGCGGGGCCCGTCGTGATGGCACTCAAGCCGCGATGTTTGGCGATGTGTGGTGTGCTAGCTGGAAAGCCGCGTGACACAGAACTGGGCGATGTCGTGATTGCGGATCAACTTATTCCACATGACACGGGCAAACGTACCAAGAAGGGATTCGAGCATGCAACCCGGCCGCACAAACTCGATATCCGCTGGCTCGAAAAGGCACGGGACTTTGCACAAGACCCTCACGACGCGCTTCTATGGCTCGAGCGAACTCAATGGACTGAACTGGAAGAACGCGCATGGCTTCTTGACCAATTTTCGCGACGCTTTGACCCGTTGGCGCACGAAGCACTGCTCTCCGAGTGTTGCAAGAGTTACACCGTGCTGATCGAGACGCTGTGGACTGAGGGACTCGTGCGGCGTGGTACGGCGCGTCTCACCAAAAAAGGGGAAGCGCATATAAGAGCAAAGCGCATGGCAAACTCTCGATGGCCTGCTCTCGACCAACCACGTCGATCAACGAAGGTAAGAGTGGCGCCGATTGCCTCTGGAAGTGCTGTGCAAGCTGATCCCGCGTTGTGGGAGGAGTTGTCGCAGTTCGCACGCAAGGCTCTGGGCGTTGAGATGGAATCCCATGGTGTGGGTACAACCGCAGAACTCCACCAAGTTGAACTCGCTCTTGTGATGAAGGGGGTAATGGACAACGCTAACAAGTACAAAGATGACCGCATTAAACCCTTCGCAGCGCGTGCTTCGGCGGAGTGTCTCTTGGCATTTCTACGACGGTATCTACCGACTGGTGTCCGCCCGGGTTTCGACGACTTGCTCGTGCCGGGAACTGTGAATTTACCCGACGACCCCGCGCCTTCCCAGTTACTCGACGCTCATCATGCCGTAATGCCTTGGCACGAGCGAGGCCGGACCGACATTCTTGCTGAACTCGATGCGTGGGCCGATGACCCGACGCACGATGTCTCGGTAAGATTGCTGCATGCTGAAGGTGGCGTCGGGAAGACGCGCCTCGCAATTGAATGGCTACGGCGACGGAGATTGAGGGAAACCGCTGGCTTTCTTGTGGGTGACCCGGAGCCGAATTGGTTCGAGCGGCTCTGCGATCCTGGTGCGCCGATCTCTTTGGTGCTTGACTATGCTGAGAGCCGCTCTGACCTCAGTAACATACTCGACCGTGTGGCGCGCTACCGAGCGGCGTCGGGGAATAAATGTCACCTTCGCCTCCTTTTGCTTGCCCGTAACGACGGAGATTGGTGGACGGATCTTCGGCGAAGGAGCACGGCGCTGCGTGGGTGGCTCGACGAGGTACCCCCCAAGGAACTCCGCCCTATGGCTACAAATGTATCCGACCGTGAGGAGTTGTTCAGGGAGGCTGTGCGAGTGTTCGCGATGTTGCAACACCGCGAAGTTGCCGAGCGATTGCCAGAAAGACTGACGGATTCGTGTTTCGAGAGAGTACTTTATCTTCACATGGCAGCACTTGCCGCCGTTGAAAACCAACCCGTCGAGCCAGGAACCCTTATGGAGATCACGCTCGATCATGAAGAGCGCTTCTGGCTTCAGCGCGGCCGTAACGGGAGCGACAATCTCGATGTAGGTCTAGACGTTCCGCTCGCGCGGCAGATGGTAGCAGCGGCTACGTTACGTGGCGGCCTGCGTACGGAGGCGGAGGCTCACTCGGTCTTTGAGAACATCTGCGGGCGGAGGCGGGAGCGACAAGATGATCGCCTCCTCGCGTTGCTCCATCATGTCTATGCTCGTTCCGGTAATGGCGCGTATTTGCCCGGACTTGAACCAGACCTCCTCGGCGAGAGTATGGTGCTGCGTGTCGCAGCACCGCCTGTGAGCGGAGGAACGGTTGTCGGGCCGGAGTGGATTGATCGAGTCTTCGGGCCGAGCGAGCTCGCAAGTGTGCTTCGTAACGGGTTCATTGTGCTTGGCCGGGTGTCTGTCTTCGATGAGGTGTCCATACGCCCGTGGATCATGCAACTGCTGACAAGAAAGTTGGGGCCGGTTGCTGTCTTGTCGTTGGAGGCTGCGAAGATCATTGGTCGAGAGACTCCCTATTCTGTATTGGGAGATATACTCGCGGAGCAACTCGAACTGCGGGGAAATGTGGAGATTGCTGCGATCCTCCATTTTATGGATATTCCAACTCGAACGGTCTCGTTGTCGAGGGTAGCAGAATGGACGTCTCGCACGATGCAGCGTGCCCTACCAAAGGATGAAAATCGACCACTCTTCGTAGAGAAGGCAAGACGCGCATCGGAGCGGGGGCATCGGCTTGGCGCTCTTGGGCAATATACCGATGCTGTCGAGGCGACCACCGAGGCAGTAGAGAGATTTCAGACGCTAGCGGCAAGTGAACCAACTGAGTTCATGGCCGACTACGCGGCCTGTCTGGACAATCTGGGCGTGGCATTGGGGCGACTCGGGCGTAGTAAGGAGGCTCTTGAGGCTGCGTCGCGGGCCGTTGAGCAATATCGCATAGTTGCAAGCCGCGACACTTCTCTTCGAGATGAATTCGCGTTGTGCCTCATGAATCTCGGTGCAAAATTTGGTATCGTTGGAAATTGGCTAGAAGCATTTAAAGTTGGATCCGAGGCCGCAGAGTTGTACAGAGAACTCACCACTCAAGGGCGAACCGACCTATTGCCGGATTTTGCCTCAAGTGTTGACAATGTTGCGACGTCGTTGTGGAACCTTCGACGTCACGGTCAGGCTTTGGAGGCGTCGTCAGAATCCGTGGAAATATTTCGTGGATTGGTGAACTCAAATCAGGACGCATACCTTCCAATGATCGCAAAGACCCTTATGAATCGTTGCGCAATTTTCACTGAATTGAAGCAGTACGAAATTGCTTTGAGCGTGATAGATGAGGCAATCACGCACTATCGAATGCTGACAACGAGGAGGCCGGATGTGTTCATTCAGGAACTCGTATGCAGTTTGTGCAATCGCGGTAGAGTGCTGGGGATGCTAGGGCGAAACACCGAGGCGCTGGAGGTGGTAGATGAAGCAATCGAGATTCAAACTCAGCGCAAGGACGAGGATTCAGACGTGTGTCGTTCTGAACGTGCTAGAGCGCTTGTCTTGCGTGCTAAGACATTGGTAGCGTTGAGCCTTCGCGCTGAGTCACTCGACACATTCGTCGAGGCGATTGCATCCACGCGGCTGCTCATCTTGCGGAACCGTGGGGGATTCCTCCCACTTCACGTGCAGGTGCTCATGGACTCCGGCGCTAACCTCATTGCTCTCAATCAGCACGCGGGAGCATTGGTCCTCCTGTCGGAGGCTACAGCAGGATACCGAGAACTTGCGATGAGTGATCCCGATGTTTATCGTCGTGGATTGTGCGCGTCCCTAGTGCTGACAGGTAGCGCTTTGGTAGCACTTGAGCGGTATGACGATGCCATTGCCGCAACCGCCGAAGCTCTTTCGTGTGGACGAACGATAACAACTAGGAATCCTGAAAGCTTCGCCGCTCTTACGGGGGCCCTTAGTGCTCATGGGGTGGCTTTGCATCACCTCCAGCGCCACACGGAGGCGGTCACCATTGCGGCGGAGGCCCGTGAATTGCTCCGTCCTGTGACGTTTCGTGAACCGGACGAGTCACTAATAGAATTTATTGCCTGCCTGCACAATCTTTCCATTTATCACGGTGCTTTGAATCAACATGAGGATGCTCTTGAATCTGCATTGAAGGAGTTGGAGGCGTTTTGGCCGCATTTTGAATGTGCGCCCAAGGTATACGCGCCGGTCGTCGCATTCAACGTGGCACTTGCCGCTAACTCATATGAGAATCTGGGACGAGATCCTTCTCCGGTGTTTGCGGAGCGCGTTTTCGCGATACAGAGGCTTCTCGGTGAATAGTCACACTGTCTTGAATCTCATCTCGAAGAACTGCGAAGTCAGGCGGATCGGTCGATCCTACACCTCGGGCGCCGCGAAGTATGGCTGCGTGCCCAACAAGCCGATGGTGCCGACCGCGCTCGACCAGTTCGCCGATTACTCACCAGCGCGCTCGCGGCGGCACATCGGCAGGCCGTTGGGCAGCCTCGAAGAGCGGCGAATCGGCCAGCGAGCCAACTTGAGGGAGCTTCGGAATTCGCGGATGGGAGTGCAGATCCCTTAAAGAGACCGGTCGGAGGAAAGCATGACCAACAGTGATGATGACGACGATGATGACGACGATACCGGCAACGGTGCAGGCATGGTTACAGGTTATCAGAGGTATCCATGTGCGGCATGTAAAAACACCGGGATGTGTCATAACTGCCACCACAGTGGGAACGGTGCGTGCGGATGGTGCCGCGGTCGGGGTAAGCCGTGGGGCGAGTCTTGTCTCCACTGTGGAGCCTCCGGGAAATGCGCTACCTGCCGGGGTAGCGGGCTTTGTCAAGCGTGCCGAGGTACCGGTTGGGCGTAAGGCCGTTCACTCCACAACGCGATAGTCATAGATGCCTGATTGTGTTCGAGTCACCACAGAGAGCGTTCATGGAAACACATCACGGAGTACCACTGACAATCTGGAACGCCTTGAAGGCTGAGATCACGTCGGTGTTGATTGGGGTTGCGAAACGGCGAAGTCTTATCGCATATTCGGATCTCGTACATAGGATCTCGACGTACAGTCTGGACCCAGACTCACACGCGCTTCATGAAATCCTGGGCGAGATCTCAATCGATGAGAATGAGTGGGGCCGCGGGATGCTGTCAGTGGTCGTTGTACACAAACAAGGAGACCAACGGCCAGGACAGGGCTTCTTCACGCTGGCCACGAATCTCGGAAGGGATACAACCGACAAGGATGCGTGTTGGGTGGCCGAGTTGCAGCACGTATACGCCTCGCACCGGAGAGGTCCCCCGTGACTCCCTGGTTGCTGGACAACTGCCCAACAAGCCGATGGTGCCGACCGCAACCCATGGGCCCGTTGAATACCCGATGACTTCGTGGCGGCGGCACATCGGCCAGTCGTTAGGCGGCGGAGCGGCGGACGGCGATGGGCCACCGGGCGGGCGTTGGTGACCAAGCGGCGATGGGCTACCTGGGGCTGGCGAGGCGAGGAATTCCCGTCCCAAATCAACCTTGCAGCGTGAAATGAGTGATGAAATGAGTGCAAATCGGTGGTGGGTGAAGAGGGACCAGGAGGTGTTCGGGCCGTACGAGACCGACGAGTTGCGTGCCCACATTGCACAGGAGGCCTTCACGCCCATCGATATGGTGAGCCATGACGGAACGACGGGGTGGGCGCCGCTTTGGTGCTGGAAGGGTTCGACCCCCAATACGAAGGTGGTTCCGGAGGTGCCGTTGAACGATCTGTTCGCGGGCGACGTTGCACCGCCGTTACGTGGCAATCAGCAGGACAGGCTTGGAACGAACATGAGCAACTCAACAATGTGGTACTACGCCATCAACGGTCGGCAGATGGGGCCAGTTGACTGGCAGGGTCTGGTGGCCCTTGTCCAGGTCGGCACTGTCACATCCGGAACCCCTGTGTGGGGTGGCGAGGGAGACTGGAGACCAGCGAACCAGACTGCTTTGGCACATGTTTTTGCAGCATTGAGACCACCGGGCCCACCGCCGTTGACCGGTGACCATGTCAACAACAACTTTATGTGGACTATCGTCGCAGTGCCACTGGTAGGAACCGCATGTGACGCCCTGATCGATAGCAACAAAGCGGTAGGGGTCTCCACCTTGCTTTGCATCGGTCTGAATATTCTGTTGTGCGTGCTCGACGCGAACAATCTAAAGGCGGCTGGTCATCCTGCCCCACCTGGATCGTGGTCGCTGATCGTTCCAGTGTATCTCTGGAAGCGCGCGACAATGCTGAAGAAGAGCCGGACGAATTTTGCGGTGTGGTGCGGAACGTTTGTGCTTTCCATCTTGATTTCCGCTGCATTGGCTGGGCCTGAGACGAGGGCACGTGTGCTGTGCAATCCGACCAACGACTCCTTCTCGTGCACCGTGATCCACGACCAGGGAAGGGCGACTGTTAATGTCTGTTGGGATGTGGTCATGGCTTGCAATGGCGGTATTCGCGCGATTGGGCATGCCTGTCAGGTGGTATCTCCTCAGCAAACGACCACACGCGTCATCCCCGAGAGTGAGGTCCAAAATCTTGCCCAATGCCAAGCAGCCACTGCAATTACAGTCGAAAACGTCACTGTTACTGCGCAGTGAATATGGCCTAACAAGCCGATGGTGCCGACCGCGCACGACCCGCTCACCGATGACTCACCAGCCCGCTCGCGGCGGCACATCGGCAGGCCGTTAGGCGAAAGGAGAACTCGATGCGACCCGCCCTCAGAGTGGACTTGCGATCGTGATGCTCAAGTGGTTCCGGCGGGTCCTTGGCCGGGTGTCGCGGGCTCTCGTCGAGTCGCGCACGCGACCTCGGATACCATGGCCAGTGGGTTTCTCCGAGGAGGCAAGGCGGATGTTCGTCGAGATGGGCTTTCACTCGACCTGGCGTGAGGAGAACGATCCGGTGCCGTTACAGGTGGAGATGCTTGTCTCTAAAATCGACGGCCGGGACGTCAGTGTCCATGGTGATATGTATCAGTTTTCAATCGAGGTACCATTCTCGACACCTCCGCACCTCCGTGGTGTGTCAATCAGTACGGCATTCGGGCGTCCGCGCACTGGAAGGTTCGCGCCAACCGGGGAGGCAAGGTTCGACCATCACTTCTCCATATCCGCGGAGACGGTCGAGATCGCGCAGGCTGCCTCGGCAACCCTATCGAGGGGGGCCCGAGACGCCCTTCTCGATCTCGTGCCGCACCTGTACAGCCTGTTGGTGCGAGATGGGAGGATAATCATGTACACGCTTGACCGCGACAGCCAGGCCGACTTTGTCATACCGTACATTACTGAGAAACGGTTCCCTGAGCGGCTGGTGGAACTGGCAAAGGTACTTGAGACGGGCTCGTTGTGATCGTACTCGTCGATCAACGCGCTCCAGCGGACAATGCTGCGCGTTGCTGTTGAGCGCGGGCGTTGGGAAGTCATCTCGGGGCCGTGTAACTCCCCGGTGAGGACCGTCGTGGCGAGGCCTCACTCCTCCGGGGCGAGGGAGGTGCGGCCGACGGCGCCGCCGGTGAAATGTACGCACACCACGGTCTGGTCGTCCGCCTGCGGGGCGTCCTCCACAAAGCGGTCCAGGTCCGCCAGCACCGCCTCCAGCGTGCCGCGCGCGCCCGCGGCGGTGGCCGCCAGCACCGCCTCCAGCCGCGCCTGACCGTAGAACTCCCCGGAGCGGCTCCGGGCCTCGATGATCCCGTCGGTGTACAGAAGCAGGAGGTCCCCCGGCTCCAGCGCCACCGTGGCCTCGCCCACCTCCATCCGTGGCGTCACCGCCAGGGGCATCGCCCTCGCTTCGGACGCCTCCAGCGGGAGCACCCTGCCGCCCCGGCGGATCAGCGGCGTGGTGTGCCCCGCGTTGGCGTAGCGCAGCGTCTGCGACGTCAGGTCCAGCGCGAGGTACACCATCGTCACGAACATCCCGTCCTCGGAGACCTCGGCCAGGACGCGGTTTACGCGCCCGAGCACCCTCCGGGGCGCGCCGTCGAGCGGCGCCACCGCGCGCACCTCGGAGGTCACCCGGGCCATGAAGAGCGCCCCGGAGATGGCCTTGCCCGACACGTCCCCCACGCACAGCGCCAGCTTGAGCGGGTCCAGCCAGAGGAAATCGTAGAAGTCCCCGCCCACCTGGAACGCCGGCTCGTAGTGCACCGCGAAGTCCACCCCGGTCACCCTCGGGGGCTCCCTCGGCAGGAGGCTGCGCTGGATCTGCCGCGCCAGCCGGAGATCATGGTCAATCCGCTCGCGCGCCAGGAGCCCCTGGTGGAGCTGGATCAGGTGCAGCGCCAGGCTCGCCTGCGTGGCAAGACCCCCCAGGAGGTCCAGGTCATCCTGGGTGAAATACCCGAGCGCCGCCTCGGCCTCCACGTGCAGGATCCCATGGTGCTCCGACCGGAAGGTCAGCGGCGCCCCCATGCGCCAGCCCACCGCGCCCCCCTCCGGGGGATCTACACCGTCGCCGAGCACCCGCACCAGCGGGTTCTTGATCACCATGGTGTCCGTGGGGCTGCCCTCGCCGGGCGCTCGCAGCAGCACCGAGTGCCCCTGGCGCAGCACCCGGTCCACCACCGCCTGGGGGATCTGCACGCCCGCCGCCGCCCCGCGACGGCGCCGCGCGCAGGGCGTACGGAACTCGTGGGTCCTCGGGTCCACCAGCACCGCCGCCGCCGTGGACGCCTGAGGGAACACCTCCAGCACCAGCGCCACCACCCGCTCCAGGAGCCCCGTGGGGTCCTGGGCCCCCGCCACCGTGTCCGCGCTGCGGTACATCGCCTGGAGCTTCCTCTGGAGCCGCTCGATCTCCCGCTCGGCCTCCAGGTCGCCTGTGGAACCTCGGCGTTTCTCCAATACTTTCGCGAGGTTGGCTACCTCGATCATGGCCGTGGTGGCCTCCGCCCCGGCGGTCACCGTCACGCTCCCGCGGTCCGTCATGGGCGCGGCCTCGTCCGAGAGGTCCGCCCGGAAGCGCGCGCCGCCCACGCCGAGCTCCAGCTCGTCCCCGTGGCGCAGGCGCTGGGCGCCCTCGACGCGCTTGCCGTTGATGAACGTCCCGTTGGAGCTGCCCAGGTCCTCCAGGTAGAGCCCGTCGGCCTCGCGGCGGACGCGGGCGTGGCGGCGCGAGGCCCGCTGGTCGTGGACGCACACGTGGCAGTCCAGGCGCCGCCCGAGGAGGCACTCGGCCTCCAGGCGCCAGGCCTTTCCAGCGTCCACGGGGCCGAGGGAGACGATGCGCGCCACGGCCTCTCAGGGTCCTCCGGGAAGCGTTGTCTAGAAGCCCTTGAGGGCTTCGTCCACCGAGGGGAAGAGCGCCAGGGCCTGCTCCAGCCTCAGGAAATAGAAGATCTCCTTGGGCTGGCCTGCTACCCCCGCCACGCGCACCACGCCCTTCTGCGCCCCGAGGCGCTTGAAGAGCGAGATGATCAGCGCCACGCCGGAGCTGTCAATGGTGGTCACGGCGCTCATGTCCACCACCACCTTGATGCCCCCGCGCTCGATGAGCCGGTCCACCGCGGGCCGCACCTCGGGCACGGTGAGCGCGTCCAGGCTCCCGCTGAACCGCAGGATGGTGGCGTTGCCCTTCTCGGTCGTCTCGTGCGTCAACATCGCCCGTCCCCGTGGAGCGCCCGGCCGGGGGCCGCGCACTCGGAAAGCCGCTTTGTCATGGTGAGATGGTTCCGGTCCTCGCGGCGCTCATACTGCACCTCCGTCATGGACTGCCGGATGATGAACAGCCCCATGCCCCCGTCCGACAGCGCGTCCACCGGCGGGGCCTCCACCGCGCCGGAGGTGCCGAAGTCAAAGCCCGCCCCGTGGTCCACCAGCCGGAGCACCAGGCGATCCGTGGCCTCGTCCACCCGCAGGAGCACCTCGACCTCGCCGTGCCCCGCGGCGTACGCATGCTCCACGATGTTGTTGAACGCCTCGTTGTAGGCGCTCACCACCCGCCACTCCAGCCCCTCGCAGCCGGCGTCCCGCTCCACCCGGCGGCACACCTCCCGGACCATGGTGCCCACCAGGTCGCGGAAGCGTAGCTCGCCAGGTACACACGCGGTAAACGAGAGCGCCACGGGGGTCGTCGGTACCTCTCCGGTCGGATCCCGGGCAGTGTACCACGCCCCCACCCCCGGTGGCCAACGGAACAGCGGTTGCGAGCGCCCCCCGGAGGTGTGGTAGAAACCGGCCATGGACTGGAAGGTCAGGGTTGTCAAGCGGGCCATGGACGTGGCCGGGGCGACGCTCGGCCTGTGCGTGGTGGGGCCGCTGTTCCCCGTCGTGGCCGCGGCCATCTACCTGGACGACCCGGGGCCGGTGTTCTATTCGCAAATTCGTGTGGGCGGGAACCCCTCGGCGGGGCCCATGGACCACCAGGCCATGCCCACCTTCCGGATGTGGAAGTTCCGGTCCATGCGCATCAACGCCGAGAAGGCCGGCGCCCAGCTCGCCCAGGCCAACGACAACCGGGTCACCCGCCTCGGGGCGTTCCTGCGCAAGACCCGGATCGATGAGCTCCCCCAGCTCTGGAACGTCTTGAAGGGGGACATGTCCCTGGTGGGCCCCAGGCCCGAGCGCCCGGAGCTGGTCAAGACCCTGTCCGCGGCCATCCCCCTCTTCGAGGAGCGCACCCGCATGGTGCGCCCGGGGCTCACGGGCCTGGCCCAGATCTCCCTGGACTACCTGGGACGCATGCCCGAGGACAGCGCCCTGGCCGGGATGAAGGACGTGCTCCTGAACCCCTTCAAGCTCCCCGAGGCCGAGGGGGCCATCGCCGACGACATGCGGACCAAGCTCCTCTTCGACATGGCCTACGCCGCCCGGCTGGAAGATTTCTGGTCCTTCCTAAAAACCGACCTGGAGATTATCCTACGCACTCCGATCGTGATGCTTGGTGCTCGCGGTCGGTAGGCCGGACCCCCCAGGAGAGAGCAAGCGCGCAATGTCCAACGATCCCCCCCGGAGACCCTTCGCTCCCGCTCCTCCCCGCAAGGGGACCGCGGGGCAGCCCGCGGCCGGCAGGGGCGGGCCGAGCGAGACCTCGGAGCTCTCCGGGGACCTCTCGGCCTTCTTCGCCGAGGGCGCGCCGGCGCCCGCCGCCGCCGGGCAGCTCGTGGACACCGACGCCGCCACCCGCGTGGCGGAGCTGCCGAACTTCAACGAGCCCGGTGGCTCCACCCGCATCGTGGAGTCGCCGTTCTCGAACTTCGGGGCCTCCCCGGGCACCCCCGCCGGGGGCAGGCCCAACCTCCAGGGCGACTGGCGCGGGGCCGCCACGGGCACCGAGGCGCCCACCCTCACCGCGGACGCGCTCCGGGCCCACCTCCCCATGGGCATGGTGGGGGATGACAGCACCAAGGTGCTCCCCTCCCTGGACCCCAACATGGCCCAGCAGGGCTACGGCCAGCCCCAGGGCTACTACGACCCCAACCAGGGCTACGTGGTCCCGGGGGAGGTCATGGACCCCAACATGGCCATGATGGGCGGAATGATGGGGGGCATGCCCGTGCCGGCGCAGTACGGCCTGGTCCCCGCGGGCATGGACCCGAGCATGGGCGGGGCCATGGGCGGCGACCCGTCGCAGTTCCAGCACCAGACCTGGCTCCAGATCAACCCCCCGGAGCACATCGGCCAGGTGTCCCAGGACCTGGTGATGATGACCCACCCGGACGGCTTCGCCGCCGCGCAGTTCCGCGCCCTGCGCTACCGCCTGGAGCAGGAGTCCAGCACGCAGATCCTGGTGGTCACCTCGCCCCGGGACGGCGACGGCAAGAGCGTCACCGCCGCCAACCTCGCCCTGGCCCTGGCCGAGGGCGGGCGCATCCAGGTGCTGCTCATCGACGCCTCCCTGCGCAACCCCACGCAGCACCGGCTCTTCGGGATCAACGGCGAGCTCGGCCTCACCACCGTCCTGGCCGCCCGCCAGGATGACCCCAACCGCCCCGTGGACTGCATCGGGATCACCCGGAGCCTGTGCCTCATCCCCGCCGGACCCCCCGTGGCCAGCGCCCACGCCGCCCTCGCGTCGGAGTCCGCCGCGGTGCTCATGGGCATCATCCGCCAGGAGTTCCGGTACATCGTCGTGGACGGCAGCTCCGTCTTCGGCAGCGCCGAGACGCTCGCCTGGCACGGGCTCATTGACAAATACATCCTCGTGGCCCGGGCGGGCCGCACCACCACCGAGGACCTCTCGGCCGCCTGCGACCAGCTCCACCGCGACCGAATCCTCGGCGTCACCTTCCTGGGCGGAAAGCCCCGTCGGAAGTAGCTTACTCCCACCTACCTCTCCCTACAGGGAACTACAGGGTCGCACATGCGGATCGTTCTGCGAGGCGGGAGGGTTCTGGACCCTTCACGGGGCCTGGACCTCGTGGCGGATGTGGTGCTGGAGGGGGGGAGGGTCTCCCGGGTGGGCCCCGGGGCCGGGGCCGAGGCGAGGGCTACGGACCGGGACACGCGGGTGGTGGAGTGCGCGGGGCGCTGGGTGACGCCGGGCTTCGTGGATCTGCACACGCACCTTCGGGAGCCGGGGCAGGAGTACAAAGAAGACATCGCCTCGGGCACCCGGGCGGCGGCGGCGGGGGGCTTCACCACCGTGTGCGCGATGCCCAACACGAAGCCTGTGAACGACAACCGCGCGGTCACGGAGATGATCGTGGCGAGGGCCCGGACCGACGGCGTGGTGAGGGTGCACCCCATCGGCGCGGTGACCCGCGGGCAGGAGGGCCGGGAGCTCACGGAGATGGCCGACCTGCGCGACGGCGGCTGCGTGGCCGTGAGCGACGACGGGCGCTGCGTGGCCGACGCGGCGGTGCTGCGCCGCGCGCTGGAGTACGCCCGCACCTTCGGGCTGGTGCTGGTGCAGCATGCCGAGGACCCGATCCTCACCCACGGGGCGCAGATGCACGAGGGCGCGGTGGCCACGCGCCTCGGGCTCAAGGGCTGGCCCCGGGTGGCCGAGGACCACATCGTGGCGCGCGATTTAATGTTGTCCGAGCTCACCGGCGCGCGCTACCACCTGGCCCACGCGAGCACCCGCGGGAGCGTCGCGCTCCTGCGCGCGGCGCGGGACCGGGGGCTGCCGGTGAGCGCCGAGGTCACGCCCCACCACCTCATGCTGACCGACGAGGCCGTGCTGGGGTACCGCACGGCGTGCAAGGTGAACCCTCCCCTGCGCGAGGAGGCAGACCGCGAGGCCCTGATCGCCGCCCTGGCCGACGGCACCCTGGACTGCGTGGCCACGGACCACGCGCCCCACGCCAACCTGGAGAAGGACTGTGAGTTCGCCGAGGCGGCCTTCGGGATGGTGGGGCTGGAGACCTGCGTGCCGCTCCTCCTGGAGCTGGTGCGCGCTGAGAGGCTCCGGGCCCTGAGGCTCGTGGACGCGCTCACCAGCGCGCCGGCCAGGGCCTTCGGGCTCGCCGCGGGCACGTTGGCCGTGGGGGCCCCGGGGGACGTCGCCGTGCTGGACCCGGAGGCGCTCTGGACCGTGGAGCCGTCGCGCTTCCGGTCCAAGGGGCGCAACACGCCCTTCGCGGGGCGCTCGCTGCGGGGGCGGGTGGAGCTCACCCTCGTCGGCGGGGTCGTGGCCTTCGAGGCAGGGCCCCTCGGGGACCCTCTGCGGTGAAGCCCCAGGAGGGCGTACGCTACACCCTCACGCTCCGCGAGGCGTCGGGCGCGGCGGCGCGCTATTACGCCGTGGTCGAGACCCCAACCGGCGAGGGCTCCGCGGTGGTGGCCATCGACGGCCCCAGCGCCGTCTTTGAGGGCACCCCGGAGAACCTGGAGAGCGCGCACCAGGTGCAGCTCCTGGCGCTGGCGCGAGCCCTTGGCAGGCGCGCCGACGAGGGCTTCCCGCGTCGGGTACATCGTTGGAGGAGCCCCGGGGTGCGGTAGAGTCTGTAAGGTACGCTGGAAGGGAGGACACGCAATGACCAGCGGCGGTCGGATCGTGGTGGTGGGTGCGGGCATCGGCGGGCTCTCTGCGGCGATCGCGCTGCGGCGGGCGGGCTTCGAGGCGGAGGTGTACGAGCGGGCGGAGGCGCTGCGCCCGGTGGGGGCGGGGCTGACGATCCAGCCCAACGCGGTGCTGGCCCTGCGGCGCCTTGGCGTGGGCGAGGCCCTGGAGAAGACCGGCGCGCACCTGCGGGCGGGGGAGCTGTGGCGCTCGGACGGGCAGCGCTTGACGAGGCTCACCCGGGAGGACTCCGACGCCCTCACGCGCGAGGCGGGGGCGCCGCTGGTGGGCATCCACCGGGCGACGCTCCACGAGCTCCTGGTGGAGGCCCTTGGGCGCGAGCGCCTGCACCTCGGGCGCACGTGTACGGGCTACGCCCAGGACGGCACGCGGGTGACCGCGCGCTTCAGCGACGGCGGGGACGAGGCGTGTGACGTCCTGGTCGGCGCGGACGGCCTGCGCTCCGCGGTGCGCGCGCAGGTGCTCGGGGACGGCGAGCCGGTGTACGCGGGGTACACGTGCTGGCGGGGGATCGCGCCCACGCTGTGCGGGGTGGAGCCGGGCTTCGGGGGCGAGGGTTGGGGGCCCACGGCGCGCTTCGGGGGCTGCACCATTGACGGCGGGAGGTTCTACTGGTTCGCCGTGGCGGACGCCCCGCAGGGGGCCAAGGACCCCCCCGACGGGGCCAAGGCGTTTCTTACGGAGCTGTACCGGGACTGGGCCTCGCCGGTGCCCGAGCTCCTGGCGGCCACGCCCGAGGAGGCGATCTTCCGCGCGGACATCTGTGACCGCCCGCCGGTGGAGCGCTGGGGCGAGGGGCGGGTGACGCTCCTCGGGGACGCGGCCCACGCGATGACGCCGAACCTCGGCCAGGGGGCCTGCCAGGCCATCGAGGACGCGCTGGTGCTGGGTGACTCCCTGGCCCGCGGGGGGGAGCTCACGGCGTGCCTGAGGGCCTACGAGAACCTCCGGATCCCCCGGGCCAACGCGGTGGTGACCGCGGCCAGGAGGCTCGGGGCGGTGGCCCACTGGCACAACCCGGTGGCCATCTGGCTGCGGGACCACGCCCTGCGGTGGACGCCGTCGAGCGCCATCGCCAGGCAGCTCCTGGACGCCTGGAAGCTCCCGTATTGAGCGCTACGCGCGGCCGAGCCTGCGCAGGATGGGGGCCATCAGCGCGGCGCGCTCGTCCCGCTGGAACGTAACCACGAGGCCCCCGAGGACGTACACCAGGAGCACCAGCGGGCAGGTGACCGCGAGGCCCCAGAGGTGCTGGTGGAGCCCCAGGCGCTCGGCGTACCACAGCACCCCGTAGGCGGGCACCAGCGGCGGCAGCGCGCGCACGAAGGTGTGGAACAGGTGCGCCAGGAAGGACACCTGGAGCTCCCGGCACGCCAGGTACGGCAGCACCAGGAGCCCCGACACCGCCGCCGGGAGGAAGGTGGCGAAGGCCACCCCGGCGATGCCCCAGGTGCGCACCAGCACGACGCTCAGGATCAGGTTGGCCGCGCCCTCCACGATGGTGACGCGCGCCGGGAGGGAGATCTTGCCCCAGCCCTCGAAGAGGGGCTTGGCCACGCCGCGCCCGAGGGTCTGCATGACAAACGCCGCCGCGAGCCAGGCGAGGCTCTCGTAGGCCTTGGAGGCCAGGTCTTGATCGAGCCACAGGGTGACCACGTGGCGGCCCCACACGATGAGCACCAGGGCCACGGGCATGGCCAGCATGAGGGAGGCCTTGTTGCCCGAGCGCCACAGCGAGCGCAGGGTCCGGGTGTCCTTGCGGGCCGCCGCGTCGCTCACCCCGGGCATGAGGACAATGGCGGCTTTCTCCAATAATTCCCGTGCTTTATCAACGAGGGTCAGGCCGTTCTGGTAGTGCGTCACGGGCCCCGGCCCCTTGGCCTGGGTGATCACCAGCGAGTCCGTGGCGTTGATGAGCCGCTCGGCCACCTGGAAGAGGAACGCCTGCGAGGAGAACCCGAAGACCTTCCGGACGCGCGCGCGGCGGAAGAGCGACGGCGAGCAACGGAGCTGCGGCAGGAGCCTGCGGCTCCAGAGGTACGCGGCCACCTGGTCCAGGATGAACGACGCCATGTTGATGGCCCCGACCAGGACCAGGCTCGGGTGGTACTTGAGCACCAGCACCACGCCCACGGTGCGGGCGACGAGCAGCACCAGCACGTACGTGTTGATGAGGTCAAAGCGCTGCAGGCCCATGAGGGCGCCGGAGTACACGCTCCCCGGGAACTGGAAGAACAGCGCCACGCTCATCAAGCACAGCAGCAGCTGGCCCTGGCTGGCCAGCTCCGGCGGGAGCCGCGCCAGGTGCGGCAGCGGGACCGCCAGGGCGAGGCCCGCCAGGAGGCAGAAGGCCCCGATGGCGAGGTAGATGGTGAAGATGGTGGAGGCGGTCTCGTTGAGCTCGTCCCACTCCTCGCGGGCGTTGTGCTCGGCGATGTACTTCACGATGGCCGAGCCGAGGCCGAGGTTCAGGAGCCCGGAGTAGCCCACGTAGCTGTTGATGACCATGAGCACGCCGTTGCCCTCCTCGCCGAGGCGGCGGATCTGGTACGGCGTGACGGCGAAGGCGACCACCGCCTGGAGGACGATGCCGAGCCACTGGGAGGCGACGTTGCGGACGAACTGTCGGAGGTTCAGGGCCACGGCGGGTGCGCTGGAGCCTACTCCGCCTTGCGGTAGTTTGGGGCCTCCTCGGTGATGATCACGTCATGGACGTGGCTCTCGCGCAGGCCCAGGGCCGTGGAGCGCACGAAGCGGGCGCGGGCGTGCAGCTCCGAGAGCGTGCGGCAGCCGGTGTAGCCCATGGCGGCCTGGAGGCCCCCCACGAGCTGGTGGATGTTGCTGGAGAGGGTCCCGCGGTAGGGCACGCGGCCCTCGATGCCCTCGGGGACGAGCTTCTCGTCCGAGGCGCCGACCTGGGCGTAGCGGTCCTTGGAGCCCCGGAGCATGGCGCCCAGGGAGCCCATGCCGCGGTAGAGCTTGTACGAGCGGCCCTGGTAGAGCACCAGCTCGCCGGGGGCCTCGTCGGTGCCGGCGAAGAGCGAGCCGATCATCACCACGTCGGCGCCGGCGGCCAGGGCCTTGGCGACGTCGCCGGAGTACTTGATCCCGCCGTCGGCGATGACCGGTACGCCGTGGCGCTTCGCGGCGCGGGACACGTCGGAGATGGCGGTCACCTGCGGCACGCCCACCCCGGCCACGACGCGGGTGGTGCAGATGCTCCCTGGTCCGATGCCCACCTTGAGGGCGTCGGCCCCGGCGGCCAGGAGGGCCTCGGCGGCCTCGGCGGTGGCGATGTTTCCGGCGATCACGGGCACCTCCGGGAAGCGCGCGCGGGTGGCCCCCACCGCGTCGATCACGCCCCGGGAGTGGCCGTGGGCGGTGTCCACCACGAGCACGTCCACGCCGGCGTCCACGAGCCTCCCGGCGCGCTCCTCGCGGTCCGGGCCGACGCCCAGGGCGGCGCCCACCCGGAGCCTCCCCCTGGCATCTTTGACGGCCCTGGGGAAGCGCTCGGCCTGGAGCAGGTCCCGGATGGTGATCAGCCCCACCAGGTGCCCGTCGCCCGGGTCTACCACCAGGAGCTTCTCGATCCGGTGCCGGTGCAAAAGCTCCCGGGCCTGGTCGTTGGTCACCGACGGGCCCACGGTGACCAGGCGCTCCCTCGGGGTCATCACCTGCGAGACCGGCGCCTCCATGCGCGTCTCGAAGCGCAGGTCCCGGCTCGTGATGATCCCCACGGCGCGGTTCTCCTGCACCACGGGCAGGCCGGAGATGTTCCGCCGACGCATGATTTCCAGCGCGTCCCGCAGGCGCGTGTCCGGCCCCACGGTCACCGGGTCAACCACGATCCCGCTCTCGGCGCGCTTGACCTTCTCGACCTCAAGGGCCTGCTCCTCGGGGGTGAGGTTCTTGTGCACGATCCCGAGGCCCCCCTCGCGGGCCATGGCGATCGCCGCCCGGGCCTCGGTCACCGAGTCCATCGCCGAGGACACCAGCGGGATCTGTAGCTCGATCCCGCGGCACAGCCTCGTCCGGGTGTCCGCCTCCCGCGGCAGAAAGTCGCTGTACGCCGGCAGCAGGAGCACGTCGTCGAAGGTGAGCGCCTCGCGCAGGGGTTCTTCGAGCATCGCGCGGTATATACCCCCGGAGGGCCCCGGGCGGCACCTTTTCGTGCCATAGTGCCCGGCACCACCACCGCACCGGAGTGCCCACTTTGCTGCCCAGGTCCTTGCTTCC
The DNA here is from genome assembly GCA_016218725.1 of Deltaproteobacteria bacterium. Classification (GTDB taxonomy): domain Bacteria; phylum Myxococcota_A; class Polyangia; order Polyangiales; genus JACRDB01. The sequence continues at coordinate 20,865 of JACRDB010000139.1, forward strand.
CTTCGTGCTGGTCTCTGGCCTCGCCGCCTGCGGCGGCGCCAGCGGAGACACCCCCTTTGTCCCCGAAGACGCCGACGGGGGCGACATGGAAGACGTCATCGAAGAGGACACCCTCCCGCCCTTCGATGTCCCCCCCCTGGACCAGCCTCCGCCCGATACCACACCGCCCGACACCACCCCACCCGATACCACACCGCCCGACACTACCCCACCCGATACGGGAAGACCCGACACCGGTATGGGAGGTGGGGGGATGTGCGTGTCGTCGTGCACCACGTCCTTCGAGTGTGAGATGTCGTGCTGGAGGGCTGGGGAGCCTCGGACGGGGTCGTACTGCTGTGTGACGTCGCTGTGCATCTACCGCCCGGAGCCCACGTGCGACGTGATGCCTCCGCCCGACGGGGGCGGACCCGAGGCGGGAGGTCCCGACGGGGGCGGCCCCGACGGGGGCGGTGGCCCCGACGGCGGCGGTGGCCCGGACGCCAGCCCGGACGGCGCGCTGGACGGCGCGGGCAGCTGAGCGAGCGCCCTCCGGGACTTGAGTCCCGGGCAGAGAGGGTGTACGACTCGCGGCGGGCGCCGGTGTGACTCCGGGGCCCTCCAAGGAGTCTCATGCGTCCTTCACGGTGGCTGATCCTTCTCGGCGTGGCATGGCTCCTCGGGTGCGGCGGAAGCGGCACCACGGGCCTGGAAGAAGACGCTGCCCTGGACGGTGACGTAGACGACGCGGACGTGGACGAGGCGTCCATGGACAGCACGACGCCGCCGCCGCCCCCGCCACCGAACCCGCCCCCGGTGCCGCCGCCGCCACCCCCGCCGCCACCGCCACCACCCCCGCCGCCACCCCCGCCGCCGCCGCCACCACCCCCGCCGCCGCCGCCCCCACCGCCCGATGGAGGGATGGGCGGGGTGTGTCCGAGCACCTGCGCGACGGGCGCGGACTGTGACTCCTGCTGGCGCGTGGGGGAGATGCGCGTGGGCATGTACTGCTGCGTGTCGAACCTGTGCATCTACTCCGGGGACCGCTGCATGGACGGCATGGGACCGGGCCCTGGTCCGGGTCCCGGTCCGGGCCCGGGTGACGGCGGCACGGACGGAGGCGGAGGCGGCCGTGACGGCGGCGCCGACGGTGGCGCCGACTCCGGCGGCGGAGGCGGAGGCCGCGACAGCGGGACCGACTCCGGCGGCGGCCGAGGCTGAGCCCGACGCCGGACCCTGGCGTGTCCCAGCGCTGGGACGTGGTGATCGTGGGCGCGGGCCCCGCGGGCTGCGCCGCGGGGATCACCCTCGCGCGCCAGGGGCTGCGGGTGGCTGTGCTCGATCGGGCGCGCTTCCCGCGGGACAAGACCTGCGGGGACGCGCTCTCCAACCGCGCCGTGGCGCTCCTGGAGGCCCTCGGCGCGGGGGAGCACCTGGCGAGCGCGCCCCACGCGGTGGTCAAGGGCGCCGTGGCGATCCTGCCCGACGGCGCACGGATCCCGCGGGACTACGGGGCTCTCCCCGGCAGGATCGTGCCGCGCCTGGCCCTGGACGACGCCCTGCGACGCACCCTGGAGCGCGCGGGCGCCAGGGTCTTCGAGGGAGAGAACGTCCGCGGTCTCCTGCGCGAGGGTGACCGGGTGCGCGGCGTGCGCGGGGCCTCGGGACCGTGGGAGGCGCCGGTGGTGCTCGCCGCGGACGGCCACGGGAGCGTGGCCTGGACGCACGAGAGCCGCCCCCGGGGGCGCGCGCTGGCGGTGAGCGCGACCAGCTACCTCCAGGGCGCCGAGCCCCTCGGGGACCCGTCGGTGAGCGAGCACTACTTCGAAGCGGACCTGCCCTTTGGTTACGGGTGGATCTTCCCCGCGGTGGGCGGGGTGTGCAACGTGGGAGTGTACCTCCGAAACGACGGCTACGCCCGCGCGGGGACGGCCCTCAAGACCTTGCTGGAGCGCTTCCTGGAGCGTCGCCTGGGGCGCCCGCCGGAGGCCGTGAGGGTGTGGTCCCTGCCGCTGGCGTCGGAGCCACGCCCGAGGGACCCCGACGGGCTGTTCTCCTGCGGGGACGCGGGGCGCTTCATCGACCCGCTCACCGGCGAGGGGATCTTCCAGGCGCTGCGCTCGGGAGAGCTCGCCGCGGAGGCCGCGGGGGCCGTGCTCTCGGGGCGCTCGCTGCGGGCCGAGGGGCTGCGGTACCGGCTTCGGTGCGCGCGCGAGCTGGGGCTCCCATCCATGGCCCGGGGAGCCCTCCAGGACGGGCTCCAGCGGCTGCTGGACACGGGGCTCTACCGGTCACCCATGGTCCGCCGCGCGCTGGCCTGGGGCTACGGCGGCGGCGCCCTGGAGGTCACCAAGACCGTCGCGCGGCGGTGACGAGACGGTCGACAAGCCACGGCCTGCCACCATGGCCGAGCTGGGCGCGCGGCTTGACGTTCTTGCGGCCCTGGGCCCCAATGACGCCCAAAGATGAGTGATTCGATCCTCGGGGTGCAGGTCGGCGCGGAGCTCTCTCGCACGCAGCGCGCGCTGGTGTACCAGGGCCGCCTCGGCGACGAGCCCGTGGTCGTCAAGGTCCTGCGCGAGCGCCGGGCGACCCCCGCGGAGGTCGCGCGCTTCCGCCGCGAGCACGACCTGCTGCGGAGCCTCGACGGCACCCCGGGCGTGCCGCGGCCCCGCGCCTTCGGCCGCGACGGGGACCGCTGGGCCCTGGTCTACCACGACATCGGCGGCGTCGCCCTCGACGTGCTCGCCCGCGAGCGGCGGCTCCCGCTCGTCGAGGTGCTCCACGTCGCCGCGAGCGCCGCGGACGTCCTCGCGCGGGTGCACGCCCACGGGCTCGTGCACCGCGACGTCAAGCCCTCCAACCTGGTGTTCCGCCGGGCCAACGGCGCCGTGCAGCTCATTGACTTCGGCGCCGCCTCGCGGCTGGAGGCCGAGGACGCCCGCTTCGACACCCCCGCCGTCCACGAGGGGACCCTCGCGTACATGGCCCCGGAGCAGACCGGGCGCATGAACCGCCCGGTGGACTTTCGCAGCGACCTGTACGCCCTCGGGGCCACGCTCTACCAGCTCCTCGTGGGCGAGCTGCCGTTTCGCACCTTGGACCCGCTGGAGCTGGTCCACGCGCACCTCGCCCGCGTGCCCGACGCCCCGTCCGCGCGGGACCCGCGCGTCCCCGCGGTGCTCTCGGACATCACCCTCAAGCTCCTCGCCAAGGACGCCGAGGACCGGTACCCCTCCGCCGGGAGCCTCCGGACCGACCTCGCCGAGTGCCTCCGGCAACTGCGCGAGGACCGCGAGCTCACCCCCTTTGAGCTCGCCCGCGACCGGCGCCCGCTGCGCTTCACGCTCCCGCGGCGGCTGTACGGCCGCGAGCCCGAGGTCGCCGCGCTCGAACAGGCCCTCGACCGCGCCGGCGACGGCCCCGCGGCGCTGGTGCTCCTGGCGGGCTACGCCGGCGTGGGCAAGACCTCCGTCGTGCAGGAGCTCTTCCGGCCCCTCACGGCGCGCCGGGGGATCTTCCTCGCGGGCAAATTCGACGCGCTCCGGCGCGACCGGCCGTACGCCCCGCTCCTGGACGCGTTCCGGGCCCTCGCGCAGCAGCTCCTGGGCGAGGGCGCCGCGCAGCTCGCCGCGTGGCGCGAGCGGCTCCTCGGGGCCCTCGGGGGCCTCGGGCAGGTGCTCGTCGAGGTGCTCCCCGAGCTGGGGATGGTGCTCGGGCCGCAGCCCGCGGTGCCCGAGCTCCCCGCGAGCGAGGCCCAGGCGCGCTTCGAGCACGTGTTCGGGCTCTTCGTCGGCGCCGTGGCGCGGCCCGAGCACCCGCTGGCGCTCTTCCTCGACGACCTGCAGTGGGCCGACCCGGGCTCGCTGCGCCTCTTGGAGACCGTGCTGGTCACCCCCGACGCGCGCCACCGGCTGGTGGTGGGGGCCTACCGCGACAACGAGGTCCCCGAGGGGCACCCGCTGCTGCTGGCGCGCGACCGGCTGCGCCGGCGCGGGGCCGTCGAGACAATCGCCCTGGAGCCCCTCGGGCCCGCGGTCGCCGAGCGCTTCGTGGCCGACGCCCTCGAGGCGGCGCCCGAGGCCGTGCGCGACCTGGCCGCCGTGGCGTACGCCAAGACCCGCGGGAACCCGTTCTTCCTGCGGGCGTTCCTGACGGCCCTGCACCGCGAGGGCCTGCTCCGCGCCGGCGAGCGCTGGACCTGGGACCTCGACGCGATCCGCGCGAAGGACATCACCGACAACGTGGCCGACCTGATGACCGCCCGGCTGCGCGCGCTGCCCGAGGCCACCCGCGAGGCCCTGCGCGTGGCCGGGGCGCTGGGGGCGCGCTTCGAGCTCCGGGCGCTCGCCGTGGCCACCGGGGCGCCCGCGGCGGCCGCGTGGCGGAGCCTCTGGCCTGCCGTCTCCGAGGGCCTCGTGCTGGCCCTCGACGACGACTACCGGCTGCTCGCCACGGGCGAGCCCGACGAGGCCGACGGGGCCCTCGCCGACGCGGTCACCGTGCGCTGCCGCTTCGCCCACGACCGGGTGCAGGAGGCCGCCTACGGGCTCACGCCCCCGGGCGAGCGCGCGGCGCTGCACTGGGCGCTCGGCCGGCGCATGGCCGCCGCCTGGGGCGAGGACCCGCAGGCGCCGCACCTCTTCGACCTGGTGGGGCACCTGAACGCCGGGCGCGCGCTCGCCCGCGGGCCCGAGCGCGCCGCGCTCGCCGGGCTCAACCGCGCCGCCGCCGCGCGGGCCCGGGCCTCCGCGGCCTTCGCCGCCGCGCACGAGCATGCCCGCGTGGGCCTGGAGCTCCTCGGCGACGACCGCTGGGCGGGCGCCTACGAGCTCGCCCTGGACCTCACGGGCACCGCGGCGGAGACGGCGTTCCAGACCGGGCGCTTCGACCGGATGGAGGCGCTCTTCGCCGAGGGCGTGCGCGAGGCCCGCGCCCCGCTCGACGCGCAGCGGCTCCAGGAGGTGCGCACCGAGGCGCTGAACGCCCAGGGGCGGCCGCTGGACGCCCTCGCCCACGCGCTGGACTACCTCGACGCGCTCGGGGTGCACATCCCGCGGTCCCCGTCCCTCGACGACGTGGTGCGGGCCCTGGGCGAGACCGAGGCGGCGCTCGCGGGGCGCTCGGACGACGACCTCGCGGGGATGGGCGACATCGCCGACCCGGCGGTGCGCACGGCCGTCACCCTGATCTGCAAGATCTACTCGTCGGCGTACGTGGCCTCGCCGCTGGTGTTCGCCACGGTGGCCCTGCGGCAGCTGCAGCTCGTGGCGGCGCACGGAAACTGCGCCGTGTCGTCCCTGGTGTACGCGGTGTACGGGCTGCTCCTCGCGGGCCTCGCCGGCGCCGTCGAGCGCGGCTACGGCTTCGGCCGCCTCGGCGAGCGGGCCCTCGGGCGGCCCGACGTGGCCCGCTACAAGGCCCAGGCGCTGCACCTGTTCAACTGCCACACGCGCTTCTGGCGCGAGCACCTGCGGGCCTGCGCCGACGGCGAGCGCCAGGCCTTCCGCGTCGGCCTCGAGACCGGCGAGGTCGAGTTCGGCACCTACGGCGGCCACGTCGCGGCCAAGTACGCGTTCTTCCAGGGCCAGGACCTCGAGGGCCTGCTCGAAGAGATGGCCCACTACACCCGCACCATGCGCCGCGTGCGCAACGACATCGCGCTGCACTCGCACCTCCCCTGGCACCAGGCGGCCTCGAACCTCGCGGCCCCGGGCCAGCGCCCGTGGGCGCTCCTCGGGCCCCTCTACGACCACGCCGCCGTCGCCCCGGAGCTGGTCGCCCGCAACGACCGGATGAGCCTCTCGAACGCCGCCACGGCGCGGCTGGTGCTGGCGGTGCTCTTCGGCCGCTTCGACGAGGCCGCGGCCCTGGCGGACGAGGGCGAGCCGTTGCTCGACAGCGTGCTGAGCCAGTTCAACCAACCGATACACCATTTCTTCGCGGCCCTGGCGCGGCTCGGCGTGGCGGGGGCGCCCGCGCGCGCCGCGGCGGAGCGCTCCCTGGCGCAGCTCCGGCGCTGGGCCGAGGCCGCGCCGATGAACTTCTCCCAGAAGGTCGCGCTCCTGGAGGCCGAGCTCATGCGGGTGGACGGCGACGCGCGCGGGGCGCGCGACCGCTACGACCAGGCGATCGAGCTGGCGCAGGCGAACGAGTTCGGCCTCGACGAGGCCGTGGCCTGCGAGGCCGCCGGGAGGTTCCTCCTGGGCTGCGGCCACGCGCTGCCTGCGCGGCACTACCTCCGCGACGCGCGCGAGGCGTACCAGCGCTGGGGGGCCCACGGCAAGGTCGCCTGGCTCGAGGAGCGCCACCCCGAGGCGCTCCCGGCCCCGGACGCGCTGACCAGCACCCGCGGGACCGGGCGCGGGACCGCGGGCGGGCCGAGCTTCGACGCCCTCTCGGTGGTGCGCGCCTCGCAGGCGCTGTCGCGCGAGGTGCAGCTCCCGGCGCTGGTGCGGGCGCTCCTGCGGGCGCTGATGGAGAACGCCGGGGCCGAGCGCGCGGTGCTGCTCCTGGAGCGCGACGGGCAGCTCGCGGTCGAGGCCGAGGCGCGCGTGGGCGACGGCGAGGGGGCGGCCGCGGCCGCGGGGGCCCACGACGGGGGTGAGGGCCTGGCGGGGCTCCCCGAGGCGGTGCTCAACTACGCGGTGCGCAGCCGGGCGGCGGTGGTGCTGGAGGACGCGCGGGCCTCGCGGACCTTCGCGTCGGACCCGTACGTGCGGTCGGCGGGGCCGCGGTCGGTGCTGTGCCAGCCCGTGGTGAGCCTCGGGGCCGTCAAGGGCGTGATCTACCTGGAGAACAACCTCACGGCTGGGGCGTTCTCGCCGGCGCGGGCCGACGTGGTGGGGCTCCTGGCGTCGCAGGCGGCGATCGCGATTGACAACGCCCGGCACTACGCCACGCTTGAGGACCGGGTGCGCGAGCGCACCGCGCAGATCGAGGCCCGCAACCGGTTCATCCAGCGGGCCTTCGGGCAGTACCTGTCGGACGACGTGGTGGCGCAGCTCCTGGCGTCCGAGCGCGGGGTCGAGATCGGCGGCGAGCGGCGCACGGTGACCGTGCTGTTCACCGACCTGCGGGGGTTCACCTCCCTCTGCGAGCAGCACCCGCCGGAGCTGGTGACCGGGATGCTCAACCGCTACCTGGAGGTCATGACCCCGCTGATCCACCGGCAGGACGGAACGATTGACGACATCCTGGGCGACGGGATGCTGGTGATCTTCGGGGCGCCCCTGTACCTGGAGGACCACGCCGCGCGGGCCGTCCGCTGCGCCCTGGAGATGCAGCGCGCGATGTCCGAGGTGGACGCCTGGAACGCCGCCCACGGCCTGCCGACGGTGGCCCTGGGGATCGGGATCCACACGGGCGAGGCGGTGGTGGGCAACCTCGGCAGCGCCCAGCGGGTGAAGTACGGGGCCGTGGGGCGCACGGTGAACGTCGGGGCGCGGATCGAGTCCATCACCGCGGCGGGCGAGGTGCTGATCTCCGAGGCGACGCGGCGGGCGGTGGGCCGGCCGCTGCGCATCGACTCCGAGCGGTCCTTCGTGCCGAAGGGCTCGGCCGAGGCGATGACGGTGTACGCGGTGGGGGCGTTGGAGGGCCCCGGGGGCGTCTCGCTGCCGCCGCCGGCGCCCGAGCGCGCGCTCGCGACGCCCCTGGAGGTGACGCTGTACCTGGTCGAGGGCAAGGCGCTGGCGCCCGAGGCGCACCGGGCCTGGGTGCTGGCGGCGTCCTCGGCGAGCGTGACGCTGCGCACGGCGGCGCCGCTGGGGGCGTCGGCCGCGGCGCGGCTGGTGCTCGCGCGCGCGGGCGGCGCCGTCGAGGAGGTCTACGGGCGGGTGGTGTCGGCCGAGGGCGAGCGGTACACGCTGCGCTTCGACCGGGTGAGCGAGGCCTTCGGCGCGCTCGGCGGTTGAGGGCTCGCGGGGATCCCGGGCGATGCCTCGGCACCCCGTGCCATGGGAATGGCACCCGGTGCCGGAGGCAGCGGCCGGCCACGATTGACAAGTGACCCCGCCGGGCGCGCACTGTGCGCATGGGCATCCTCGGGCGGCTGGAGCGGCGGGGGGACGAGCTTCGCTGGGAGGAGGGCACCGCCTGCGGGCTCAAGGCCCTGGGCGCCGTCACCCTGGTGTCCGGCGCGGCCATGGGCCTCGCGGCGGCGCTGGTCGCCTCCCGCGAGGAGGGCGCTGGGGTCCTCGGGGGCCTCGGCCTGGGCGCGCTCTCCGTGCTGTCCCTCCTCTTCGCGCCGGTGCTCCTTTTCGGGCGCTCGGCCATCTCCGTGGACCGGCGCCGTGTGCGCCGCGCCTTCCGGGTGCTCTTCACCGTGTGGTCCCAGGAGACCCCCGTGGCGGGCAGCCGCGCCGTGGTGGTCCAGCGCGAGGCGTTCCTCCAGCGCAGGCACCCGGGGATCGGGTACCGCCCGGTGGTGACCGTGAGGCTCGGCCTGGACACGCCCTCGGGGTTTGCGCCCGTGGTGGCCGCCCTCGAAGGGCCCGACACCGAGCGGGAGCTCGGGCCGTCCGTGGGCGCGCTGCAGCAGCTCCTCGGGCTCCCCTGGGAAGACCGCCGGGTGGACGCCTCCCAGCTCCTGGCGGAGAAGCGCCAGGAGATGCTCAAGCGCAGGCTCGTGGTCCTCGCGGTCACCGGGGCGCTGTCCCTGGTGCTCGTGCTGGTGGTCGCCGCGGCGGTGGTGCTCTCCGAGGGGCGCCCGGCGCCGGCCTCGCCCGGGTGGCAGGCCCCCGCGGGAGGCGCCCCGGAGGGGCCCTCGCCCCGGCGCCGACGGCGCTGAGGGAGGTTGTTACTGCGCCGTAACGCCCGGCGGGGCGGGACGTAGTACGATCCCGTGGCGATGCCGCGGGTGCTGATCATCGAGGACGAGCCGGACCTTGCCCGGGTGCTGGAGTACAACCTCGACCAGGCGGGCTTCACCGTGCAGGTGGTCGGGCGCGCGGGGGAGGGCACCCGCAGGGCCCTGGCGGACCCGCCGGACCTGGTGCTCCTGGACCTGATGCTCCCGGACAGCCCCGGGACCGAGGTGTGCCGCACGCTCAAATCCCACCCCGCCACCCGGCACGTTCCCGTGGTGATGGTCACCGCCAAGGGGGACGAGATCGACCGCGTGGTGGGCTTCGAGCTCGGCGCGGACGACTATGTGGTCAAGCCCTTCAGCGTGCGGGAGCTGGTGCTGCGCGTGAAGGCCGTGCTGCGCCGGGGCGACGGCGAGGCCCCCGCCGCGCCCGGGGACCGGGTCACCTTCGGGAGGCTCCAGCTCGACCGCACGGCCCACCGGGTGTACGTCGACGGCGACGAGGTGACCCTCACGGCGTTGGAGTTCCGGCTCTTGAATACCCTGTGCGAGCGCAGGAACCGCGTGCAGTCCCGGGACACCCTCCTGGCGGACGTGTGGGGCCTCACCCTCCACGTGGAGACACGCACCGTGGACACGCACATCAAGCGCCTGCGCGAGAAGCTCGGCCCCGCGGGGGACTACATCTACACGGTGCGCGGCGTGGGCTACCGCTTCGCGGCCTCGCCCGGGGACGAGCGTTGACCCCCGGCCCCACGCCACCGAGGGACCGCCTGGAGGCCATTCTCGAAGGCATGGCCGAGGGCGTGCTGGTAACAGACGCCGACGGCGTGGTGGTGCACGCCAACCGCGCGCTGCGGGGCCTCCTCGGGGTGGGTCCGGAGGTGCTGGGCCGCCCGCTGACCGAGGCCATCGCCCAGGAGGGCGTCCAGGGCCTGGTGGAGCTCGCCGAGGCCGAGCGCGAGAGCGTCCAGGAGGAGCTCCCGGTGCGGGGCCGGAGGGTGCTCGTGCGCGTGACCCCCATTGAAGACCCCACCACGGGCATCGTGGCGGTGCTCTCGGACGTGACGGAACTCCGGCGATTGGAGCGCATCCGGCGGGATTTCGTGGCCAACGTGTCCCACGAACTCCGCACGCCGGTGGCGGCGGTGAGGGCCGCCACGGAGACCCTGCTCTCGGGCGCCCTCGACCGCGCGGACACGGCCCGGGAGTTCGTGGGCATCGTGGACCGCCACGCCGAGCGGCTGCACCGCCTGGTGGAGGACCTCCTGGAGCTCTCGCGGCTGGAGAGCGGCGAGGTGAGGCACCTGCCGGAGCCCGTGCGCCTGCGGGACGCGGTGACCCGCGCGCTGGAGCTCTTCAGCCTGGCGGTGAAGGCCCGAGGCACGCGCCTGACGGCCTCCGTGGACCCCGCGGTGGACTGCGTGGAGGCCACTGCCCACGCGCTGGAGCACATTCTGTCCAACCTCGTGGACAACGCCATCAAGTACTCGCCGGAGGGGGCCACGGTGCGCGTGACCGCCGCGCCCCACGGCGACCGGGTGCGCCTCTCGGTGGTGGACACCGGCCCCGGCGTCGAGGCCCGGCACCTGCCCAGGCTCTTCGAGCGCTTCTACCGCGCGGACAAGAGCCGCTCGCGGGACCTCGGGGGCACCGGGCTGGGCCTGGCCATCGTGAAGCACCTGGCCGAGGCCATCGGCGCCACGGTGTCCGTCGAGAGCACGCCGGGGGAGGGGACGAGCTTCCATGTGGACCTGCGCCCGAGCGCCGGCCCCGCCGCGGAGCCCTCCCGCGACGAATGAATGGCGGTTCAGTCCCCGCGGTGGAGCACGGCCACGGCGTCGAGGTCGAAGCCCGCGGCGGGGGCCGTGGGCTCCTGGGTGCGCAGGTCCGTGATGCGCACGTAGCGGGCGCGCGGGACGCGCACCGTGGCCAGGTCGAAGCCGTCGCCGCCAGAGACCACGGGGTCCGTGGCGCAGAGCCCGCTGGCGGCGCTGGCGTACACCGGGCGCCAGCCCGCGCAGCCCGTGAAGGGCCTCGCGGCGCGCGCGCAGGGGAAGGGCACCCAGCTGTCCCCGTCGTCGCTGACGGCCACCTCGGCCAGCTCGTCCCAGTGGCCGAGCTCCGCGCCGGGGACCGTGAAGGGGTTCTCGAAGACCGTGAAATCGTCGCCGGGGCCGTCCACGATGGCGCCGTCGAAGCCGAGGACGATGCTCCCCCCGGCCCCGAGGGAGGCCACGTCGGTGCTGCCCATGAGGTCCCCGGCGCCCTGCGGGGGCCCGAGGACGATGTCCGGCAGGGCGCGGTGCCCGAAGGAGGCCCCCTCGCCGGGGGTGAAGCGCACGACCCGCGCGGCGAAGGGCCCCCCCACGACGCGCCCGTCCTCGCGGGCGGAGGCGTCGCCCCAGGCGCACGGAGCGCGGGTGGAGCCGTCCGACGCGTCGCCCGGAGGGACCCCCGGCGAGGGGCCCCCGCAGGCGCCGAGGGCGAGCGCGAAGAGCGCGCCGGGGGCGCGTTTCACGGCACGAAGGCCAGGCCGTAGGGCGGCTGCGGGCCGGTGCCCAGGGGGCCCGTGGTGAGCTCCGTGCCGTCCGGGCGAAGGACCCTCACGCCGCTGCGAGAGGCCGTGCGGTCGAGCACCCAGACGTTCCCCGAGGGGTCCCGCTCCAGGCCCGCGATGGACCCGGTGGTGAGCACCGTGCGCCCGACCATGCGCGTGGCGAGGTCGAACTCCACCACCCGGTGGCTCCCGGGGCCCGCGTCCGAGGTGAGGGTGGTCACCTGGGCCCAGCCTCGGGTGTCCGTGAGCATCACCACGGCGCCGAGGTCGCCGCCGAGGGCCATCTCCGTGATGACAATCCCCGAGGCGCTCAGGGTCACGGCGTCCACGGTCTCGATGCCTCCGTCCAGCATCTGCGGCGCCATGAAGGCCACCTGCCCCGCGTGGGCCACCACCAGGGTGCGCCCGTTGGGGGTGAGCGTGAGGGCCATGGGGTTTCGCCCACCAAGAATCACGGGCTGCGTGCCGCCCACCGTGGGGGCCGCGTCCACCAGGGCGTTGCTGGCCGGGTCGATCACCGCGAGGCTGCCCGCGGTCACCGGCGCGAAGGCGTTGAGGTTCTGCAGCGCCAGGAACACTCTGCCGCCGGCGGAGATCAGGCGCGTGGCCTCCAGCGCGCCGGAGGCGTCCCGGTCGCTCATGGCGCGCACCGGGGCCAGGTCGATCATGCCCGTGACCGCCGAGGCCCCGTCCCGCGTCGGGTCCACGATGGCCACCCTCGGGGCGTTGTAGAGGGACACGTACGCGCGCGTCGGAGCGAGCACCAGCACGTCGTAGGGGTTGGCCTGGTAGGGCATGGCGCCCGCGTCCCCGGCGGTCATCCCTCGCAGGGGGATCCTGCGCAGGGCCCTCGGGAGCATCGCCGGGTCCAGCACCGCCAGCTCGTCGTTGCCGTGCAGGAGGTTGAACACCAGGCACCCGCTGGAGACGGGCACGTGGTCCTGGTCCGGCGCCATGGTCCCGACGGCCATCAGCGCGGGCGGCGAGATGGTCCCGAGCGCGTAGCCCCCCACCATGAAGTCACTGGTGGTCACCAGCGCGCGGGTGAGCATGCACCCGGCGCCCGCGTCCGCGGCCGCGCCGTCCCCGGTTGCGCTATCGGCGGCGGCGTCCGCGGCGTCGGGGCGCGTGTCCGGGGGCGCCGCGGTGTCCCGCGGGGCGGTGTCCGCGGGCGTCGTGTCCAGCGGCGTGGCGGTGTCCGCGGCGGCGCTGTCCGTCGCCGCGTCGTTGGCGCCCTGGCTGCCGGAGCAGCCGAGGCCCACAAGGGAAGAGAGCACGAGGGAACGATGAAACCTGGTCATGGGAGCCTCCCGCGCGCACCCGCGCAGAGTGTGGTGCGCGAGCACGACAGGGAGGCAGAGAGGCCACGGCGCGGACCGCGGTCCGACGGACGCAGCGCCCGTCGCCCCGGGGCACTCGCGCAAGGCCTCGGACGTCGGTCTCCTGGCTCCCGGTTCGTCCTCCAGCGGCGCCTTCCCAGGGCAAAGAACCCCAGTGGCAAGTGCCGCCTTCGTCTCCGGTCACAGTGGCGGGGGCCGCGCCGGAATCGGGGTCTCTCCCCTCACCGGCTTCCCGTGCACGTCCTCGGCGATGTTCTGTCAACAACCCGCTGGGGGTGCCAGCGAGTCCGCGGCTCCATACACAACCCCCCGGTGCCCCGTCAAGTCTGCGCCCGCCCCCCTGTCCATTCCTGGACCGCCGGGCGCGCCCCTGCCTACCGTTGCGTTCATGCACCCACCACGGTCGGGAAGCCTCTGGTTCCTCGGGCTCCTCAGCTGGGCCCCGAGCGCCCTGGCGGACCCTCCGCCCTCGCGCCGAGGGCCCCAGGCCCTGCCGATCATCAATCACGGGATCGTACCTGCACCCACACCAACCCAGGGTGTCGTACCTTCTCCTACACCACCGTCGGCGCCTGCGGTGGTTGCGGCGCCGGCGTCTCCGTGGAACCTTGTCTTCCGGAGGACGTGTCGGACGCACACGCCGCAGCCCGGGGTGCTCCTCGACCGCCGCGGGCGGACCTTTGTGTGGTGCTTCGGGCGCTTCGCCGTGGGGGACGGGCGCTACCTGGAGGCGGTGGCCTGGGACCCGGCGCAGGACCCGGTGGAGCCGCCGGTGGTGCTCGCCGACGGGCGCGAGCTGGTGGTGCAGGCGGAGCCTCGGGCCCCGGGGGTACCCGTCCGCTGGAGGGTGGTGGTGGTGAGCAACCACGGGCGCACCGTGGCGACCCTGAGGCCGGAGCTCGTGGGGCTGCGCAGCGCGAGGCTCGGGGCCCGCGGCGAGGCCGCGCTGGTGGAGCGCGCCAGCGGCGCCCTGGCGGTGGTGGCCCTCCCCGGCGGCGCGACGCTGCTGGAGCTCCCGAGGAACTCTCGCTACGCCCGCGTGGCGGTGAACGCCCAGGGCGACCGCCTGGCCCTGGCGGCCACCAACCTGGTGACGGTGTACACCCTGGGGCACGGCGCCCCGAGGGTGCTGGGCGAGTTCCGGGCGCGCAACCGCAGGATCGTCTTTGGCCACGACGGGCGCTCGCTGGTGGTGGACCGCGGCGACGACACGCTTCTGTCCGTGTGGCGCGAGGGCCCCGCCGCGCCGGCGGTGACCGCGCGCGTGGCCTTCCATGTGCCCGCGGGGTTCACCCAGGGAGCGGGGGCCCCGCCGTGGCTTCCGGTGGGCTCAAGGCACCGCAACGCGGGGCTCCAGCCCCGGGCCGAGCACGGCCTGGTGGCCCAGTACCGCGGCGCCCACGTCTCCGTGGGGTACTACGTCACCGACGGCGCGGAGCTGGCGGCCTTCCGGGGGAGGAACACCGGGTGGACCCGCGCGGTGATGGAGCGCTTCGCCGTGGGGGGCTTCGACCCGCGCTCGGTGCGCGCGTGGCGCGCGAGGGACGGGGAGCGCCAGGTGGAGTGGCGCACGCCCTCGCCGGACGGCACCACCTGGACGAGGGTGCGCGTGGTCGAGCGCGGCGGCGCGCTGCACCGCGTGGAGCTCACCGCGCAGGAGCCCTGCCCGCGCACCGCGCGCGAGGACTGCACGGCCATCGAGGCCAACGTCCAGGAGGCCGTCAGGGCCTTCCTGCTGGAGCCCTTTGGCGTGGCGCGGTCGCGCTGAAGGGCGCCTACGGCGACTCCCAGCGGCCGTCGCAGAACCCCAGGACCTCGCCGCCCATGCCCAGGGGGGAGCTCCCCTCGTGGTGGAAATACCACCGGTTGCGGCTGGGCAGGAAGGTGAACGAGCACAGGTCCGAGTAGCCCCCGGCGAAGCTCGCCACGGCGGTCACCATCCCGTCCGGGACGCGAATACGGTTGATCACCGACGGCGTCGCGAAGCCCGCGGCGTAGTCCAGGTACAGGGCCCCGCCGAAGTACTCCGCCACGCCCCAGAAGGCCCAGCTCTCGCAGGTGGAGTGCGTGGGGAACACCATGGAGCCCACCACGGTGACCGCCCCGTCGGGCATGCGAATCTGGAACACCCGCCCCCCGGCGGCCACCGCGAGGCGCCCGTAGCCCGAGAAGATCCCCGTGCCGCTCCCCATGGCGATCGGCGCCGACAGCGCCGTGGAGCGCGTGGTGATCGCGCCGGTCGTGGGGTCCAGCTCGATCAGGTGCGTGGCCGTGCCGCCGCCGTTGGGCATCGGCACCGTGGGGCCCGTGCCGAAGGTGTACATCCGCTCGGTCTGCAGGTCCCCCACCAGGGCGTCCCACTGCACCCCGAGGGCCCTGCCCCCGGTGAGGTCCACGGAGCTGTACCCCACCGTGGACGAGTCCCCGGTGTACAGCACCACCGCGGGGCTCACGGCGATCCCGCCCCGGTCGTCCCCCGAAAGAATGTTGTGGTCCACCGCGCGGCAGCCCGCGGCGCTGTAGCTCGTCACCCGGAACGTGGGCTCCATCACGCACATCCCGCCCCCGCAGGACACCATCCCCGAGCACGCCCGGCCGCAGGCGCCGCAGTTCATCCGGTCGCTCCGCAGGTCCGCGCAGGCCGTGCCGCAGCGGGACTGCCCCGCCGCGCAGGGCGCCAGGCACATCCCCGCCGCGCAGGTCCGGTCCGCCGTGCACACCTGCCCGCAGCGCCCGCAGTTGGTGTTGTCGCTCCGCAGGTCCGTGCACGCCGTGGCGCACTGCACGCTCGGAGGGCCGCAGTCCCGCACGTCCGTGCCCACCAGCGGGCGGCAGATCCCGCCCCCGCACGCATACCCCGGGCCGCACGTCACCCCGCACGCCCCGCAGTTGGTCGGGTCCACCTGCAGGTCCACGCACACCCCCAGACACTCCGTCTGCGTCATCGCGCAGGTGGGCCCGCAGGAGCCCCCGCGGCAGAGCTGCCCGCGGGGGCATACATTTCCACACATCCCGCAGTGCCCGCTGTCCGCCGTGGGGTTCACGCAGCGGCCCGCGCAGGCGAGCGTGCCCATGGGGCACACCAGCCGGCACATGCCCATCTCGCAGAGCTGCCCGGTGGGGCAGGCGTTGCCGCAGCGGCCGCAGTGGGAGCGGTCCCGCTGCGGGTCCACGCAGCGACCCTCGCAGGGGATCCCTGGCAGGGCGCACTCCGTGGCGCACATCCCCAGGGAGCACACCTGGTGCGCCGCGCACGCGCGCCCGCAGGCCCCGCAGTGGGCAGGGTCGTTGGTGAGGTCCGCGCAGGCGGCCCCGCAGAGCATGGTGGTCGGCGGGCAGCGCGTGGCCACGCAGGCCCCCGCGGTGCAGCGCTCCATGGTCCCGCAGCGCATGCCGCAGCCGCCGCAGTTGCCGTTGTCCGTCTGCAGGTCCGTGCAGCGCTCGCCGCAGCGGGTCTGGCGGTCCGTGCAGCGCAGCGCGCAGGCGCCGTCCTCGCAGCGGTTGCCGAGGGGGCACTGCATCCCGCAGCCGCCGCAGTTGCGCGCGTCCGTCCGGGGGTCCGCGCAGTACCTCCGGGGGGGCCCCGCGTCCCGGCGCGCGCCGGTGTCGGCCACGCCGCCGTCCAGCCGCGAGGGCACGTCCTGGCAGAGCATGTACTGCGGCGCGCAGGTGGGGTCGCAGCGGCCGCCGGAGCACACCTCCCCGCGGGGACACACCACCCCGCAGGCGCCGCAGTGCTCCACGTCCGTGCCCAGGGTCACGCAGAGCGCCCCGCAGCGCGTCTGCCCCGGGGGGCACTCCAGCGCGCAGGCGCCGTTCAGGCACACGTTGCCCGAGGGGCAGGTCACGCCGCAGGCGCCGCAGTTGGAGGTGTCCGTCCGGGCGTCCACGCAGGCCTGCCCGCAGGCGATCTGCTCCGAGGGACAGGAAATGTCCGCGGGCCCTCCGAGGTCCGAGCCGCCGCCGCCGGCGTCCGGGTCCAGCATGAACTGCGGCGGGCTGCTGCATGCCGCCGAGGCCAGCGCGAGCGCCAGGGTCATCAAGCGAAGGGGCTTCATGGAGGTCCTCACGGGGTAGGCTGGAAGCGCACGCGGGTGCCGGTGGTGGGGGTGCAGGCCGTGGCGCCGCCAGGGCAGGCGCCCACCGCGGCGGGGCCGGTCTGGTTCTCCAGCCCGGCGGTCCCGCCGCGGGCGCCGGCGATCGTCTGGTAGACGAAATCAATGAAGTTCGAGGTCTCCGAGAGGATCACCTCGTAGGTGAGGCTCACGCCGGGCTCGTCCGAGCAGCAGTAGTGGTGCGCGTCCCACTCCACCACCCACTGCCGGTTGGGCGCGGTCCCGAAGGTGGCCACGCACATGGGGTTGCGGTTCATGTTGTCGGTCCAGTGCAGGGCGATCACCGCGTTGGGCGCCGAGGCCGTCGGGATGCTCCCTCCCAGCGAGGCGTTGGGCGTCCCGTCCAGCCCGATCCAGCCGTTGGAGGTGATGTTCACCGGGGCCCCCGCGGTGAGGTTCGTGGCCCAGTACCGGAACGCGAAGGGCAGCGGCACGCGCTCGGACGCGTCGTCGGCGCCGTCCATGTGGTTGGTGTGCCCGGGGGCGGCGCAGGCGTCCAGGAAGCGCACCGTGTCCGGCGCGGGCACCGTCACGTACCGCGTGGGCGGCGCCGCGGTGCAGGCGCTCATCAGGCACACCTGGCCCGCGGGGCATGCGTTCCCGCAGCGGCCGCAGTGCACGGGGTCCGTCGCGAGGGCCACGCAGCGGTCGGTGCAGTACGTCTGCCCCGCGGGGCAACCGCAGACGCCCATCAGGCAGCTCTGCCCCGTGGGGCAGACGTTCCCGCAGCGGCCGCAGTTCCTCACGTCCGACTGCACCACGGTGCAGGCCATCCCGCAGCGGTCGTTCCCCGCGGGGCAGGGCGCCAGGCACGCCCCGCGCACGCACGCTCGGTCCCCGCCGCAGGAGGTGCCGCAGCGGCCGCAGTGGTTGTTGTCGCTCAAGATCGTGGTGCACACGCTCCCGCACTGCTGGCTCGGCGGCGCGCAGCCCCCGTCCACCATGGCGAAGGGGCGGCACACCCCGTCCACGCAGGCGTTGCCCGCGGCGCAGGCGTTCCCGCAGCGGGCGCAGTTGGCCGGGTCCAGGGAGGTGTTCACGCAGGTGGTGCCGCAGGCCGTCTGCCCCATCGGGCACGCGGTCATGCACGCGCCCCCCACGCACACCTGCGAGCCCGGGCACGCCATGCCGCACCCGCCGCAGTGGGCCCGGTCCGTGCTCGGGTCCACGCAGCGGCCCCCGCAGAGCATCTGCCCGGTCTGGCACACCACCGTGCACGCCCCCGCCAGGCACAGGTTCCCCGTGGGGCAGGCGTTGCCGCACATCCCACAGTGCGCCGCGTCGGTCCTCGTGTCCACGCAGCGCTCGGAGCAGGTGGTCTGGCCCTCGGCGCAGACCCGCTGGCACCGCCCGGCGCGGCACACCGAGCCCATGGCGCAGCCCATGCCGCACATCCCGCAGTTGTACCGGTCGGTCATCAGGTCCGTGCAGGCCCCGCCGCACACCGTGGCCCCCGCCGCGCAGTCCAACCGACGACAACGCCCCCCCTGGCACCCGAAGGCGGCTGCGCACATCGCCCTACAGAACCCACAGTTCTGGCTGTCGGTCATGAGGTCCACGCAGCGGCCCTGGCAGGGAGTCTGTCCCTCCGGGCAGGCCACGGAGCACACCCCACGGACGCAGAGCTCCCCGAGGGCGCAGGGGTTGTTGCACGACCCGCAGTGGAGCCGGTCCGTGCTGGTGTCCGCGCAGGTCATGGGGCCCGAGGAGGCGCCCCCGTCGGCCCCACCAGGGCCGCAGAGGGCCAGCGAGGCGCCGCACTCCACGGCGCAGCGCCCGCCCGCGCACACCTGCCCGGCGGGGCAGGCGGTGCCGCAGGTGCCGCAGTTGGCGCGGTCCGTCTGGAGGTTGGTGCACTGGCCCTCGCAGGCGCTCTGGGGCTCCGGGCAGCCGACCTGGCAGCGCCCCGCGACGCAGGCCTGCGACGCCGCGCAGCGGGTGGCGCAGACCCCGCAGTTGTTGCGGTCCGTGCTGAGCTCCACGCAGCGGCCGTCACACAGCACCTGCGGGGCCATGCACGAGGGCCCCGACGGCGTGGACGACGAACAGTTCGCCAGGATTCCAAGGAAGACGACGAAGACAAGGGACGTGCGTTGGGACACGACCACCTCCGGGAATTAGGTGGGAGTCATCCCAGCTACCTCGCCTAAGGTCAACCACCCGCCGAGCCCTTCCCCGGGCCCCGGAAGGACCGTAGGGTGCGCGGCGGCCACGCCATGAACGAAAGTGCCCGATGGTTCACCGCCCTCCTCGGGAGGCGCCCCTCGACGCTGGACGGCGAGCTCCGGGCCTCGGGCCTCGGCGCCCCGGTGCAGGTCGTGAGAGACGCCTACGGGATCCCCACGATCACCGCCGGGAGCGACCACGACGCGTGGTTCGGGCTGGGCTTCTGCCACGCCCAGGACCGCGCCGGACAGTTGGAGTTCATCGTCCGCACCGTGCGGGGCACGCTCTCGGCCCTGGTGGGCCCCGACGCGCTCGCCGTGGACCGCCTCGCCCGGAGGATGGCCTTCGCCCAGGTGGGGAGCGCCCAGGTGGCCCTGGCCCTGCCCTGGGTGAGCGCCCAGCTCGAGGCCTACGCCCGGGGCGTGAACGCCGGCCTGGACGCCACCCCGAGGCCCCTGGAGCTGTGCCTCCTCGGGGCACCCTCCACCCGTTGGACCGCGGGGGACGTCCAGGGCTACTGCGCGCTCCTGTGCTTCGCCCTGGCGTCCAACTGGGACCTGGAGCTGGTGCGCTGGAGGGTGCTCTCGGAGGACGGCCCCGAGGCCCTCGCGGCGCTCGATCCGTCGTATCCGCCGCACCTGCCCACGTCCCTGCCGCCGTTCGCGCCCGCGGGCGAGGCCGCGGGGGGGCTCCTCCGGGACCTGGGGCGCCTCCTGGCCGCCACCGGGGGCGTCGGAGGCTCCAACGCCTGGGCCCTGGACGGCTCTCGCACGCGCTCGGGCAGGCCCCTGGTGGCCGGCGATCCGCACCTGCCTCCGACGGCCCCGTCGCCCTGGTACCTGTGTCACCTGCGCACCCCCACCTGGGAGGCCGCCGGGGGGGTCTTCGTGGGCGTGCCCGCGGTGGGCATGGGGCACAACGGCCACGGCGCATGGGCCGTCACCGCGGGCCACGCGGACAACACCGACCTGTACCTCGAAGCGCTCTCGCCCGACGGCCGCTCCGTCCGAGGCCCCGACGGGTGGCAGCGCTGCCGGGAGCGCGTGGAGGTGCTCGAGGTGCGGGGCCAGGCGCCGGTGACGGAGCTCGTGCTGGAGACCCCGCGCGGGCCGGTGGTGTCGCCGGCCTTCGACGGCCACCGCCACGGGACGCGCGTAGAGCGCGCTCCAGGCGCGCGTTACGCGCTCTCGCTCCGGGCGGCGTGGCGCGAGCCCAGGCCCTACACCGGGCTCCTCGGGATGCACACGGCCCGCTCCGCGGAGGCCTTCCACGCGCTCTTCCGGGAGGGGTCCACGTCGGCCGTGAGCCCCGTGTGGGCGGACGTGACGGGGGTGGTGGCCTGGCGCCTGGCGATGGAGGTCCCGCGGCGCCGCGCGGGCCTCGGGATGCTCCCGGAGCCCGCGTGGCTGCCCGACGGAGGCTGGGCCGAGCACCCCATCCCCCACGCAGAAATGCCGCAGGTGACGGCGCCCTCGTCGGGCTATGTGGTCACGGCCAACAACGCCCCGACGCCCGCGGCGCATCCCCTGTGGCTCGGCGCCGACTGGCTCGACGGGCACCGCGCCCGCACCCTGGTGGACGCCCTCGGGGCCCGCGAGGACTGGGACCTGGAGGGCACCCGGACGCTCCAGCGGGACCTCCGGGCGCCGCCGTGGGAGAGCCTCCGGGGGAGCGTGCTGGCCGCGCCGGTGCGCTCCACCGACGGGGCCCGGGCCCTGGCGCTCCTGCGCCCCTGGGACGGGAGGCTCACGGCGCGCTCCTGCGCGGCGAGCGTATACGCGCTCTTCACCGCGGCGCTGTGCCAGAGGGTGGTGCGCGCAAGGGCCCCCCGGAGCGCGTCCTGGGCGCTCGGGCGGGGCATGAACGCGCTCCTGCCGTACAACCTGCTCTTCACCCGGAGGCTCGGGCACCTCACGCAGCTCGTGGCCTCGCAGCCCGCCGGGTGGCTGCCCGAGGGCTGGCCCTCGGCGCTGGCCGAGGCCCTGGAGAGCGCGGTGGGGACGCTCCGCGCGCGCTTCGGCGAGGACCCTGGCGCGTGGGCCTGGGGGCGCGTGAGGCCCCTGCGGCTCGTGCACCCCTTCGGGTCCATCGCCCTCCTTGGGAGGGTGTTCAACCGCGGCCCCTTCGAGGGCTTCGGCGACGCGTCCACGGTGGCCCAGGGGGCCACGGACCTCGAAGACCCGCTGAAGAACCCCGTGGCGGTGCCGTCCCTGCGCATGCAGGTGGACGTGGGGGCGTGGCCCCGGAGCCGCTGGGCGATCCTTGGTGGGCAGTCCGGCGACCCTACCTCACCCCACTACTGCGACCAGGTGAGCGCCTGGGAGGACGCCTCGGGGCTGCCCATCGCGTGGACCGAGGAGGAGGTGCAGAAGAGCGCGAGGCACCGGCTGGTGTTGGCGCCGTAGCCCGCCGTCACCCTGGCTTCCAGACCATCAGGGCGACGGTGCCCACCAGCGGGCCGAGCACCAGGAGCGCCGTCGCCGCCGTGCGACGGCCCTCGGTGCCCACGGAGAACAGCACCGCCTGGAGGGACACGAAGGACAAGAAGAGCGCGCCCAGGAGCCACCCCGCCAGGAGCGAGCGTTGGGTCTCGTTGACCAGCAGGAACCCCAGGAGCCAGGTGGCTCCAAAGCCCGGCCCTGCAAGGCGATACGCGAAGCGCTGGCGCTCCTCGAGGTCCCGGGCGAAGACCGCACCCAGGGAGCCCGAGGCGAGCGCCAGCACCGCCAGGAGCTTGGCGAACTTGAGCCCGAGGAGCATCGGGGTGTCTTACAGAATCCGCGCGCGAGGGTGCGTGGGCTCGTCGTCCAGCCGGGGCCTCGGGGGCGGGCGGGTGGAGGCCCGGAACACCGCCACGGGCGCCGGGAGCACGGGCTCGCCCAGCCAGGCCCTGAAGCGGTCGAGGAGCACGGGCAGCGAGCCGGCGCGGGGCCCGAGCTTGGGGGACACGAGCCCCCGCACGGCGGCCTCCACCCCGTCGCCCGCCCCGGGCCAGGTGAAGGTCCCGGCGAGGGAAGGGTCCCCGGTGACGAGCTCCGAGACCAGGGCCCCGAGGGCGTGGAGGTCCGCGCCGGCGTTGGCCTTCCTGCCCGCCCGGACCTCCGGGGCGATGTACGCCGCGACGTCCTCGAAGGTCACCACCACCTTGCCGAACTGCGGCTGCGGAAGGATGGCCGCGACGCCCGGGTCCACCAGGGTGACCTGGTCGCTCAGGCGAATGCTCTCGGGGTACAGCGCCCCGTGGGAGGCCACCGAGTGCAGCTCCCGCATGGCCTCCACGGTGCCCAGGAAGACCCCGTACACCTCCTGGGGTTGCAGGGCCCTCGCCGCGCGCTTGTAGCTCCGCAGGAGCGCCCGGAGCGAGACGCCCTCGATCCACGGGGTGACCACGTAGGCCGCCCCGCGCTTGTCCAGCCCGACGTCCAGGGGGCACGCCACCCGGTTCATGGTGCGCCCGAGGAGGGCCCGGTACTCCGCCACGAAGCCCTGACGCTCCGCCGGACCCGGGAGCATCCCCTCGGAGAGAATCTTCAGCGCGACGGTGACCCCCTCCGTGGTGCGCGCGCGCCAGGTGACCCCGAGGGGTCCCTCGCCCTTGCTCTCTTCGAGAATATACTGCCCCTCGAAGGGGTCCCCGGGGCAGTAGGGAATCACCGCCTGGGCGAAGACCACCTCCTCGCGGCGGCCCATCCCGCTCGGCACCTGCGCGCCGCAGCGGCGGCAGCGACGCATCGCGGGCGCCAGGGGCGCGCTGCAGGTGGCGCATCGAGGGGTCAAGCGGGGGGCCTCCTCGGGCACCATACCACCGCGGGGGCCCGGCGCACCACCACCACCGCGCCCCTTGACGCGAGGGGCCGTCCGTGGGACGGGCAAAGACCCAATGGGTCGAAGCGTACGCCGCAGCCTTCTCCTGGGGGCGCTCTGTGTCGCCTGGGTCCACGCGCTGGCAGGGCAGCCCAGGCCCGGCGCCGACGCGGGGCCCTCTCCCGCGGAGGTCGCCCGGCGCTCCACGGTGCTCGCCCGGGTGGCCAATGGGGGCGTCACCGTCACCGTCGGCGAGTTCGAGGACCTCCTGAACGACGCCCCGCCGTCCATCCGCCAGAGCTACAGCGACCCGGCCCGGCGCCGGGAGCAGCTGGAGAGCCTGGTCAACACCATGCTCCTGGCCGAGGAGGGCCGCCGTAGAGGGCTGGAGCGCGACCCGGACGTGGCCGCCAGGATCCGCAGGACCCTCGCCCAGCGCACCGAGCGGACGCTCATCCTGGAGGCCATCACCCCGGAGGGCGTCACCGACACCGAGGTGGCGAGCTGGTACCAGGCCCACCTCTCGGATTTTCAACAGCCCGAGTTCCGCCGGGCCACGGCGCTCTTCACCGCGGACCGCGCCGCCGCCGAGGCCGCCCTGGTCGAGGTGCGCCGCGCCCGGATGAACCTCCAGCGCGTGCGGGAGCTCGTCCGCGAGCGCTCCGTGGACGAGCCCTCGCGCTCCCACGAGGGGGACCTGTTCTATTTCCGCCGCGAGGGCATGGTGTCCACGGGCGACGGGCGCGTAGACCCGGCGCTGGCCCAGGCGGTCTTCGCCCTCGCCCGGGAAATGGACGCCACGGCCCCGGTGGCCGTCGCCGGCGGGCGCTTCGCCGTGGCCGTGCTCACCGGCCGCCGCCCCGCCCTGGACCGCCCCCTGCGCGACCCCGACGTAGGCCGCTCCATCCGCGGCTTCATCGTCCGCCAGCGCCGCGAAGACCGCCGTACCGAGCTCCTGGAGAGCCTCCGCGCGAGGCTCCACCCCGAGCTCCACGAAGACCGCATCGACGCCCTCCGCCTGCCCCCCACAGACCTCGGGTCCCTCCCCGTCCTGGAGCCAGACCACAACCATGGGCCCTGACGGCCCACTGACAAATTTTTTCATATGTGGTGACAAAAATTGCGGTGCGGAGTCCCCCCCGCGCTTCGGTCACCGATCTTCACGTTTCCTGATAGTTGTTTGATATCAAGATGTTACATGCCAGTGCGGCGCGCATGCCGCAGTGGCATATGGGATGCTTTGCCCCATCCCCCACGACCAGGGTACCCGAGAACATCGGACACTGCGGCCGTATTTGCCAGTTCTCAAGTGGGGAAGGGAAGCCATGATCTGCAGGGCGATGTCGGTCGTGGTGCTACTTGCGGGGCTCCTGCCGCAGTGCACGGGGGGAATGTTCGAGGGTCCTGGGGGGTCAGGTCCTGGGGGCTCGGGTCCTGGGGGCTCGTCCGATCCGGGGCCCTTCATGCCCGACCCCTTTGCGGCGGAGGGCAACCACCCACCGGGGCCCATTGACGCGTCAACGCTCCTCGGGGACCCCGCGGTGCTGGAGGCCGAGGACCCGATCTGGCGGCAGAACTGGGTGCCCATTGACAACGCCAACCGGGACGGGTGGGAGACCACCCGGAGGGTGCTGGAGGCGCTGGCGCCGCATCCTGGCGAGAGGGTGGGGGACCTCGGGGCGGGGGGCGGGTACTTCACCTTCCAGGTGGCGCGCAGGGTCGGCCCCACGGGGATGGTGTTCGCCCAGGACATCAACCCCACGCTGATGCGCAAGGTGGCCTGGGAGGCGCGCCACCGAGGCGTCTCGCAGGTGCGGGCCGCGGTCACCCGGGCAGACTCCCTGGGCCTCGAGGCCCACAGCGTGGACGCCCTCTTGATGACCAACGTGTACCTCTTCGATCGCTGCCGCATGGACATGAACCGGCGGTACATGGAGCAGGCCTGGCGCGCCCTGCGCCCGGGCGGGCGCTTTGTCATCCTCCACGATTTCATCCATACGTCCGAGTGGTCCGGCGGCAACGGCCAGCGCATCTGCGACCAGCTCACCCCGGAGGCCATCGCGGGGCTCCAGCCCTCGCGCTTCCGCGAGGTGCACCGGTCCGAGGTCCGGGTGCCCGGCACCTACGCTCCGGGCGAGCTTCCCGGGTATCTCCTGGTGCTCCGTCGCGTGGATTGATCGGGCAATGGGGCGTAGCCCCGTGCGATGCTACCCGTAGGATGAAGGCGGGCTCCGAACACTCCTCCGTGGCGCTCTTCTGTGGGGCGGCGCTCGCCACCCCCGGGGCGCTCGCCCAGCCCTTCCACGGCGCCGCCGGTCCCCTGGACGCGGCCACCCTCGCCGTGATGACCGCTCCGGGCGGCTCCTGGCGCGCGGGGTGCCCCGTGGGCCTCGGGGACCTGTGGCTCCTCCAGGTGGACCACTGGGGCTTCGATGGCGCCGTCCACCCAGGGCGCCTGGTGGTGCACCGCGGCCACGCCGGGCGCCTCGTCGAGGTGTTCCGAGCGCTCTTCCAGGCGCGCTTCCCGATCGAGCGCATGGAGCTCGTGGACACCTACGGCGCCGACGACCACCGGTCCATGGAGGCCAACAACACCTCGGCCTTCAACTGCCGCGAGGTCGCCGGGCGCCCGGGCGTGTGGTCCCAGCATGCCTTCGGCCTCGCCCTGGACCTGAACCCCGTGCAGAACCCCTACCTCGCCACCGGCGTGGTGTCCCCTCCCGCGGGCCTCGCCTGGCTGGACCGCACGCGCCCGGCCCCGGGGCTCATCACCGCCGAGGGCGTGGTGGTGCGAGCCTTCGCCCGGGCGGGCTGGCGCTGGGGCGGCTTCTGGCGCCACAGCAAGGACTACCAGCACTTCTCGGCCAACGGACGCTGAATACCTACAGTTACTGACACGCGAGGGGGACCGCCACGAGGGCGGGCACCGGCGCGGTCTTGCAGAGGTCGGTGTACACCACCACCACGGCGCCGTCGGCGGCGGACGCCACGGCCACCTCGCGCAGGTCCGCGCAGCGGGAGAGCACCAGCGGCGCGGTACGGGGGCGCCCGGAGGCCTCCACCGGCGCCACCTGGAGGAGCCCCTGGCGCTGGCCGGGCTCGCGGGTGACCCAGGCCAGCACGGGCTCCCCGAGGCTCGGCGCCCAGGCGAAGCGCACGCCCTCCGCGGGGACGGGGGTCCACGAGGAGGCCTCCAGGGCGGGTCGGCCGCGAGGGCCCAGGGCCAACGCCCGGAGCGCCACAAGGCCGGTCACGGGGTTCTGCGTGGTCCAGAGCGCCACCAGGCCCTGGGCGTGGGCGGCCACCTGGACGCCCCCCAGGGCGCTCTCCGGGAGGGGGAAGGTGTCTGGACCGGACACCACGCTCCCGGTGCTGTCCACCAGGGCCACGGCGATGCCTCCGGCGGGCGGGGGCACCCCCCAGCCGAGCACGAAGCGGTCCGGGTCCACCCGGACCGGGCGCAGCGAGCGCCCTTGCATCACGGGCGCCACGGGAGGGAGCACCGCGTGGCCACGGCCGTCTTCGCCGTCGCCCCGGAGGTGCACGAGCCACACGTCTCCGGGGTTTCCCTGCTCCGGGGAGGAGAAATAGGTAAAGCCCTCGTCGGTGGCGCGGAGGCCCAGGCAGCTGCGGGCGCCCAGGAGCCTGGCGGGGCCCGCGGGGGCGCCGTCGGCCTGCCACGGGAGGAACCAGCAGCCCTGGGCCCGGGTGGACACCAGCGTGGCGTGGTGGTCGCCGAGCCCCGCGGTGCTCACCACCACGTCCCCGGAGGGATCGTCCGGCCAGGCCAGGGCCAGGGCGGGAAGCCCCCGAGGGCCCAGGGACCCGGAGAGGCGCTGGTGGTACAGCGCCGGGGCGCCGTTCTCCGTCGCGGTGGTGTAGGTGAGCACCAGCGAGTCCCGTACGCGCTGGAGCGAGCGCACCTCCGGCGTGGCGTTGCGGGCGGCGAGCACCCGTCCCACGGACGGCACCCAGCGGCAGCGCGGCGCGCGGAGCGCGTCCACGGCCAGCGGGTCCCCGACGGGGAGGGCCGCCCGGGCGGGCACCGGGGCTGGATGCGCCGTCGGGCGCCAGTCGCGCCAGCTCCAGCGCGCGGGCACCGTGGTGTCCTCGGCGGGGTCGTCGGTCCCGAGGTGGATGGGTGTGTTGCCGCAGCCCCCGAGGAGCCCGAGGAGCCCGAGCGCCCGGGGGACACTCCTCCACGGGCGCGAGGGAGCGGGGTGCGGCGCCATCGCCGTCACGATAGCCCGAGCGCGCCCCAAAGTCGAAGGGCGGTGGCGTCACCGCCACCGCCCCTCAAGAATGTCCGTACCGCCTGGGTCGTGGGCGCGCTGCGGAACCCCTGGCACTTGCCAGGTGGGGACCTTGGTCGGGCTTCAGGCTCCCCGGTGATGGGTCCGGGTCTGCACACCGCCCGAGGCGTTGGTCTCCGTGTTCGTGCGATCAAACCGGGGTGTCCTGCGGCCTCCTCACGTGCCCTGCAGAGGGACACGGGACACTATTGGTCCTCCGGGGGTGCGTTTCAAGCCTAAACCGTGTCTACCTTGGAACCCGTAGTTCTGCGGCCGAGCCGCGGCGCGCCGCGGCGTTGCTCATCGCTCGCGTGGCGCTGCCACGCGTCGCTCTTCGCGCCTTGCGGCGCTTGCGTCTCGTTGCAGAACTACGGGTTCCAAGGTAGACACGGTTTAGGAAACGCGCGCGGTCGGAGGTACCATTCACCGCTCCGGATCGGCGTCGCCTCGGGGGCCGTCTTCACGGCGGCGGGCGGTGGCCAGCTCGTCGTCCACGCGGTGGAGGATGTGATCCACTTCGCGCTGGACGTCCCGCCCGGTGGGCGGCCAGCGGCCGTAGCGGGCGGTCTCACCGGGGCCCGAGTAGTCCACCCAGAAGGCCCGGCCCTCGTCCCCGTCGCGCACGTCCAGGTGGACGAACACGCTGTTGGGGTAGTACCCCACGCCCGCGTCCGGGAGCGTCCGGGCGAAGTCCCGGAGGAGCTCCCGGGACACCCCCGCCAGGCGGAAGTCCAGGGCCCTGGCGTGGGCATGCCGGGAGCCGTCCCGGGAGTAGGGCCGGTACCCTGAAATGAGCTCCACGGTGTGCCCCGGGAAATGGTCCACCACCTGCTGGAGCATGCGCAGGAGCCGCGGGTGGAGCGTGCGGACGCCCTCGCCCAGGGTCACCACGGGGTCGTGGGTCCTCGGGTCCCGCGGCGTGGGAGGCGCCGGGGGCGCGACCGGCGCGCGGGTGCCTCGGGCGCCGCGCTCACGGCGGGGCGGAGCCGTAGGGGCAGTGGGGGGCCGGGCCTCGTCGTAGAGGTCCCAACCCGTGGTGGGAAGGGCCCTCCGGAGGGCGCGCACGGCGGCCGGGAGGGTGAGCTCTTCGTCGTGGCCGGGCTGGGCCAGGAGGCTCAGGGCCGCCAGGGCCTGCACCGTGGGGCGCCCCTGGCAGTCCGTGAGGGGCCCCACCCACGCGGGCTCCCGGCGCCCTCCGCGGTAACGCAAGACCTCCACGGGGCGGTGGAGGCACGGCGCCGGAGCCCGCGGGGCGCGCGCCGCGGGCCGCGCCCGGGAGCCCCTCGGGGCCCTGGGCACGCGCACCACGGTCACCGGCAGGAGGACCTCGTCGCTGGCGCCCTGGGCCACGGCCACGGCGAGCCCCGGGACCCGTCGCGGCGTCGGCACCGGTGCTGGCGCCGCCGGAGGCCGCCGAGGGGCGGGTGCGGTGCTGCCTCCCGGGCGCCCCTGGCCGGAGACACTGGCGCCCTCCAGGAGGCCACACAACACCACCGCGAGCGCGCATCCCCGTTGGGCCATGGTCCCTGCACTGCCACGGCACCGGCGGGGGGGACAACTTCCCTACACTTCGGGTGTTGAAACCACCTTGCGCGGAGGCGCGGGAGGTGTCATGCCTGGGAGGGCTTCGGAAGAGCGGGGGTTGCGGCGCGCAACAGGGACCCGCGGTCGAAGCTTCAGCAAGACAGCCATCCCACACAGTGTTTGGAACGTAGGGACACACACCGGACACAAGTCCGCAGGACGCCTGTGACGTCGGTGGGGTCAAGGACTCCACCCGAGGACCCTCCGCGGCAGTGGGTGGGGCTGGCGCGGGCACCCAAACCCTTGAAGCAGGACCCGAGGAGCTCATGGCGCGAGACCGCGAGAGGAAGAGCTGGCGCGACATCGATCGGAGCCGCGAGAGCAGCGTCTACCGGTCGGACACGGTGCAGAAGCAGAGCGCCCCCGGGCGCCAGACGGCGGCGGTGAAGGAGTACCGCGCCGCGCTGGAGGCGCTGTTCCAGAAGAAGCCCGAGGCGGCGGAGACCATTGAAAAGATCATGCCCTCGGTGGTGCTCCCGCGGGTGGTGGAGCCGGCGGGGGTGGGCCGGGCGGAGCCCGCGGGCAACCGCAGGCAGGAGCTCCTCCGGCGGATCTCCGCGGCGCAGGGCTCGCGGCCCATCTCCGACGCGGTGGACGCGTTCCTGGCGGCGGGCCACACCCTGCCGGAGGACCAGGAGGTGTACCTCCAGGTGCTGGAGCACCGGGACGAGGCGCGGGTGCGGGAGGCCCTCGGGGGCATCGAGCACCTCCTGGCGGGGCAGCTCCCGAAGCGCAAACCCTTGCTGGTGCAGCGCTTGAAGCGCCTGGAGGAGCACGCCGAGGAGGCCCCCACGCGGGACGCGGCCGCGCAGCTGCGCCGCCGGGTGGGCTGAGGGCGCCTACCAATCCAGCGGACGAGGCGCGAGGGCCACGACCTTCAGGCCGAGGGTGAAGCGCCCCCACGGACGTGGACAGAGTATGTCCATGATGGCCTTGCGTCGGGGGTGCGGATTCGGCAGCGTGGGAGTGGGTCGTCAGACCCGGGCAGATCTTTGAGAAGCGAGCGTAAGGCGTTCGTGGCACCACCTGGGCCTCCTCCTCAAAGCATCGCTTCCACGGGGATCGTCGCCGAAGGGTTGAGCTGCCGCGCGATCGGCGGCGCCGGGAGCCCCGCGGACACGATCACCTGGAGCCTCCGGGCCTCGGTCTCCTGCCGCGTGACCAAGCGCTCCAACACAGCGCGGGCGTCGTCGCCCAGGTCCGTGAAGGCCATGGCGTGCACCCCGCGGTCCCGGCGCACCAGCGCCGCCCGGAGGGCACACGGCATCCCCGGCAGCCCCACGGACACCGCCACCCCCACCGGGAGCGCCAGGGCCGCGTCCGCGAGCACCACCCCGCAGCCCCCCACCCCGAGGTCCTGCGTGACGCACGGCAGCGCCACCCCCGCCAGGTGCACCGTCGCCGAGAGCTGCATCCGCGCCCTCGAGTGCCGCCGCCGCTGCGCGGGAACTGGCGCCCCGTCCAGCGTGAGCCCGAGGAACGGCACCCCCTGCTGTACGCCCACCTGCCGCACCACCGCCGGGAAGGTCACCACCCCCCGCGCCACCCCCACCTCCCGCGCCACCCGCTCCAGCGGCACGATCCTCCCGGACTCCGGGCGGAGCTGTGGGTGCGCCACCCACACCACCGCGGCACCGCGGTGCAGCACCCGGCTGCGATACCCGAACACCCTCGGGCGCCCGTCAGACCCCGAGCGGGCGTGGGAGAGCACCACCAGACGGTTGATCGTGAACATGCAAAGTGGGTCCATTGACTCGGCTGTACGAACGGCGCCGCCAACGGAAATCTGAAGCTCGCGGGACCAGGAGGTGGGTGTGAGTAGGTACAACACCTACCAATCGGAGAAAGGGAAGGTAAAAAAACTCCACCGACCCTCAAGGACCGACACGGGTGGCCGTTCAGCCCCGTGAAGGCGGAGACCTTTGACGCGAGGAGAGCGGTTCGTGGCAGAGCGGACAGCCTCGGGGACAGCTCGGTTGGAGGGGGTGGGGCGCTTGTCCGAGCGGCCCCCTCGGGAGCAGTTCACGGCACCACCTACGCGGGGAATCCTGGACGTGACGCAGCCTGCCAACGACCCGCCGCTGGTGCAGGACGCAGCCTTCGCCATGCACGACGCCCGGAATATGCTGGCGGCGATCGTGCTCAACGTAGACCACGTTCGCACGGTGCTCCCCGCGGCGAACACCGACCCGAGCGTGCGTGAGGCCCTGGACGAGATCCTCGAGGCCGGTCGGCGCATCGAGGCGATTCTTACGCAGGCGATCGAGACGGCCCGGGGGCGCTCGGTGCGCGCGCTGTCGCCCGCGCGAAGGCCCGTGAGCGCCGTGGTGGCCGAGGCCCAGGAGGCCGTCCGGAGGCTCGCCCGCAACGCCGGCGTGGCCATCTCCGTCCGGGGCGGCGGCGATGGTGTCCCGGCCATGGACCACGGGCTCCTCCTGCGGGTGGTGGTGAACCTCCTGCAGAACGCCATACACCACTCGCCCCGGGGCGGCACCGTGGAGCTCTCCTACAACGCCGGGGAGCAGCTCCGGCTCACCGTCCACGACGAGGGCCCGGGCGTGCGGCCGTCGATCCTGCCGAGGATCTTTGATCCGTACATCACCACCGGGGCCACCACCGGCCACGCGGGGCTGGGCCTGGCCTTCTGCCGCTCGGTGCTCGAGGCCCACCGGGGCAGCATCACCGCCTCGGACGCCCAGGACGGCGGGGCGCGCTTCGTGGTGACGCTCCCGCTCACGTAGTCACCCGCGCAGGAACCTCCCCACGAGCGCCCGCAGGGCCTCGCGCTGGGCCTCGCGCTGGGGGGCACTGCCCCCGGGGCGCAGCGGCAGCGCCCCGAGGCCGCCGCCGGAGGGCGCGTCGAAGCGCACCTCCGCGGTCCCGGGGTACAGCGCGAAGGCCCCGTAGGCCCCCTCCAGCGCGTCCCGGTAGGCATGCATCTTCAAGAGCGCCAGGCGCGGAGCCGAGCCCTCCAGGTCGTCTTCGTCGAGCTGGTACTTGGCGTCCAGGTGCAGGCTCCGAGCACCGAGGGTGAGCGTCAGGTCCGGGCGGAACGCGAAGGTGTAGGACCCCTCGCCCCGGGGGTGCGACCGCTGGACCTGGAGCGTCACCACGGCGCCCTCCACGGCGAGCGCCAGGACGCGCTCGCCCCGCAGGACCCTGCGGGCCATCGGCTCCCACGCGGGCGTCAGGCTCCGCAGGACCTCCAGCGTGCACCAGCGCTCGTACACCCCAGGCGTATCCCGGAGCCCGAGGGGCTCGCCCTCGGGCCCCCAGTGGAAGCGCAGCCCCTGGAGCGCGACCCAGAGCGCCAGGAGCTCCCGATAACCCGCCCGGCGTTGGAGCGCCGCGGCCCCCACCGGGGCCGGTCCCCGGAGAGGCCCGAGGGCCGCGAAGGGGCTCCGGGCGCGCCGCGCCTCCAGCGCGCGGTGGAGCCCCCGGGCGGTCTCCCGCAGCGAGGGGTCCGGGGCGTTCTCGCACAGCGCCAGGGCCTCCTCCGTCAAGAGCGTGAGCACCGTCTGGACAAAGCGGTTCTCGGGCACGTCCAGGGAGGTCTCCGGGAGGAGCTCGGGCACCGGCGCGTCCCCCGGGCGCCCCGCGAGGTCCTCCGGCCGGGGCCGGGTCGCCCGGCCTCGGGGCACGAGCCTCCGGGCGGCCCGGAGCCAGGTGATGGGCCTCCGGGTGATCGCCTCCAGGGCCTCGTCGAGGCGCCCGGAGCGCTCCAGGTGGCGCAGGAACGCGAAGCGCTCCCAGGGCCCGACGGGCTCCCGCTCCCGGGGCCGGGCCCTCGCCGTGGTGGGCGCCGAGGGCACCAGGGCCGCGTCCAGCGTCACCTCCGCGAGCTCGTCCAGCATGGCCCGCCAGTCCGAGCGGTGCTCCACCCGACGGGTGCGGACCTCGCACCACACCCGCTGGGGCGCTCGGTCTCCGTGGGCGAAGCGCAGCTCCAGGGCCCCGGCGTGGCCCCGCGGGGAGAGCTTCCAGAGCCCGGCTTCGAGCGCGGCGAAGAGTCCCGCCGAGGGCCCGAGGAAGCGCCCCTCGCGCGGGGTGTGCAAGAGGTACTCACCATACTCATGGAGGGAAAGTGCGCAGACCCCTTCGGACACGAAGTCCGGGTCCCAGCGGAGCGAGGCCCTCGGGGCGTTGTCCGCGGGGAGCGCCTCCCAGGTGGGGTCCAGGGGCTCCCAGGTGTCCGTGGTGGCGGGGGCGTCGAGGGCGCGCAGGACCCAGGGGTGGCGGGGGTCCGCGGGGCGCGCCGCGGCGAGGCTTCGGGCACTAGCGGGAACCACAAGGCATGATACCGTCCGGGCCGCGGATGGACCCTGCGGTGCAACAGTTCTACGACCGCCTCAACCACAATCCCGATGACGCCGAGGCGCTGTACTACCTCTGGGAGTACCACGGCAACCGCGCGGAGTTCCAGCAGCTCGCGACGCTGGTGGAGGCCACGGCGCCGCGGCGGGCGGAGCCTCGGAGCCAGGCGGACCTGTTCTTCCGCGCCGGGGAGCTCTGGGCCAAGAACGTGGGCCGGGTGGACAAGGCCGTGGGGAACTACAAGCGGGCCTTCGAGCTCGACCCCACGATGGTGAAGGCCGTCCACGCCGCGCGGATGATCTACACGCAGCTCGGCAACTCCCGCGCCGCCGTGGCGCTCCTGGACCGGGAGCTCCAGGGCACCGCGGAGAGCGCGGGGCGGGCGCAGCTCCTGCGCGAGGGGGCCAACCTCCGGGCGCAGCTCAACGACCTGGACGGGCAGATCGCGTACCTCACGGAGCTCGCCCTGGCGCAGCCCGACGACTGGGAGCTCCTCCGGGAGCTTGCCGCGGCGTACCTGTCCCGGGCCGGCAGCCCGAGCGCCCAGGACAACGACCCGGTGGCCGCCGCGCAGATCCTCGCGGGCCTCGCGCACAACCTGGGCTTCGAGCACGGGCTGCCCTTCGCCGAGGCCGCCCTGGACGCCTGGGCCGGGGACGAGACGGCGTACTCCATCGTTCACAACGCGTACCAGCAGGCCGGCCGCACGGAGGACCTCGCGGTGCGGCAGATCGCGTTCCTGAACGCCAACCCGGAGAGCCGCCTCGCGGGGGACGTGCGCAAGAACCTCGCGAACATGTACCTGGCCGTCCAGCAGGTGGACGACGCCATCGCGTGCCTGGAGCCCATCGCCAACGACCCGGAGATCTCCCGCCCGCTGGCGGACCTGTACCGCCAGGCCGGCAGGGTCACGGAGCTCGCCCAGCTCCTGCAGGCCCTGGCCCCCACCACGGACGCCGGCACCCGGATGCAAGACCTCCGGGACCTGGCGGAGATCTACGGCCAGCAGGGCAACCGCCCGGCCATGCTCGGCGCCATGCGGGACCTTTTGGGCCTGGACCCCGCGGACCCCGAGGCCCTGGCCCTCATCGAAGATGACCTCCGCGCCCGGGGGAACTACCAGGAGCTCCGGGACGTCCTCTGGGGCGCCGTGAGGGCCGAGCACTGCCCCCTGGAGGCCCGCGTCCCGCGGCTGCGGGAGATCGCCCAGTGCTCCGAGCAGCGCCTGGGTGACGCGGAGACGGCCATCGCCACGTGGCGGGAGCTCCTCTCGTATGACCCCGCGGACGCCGAGGCGCTCACGTCCCTGGAGCAGCTCTTCACCCGCGGGAGCCGCTGGGACGAGCTCGCCGGGCTCCTGGAGCACCGCGCCTCCGTCGAGGGCGACGAGGCCACCCGGAGGGACGTCCTGCGGCGCCTCGCGCAGGTGCACCGGGACCGCCGCCAGGACGGCGAGGGCGAGGCCGGCGCCCTCACGCAGCTCTGGCAGCTCGACCCCAGCAACGACGCCGTGAGCGCGAGGCTCGTGGAGCTGCGCGCCGCGTCGGGCGACCACGCCGGCGCCGCCGCGGTGCTCCAGTCCAGGGCCGAGCTGGCCTCTGGGGGGCTGGCCGTGGAGCGCTGGTCGCAGCTCGCCGCACAGTTGACCACCCTGGACGACATCGAAGCCGCGGTGGAGGCGTGGCAGCGGGTGGTGGACCTGGACCCGTCGCAAAACGCGGCGTGGGAGGGGTTGGAGCGCTTGCTGGAGCAGAGCGGGCAGTACGCCCGGATGCACGAGACGCTGCTGGCCCGGGCCAACACGGTGCCCGCGGGGGAGGAGCATGCTGCCCTCCTGGCGCGGGCGGCGGGGGCGGCCCACGCGATGGGGGACCCGTCCACGGCGGTGCGCGAGGCCGAGAGGGCCGTGGAGATGGCCCCGCAGGTGGACGCCTTCGCGTCGGTGCTCCTGGACCTCCTGGAGGCCCACGGGCACCGGGAGCGGCTCCTGGCGTTCGTGAGCGAGCGGGCGGCGCTGTTGGAGGACGGCCCCGGGCGGATGGAGATGTACCGCCGGGGGGCCCACGCGGTGGGCGCCACGGACCCGCAGGGGGCGGCGCAGGTGTGGATGGAGCTGCGGGCCTGCGCGGCGAGGGCGGGCCTCAAGGACGACGGCGAGGCGCTGGACGCGCTCCTGGGGCTGGCGGAGCTCCAGGGGGACGCCGCCAGGATGGTGGAGCTCCTGGGCGAGGCCGCGGAGTTCGCCGAGGAGCTGGAGCTCAAGCGAGAGTTCCTGCGGCGCCGGGCGGAGGTGCAGACCCAGGAGCTCGAGGACCTGGAGGGCGCGCTGGACACGGCGCGGAGGCTCACCGCGGCGGACCCCGAGGGGGGCGCGGGCTGGGGCCAGCGGGCGGACCTGGCCGAGCGCCTGGGGCTCCACCAGGAGGCGGCGGACGCGCTGGAGACGCAGGTGCGGCTCACGGACGACGACGAGGCCAAGGGCGCCGCGGCGGCGAGGCTGGTGGCGCTGGTGGAGGCGCACCTGGCGACGCCGGCCTCGGTGCTTCACGCGCTGGAGGTGCAGCACGAGGCGGACCCGATGGACCTCGGGTGCATCGCGCGCCTGGCGGACCTCTGCGAGAACGAGGGCCGCTTCGCGGACGCGGTGCGCTACCTGGAGGAGCTCTCGGAGATCGAGGGCGATGATGAAGAGCTCTCGCGGCTGGCGCAGCGGGTCGGGCGCCTGGCGGAGGAGAAGCTCGGGGACCCGAGGAAGGCCTGGGCGGTGCTGGAGCCGCTGGTGCGCAACGGGGACGTGGCGTGCCTGGAGCTGGCGCTGGGGGTGACCGAGCGCCACGGGCTCCACGCGGAGATCGTGCCGACGCTGGCGGAGCTGGCGTCGCGGGTGAGCGACCCGGAGGCGCGGTCGGAGCTGTGGCGGGAGGTGTCCCAGCGCCGGAGCCGGCACCTGGACGACCGCGCGGGGGCGCTGGAGGCGCAGGTGCAGGCGGTGGTGGCGCAGCCGTCGAACACCGAGCAGCTCGCGGCGGTGGACGACCTGGCCAGCGGGGCGGGGCGGCCGGACCTGATCGCCATGGCGTACCAGGCGAGCATCGAGCGCTGCGAGGACCCGACGGTGGCCCACGACCTGGCGATGCGCGCCCTGGCCGCGCTGGAGATCGCCGACGCCCACGCCATGGCGTTTGACATGTGCCTGGTGGCCCTCGGGCGCTTCTCGGCGGACGACGACCTGTTGGACGCCCTGGTGCGCCTGGCGGTGGTGGTGGGCCGCCACGACGAGGTGTTCCTGGCCTTTGACAAGCGCAAGCGCACGGCGCAGGGGGACAAGGAGCGCTTCGCGGTGGTGCTCCGGGCGCTCACCGTGGCGGGGGGCCCGCTCAACGAGCGGGAGACGGCGTTCCAGTACCTGGACCAGGCGACGAGCCAGGCCATCGGGCGGCGGGACCCGGACGACGCGATGCTGGAGCAGGTGGAGGGCGCCGCCCGCAGCGCGGACGAGGCCCGCCCCGAGGCGGGGATGCTGAGCGGCGTGGTGGAGCGCTTCGCCCAGCTCGCGGAGGACTCCGCGGAGGACACGCCCAAGGTGGCCTCGGTGCTCCTGCGCCACGCGGGGGTGCTCTGCGACCGGGACCTGGGGCTGGTGGACCACGCGGTGGCGCTCTACGCGCGGGCCGTGAGCCTGTGGCCCACGGACCTGCGCGGCGCCGAGCACCTGGAGGAGCTGTGCATCC
The DNA here is from genome assembly GCA_016218725.1 of Deltaproteobacteria bacterium. GTDB lineage: Bacteria > Myxococcota_A > Polyangia > Polyangiales > JACRDB01. The sequence goes on from JACRDB010000139.1 coordinate 57,559, forward strand.
GGGCGCGGCGCGTGGGCGAGGTGGTGTCGCTCTACCAGCGGGTGATTGATGACGCCTACGAGCCCGTGCTGGCGCGCACCTACACGCGCCGCCGGGCGACGCTCCTGGACGAGCGGCTCAACCGCACGGACGAGGCCGTGGAGTGCCTGAAGCGCGTGGTGGAGCTGGCGCCCCGGGACCTGGAGGCCCTCCACGCCCTGCAGGACCTGCTCACGAAGCGCCAGCGGTGGCAGGAGCTCTTGATCGCCCTGGACCGCGAGCTGGAGGGCGGCGGGGACCGGGCGCTGGTGTCCAAGCGCGTGGCTGAGGTGTGGGAGCGGCACCTGCGCAACCCCTTCGAGGCGCGCGCGGCGTGGCAGCAGGCCCAGCGCCTGGCGCCCGACGACCCGGAGATCGCCGAGGCCCTGGCGCGGCTGGACCGCCGCCCCTCGCGCGACGACGACGACCTGGAGGAGCTCCCGGCGGAGGACCTGGCGCAGGAGGCCCCCGCGACGGAGGCGCCCGGCGCGCTGGCCCTGACGGAGGCCCCGGAGGCGCACGGCGAGCCCCTGACGCCCGCCCCGGAGGACCTGGACGAGGGCTCCCTGGAGCTCGACCCCGGCGAGCGCACGGTGGCCTTCGACGACCTGGCCCAGGCCTCGGCGCTGGGCTTCTCTCCCGAGGGCGCGGCGTTGGCGCCGGAGGCCCCCGAGGGGGAGCGCTGGACCCCGGCGGTGCCGCTGGTGCCGTCCAGGCCGCCGCCCGCGAGGGCGCCCTTGTATGAAGCCCCCCGGGGCCATGACCATGACCAGGACGAGAGCGAGGTCCACGGCAGGGCCCAGGGGGCGCCTGGGGCGCACGGGGAGCTGGCCCCGGACGACCTCTTTGCGAGCGACAGCGGCGTGGTGGACCTGGTGCAGGTGCCGGGCGAGGAAGACCAGCCGGGGGAGCGCTCCGGGGCCTACGCCCCGGCCACGGAGGCTCCCGCGGAGTTCAGCTCCGCCGAGGACCCCATGGAGGCCCTGGAGGCCCTCGAAGAGCTCGACGCGGTGGAGGCCCTGGACGACCACGACCCGACGCAGCACTTCTCGCAGGACGACATGCCCGGAGGGGCCCTGGAGCGGGACCCGCTGGAGAGCGCCACGGTGCTCTCCCCCCACGACGACGACGACGACGTGCCTTCGCTGGACTCCCTGGCGGAGATGGCCCGCCCGCCGAGCTCCACGAGCGTGGTGCCGCCGCCACCGTTGCCCGGTCGCCCGAGCCAGCCTCCGCTGCCGCCCCCCTGGCGCAAGCGCGAGTAGCGCACAAAGCAAGCACAAACGGTACGCTGGCACCCGATGCGGTACCTGTACCACCTGGTCCTACATGGGACGGCTGTCCCCCCGAGGTATGCACCGCCTTCCCTGGCGTCCGAGGGCTTCGTGCATCTGTCCTTTGCGCCGGCGGTGGCGGGCTCGGCGGTGTTATATTTCCCGGTGGGGTCTGTGCTGGACCGCTGGAGGATCGACCCGCGGCGGGTGGACGTTCCGGTGGTGCTGGCGGACACCCCTCGGGGGCCGATGCCCCACGCCCACGGCGCGCTCCCGGCGGAGTGCGTGGTGGACGTGGCGCGCTTCGATCCCGCGGAGGTGTTGTTGGACGAGCTCACGGAAGAGGGTGGGAACTAACCCGCCTGGAGGATCTCCTCGGCGGCGCGCTGGCCGGCCTCGACGGCGCCTTCGATGAAGCCCATGCAGGCGCGGGCGGTCTCGGTGCCGGCCCAGTGGATACGCCCACAGGGCTCGCGCAGGGCGGGGCCGTGGGTGGACAGGGTCCCGGTGGGGAAGAGCGCGATGGGGCCTCCGCCGCTCCAGCGCTCGGCGCACCAGTCGGCTTCGCCCCAGGCCGTGGGGCTTCGGGCCTCGGGGCCGAAGTACGCCGCGAGGCGGTCCAGCACGGCGGCCTTGCGCTCGGCGGGGTCTCGTTGGTGCCAGGTGCGGGCCGAGCGCCCGCCCACGAAGGCCAGGAGGCACGGGGTCGCGCCGTCCTCGCCGCACTGGTCGAAGGTGACGGAGACGAAGCCGTCGGCGCTGGCGGCCTCGCCGGAGAGGCCCCGCTCTCGCCAGAACGCGCGCTCGTAGCGGGCGAAGCACTTGACCGCCGCGCCCTGGTACGCGCGCTCGGTGAGCTGCGTGCGCAGGGGCGGGAGCTGGGGCTCGAAGGCGATCCGGGCCGCCAGCGGCAGCGGGACGGCGCACACCGCGCGACGCGCGCGCCAGACCCCCTCGATGGCGTCGCGGACCGTGACGCTGGAGCCGTCGTGGCGCACCTCGGTGACGGGGCGCCCGAGGTGCACCCGCGCCTCGCCGAGCTTCGCGGCCAGCGCCAGGGCGAGGGCCTGGGCCCCGCCGCGGAGGCGGTCGTGCTGGAAGCCCCCCTCGGTGGCGATGAGGTTCTGGAGGCTCCCGGCCGAGCGGATGTACGCCAGGGCGTGCAGGAGCGAGAGCTCCCCCGCCTCGGCGCCGAAGATGGTTCGCATCGCGGCGTCCATGACCCCGCGGGCGTCGGCGCTCCAGAGGAAGAGCCTCCGCGCGGCGTCGAGGGTGGTGGCGTCCCAGCCCACGGCGCGGGCGTGGGCCCAGGGCTCCTCGGGCGAGAGCCTCCGCGCCAGGGCGTCGAGGTACCAGATCCCCGCCTGCACCTGGAGGAGCTTCCAGGGGGCCATCCAGGGGATGGTCCCGCGGTACGTAGACGTACGCCCACGGAGCTCCAGCACCTTCTCCCCGCGGTCCCAGGTCGGGAAGGTGTGGAGGCCCAGGGCCTCGACGAGCGCGTACACCCTGGGCTGCCCGTGGCCGATCCACTCGCCGCCCCAGTCCACCTCGGCGCCTTCGAGCACCCCGCTCCAGGTGCGGCCTCCGACGCGCTCGCGCGCTTCGAGAACCTGCACGGACTGGCCCCGCTGGGACAGCTCCCAGGCGGCGGTGAGCCCCGACACCCCGGCCCCGAGCACCACGCAGTCCGTCTCCTCCATGGCCCCGGAGCATGGGGTCCGCGCGAGGCTCCTGTCGAGGGCCCGGGAGCTCCCTGGGCGACGCGCACCAGGTGCGACACCCAGGGTGTGCGCGGATCCCCTCGGGGCGTGTATCGTCGCGGTCGTGACGCGCGTCCCAGGCAATTTGTCCATTGTCGTACTGGCCCTCGCGGCGGCGTGTGACGGCGCCCCTACCGTGTCCGCCGACGGTGCTCCGCAAGACGTGAACGCCGCCGTGGACGGCGCTTCCGCCGCGGACACGACCCCCGCCGCGGACGCCTGGAGCCCACCGCTGGAGTGCCGCGGAGACCCGCTCCCGGTGGGCGAGGGCACCGCCGTGCGAGGCCACGCCTTCGCCTTTGGTCCGGGCGGCGGTCGCGTGGTCGGGGGCTTCGTGACCGCCGAGGAGCTGCCAGGGCGTTGCGCGCGCACCGAGCGCGACGGGGCCTTCGCGCTCCAGGGCTTCGCGCCTGGGGGGACCGCCACGCTCCGGCTCCACCACCCGAGCCACGCGCCCATCCAGACCGGCACCCTCACGGTGCCGCCCGACGGGCTCCAGCGGGTGACCTTCCAGGCGCCGGATCACAGCACCTACCGTGTCTTGGAGCTGGTGCTACGCCTCGACGCGGACCCGGCCCGCTGCCAGATCGCCAGCACCGTCACCCGCGTGGGGCTCTCGCTCTATGACCGCACGGACCACGGCGAGGCCGGCGCCACGGTCACCATCGACCCGCCCGTCGCCGCCCCCGCCGAGGGCCCGGTGTACTTCGAGTACCTCAACGAGCAGGCCATCATCCCCGACCGGCGGCTGCGTATGACCACCCGCGACGGCGGCGTGCTCTTCCTCAACGTCCCAGCGGGGGACTACACCCTCACCGCCCACAAAGAAGGCGTGCGCTTCACCACGGCGCGCATCCGGTGCCGCCCGGGGCTCCTGGTCAACGCCTCGCCCCCGTGGGGCCTCCAGGCGTTGCCGTGAGCCCACAAATGGGATCAGCGTAAAGATCCTTCGCGCACAAGAGGGCCGGAACAGATCGTTCCAGTGACCCACGAGATGCGCGACGAGTTGAGACCCAGGACCCTGAAGTGACCTGAAATCAAGGGGAAGGTGGGGAGACGGGAGGTGCTTCTGCGCGGCGTGTTCGGGTGGACGCCCGTGTCGCACTGGGGTTTGCCGCGTGCCCGCGGCTTCACCCCGGGCTCGGGAAAGCATGCGCTCCCTTCAGGAGCTTAGACGACCCCGCGCCCTCGTCGTCGGGCTCGCTGCCAGAGCCTGGCGAGGCATCCACTGTAAGGAAACCAGGCCTGTGGGCAGCCGCAGGGCACAGGGAACGCATGAGCGACTGTCTTCATCGCCACGCGGAGGACCGCGGAATGACGCTTGTCGATAGTGGAGAGGTGGGAGGTTTCTTGGGCTGCAACCGAAGCAATCAGCGACACCTACATCAGCGACAACAAATTACATTGGCCTACAAATCGTAACAAGGGTGATGACGAGCGCATTGCATCGTTGACGAAACGTTGCTATGGATCTTTCAGCAGCGAGCAGGAGACGTTCATGGTCAATCCAAATGTCGTTGGACAAGCCGAACTCGGGCAGCATCTCGCACAGATCCGCGAACAGGCAGGGATCAGTCAGGCGGAGTTGGCTCGTCGGCTCACCTGGAGCCAAGCAGTTCTCTCGCGGGTGGAGTCGGGGGAACGGTCTGTCTCACCGGAGGAGCTCCATCAGATCTTGAAGCAACTCGACACACCTGGGGCGACTAGGCTGCGAGAAGTCATTCAGAGAGACTGGTCGATTCTTCCTCGGCCAGCGATCGATCACCGTGATCATGATTTGTTGTGGGATGCTGAGCAGGTGGCGAGGGATCTCTCTGCTCTCCGCGAGCAACCGGACGTGCGGAATGCTTTCGAGCGGAGGTTGCGGGCATTCCTAGACGAACTGCAATGCACTGCGGCACTCCTCCTCAAGCGAAGTCATCAGGTTGCGTTCATCGGGAGCATTGGCATTGGCAAGTCAACGGCAATCTGTCGCACCACTGGGCTCACAGTTCCTGGTCTTGATGGTGGGCAACCTGCTCCCGTGCTCGAGGCAGGTTCTGGCGGAATCACGATTTGTGAAGTGCACCTTAGAAGCGGCCCACAGTACGGACTGATCATCGAACCACGTGGTGAGGACGAGATTCGCACGGAAGTAACGGACTTCGCCGAACACATCCTTCGGGGTGATGCTGGCAGTAGCGAAGGTTCCGATGCGGGCAACGAGGGCCAGGGGATCTCCAAAGAAATCGAACGGGCGATCCGCAACATGGCAGGACTCAGGAGGACCCGCGAGAAGGTGGACGGAAAGTCTGTTCGACGAGACGGAGCCAAGGACCTCGCCACAATCCACCCAAACTCTCGCGAATTTGTGGTCGAGGTGCTCGCACGAATGCAACTGCATCGGCGCGATCGAAGAGACATCTGGTACGAACCGTCCTTTGACAAGCCGGCGCTCGTCTGGCTAAAGGAGATGTTCGAGCAGGTGAACAATGGGCGCCATCCAGACTTCACGCTGCCCAAACGCATTGAGGTGGTCGTCCCGAAGCCTCTTCTAGGTGAGACCGATCTCTCTGTGCGAATCATCGACACGAAGGGGATCGACCGCACCGCCGCCAGGGCTGATCTGGAAATGCATCTCGACGATCCCCATACGGTCGTGGTGCTTTGCACTGGCTTCAACAATGCGCCCGCTGCGGAACCGCGCCTGCTGCTGGAACGTGCTCTGGAGGCAGGAGTACGAACCGTCAGAACTCATGCGACCCTTCTAGTCCTGCCCCGTCCGGAGGAGGCATTGGCCGTCAAGGACGAGTCCGGAGTCCGGGTCGAGACTGTCGCCGAAGGCTATGAGTTGAAGGGAGATCAGATTGCTCTGGCGCTCGAACCTCTCGGTTTGGCGAACCTCCCGCTTTGCTTCTTCAATGCCCATCAGGACGACCCAGAATCCCTGCGGTCGGTATTGTCCGAGCGTATCGATCGTTCACGCGAAAACTCTCAGAACAAGCTGCGTGAGATCGTTCTGAATGCCCGTCGGTTGCTCGACAACTATGAGCAGGAACAGGTGCAGGAGGTCATTCGCCAGGCAAGCAGAATGCTCCAGACCTGGGTGAGTCGACACTCAAAGATCCCTACGCCTACTGGTAGTCTCCAAGCTAGCTTGGTGGAGCAAATCCAAAAAGCGTACGCGAGCACGGTCCGCGCCACCGTCCGTCGCGAAGGTGAGTGGGAGACCCTCAGTTTCTCGCACCACCTCGGATTCGGAGCACGTCGAATGGCAGCCCAGTCTCTCGGTAAGAGCGTCGAAGCGTTCTCCGAACTCTGCAAGACCTTGGCGGAGAATCCGCAGTATGCGGAAGCGCAGGACCTCCTCATTCAGGCGGATCGAGTCTTGGCTACATCCTATGAGGAGCTTCTGCGCAAGGTTCAAATCATGGGTCAGCATGCGTTCCGAGACGAGCTCAAAGCTGCCAGTGCGCTCTGGCTCCAGTGCTCCCAGGAATGGGGATCAGGAGCAGGATACCGTGGTCGTGTCGCCGATCATACGCTGAGTTGGTTTCACCAGCCTTCACAGCAGAATCTCAAGGACCAACTTCTCAGTATGATCGGCAGGGAATGGAGCCAGGCACTGCTCAGCGTCACGAATCTCTTCGACGGTGAGCATCCGGAAGGTGCCTAACGCGGCCACCGACATTAGCCCGCGCAGAGGTGAACGAGGTGGGGCCCGTGACGCACCCCGAACCGCACCCCGTTCACCTCTACGCGGGCTAATGTCAGTGGCCCCTAACGCCGTTGCAGAGGATCTAGCTTGGCACCACCACTGAAGATCCTGCCTGCATGTAGGCGCGGGGGATGCGCGACCGCGCAGAATCTGGTCCTCAACCCCCCCGAAGAAAACACCGAAGTGCCACGACGGTGTCCCTCCTCCGTCCTCGCCCCTCTCGCACGCGTCGGGCCCAAGTCCCGAGACTCATCTTCACGAAATCGCTCCCGGGCCACAACGCTTTTGATACGTGTCCCGAGGTGAACCCTGCCCGTGCGCGGTGAGCCGTGGTAGGGTTGGGCCCATGCGGCCGGTGTTCGCGGACCTGAAGACGGACTTCGTGTTCAAGAAGGTGTTCGGCGCGGAGGACCACAAGGACATCTTGATGGCGCTCCTGAACGCGCTCCTCGCGCTGCCACCCTCGCGCCGGATCGTGGGTGTGGAGCTCTTGCGTGAGGAGGAGCGCCCGCCGGTGCCGGAGCTCAAATACTCCGTCGTCGACGTCAAGTGCCGGGACGCCAGCGGGACCACCTACGTGGTGGAGATGCAGGTGCTCAACGTCGAGGGCTTCGAGAAGCGCGTGGTGTACGGCGCCAGCAAGGCCTACGTGGGCCAGCTCGGGGACGGGGACCAGTACCCCGAGCTCAACGACGTGATCGCCGTCTCCATCTGCAATTTCGTGCTCTGGCCCGCGGTGGCGGGAGAGCCCTCGGTGCCCCTGGTGTCCCACTGGCACATGGCGGAACAACACGGCGGCCGCAAGGGTCTGGGGCAGGTGCAGTACGTCTTCGTCGAGCTCCCGAAGCTCCCGCTGGACCGCCCGCCGGCGGACGAGTCCGAGGAGTGGGCCTACGTCTTCCGTCAGGCCCCGAGGCTCTCCAGTCCGCCGCAGTTCGTGCGGACCGCCGGCCCCCGCGCGGCGCTGGAGGTCGCGCGCACCGCGCTCTTCACCGCCGCGGAGTGGGAGGCCTACGACCGCGCCAAGATCGCCGAGCAGGACGCCCGCGGCGCGCTCACCTTCGCCGAGCGCCGGGGAGAGGAGCGGGGCGTCGCCCGGGGCCAGGAGGAGGGCCTCGCGGCGGGGATGAGGCCCCTCGAACGACTGTTCGAGCGGCGGCTGGGGCGCGCCCTCACGGGGGAGGTGCAGGGCACCCTGCGGGCTCGCCTCACGTCCCTCGGCGCGGAGCGCCTTGGGGACGTCGTCCTTGACCTCGGGCCCGAAGCGCTGGCCTCCTGGCTTGCGGAGCGGGAGGCGCGGTAGGTGCCCGGGGTCGCCCCTACCAACCAGCGGACGAGGCGCGAGGGCCTCGGCCTTGAGGCCGAGGGTGAAACGCCCCCAGCAGTTCCCAGGCGTGCCAGGAAATGACCGAGGTCTTGTTGCAGGCGCTTGAACACCCTGGGTGTTGTGGTAGCGCACGGTCAAGGGCAATGGGTCACCGGGTGGTCGAAATCGCGTGGCTGCCGCGGACGGAGACCGAGTGGGCGACCTTCACGGCGGCACGAAACGCGGCAGCAAACCTCTGGAACAAGCTCGTGTCGATGCACGCGGTGGTCCGACGCTTGCGGTTGGAGTGGCCCTCCAAGGCCCGGTGGGAGCGGTGGGCCAAGGGGCGCTTCCCGGGCCTGTCGGCACAGTCCGTCCAGCAGGTGGTGCAGGACTTCTGCGACACCCTCACGGCGACCACCAAGGCTCGCAAGAAGCAGAAGGCCGCCAGGGAGGAGAGCACCCAGCAATACCCCTGGCGCTGCCAGCACCGCTACAGGGACGTGCCCTACACCAACCAGGAGGCCACCCTCAAGGACGGCGTCCTGCGCCTGCCGCACGGCCGCGGGGGCGGCGTGTTGCGGGTGATAATCCCCAAGGGCCTCGACCTTCCGGGGCGCGTCATGGAGGCACAGCTCGCCTTCGGCGTGGTGCGCCTGGTCTGCGAGGTGCCCGAGACCATGCCCTCCCTCGAGGCGCCTGTACTGGGCGTGGATCTTGGGGTCAACACCCTCCTCGGGGCCACGGACGGGGAGCGCGCGGTGCTGGTCTCGGGTCGCGAGGCCAAGGCCATCGTCCGCTACCGCAACAAGGCCCTTGCCGCGCTCACCTCTAGAATTGACCGCTCGAAGGCCGGGAGCGGGCGTCGAAGGAAGCTGGCGCGGGCGCGTCACCGGATGCTGGCCAAGAGCGCCCGCAGGCTCCGGGACGTGCTCCACAAGGCGACACGCGCCGTGGCCCGTGCCTTCCCCGAGCACCGCGTGGTGGTGGGCAAGCCCTTCAACGATGCCGCCAAGAAGCTGGGCCGCAGGCAGGCCCAACAGGTCTCCAGCGCCAGCAACGCGAAGCTCATCGCGATGCTGGCGTACAAGCTCCAAGGCGCCACCAAGGTGCCCGAGCCCTACAGCTCGCAGACGTGCCCCGGCTGCGGGTGTCGGCAGGTGTGCCGACGTGTGTATAGGTGCGCGGCGTGCGGGTGGTCTGCACCGCGTGACGTGGTGGGTGCGGTGAACATACGCTGCATGGGACTGCACGGGGGGATGCATTCCGGTCAGCCGGTGCCAACGCGGATCGCCTTCGTGCGCCCACTGCGCAAGTATCCTGGAGCGCCGCCCGTGGACGCACCAGGTAGGCCCGGGGGAACCCCGGCTCCCAGGGGGGCTGCGTGAGCGCCCTTCTGGGTGTAGCTCGCGGGGCCCAAAGGCCTCCGAGAAGCCCCGACCTTCAGGGCGGGGAGGTTCACATCATTTCCGTCCAGCGGCGGATGACCTCGCGGTCCTCCGCGGACAAGGGAGACCCCGGCGGTGGCATGGCGGTGGGCAAGCGGTCCACCACCCGTCGCCGTATCAGCTCGCGCTTCTCGTCCCATGCGCGGTACGAAGCCAGGTCAATCCGCGAGCTGCCCCCCGGGAGGTGACACGCCGAGCAGGCCCGCACGAACACCGGGCGCATGGTCACGTTCCACACCTCCTCCGGCGTGTGCGTCGCCGAGTCCACCTGGAAGCGCCGCAGCGCCCCCCGCGAGAGCGACCACACCTCGCCGTTGGTGGCCCCGGTGAGCCTGGCGTCCGCGGGCACCATGGCCCCGCTGGTCATCGCCACCCGCGCGCCCTCCACGCTCCCGAGCTCGGTCCCCGCGGTGAACCACACCCGCATCCCCGCGGCGGTCATCCCGTGGATGGCCTCGCTCGCCTGGAACACCGGCCGCAGCGCGCCCTCCGGGGTCTCCGTGTACAGGTACCTCCCCGCGGCCACCACCAGCCTCCCGGTGGCGTCCAGGGCCAGGCCCGTCACCCCCGCGAGCTCGTAGGTCCGGAGCGTGTTGGTCGCGGGCGCCAGCGCCCTCACGGCGCCCCCGCCGCTGGCCGCCACGCGCCGACCGCCTGCCGCGAAGTGCTCCGCCGGGCCCTGCATGTACCGCCGGAGCTGCATCCCGTCGGCCACCGCCACCGAGGTCTCCGTCGCGAAGCCCACCCAGCGCTCGCCCGCGTGTCCCAGGAAGCGCACTGGTTGCATCGCCAGACCAAAACGGTCCGTCACGTCCTCCAGCGTGTGCGTGGGGCGCAGCCGCTGGAGCCTCCCCATCGCGTCCACGCCCACGATCCAGGTGCCGGTCCCCTCGCCCGCGGGGATCGCCCCCGCCGAGCGCCACATGCGTATGGACGTGTCCGTCGCGCTCACCGCGCCGCCGTTGAACACCACCGCCCCGCGGTCGGAGAACAGCACCGTGGTGCGCCCGTCCTCCGCCACCGCCGCCACCGCCCCGGTGGCCGCCATGGCAGGGTTCCACTGCACCTCCCGCACAAAGAGCGCCTCGAAGAAGGTAGGCACCGGCACCCCGGGGGGCGTGGGCCTCGCCCCGTCCGCGCCCACCCCAAGGTCCGACACCGACGGCACGTCCCCGGCGTCCATGCCCCCTGCGGGGTCCCCGCCGCACCCCACGGAGAGCGCGGCCAGGGCGAGCGCTCTGCGGTTCCAGCTCATACTCGCAGGATATCACGCACCGTGTCCCCGTCGCGCATGTACTTGCGGGGGTCCACGCGGAAGGCCGACAGGAACGTGGCCAGGACGTCCGGCGGGGCGATGGAGCGCATGCCGTCGGCGAAGCGCCGGGCGCCGGCCGGGAGGAGCTGGGCGGGGTCGCTGGCGCCGAAGACCATGTTCCCGCGGAACCTCGGCGAGATGATCACCGCGGAGTTGTTGGGGTAGTGGTCCCGGCCGCCGGAGATATTGATCTGCGGCGTGCGGCAGAACTCGCTGAAGACCAGGATGTGCGTGTGGTCGCTCAGGCGCTGGCCCGCCAGCGTGGGGTGGGCCTTGGCGTCGAGCTGGTCGAGCAAGAGGGCCAGCATGTTGAACAGCTCCTGCTGGTGCTGGGGCTGGTCCTCGTAGTTGCTGTTGTGCGTGTCGAAGCTCGTGGTGGAGAAGCTCACCGTGCGCGCCAGGCCCAGCCGCAGGGACTCCACCGCGAAGGCCGCGTTGATGATGGTGTTCTGCTCGAACTGCCACGGCGTGGGGATGGCCACGGGGCCCATGGGGCCCGTGCGCATCGGCGTGAAGATCGCGGGGTACGCCGCCCGGAGCGCCGCGGCGGAGAACAGGTTCATGAGCTCCGGCCGGCGCATCATCTCCCGGAGGCTCCCGAGCTGCTGCTCGACGCCGGTGAACACCGCGGGGAAATAGCTCCTGCGGGCCACGTCCCGGGCCTCGAGCTGGAGCAGGGCGTTGACGGCGTCGCGGTCCGCGGCGGTGACGTACGCGTTGGAGCGCGTGAGGCTCCGGGCCACGGTCCCGATGTTGTCCACCCGCAGGGGGATCACCTTGGGGTCGAGGTCCGAGCCCACATAGAACGACGGGAAGCCCACGCTCACCGTGGGGAAGAGGTTCGCCCGGCCGAACTCGTTGGACACCATGGTGTCCACGCTGGCCGCGATGGCCCGGCCGCCCGCCAGGTGCCGCCCGGTGGACGAGAACGCCGTGCCGTCGGGGTGGCTCACGGTGTTCATCGCGATGCCGTTGATCACCAGCACCCGCTCCCAGCGGCGGTCCTCGCCCAGGAGCCCGATGGCCGGACCGAAGGGGATGTTGCACCCGCTCGGGCGGTACACCTGGAAGCTCGTGAGCCCGTCGCGCTCGGGCCCGTCGGTCCAGTGCAGGAGCCCGGCGGTGTCCACGGTGTCCGTGGAGGCCGGCTCCACCAGGCCCCCCCGCGCGTTGCGCGGGTCCAGGGACACGGTCACGTCCCAGCCGCCCGCCGCGTGGATGAAGATGAAGAGCTCGTGCTGCGCCTCCGGTGGGTCCGCCAGCGCGGACAGGAGCGGGCTCATGGCCGTCGCGCCCGCCGCGCCGCCGCCGAGCACCTTGAGGAAGGTCCGTCGTGAGGTGTCCATTGCAGTCCTCCTCAGTAGAGCTGGAACTCGGGGTGACGCACGAGCGCGTAGCAGACCGCCGCCCAGCCGGTGTCCGCCGCGTTGCGGAAGCGCGTGGGGGCCGCCCCCGCCGCGGTGTGCCGCGCCACCGTCTCGGTGTAGAGCTGGAGGAAGCGCGGGGCCCTGTCCGCCGGCGCGAGGCGCGCGGGGTAGCCCAGGAACGTGCGGTGCAGCACGTCGAAGCGCGGCGCGAAGGCCGCCGCGTCCATGGTGGCCGAGGCCGGCGTCTCAAAGGCGAAGACCACCCGGCGCTCCAGCGCAGCGGGGGGCATCGCCTCCAGGTCCCGGACGACGGCGGCGTCGCACAGGGCGATCCCGGTGCGCTCCAGGGTGGCCAGGAGGAGCGCGTTGGTCTGGAGCCCCCGGGTGGTGTCAATCCGGTGGTCGGGCAGGCCCAGCACCGCCAGGTAGTCGTTCCAGGTGTCGAAGAGGTCCCCCTGCTGGGCCCGGAGCCTCGCCTGCACCTCCAGCGGCGCCAACCCCCCGAAGAGGGTCATGTACGTCCGGAGATACGTCTCCACGGGCATGAGCCTGGGGCCCTCCTTGTGGGTGGTGTCCTGCCGGAGCGTCTCGTGCCCCGGCATGGAGGTGACCGGCGTCACCACCCCGGGGCCGGACGGCCCCGGAGGCGGCGCCGGAGGAGGCGCGGGAGGGGCCGGCGGCGGCGTGGGCGTGGCGCCCCCGTCGGGCTGCTGGGCGCACGCGAGCGCCAGGAGCGGGAGCGCCAGGATGGCCGTTGTTCGCTTCACGGGGCACCTCCCTGGCGCCACGCGGTGGGCGTGAGGTTGTTCGAGCGGCGGTACAGGTCGGACAGAACGATGGCGCGCACCAGGGCGCGCATGCGGAAGCCCCCGGCGGTCACGGCCTGCGTGAGGGCCGTGCGCAGGGCCGCGTCCTCGTCGGAGAACTCCCGCCCGAGGAAGCTCTCGGTGACGTTCTCCACCATGCACGCCGCGAACTCCGGGCGCCCCGAGAGGTGCGCCCCGAGGCCCGCGGGGCCCGCCTCGGCGTTGGCGACGGAGCCGTAGGCCCCCCGGAGCTGGCTCCGGGCCGCCGTGGTGAAGGCCGGGTCGTAGAAGGGCGCGCAGCCCGCGGGCATGGCCCTCTCCGGCGTGGCCGACCCGCACATGGGGTTGTCCAGCGGGAAGTTCCCCCTGGGGAGGAGCGTCCAGTCGTTCTCGGTCACGCGCGTAAAGTACGCCGCCAGCGGCTCCAGCGTGGCGTGGCAGGCCGCGCAGCCCTCGCGCACCATGAGGTTCGGCTCCGTCGACGGCCGGAGCATCACGTTCTCCGCCACGAACTCCCGACACAGGAAGGTCTGGTACAGCACATGGGCCCGGGCCCTGCGGGTGCCGTACTTGGTCAGGAACACCGGCATGGTGAGAATCCCCGCCGCGCCGGGGCCCCGGTCCGGCACCCGGGTCCATTGGTTGACGTCATGCGGCAGGATCGCCGCGGGCACCCGGTCGGGGTCAAAGAGCCCCGTGGGCTCCACATAGTTGAACGCCAGGTGGTTGCTGTTGCAGCAGGTGTCGCTGGCGCTCACCCGGTAGAACTGCGCCAGCGGACCGTTGACGTAGGTGTCCCGCGCCCGGACCACGTCCCGGAAATCCCGGTCCTCCCGGAGGATCCCGTCCAGGAAGCGCACCGCCTCCTGGCTCCACCAGTAGCGGTTCCACTCGTCCGGGGCGATGTTCCGCGCCTCCAGGGGCTGCGCGCTCCCCAGCGGCGCCCGGCCCACGCCCGTAAACAACGGCCCGCCATTCAGGCTGTTCATCCCCGCCCCGGGGAGGCACCGCTCGAGCCCCGGCCCGCACCCGCACTCCGCAGAGAGACTGAAGCCCGTGCCCGTGTCGCACCCCACCATGCGCCCCCCGAGGCGCATCGCCTGGGCGTTGGTGTTGGGAATCCCCGTCACCCGCGCCGCGCACCCGGTGCCCCTCGGAGGCAGCGGCGTGGTGCGCACCAGGGCCCTGCCCTGGGCCGCGGAGCCCGTCTCCTCCCGGCACACCCGCACCTCGGCCACGGGCGTCGTGCCGTCCAGCTCGAAGTCCATGGCGGGCACGAGCTGGTAGCCCGGGACGGCGCTGGCCCACTCGCCAGAACTATAACGATTCCGCGGGGTTGCGCTGCGGTAGTCCCGGTAGAGCCACCAGGGCCGGACGGAGACCGTGCGCTCATTGAGGAGCGCGTCGGGGATCACCTGCGGGGTGTTGCACGAGGGGTTCACCGCGCCGTTGGCGGGGAACTGCATGCCCGTCTCCGTGGGGGTGAAGCACAGGTCCCCGTCGATGGCGGCGTTGGCGCGGCGCTGGCCCCTGCGGAAATAAACCCACACCGGGCCGCGCGCGGTCTGCACCTGGATCCTCCGCAGGACCATGGCCGCCGGGCGGAACGGGAAGGCCGTGCCCACCTGGAGCCTCAGGCGATCGATGTAGATCCTGCGGAGGCGCTCGGCGTAGGCGTCGGTGCCGAGGTGCTCGTCCACCCAGCGCTCCAGGTTGAACTCCGGCCGCTCGAAGGCGGAGAGCTCCTCCCGCGTGGGGATGCGCCCCTGGAGGTCAATGGACAGGGCACGAAAATGCCGGAACTCCTCCAGGGTACGCTGCGCCTGGGCCGGCGCCGACCACGCCAGCGGTATGCACACCGCACCCATGAGGGCTGAACTCCGCACGCGCATGCGACGCCTCCGTTGAGGCCCTGAGCCTACCTCAAGCGCGCACGATCTTCACTACCTCGGTGCACAAAATTGGTCGATCTGGTCCAGCACCTCGCCCTGCTGCTCCAGGAAGACGTAGTGGCCGCCTTCGAGCTCCAGCGCGTGGACGTGGGCGAGGTGTGCGAACTGGCCCTGGAGGTCAAAGCGAGGGGTGCGCGTGTCCGTGGTCCCGCGGATCATCAACAGCGGGATGTCCGAGCGACGGATGGCGTCGAACTCCTCCTCGTTGAAGCCGGAGATCAGCACGGCGCCGGAGACGTGTCCGAGGAGGTTCCGGGCCAGGAGCCTCTGGGCCCCCACGGTGGCCGCGGAGAGGGCCACCACGCACACCGAGCGGGTCTGTGGGGTGAGCCAGGTGAGCACCTCCTGGAAGACCTGGGCCCCGCGGTCCAGGCCCCAGTCCGCGGCCACGCCCACGCTGGGGCACACCACGAAGGCGTTGGAGAGCTGCCGGGCCAGGAGGTAGCACGGGAGGTTCACGGCCCCTCCCAGGCCGTGGAGCACCACGATGGCGCGCTCGGCCTGCTCGCCCGGCGCGGGCGGGTTGATCAAGGTCGCCTCCACGTGTCCCGGCCCCGAGAGGTTGAGGATGGACGCCGCCAGGGGCGTCGGCACGGTGCGGAAATCCGGGTCCGCCCGCATCCCGCGGTAGGCGGCCCGCAGGAGGGGGCGGGCGGTCAGGGCCTCTTCCTTGCGCACCACGCCGAAGTCCGTCATGGCCGTGAAGCCCAGGAGCGCCAGGTCGCTCTCCTCGACCAGGCGCCCGAGCCAGCGCCCGGTGCCGCCTGCCGGGAGCGTGGTGGTGCGACCGAAATACGTATCCCCGGCCCGGAGGCCCCGGAGGAGGATCACCGCGGCAAGAAGTCCCAGTCCCACACCTCCGACCCAGCGAGCGCGGCGGGGTTCGTTCTGGAGGAGGAAGGCACCGATGCAAAGGAGGAGATAGATGGCGAGCCAGACCCAGGCCCAGACGGTCTGGGCGCTGCGGAAGGTGAGGATCGTGAGGTAGACGCCCGGCAGCAGGCCCACCAGGCCGAGGATGGAGAGGAAGCCCTTCACAGTCTCCGTAGGATATCAGGATTTTCCGACGCCTCCGTAGCTCCCTCCGACCCGCATCGAGGACGCCCATCCGAGGGTGCCGTCCTCGCGGCGAGCGGAGGGCTACTGGGGAACGGGAACAGCAAAGCCGGAGTATCCCTTGAGGGCCGTGGGCTCCCAGAGGCACAGGGCCCAGGCCCCGTGGACCACGAACTGGCGCGACGCGGTGGACGCCTGCGTGGGCTCCTCGTCCACCTGGAACCCGAGGGTCGCCGCCGAGCCGTAGGCGTGGACCAGTTGCAGGCCGGAGGGTCCCAGGTTCGCGGCGTAGATGGAGGCGGTATTCCCGATTGTGGTGGTGAGGTTGACCCGGTAGAAGGGGAGGCCCAGGTAGTGGTAGACGGGCCTCCCGGTGCGCGCGTCCATGCGCACCCCGCAGCTCCCGTTGCTCTTGCCGGTGGGGGTGAGCATCAGAGCCTGGAGCATGCGATCGTTGCCCAGGAGGCAGTGGGCGCCGTCCCCGGAGCCACCGCCCGTGCTCAGGACGCGGGCGTGAAGCGCCGCGACCGCTCCCTCAAGGTCCCCTGGAGGGGCCCAGGGCGTGGAGGGCGAGAGGAGCTCCAGGCCCTTGAAGTCATTGCCTCCGGTGAGCCCCTGGCCGAGGGCCGTGTCGAGCTCCGTAACGAGCTCCCCCAGGGCAGCCTGGACGCGCCAGAGGCCCGCGTTCTTGGAGGACGCCGGGGCCACCGAGGCGTCAATCTTCGGCACTTCAACCCGCTGCCCGAGGCGGACGAGCCTCGTCGTCAGGGGGTTGTTCTGGGCCTTGGTAGCCTGGGACAGAGCGGCCGTCAGGTCGGTATAGATGTTGCTCGCCGCAGCGGAGAGTGCAGCGTTGACCTGGGTCACCTTGAGGACCGTGGCGACCCCTGCGCCGTCGCCGACGTCCACCTGCACCGAGGAGCCCTTGACGAAGGTCAGCGCCCGGAGAAACTCCGCGACGCGGGTCTGGTTGCCGGGGCGAAAGACCGGCTGCGACAGGTCCAGGGCGCCGCCGGAGGCCCCACGAACCTCCTGCGGAAATCCGCCTTGCGTCAGGCCCGATCGAAGATCATTGAACGTGGAGCCGCCGTCATCCATGGTGCCTCTACTCCTGCCAGGGTCGTTCTTGCATTTGCAGTCATCAGCCATTGTCAGACACCCCTCCCGAGGTCTCGCTGCATCATCTCCAGGAGGGCAGCCTGGCCGATCGAGTCGGTTTGCGGGGCTTCGCGGAGTTCGCACAGCCCTCCGAGCGCGGCAAGGAGCCCGCCGTTCTCCTGCTCTGCGATCCCGGGGATGAAGGCCAGCTCACCGAAGAGATCACGCGGGATGCCGAGGAGCTCCCGTGGTCCGCGGCCGCCTCCGCCGGAGCTGCCCCCGGCCAGGCGTGTGCAAGACTCGGCGCGCCGTTGCAACGACTGCGGAGTCTCGTTGGAGAAAATCTCGGAGAACGGCGTCTGGTAGACGAGCGGCATCGAGCCGCCGTCGGTGATGACCACGAGGCGAAACTCTCCCCGCTGGGCGGGCGTCAGCGCCCAGAGCGCGCGGTCCGAGAGCAGCAGGTAGCAGGTCCAGCGTGCCCCGGGGCGAAGCACGCCGCCGTCGGGGATCGCCGCGGAGGACGTCAACTCGGGGATCGCAGCGAGCTCCGTGGACCCGCTCCAACGCACCGCGAGGTCGGGAAGGGGCGTGCTCAAGAACAGCAGTCGGCAGAGCCTCACCGGCGCAGTGCCGATGTTCTCCATGGTGAACCGTGTATAGATCAACGTGTCGCAGGAGCGAGGGTGGTTGATGACATCGAACCGAGAAGGTACATTGTAGAAGGCGACTCGCCGCAGTAGTGGGACGACGGCAGGGACGTTGGCGCCCAGGAGCCACCCCTCGGGATCATTGCGGCTTGTGAGCGGGAACGCTCCCAGGGACGGCGGCAATCGCGCGGCGCCGCGCGAGCCGGGAATACTGCCGACAAAGCGCCGTGGATTGCTGGGATCCTGGACGAGGTTCAGGGGACCAAAGGCCATCCCCTGGACCTGACTGACCAACGCTGGCGGCGGTGTGTCGGAGCTCAAGGTCTCGATGGCGATGATAAAGCCACCGATGAAGCCGAACGCGAATAGCAAGGCAGCGCCCACCCCAACACCCACGGCGCCCGCGGGGAGGCCGAGCAAGGCGCCTACAGACCCAGTTCCCAACCCGGCAAGGACCCCAAGGCCGACCGCACACTCCAAGGAATCGAGATCGTTGATGGTCCAGTTCAACTCAAAGGCCACCGCGATGTTCCCGGTCCCTTCGTCGATCGTAGGCGTCAGTCGCAACGTGAGGAGAACCCGCAGGTCGGTGTTGGTGACGGGACATGCATCCACCAGGAACAGGCGGTACGATGCGCTGCCTCCCGCCGAACTCCAGGACTCGCTCACGACTTCGCGGAGCACGATACGGCCATTGCTGCCGGTGGCAGTCGTGACGATGCCCGTGGTCAGCAGGCGAGCGAACAGCGAACCGTCAACAAAGACCGCCATGGTCAGTCCACCCAGACGGTCACGGATCTCTCCGCGGTAGAACGCTCGCCACAACTGCTCGGTCTGGTCGTAGTATTGCCGCCTCGCGTCGCCGAGACGCGCCACGGTGGCCAGATCGCTCCGCGCCATGGCGGCGCCTACGTCGCGGGCGAAGTTGGTGCCCAGGAAGTCGCCCGGGAACTCGAGCTGCGTCCGAAGGCACAGGATCCTGCCGTCGTCTGTATGTCCGTTCGAAGACCCGGTGAGGACCATACCGGTGTTCTGCACCACAGCGCCGGTCTGACCGAAGGCCGCGCCCAGTGATACCGGAAGCGACAGCGAGGGAAACCGCCCGAGGAGCAACATG
This sequence comes from Deltaproteobacteria bacterium, assembly GCA_016218725.1. Lineage (GTDB taxonomy): Bacteria > Myxococcota_A > Polyangia > Polyangiales > JACRDB01. The sequence goes on from JACRDB010000139.1 coordinate 76,426, forward strand.
AAGTCAGGCCCCAGGACCGACGGGGAGACGAGGCTGTTGAAGTTGCGCGCACCCTCCGAGGCCGGGAACTCCACGCCCAACACAGAGAAGTTCAGCGTCGCTAGCCCGAGGCCGGACTGGAGTTGGACGCTGCAGACGAGGCACGGCAGGAGCGCGTCGACGCCCTCTTCGGTGCGCCCTGGGATTCGTCTGCTGAAGCGATCCAACTCGCTCTCCCGAACCGCAGTGATCTCCAGAAAAACGCGAAGCAGGATGGTCCTGGGGCTCAAGGTGAGCATCGCAGGGACGAGCCTGGTGCCCAAGGTGAGCGTCGCAGGGAGGATCCGGTCCGCTGGGAGGTTGACCGTCACCTGGCTCGGAAGCGAGTACCACCGCGGATCGCTGGCATTGTCAAACCAGACTGAACGGACATCGACGTGCGTCATCAGCCACGGATCGTTGTCGATCTGTCGGTTGATGGCTGTGATCGGGCCTCCGCCTTCGTTTACCGCACGCGACAGACTTCTGGGGTCGATTGGAGCTTGAAGACCGGCAGGACAACGGAGTGCGTTCCGAAGGTCCTTGAGGATCTGCTCTTCGATTCGGAATGCACTGAACTGGGCGTCAACCAACATGCCAGAGCTCTCCTGGTTCAGCCACTCAGCGAAAATGCTCGGTGAGCAAGATGGCCCTATAGCTCAGTGGTGTGCCGGGCTCGGAGATGAGGGCGTAGAAGTTGCGGGGACCCGCGCCGGGCCATCCCTCGCCGACGCAGTCATCCCGGCCATCACCGTTGTAGTCCTCACTACTACGGAGCACACCTAGACTGATGTGCGGAGTCCTCGCGATCGGGACAGGGGTCGTCGTCAGGCCTGCGGGCGAACCGCGAAAAATCCAGTAATCTTCCATCAACGGTGCAACTGAGGATCTGTAGAGGAGATCATCACGACCGTCTGCATCGAGGTCTCCGACGAACCCGAACCCACCTCCAGCGTAGAGAAGCGGCGCGGTGAAGGTCACACGCCGAAACGCTCCTCGGTCGGGCTCAGCGCTGCCGTCAAGGATCTGATGGTCCTGCGTCTGCTGCCCAGGAAGGATCGTCGGTCCCCGGATCAGGATATCGGTAAAGCCATCTCCATTGAAGTCACCGTTGCCGACCATCGCGGGCGGACGTGTGTAGAGCGGGATCTCACGACGGAGCACCACGGATTCGAGCGGGGTCTCCGAGGCTCCAAGGAACACGGCTATTTCGTTCGGGCCGCCGTAGTTCGCGGTCCCCACAAGGGTGTCCTCGTAGCGGTCACCATTGATGTTGGAAGTGATGTTGCTGACACCGGGGCCGTTGTCGAACACATCCCCAAACGACCGGGTGTACATGGTCGCAAGCCCCTCCGGGCCTCCCCGGAACAACCTCCAATCGAAGGGAAGAGGAATCCCGCCCCAGAACGTCACGCGGAGGAAGGTGTCGTCGTAACCGTCGCCGTCAAAGTCGCCGACAAAGCCACCAAGCTCGCCCGGGAGTTCTCCCGGAGAGGGGGGACAGCGCCTGTCCGCCCAGCGGAGGTCTCGCTCAGGGGCGACAAGGCGGTAGCGAGCGATGTAGCAAGACTCGTCACGCAGGAGCAGGTCCACGGTTGTAAAGGAGACGGTGACCTCCGAGAGGCCGTCGCCGTCATTGTCCATAGCGGGACCGACCCAGACCATGGCCTGCTCGCCCGAAGGATGCGGCGGCACCCCCAGGCGACGGACTGGCTCAAGGCCCGTCGGAGAACCAAAGAGGACCATGACCCCCCAGTTCCGCCGGTCGGGAAGGACGACGTCGCTGTATCCGTCGCCGTCCAGGTCGGTCCGGCGACCGTGGAAGCTGTCGAGCGCCACCGGGTTGGCCCGGACACGGAAGAGCCAGGTCGGTGACCGAAGCGGCTCCTGACCTTCGACCGCCGTGGACACACGCCAGAAGTACCTCCCGGGCATGAGGGGTTGCCTCGGCCGGGTGCGCTCTCCCACGACCTCGTGCCGCTCGACCACCTGCGTGCACGGCCGGTCGCGGCAGACCTCGACGGTCACTGGCCCAGGGGTGCGGTTTCGCCACTCCAGGGTCGGCCGGTCGGTGGTGACCAGCGAGGTGCTTGGGGGGCCCACCGGGCGAGGTCCCCGACGATCAATGACCAGCGGTCGGAGCGGCGGGGGACGCTGGACCTCCATCGGCCGCACATCCACGGAGACCTCCCCCGCGTCGCGCGTCTCGGCCGTGCCGCGTCCGGTGCTCGCGGTGGATGAACACGCGCACCAGAGGGGAGCCACCTGAAGCAGTCCGACGATCCCCGATCGCACAGAGTCAGCCTGCCAGACAAAAAAAAAAAAAACAACTGGAATCGACCTACGTCTCCCCGATTCTTGAGGGAGGGCCCCAGGCTCCACCCTTTGGGGTAGAAGTGCTACCCTCCGCGGCCCATGGAGGCGGCCCGGCGTTGGAGTGCTTCGGGCTGTCGTTGAAGGAGAGGGTCTCGATGGCAGCGACCGAGGTATCGACCACGATGGGTGCGATGGCTGTGGACAATCCCGCGCTGGTTTCGTGGGTGGAGTCCATGGCGGCCCTGACGAAGCCCGACCGGGTGGTCTGGTGTGACGGGTCCGACGAGGAGCGCAAGGCCCTGACGGAGCTCGCGGTGGCCTCGGGGGTGCTCCTGCCCCTGAACCAGGACAAGCGCCCGGGGTGCTACCTGCACCGGTCCAACCCGAACGACGTGGCGCGGGTGGAGCAGCTCACGTTCATCTGCACGCCCACCCGCGAGGAGGCCGGACCCACCAACAATTGGATGGCCCCGGACGAGGCCTACGCCAAGGTGGGCAAGCTCTTCGACGGGTCCATGAAGGGGCGCACGATGTACGTGGTGCCCTACGTGATGGGCCCGCTGGGCTCGCCCTACGCCAAGGTGGGCGTGGAGCTCACGGACAGCGTGTACGTGGTGCTCAACATGCGCATCATGACGCGCATGGGCCGCGGGGCCCTGGCGATGCTCGGGAGCGGAGAGGACTTCAACCGGGGGCTGCACGGCACGCTGGATTGCAACCCGGAGCGGCGGTACATCTGTCATTTCCCGCAGGACAACACCATCTGGAGCGTGGGCAGCGGCTACGGGGGGAACGTGCTCCTCGGGAAGAAGTGCCTGGCGCTGCGCATCGGGAGCTACCTCGGGCGCAGGGAGCACTGGCTGGCGGAGCACATGCTCATCCTCGGGGTGGAGAGCCCGAGCGGGGAGACCACCTACGTGGCGGCGGCGTTCCCGAGCGCCTGCGGCAAGACCAACTTCGCCATGATGATCCCGCCGAAGGCGTTCGCCGGGTGGAAGATCTGGACCGTGGGGGACGACATCGCGTGGATGCGCACGGGGCCGGACGGGAGGCTCTGGGCGATCAACCCGGAGTCCGGGTACTTCGGCGTGGCGCCGGGGACGAGCAACAAGAGCAACCCCAACGCGATGACCACCGTGGCGCGGGACACGCTGTTCACCAACGTGGCGCTGACGCCCGACGGGGACGTCTGGTGGGAGGGCATGGACGGGCCGGTGCCCGAGGCCCTCACGGACTGGCAGGGGCGCCCGTGGAGGAAGGGCTCCGGCGAGAAGGCCGCGCACCCGAACTCGCGCTTCACGGCGCCGATGCGCAACAACCCGGCGCTGTCGCCCCACGCGGACGACCCGCAGGGGGTGCCCATCTCCGCGATCATTTTTGGCGGGCGGCGCTCCACCACGGTGCCGCTGGTGCTCCAGAGCTTCAACTGGACCCACGGGGTGTACCTCGGGGCCACCATGGGGAGCGAGACCACCGCCGCCGCGGTGGGCAAGGTGGGGGTGGTGCGCCGGGACCCGATGGCCATGCTCCCCTTCGCGGGGTACGACATGGGGGACTATTTCAACCACTGGCTGGCGATGCAGTCCCGGATCGCGAACCCGCCCAAGATCTTCCAGGTCAACTGGTTCCGGCAGGACCCGGCGGACGGGAGCTTCCTGTGGCCGGGCTTCGGGGACAACATGCGGGTGCTCAAATGGGTGATCGACCGGGCCCACGGGCGCGTCGGGGCCCAGGAGACGCTCCTCGGGTGGGTGCCCAAGGCGGGGCACCTGGACCTCACGGACCTGGACCTCTCGCCCGCCCGGGTGGACGCCGCCACGGCCATCCACTTTGACGAGTGGCGCGAGGAGTTCAAGCTCCAGGGGGAGCTCTTTGACAAGCTCTCGGCCACCATGCCAGAGGCCCTGGGCCTGCAGCGCCGGATGCTGATGGCCCGTATTGGTTGAAGCATACCACCACCACCGGGGGACCATTGCCCATGACCACGCCGTACACCGAGAGCCACGACCTGTTCCGCAAGACCGTGCGGGACTTCTGCGAGAAGGAGCTGCGCCCCCACGTGGACGCCTGGGAGAAGGACGAGCTGTTCCCCCGGTGGGTCTTCGAGCGGGCCGGGGAGCTTGGGATCCTGGGGGCCCACTACCCCGAGGCCCACGGGGGCTCCGGCGGGGACTACTGGTACTCCGTGGCCAAGGCCGAGGAGCTGCCGCGCATGGGCTGCGGGGGCGTCCCCATGGCCCTCATGGTGCAGAGCGACATGGCCACGCCGGTGATCTCCGACCTCGGGACGCCCGCGCAGATCGACGAGTTCCTCAAGCCCGCCCTGCGCGGCGAGCGCATCTCGGCCATCGGGGTGACGGAGCCGGGCTGCGGCTCGGACGTGGCTGCCATGCGCACCTGGGCCCGGGTCGACGGCGACGACTACGTGATCAACGGGAGCAAGACCTTCATCACCAACGGGACCCGCGCGGACTTCATCACGCTGATGCTCAAGACCCAGCCCGAGGCGGGCCACGGTGGCATCTCCATCGTGCTGTTCCCTACGGACGTGAAGGGCTTCCACGTCAGCAAGAAGCTGGAGAAGATCGGGAACTGGTCCAGCGACACGGCGGAGCTCTTCTTCGAGGACTGCCGCGTGCCCCGGAGGAACCTCCTGGGCGAGGAGGGCGAGGGCTTCCGGTACCTCATGCAGAACTTCCAGAGCGAGCGGCTGATCGCCTCGGTGGCGGCCTGCGCGGGCGCGCGGCTCACCCTGGACGAGGGCCTCGCCTACGGCCGCGAGCGGGTGGCCTTCGGCAAGCCCATCCTGAAGCGGGAGTACTGGCAGCACCGCTTCGTGGACCTCTTGACCAAGCTCGAGGCGGGCCACGCGCTCACGTACCGCGCGGTGGACGCGTACAACACCGAGCGCTACGTGAAGAAGGAGCCCATCTCCTTTGACACCACGAAGCTCATCTCCATGGCCAAGGTCTTCGTCGGGGACGTAGCCTCGGAGGTCGTGGACCAGGTGCTGCAGTTCCACGGCGGCTGGGGCTACGTGGAGGACTTCCACATCGCCCGCGCCTGGCGCGACCAGCGGCTCTTCCGCATCGGCGGCGGCACCACGGAGACCCTGCGGTACTACCTCGCGAAGCTCCTGGGGCTGTAGCGCCGAGGACCGTCACCCAACGGCGCTCACTCCACCGCGCGGGCGCAGAGCTCCAGCGGCGTCACCCGCGCCGTGGAGAGCCTCGCGCACACGCGCCGCGAGGGGCCCCCGCGGCGCCCCGCCACGCGGCCCACCACCCGCCCGTCGGCCAGCGTGAGCGCAGCCCCCGCGGGGAACCCGGGGCCCTCCGCCGCGGGCGCGTCGTCGCCCCCGAAGGACAGCTCCAGCACCGGGTCGATCCGCGCCGTGGGGACCTCGACCTCGGCCCGCAGGCACCGCGCCCCCACCACCGCCAGCGCCCCGCCCCGGGAGGGCCTGCGCCGCGCGATCCCCAGCCCCAACGAGTGAACCCCGTCCCCCTGGAGCCTCCCCGCCGCCCCAAGATCCAGCGGGTCCCGGCCCCCCACACGCTCGCTCCCGTCGGGCGCAGCCAGCACCTCCACCGCCGCGTAGCTCGACGCGAGACCACCCTCGCCTACAGGCACCCACACGGTCACCGGTCCCGCGCCTACGCGCGCGCGCCCGGGCGCGTGCTCGCGCGCGGGCATGCCCGCCGAGAGGGTGAGCGAGCGGCCCTCGCCCAGGTCCACGGTGAGCGCCCGGGAGACCACCGGGAGGAGGTCCCCTTCGCGCGCCCAGAGGCGCAGGCGCAGCCCCGCGAGGCCCGGGTCCAGCGCCGCGCAGTGGCGCCCGGAGCGCGAGGGCTCCACGCTCTCGACGCGCACGCGGTCGCCCTGGCGCCCCACGCTCCGCCAGGCCGAGGGGACCTCCGAGGTGGTGTGGGCCACGGGGTCCTGGTCGCTCGCCGTGGCGTAGAGCGCCACGCCCGACGGGAGGACCACAGACCGCGCCGAGGGTGACCGCGGCGCCTGGGGCGAGGGCCTCGCGCAGCCCGCGGACAGCACCAGGCACACACAACCCACACGCCACACGCCGGGCACCATAGCACGGCGGCCCGGCGGGTCCGTGCTACCCCCACGGAGGCCATGGGAAGGTCCCTCCGCGCGCACTGGAACGCCCCGGCGCGCGTCGCACGGTGGCGCCGGTGAGCTTCGAGCGCCCGTGGGTGCTCGCGCTCCTCCCGGTGGCGCTGTCCCTGTGGGCCCTGGGGCTGCGCCGCGGGAGCGTCCCTCGGCGAGCCCTCTCCGCGGCCCTGGCGCTCGCGTCCATGGTGGCACTGCTCCTCGCGGGCGCTGGGGTCCAGCGGGCGCGCTGGACCGACCGCCGCGTGGTGCTGGTGCTCGTGGACCGCAGCCGCTCCATGGACTTCGTCCCGGGCCTCGCCTCGCGCGTGACGGCCCTCCTGCGAGAGAGCGCCGAGGGAGCGCGCCCGGAGGACGCCCTCGGGGTGGTCTCCTTCGCGGGCGTCGCGGAGACCGCGCTCGTGGCGTCGGCGGTGGCGCGGGGAGAGGCGCTCTCGATGCCCACGGCCCCAGCGGGCGCCGGGGCGAGGGACCACACCCGCATCGACCTCGCGCTGATGCACGGCCTGGGCGAGCTCCCGGACGGCGTCAACGGCCGCCTGGTGCTCGTCTCCGACGGGGATCAAACCGCTGGGGACGCCCTCGGGGCGGCGTCCCTGGCGGGCGCCCGGGGCATCCCCGTGGACGTGGTGGCGCTGTCCCGCCCCGCCCGCGCCGACGTGGCCGCCCTGCGCCTCCGGGCGCCCGACCGGGTCGAGCGCGGAGAGCCCGTGGGCCTCGCCCTGGTGCTGCGCTCCGACCGCGAGGGCCGCGGCGTGGTGGAGCTCCTTCGGGACGGCGTCCGCCTCGGGGCGCAGCCCGTGCGCTTCGGCGTGGGTGAAGACGTGGTGCACCTCGCGGACGTGGGGGACACGCCCGGGGTGCACCGCTACGAAGCGAGGCTGGTGCCCGACGACGGCCTGGACGAGGTGCCCGGCAATGAGCGCGCCGTGGGCTTCGTGCGCGTGGCCGGAGGAGCCCGGGCCCTGGTGGTCGATGGGCTCCGCGCCCGTGGCGGTGGGAGCCTCCTGGCCGAGGGCCTTCGAGCCGCGGGCTTGACCGTGGACCTCGTGGGCCCCGAGGGCGCCCCCGAGGGCGCCGGCGAGTGGGGCGCCTACGACCTGGTGGTGCTCTCCGAGGTGCGCATGCGCGAGCTCGACCCGCTGGCCACGGTGCACCTCTCGGAGCTCGTGAGGGAGCTCGGCCTCGGGCTCTGGATGACCGGCAGCGACCGCTCCTTCGGGCCCGGAGGGTACGCCCGCACGCCCCTGGAGGAGGTGCTCCCGGTCACCCTGGACCTCCGTCGCCAGCGCTCCCGGGCCTCCGTGGCCCTGGCCGTGATGATCGACCGCTCGGGCTCCATGAGCGCCCCCACCCGCGACGGGCGCACGAAAATTGATCTCGCCAACGAGGCCGCGGCCCGCTCCGCGGCGCTCCTGTCACCCCTGGACCGCGTGGCCATCGCCCACGTGGACACCAGCGTGGACTGGACCTGGAGGCTGCACCTCGCGGACGACCCCGAGGCCGTCGCCCGCGCCGCCCGCGCGGGCCGCGCCGGAGGAGGTGGGATCTACACCGACGTCGCCCTACGCTCCGCCTACGAGCTCCTCGGGGACACCCGCGCCACGATCCGCCATGTGATCCTCCTGGCCGACGGCGGTGACGCCGAGCAGGCCGAGGACTGCCCTCGCCTGGCCGCGGAGGCCCTGCGGCGCAACCTCACCACCAGCGTGGTGGCCATCGGCCGTGGCCACGACGAGGCCGTGCTGGAGCGCATCGCCCGCGCCGGGGGAGGGCGCTACTACCTCACCGAGGACGCCCGGAGGCTCCCGGCGATCTTCGCCGAGGAGACCGTCCTGGCCGCGCGCAACGCCGTCCGGGAGGAGCCCTTCCGGCCTGCGTTCCTGCGCGGCGTGGAGGTCCTGCGCGGCGTGGACCCGCGCACGGTGCCCGCGGTGCAGGGCTGGGTGGTCACGGAGCCCCGAGGGCGCGCCGAGGTGCTCGCGGAGGCGCCCGAACACGCCCCGTGGCTCGCCCGCTGGCAGGTCGGGGTGGGGCGCTCGGCGGTGCTCACCAGCGACCTTAACGGCCGCTGGACCGCGGAGTTCGGCCGCTGGCCCGGCGCCTCGGCGCTGGTGTCCCAGCTCGGGCTCTGGCTCGCCCGGGGCGTGCGCGACGGGGGCGTGCGCGTCGCCGCGGTGCCCACCCCCGGGCGCCTGCGCGTCGAGGTGGACGCCACCACGGACTCGGGCCGCTGGGACTCCGCCCTGGACCTCGTGGCCCACGTCACCGGCCCCGCGGGGGAGCACCAGCGCGTCCCCCTGGAGCCCAGAGGCCCCGGGCGCTACGAGGCCGAGGTCCCCGCCACCCGAGGGGGCTCCTGGCTCGTCGCCGTGAGCGCCGCATCCCAGGGCCTCCTCGGAGTCACCGGCGCCGAGGTGCTGCCCTCCGCGGAGCTCGCCTCCCGGGGCGGCGACCCGCAGCTCCTCTCGGCGCTGGCCCGGCGCTCCGGAGGCACCGTACGTACGTCCCTCCGAGGGGTCTTTCGCGAACCCCGCGAACGCCACCGCGAGGCCCGACCGTGGACCGTCCCGTGGCTCTGGCTGGGGCTCCTCGGGCTCCTCGCCAGCGTGGCCTCCCGGCGGCTGCCTCCCGTGGACGCCTCGCGGCTCTGGAGCCTCCTCCCGCGGAGACGCGCGCCGGAGCCCGCGCCCGCTGCCCCGCAGGCCACGGACCACGCCCTGGCGCTCCTCCGCGCGCGCCGCTCCGAGCGCGTGGGCCCCGCTGCCCCGGAGCCCGGGGCGCACGCCCCGAGGGCCCCCGCATCGCCACCCTCGCCGCAAGCGCCCGCCGCCCCGAAGCCCGTCGGGGGCCTGGACACGCTGGTGGATCGCACCCGCAAGCGCCGTGGCGGTCAGGGGCCTTGACAGCGCACCTCGGCGAGGCTCCAGCGCCGCTGCCCGTCCCGACCCAGCACCACCAGCGACGGCCTCGGCCCCAGAGCGCTCGCCCAGGGCGACAGATGCAGCGACGCAAACACCGCCACCGCCCCCGACGGCGAGAGGAGCCCCGCCGTGGCCCGCGCCTCGCCCTCGCGCTCGACCACTCCGACAAGCTCACCTTCACCTACAGAGACCCACAGTGTGCGTGTGCCCGGTGCGTCATCGGGCTCCTCGGGGACGGGGCCACCGGAGGGGACCCTCACGAGGCTGGGGCCCTGGGCGGAGCGGTGGGCGACGTAGGTGCCCGAGGGCAGGTCCACGGGGCCCTGGACGCCCGAAGGCCAGCGCAGGCGCGAGGTCTCCGTGGCCGTGGGGTCCAGGGTGAGGGCCAGGCCCTCGCCGTTGGGGAGGGTCACCCGGAGCACCGCGAGGCTCGCGGAGGGCAGCCACGAGAGCGACGGCGCCGAGGCCCCCGGGAGCACCCTCACGGGGGTGCTCGGGACCCCGCTGCGGTCCAGGGCCAGGAAGGACACCGCCGCGGCGCTCCCCCACGCGGCCACGAAGCCCCAGGCCGTGCGGGTGAGCGCCAGGGACCCGACGGGGCCCTCCACCCGCGCGAGCACCCTCGGGACGTTGAGGGCCTCGCCCTCGGGGCCCAGGCGGGCCAGCACGAGCTCGCGCTCGCGTTCGAGGTAGAGCGCCGCGAGGCCCCCGCGGTCGCCGACGCCCGTGAAGGGCCCCACCGGGTGGGCGAACTCGCGGACCTCGCCCTGGCGGCGCCAGGAGGCGTCCAGGGCGTAGCTCCGGAGGGCGCCCGCGCGGTCGCGGTAGACCAGCAGCCCCCCGCGGGCGTGGAGCCCGAGGAGCCCCGGAGCGCTCGGGTCCGCGTCGAGGTCCGCGAGCGGGTGGAGCGTGGTCGTGCAGCTCGGCCGCCGCGGGCGGGGCTGCGCGTGGACGTCGCTCGCAGCGATGGCGAGGGCGAGCGCGAAGGACCCCCTCACGGGGCGCTCACCGCCGGGCGGAGCGCACGGGCGCTTCACCGAGGTGTGACTCCAGCGCCGTGAGGGCCGAGCGCAGGGCGTCCCTCACGGCGGCGAACTCCACCGCGGAGGGCGCACCCAGGGAGCCCTCGGCGCGGGCGGTGCCCATGCCATGGAGGGTCCCGGCGATGGCGTGGAGCGGCTCCCGGAGGAGCACCAGGGAGACCTCCGCGCGGGCCGAGGTGCCGCCGGCCAGGGTGTTGTGGCTCGCCCCGAGGAGCGTGCCCTCCAGGGACCAGCGCGAGGCGCTGGTGGCCTGCGAGGGCTGGAGCGTGAGCCTCGGGTGCCGGGCGACCTCCTGCTCCAGCGCGGCGCGGAACGCGAGGCGCAGCTCCGGGGCCACGCCCGGCCGGGCCTGCACCTGCCCCACGGTGACCAGGTAGCGCGAGCCCTGCGGGGCGCTGGGGGCGGGCGCGGCCTGCGCCACGGACCCGGGGCTCACCCTCAGGGCGATGAGCGCGCGGCGCGAGGCGTCCTGCACCCTGGGGTTGTGGTCCTGGAGGTGGGCGGTGAGGGCCCCCGCGGCGGACGGGTCCCCGAGGTCCCCGAGGGCCGTGGCCGCCGCGCAGCGCACCGTGGAGGAGGCGTCCTCCAGGGCCGCCAGGAGCGCGGCGCGGGCGCCCTCCGGGCGCATCCTCCCGACGGCGCGCGCGGCGCGAACGCGGGCCCTGGTGCCGTGCGCCGAGAGCAGCGAGCGCACCATGGGGTTGAGCCCCTGGGCGGGCGCGGCCGAGGGCGCGCCGGCGAGGGACAGGAGGAGTGCCACGACCGGGAGCCTCAGGTGCAATGCATCTACCTCGGGGCGCGTGGAGAGGGGACCTGAAGGGGGGTGCAGAAGGGGGTGCCGAAGGAGGGAGTCCAAGGTAGGCCCCGGAGGTCGTGCGCGCAACGCGGTATCGACGCCACAGGCCTGTGCACGAACCGCACAGGGACTATGGCGCGCCGCAGTTGGGGCAGCGCCCGAGCTCCGCGGCGAAGACGGCCTTGCAGTGGCCGCATGCGCGGCGCCCGACGCGGGCGTCCGGGGCGAGCGGCGAGAGCGTGGGGAACACCGTGGCCATCTCCGCGGAGGACATCACGTCGTTGGGATCCGAGGGCACCCACACGACCTCCAGGGCCTGGAGCGCGCCCTGGCCGGCGAGGAGGAGCTGCAGGTCCTGGGCGAGGGCCGGGCGGCTGGTGGGGGCCTGGAAGCCCGGCAGGCGCCCGCGGCGGCAGGCGAGCACGGTGACCACCACGAAGCCCCCGCCCTCCTCCGGGCGGGCGCGGCTCTTTGGCCCGTCCACGCGGCGCACGCCGCCCGCGTCGCCGCGCACGGTCTCGATCATGAAGCGCCCTCGCTCGGCGTCCACGGCCTGCTGGAAGCGCGCCTGGGCGGTGTTCATGTCTACGCCCTCGGAGAGCGCGTGGTGGGCGAGGTAGGCGTGGTCCGTGAAGCGCGCGAGGACCTGGGCCACCATGGCCGCGGAGCGCTCCAGGGCGCCGGGGCCGCTGCCCGTGGACTGTGCGATGCGGTCCAGCTCGGACTGCACCTGGGCCCGCACCTGGGCGTCAAACGCGATGGCCAGCGCGCCGAGGGAGAACACGTTGTTCGGGTCGCCGTACATGGGCCCCACCGAGGACCCCACGGGCATGAGCGTGGCGCCGCTGGTGTTCTTGCGCTGGAGCACCAGGCCCACGAGGATCACCAGGGCGAAGAACGTGAGCACGCAGCACGCCTCGCCGCCGGACATGGACCCGCCGTGGCCCCCGCCGTAGGTCCCGTACCCCCCGCCGCTGGAGTGGTAGCCCCCGCCCGAGGAGCTCCACCCCCCGCCCGACGAGCTCGACGGGCGCCACGAGGACGAGGAGCTCGACGAGGACGAGTGCCCGGAGCCCCAGGACGAGTGCCCGAAGCTCCCTCCCGTGTGCTGCCCGAGGCCCGCGCCAGGGACAAGGACGAGGGCCGCCAGGGCAAGGAGCAACCACCAGGGTGTGCGTCGCATGGGTGCGTACCCTACGCCGCCCACGGCCCCCTTGGCTACGGCTGGCGGAAATCGAAGGTCACCGCGCGCTGCTCCCCGGGCCGCAGCTCCACCTCGCGCGAGAGCACCCGGTCCCCCTGCCTCGCGGACACCCGGTGGCGCCCCGGAGCGAGCCTCACGGGCGCCCGCGAGCTCCCCCGGGAGCTCCCGTCCACGGTGAGGTCCCCCCAGGGGATCACCAGCACCCGGAGCGTGGCCAGGCGCGCGTCGTGCGCCCGAGGAGGCTCCGGTGTCACCGCGCTCGCCGCGTCGCGCGTCGCCGCCACCACCGAGGGCGCGTCCTCCGCGGGCGCCGCAGCCCTCGACGCCGCGTCCACCGGCGCCACCGGCGCCACCGGCGCCGCGGGCGCGGGCGCGGGGGGATGCTCCCTCGGCGCCCCCGGGGCCACCTCCCGCGGGCGCAGCGCGAACCAGCCGACGCCCACCAGCAGCATTGCCCCGCCTATGATTCCCCACAGCACCACAGAAGACCTGCCAGGTCGGGAATTGTCGGTGAAGGTAGGTGAAGGTACGAAGGGCTCCGGCAGGTCTTCGCGAGGGCGCGAGAGGGTGCGGGTGACCGCGGTGCGGGAGACCTCGTCGGAGGGGGTGAGGGCGGTGAGGGTGTGGGTCTCGGGGTCCGTGGGGGTGGGGGTCGGGGTGAAGGTCGGGGTGCGCTCGGTGTGGGTGTGGTGTGGCCTTGGGGTGACGTCCGTGAGGCTCCCTGGGAGCTCCGGGTGGGTGGGGTCGGGCTCGCGGAAGGGGGCGCGGTCGATGTCGGTGACGTCGGCGGCGTCGGTCGGGGGCGCCGAGTCGCGGTCTCGGAGCTGGAGCGGGTGCGTGGGCGCCAGGGCCACGGGGGTGGCGTAGGGGACGTGCGGGGAGGGGCTCCCGGGATCGGTGGAGGCCCGCAGCCACGCGCCGTCCCGCAGCACCGAGGCCTGGGCGGGGAACTCCTGGGCCATGAGCGCCACGAGGGCGCGGGCCCCGGTGGCATAGGATCCCCCGAGGCGGGTGAGGTGCTCCAGGGCCTCGGTGGCGCTGGCGTAGCGGTCGTCCCGGGAGACGGCCAGGAGCCGGTGGACAAAGGCCTCGACGGGGGGAGGGATGTCCGGCCGCAGGGCGCTCAGGGCGGGGCGCTGGCCCCGGACGATGGCCAGGATCAGGTCGCTCTCGCGGTCGCCCTGGAAGGGCCTCTGGCCGGCCAGGAGCTCAAAGGTGACCACCCCGAGGGCGAAGAGGTCCACCCGGCGGTCGATGGGCTGCGAGCGGGCCTGCTCCGGGGCCAGGTAGGCGGCCTTGCCCTTGACCACGTCCTCGGTGGTCTGGTGGAGCCGCGAGGAGGCCTTGGCGATGCCAAAATCCGTGAGCCTCACCTCGCCCGCGAAGGAGATGAGAATATTGTGCGGGGACACGTCCCGGTGGATGATGTCCAGCGGGCGGCCCTGGGCGTCGAGCTTGTCGTGGGCGTACTCCAGGGCCTTGAGCACCTCGACCGTGACGAAGAGCCCGGCGTCCAGGGGGAAGGCCCGGCCCCCGTCCACCAGGCGCCGGAGCACCCGCGAGGCGTCGGTGCCGTGGACCCACTCCATGCAGGCGTAGAGCTGGCCGTCCACCTCGCCGAAGTCGTCGATGGCCACGATGTTCGAGTGGCGCAGCCGGGAGGCCGTGTGGGCCTCGTCGATGAACATCTCCACGAAGGCGCGGTCGTTGCAGAGCGCCGGCCGGATGCGCTTGATGCACAGCTCGCGCGAGAAGCCCCGGGCCCCGCGCTTTTCGGCCCGGAAGATCTCCGCCATGCCCCCCTGCGCGACCTTCTCCAGGAGTATGTACTCGCCGAGCCGCTCGCCCTCGCGCACCCGCCTACCCTACCCCCCGGGGCTGAGGCCCGGCAAGCGCGGCCGCACGCCGCGCGGCATTGATGCCTTGACCCGGGGGGAAGGGGCTCTCTACACTCCCACCGAGCCTCGCGATGACCATCGCCACGGAAGCCACGCGCAGACCCTTCGCCCTGCGCTTCATCTCCGGGAAGTACCAGGGGGACGAGTTCCCCATCGCCCCGGACCGGGAGATCGTCCTCGGGCGCTCCAACGAGCTGGACGTGGTGCTCGTGGAGGACATGGTCTCGCGCCGCCACGCGAAGATCTCGTACACCCACGAGTCGCTCCTCATCGAGGACCTCGGGAGCACCAACGGGACCTTCGTCAACGGCGAGAAGATCAAGCGGGCGCGCCTCAAGGAGGGCGACCGGGTGCTCATCGGGACGAGCATCGTGCGCGTGGTGGTGTCCGACCACCAGGGCACCACCGGGAGCGGGGACCGGGAGTACCGCGAGGCCGAGGCCCGCGCCCGGATGCAGACCGCCGCCCAGCGGCCCACCCAGGCCAAGATGAGCGGCACCATCGATGAAGTGCCCCTGGTGGACCTCCTGCAGCTCTTCGCCACCAGCAAGAAGTCCGGCGTGCTCAAGATCACCCGCGAGGAGGACCAGGGCCGGGTGGTGCTCCGCAAGGGCCAGGTGGTCCACGCAAGCATCAATGACAACACCGAGCTCGGCCCGCTCAAGAGCATCTACCGCATGCTCATCTGGGAGGAGGGCTTCTTCGAGCTCGACCCGCCGGACGACCGGGAGTTCTCCGACGAGCTCAACCTCTCCACCGAGGGCATCCTCATGGAGGGCATCCGCCAGCTCGACGAGCTCCGGAGGCTCAAGCCCGCGCTCCCCCCGGCGCCCACGCGGGTGAGCGTCCCGCTCCCCTTGCAGCCACCCTTGAAGGACCTGAACCCCACGGACCTCACGGTGTTCCAGCTCGCCCTCAACTGGGGCCGCTTCGGGCTCCTCCTGGACCGCTCGAAAATGACGGACCTGGAGACCTCCGAGTCCTTCCTGCGCCTGGTGCAGAAGGGCTACCTCAAGACCGAGTAGACCGGCGGAGCTGGCGGGTCGCCCAGGGCGCTCGCCCAGCGCAGGACCTCGGCCCTCAGGGCGCGTTGCCCGGGCCCCACCCACACCCCGGGGCGGTCGTCCAAAACCACAAACACGCCCTCCCTCCGCGCGCGAAAGAGCGTGACAGAGACAGGCTCTGCGCGCCCCCAGGCGGGGCACAGCACCCGCCACGAGGGGGGGGCTCCACCCCACCACCGGGGGTCCTCCAGGGCCAGGGTGCGGGTGAGGGTCACCGCCGGGCAGGGCTGGCCGGTGACCACCAGGGCCCCTGGGGGCAGGGCCCGCAGCCGCGAGGGCGTCTCGTCCAGGGCGCGCCGCAGGGGGAGCTCCCGGTGGCGCAGGTACGGCCCCGCGAGGATGGCCGGGAGCCCGAGGGCCAGGAGCCAGCGCCAGGGGTGGGCGCTGCGGGCGAGGCGCACCCCCGCGGGGAGCGCCACCGCGCAGGGGAAGACCCCGAGGAGGTACCGGGGCGCGTAGGCGATGTCCTGGTAGAGCGCCAGGAGCGCGAGCTGGGCCATCGCCGGGGCCCACAGGGCGAAGGCCTTCCAGCGCGAGGGCGAGAAGCGCGCGCGGTCCGTGAGGAGGGCCGCGCACACCGCGGCGGGCCCGAGGCAGAGCACCCAGAGGGCGTAGTGGCCCAGGTCCCGGAGCCCGTGGTGGTGGGCCTCGCGCTCCGCCTGCATGGCCTCGCGCCAGCGGGAGAGGCCCTGCCACCAGCCCGGTTGGGTGGTCAGGGCCCAGGCGGCTACCAGGGCGAGCACCACACTCGCACCCAGGGAGAGCGCCAGGAGACAACGGGCCCTGCGGGGCTCCCTCCAGGCCAGGAGGGCGCAGGGGACGAGCACCGCCAGGGACGGCTCCCGGACGCCCGCGGAGAGCCCCGCCAGGGCGCCCGCGGCGGCCCAGCGGCCGGTGGCCGCGCAGGTGAGGGCCGCGAGCGACAGGGTCATGGCCGGGCCGTCGGTGAGCGCCGCGAAGGCCGCGTGGCCCGCGGCGGGCGAGAGCGCCACCACCAGCCCGGCCCACCAGGCCTCCCGGGGGGAGAGGCCCGCGGCGAGGGAGAGCCTCGCCGTGAGGGGCGCGGCCAGGGCGCTGGTCGCGAGGCACAAATACCGCAGGAGGGGCTCGGCCACGGCCACCGTGGCGCCCAGGGCGCGCGCGAGGCTCACGGCCAGGTGGGCGGCGAGCACCCAGGCCGGGCGCCCGAGGAGGAGCCCCCCCACGCGGCCGGTGACGGCCTGGCCCACGTACGCAAACGAGTCCCAGTAGAGGGGCCCCGGGGGCCCGACGTGGCGCCCGACGGTGAAGGCCAGCGCCGCGAGGAGCGCGCACGGAAATACCCACGAGGGTTGACCGCGCGAGCGCTCTGTTGGCACAGTGCCGGTGGAGGAGCCCGAAGCGATGTTCAAAGAAGCGTTGCAGGAGGTGGTGGACGGCACCGAGGGAGGCATCGCGGGCCTGCTCATGGACGCCGACGGGATCACCGTCGAGTCCTACACCCGCGAGGGCGCCGAGATCGATATCGCCACCGTGGGGATGGAGCTCTCCGCGGTGCTCAAGGACATCGCCCGCGCCACGGAGCAGCTTGACACGGGCTCCATGCGCGAGGTCGCCATCCAGGCGGACAAGCTCACCACGCTGGTGCGGGCGGTCACCCGGGAGTACTTCGTCGCCCTGGCCCTGAGCCCCGAAGGGAATTTCGGAAAAGGTCGCTTCATGCTGCGCCTCGCCCAGCCCCGGCTGGTGGCCGCGCTGGAGTAGGACATTTCCCTACACGACCGTTGTGCGTATACTTGTCCTTCACGGTCCGAACCTGAACCTCCTCGGGGTGCGGGAGCCCGAGGTGTACGGGACCGTGACGCTGGAGGCGCTCGACCGGGCCCTGGTGGCCCGTGGAGAGGCCCTCGGGGTGGCGGTGGACACCTTCCAGTCCAACCACGAGGGGGCGCTGGTGGACCGGCTCCAGGAGGCTCTGGGGACGCACCGGGGGGTGCTCTTGAACCCCGGGGGGCTGACCCACACGTCGGTGGTGCTCCGGGACGCGGTGAGCGCGGTGGCGCTGCCCACGGTGGAGGTGCACCTCACGCACATCGACGCGAGGGAGCCCTTCCGGCGCGTATCGCGGGTGGCACCGGTGTGCGTCGCGCGCGTAGCGGGCTTCGGGGCCCACGGGTACCTCCTGGCGCTGGAGGGGCTCGTGGCGAGGTTGCGCGCTGCGCCCTTCCCTCCGGCGGGCACCATCGGGTAGAACCCGCAGCCTGCCATGAAGGTCGACCTGGTCCAGCTCAAGAGCCTGATGCGCGCGCTGCGCCGGTATGACCTCACGGAGCTGGAGCTCCAGCAGGGGTCGTCGCGGATCGTGCTGCGGCGGGGGGCCCGCGGGGCGTCGGCGGACGCCGCGGGGGGGCCGGGCGCCGCGGAGCCTGCGTTCCCGATCCAGACCGGGGACCGCCAGTCCTCGTCGGGGCTGAGCGCGCCGCCCGGGGCCCCGGGCTCCAACAGCGCGGCGACGGCGCCCGCGGCGCCCGCGCCGGACCCGCTGCTGGTGACGGTGACATCACCGCTGGTGGGGACCTTCTACCGGGCCTCGGCGCCGGGGGCTCGGCCCTTCGTGGAGGTGGGCGCCACGGTGAGGCCGGGCACGGTGCTGTGCATCATCGAGGCGATGAAGCTCATGAACGAGATCGAGTGCGAGCACGAGGGCACCGTCGCCGAGGTGCTGGTCGAGAACGGCCGGCCGGTGGAGTTCGGGCAGCCCCTCCTGCGGGTCCGACGCGGCGGGTGAGGGTTGTTCCGCAAGGTACTCATCGCCAACCGCGGCGAGATCGCCGTGCGCATCTTGCGCGCCTGCAAGGAGCTGGGGCTCCGGACCGTGGCCGTGCACTCCACCGTGGACGAGGGCGCCCTGCACGTGCGCCTCGCGGACGAGGCCGTGTGCATCGGCCCCGGGGACCCCAAGCGCTCGTACCTGCACATCCCCGCGCTCATCTCCGCGGCGGAGGTCACCGGCGCGGACGCCATCCACCCGGGCTACGGCTTCCTGTCCGAGAACGCCGAGTTCGCGGAGGTGTGCCGGCGCTGCCGGATCACGTTCATCGGGCCGTCGCCGGAGGCCATGAGGGCCTGGGGCGACAAGGTGAGCGCGCGGGAGAACGCCCGAGCCCTGGGGCTGCCGATGCTGCCCGGCACGGGGGTGCTGCGAGACGGTGACCACGCCCTCGCGGAGGCGCGGGCCATCGGGTTCCCGGTGATCTTGAAGGCCTCCGGCGGCGGCGGCGGGCGCGGGATGAAGATCGTGCGGGAGCCCTCGGAGGTGCCCCGGGCGTACGACACGGCGAGCGCCGAGGCCCTGGCGGGCTTCCGGAACCCGGACGTGTACCTGGAGCGCTACCTGGAGCGCCCTCGGCACATCGAGTTCCAGCTCCTGGCGGACCAGCACGGCAACGCGGTGTGCGTGGGCGAGCGGGAGTGCTCGATCCAGCGTCGGCACCAGAAGGTGCTGGAGGAGGCGCCGGCGCCGTCGCTCCCGGCGTCGGAGCGGGAGCGCATGGGGGCGCTGGTGGCGCATGCGGCGCAGGCCACGGGGTATACGTCCCTGGGCACGCTGGAGTTCCTGATGGACCCGCAGGGGCGGTTGTATTTCATGGAGATGAACACCCGCGTGCAGGTGGAGCACCCGGTGACGGAGCTCACCGCCGGGGTGGACCTGGTGGCCGAGCAGATCCTGGTGGCGGGCGGGGCGAAGATGGGGCTGGCGGGGCGCAACCTCGCGCCGCGGGGCCACGCGATCGAGTGCCGGGTGAACGCCGAGGACCCGGTGACCTTCGCGCCGTCGCCCGGGAAGATCACGGGGTACCTCGCCCCGGGGGGGCCCGGGGTGCGGGTGGACTCGGCGGCCTTCCCCGGCGCGCTGGTGCCGCCGCACTACGACTCGCTGGTGGCCAAGGTGATCGTGCGGGCGTCCACGCGCACGGCGGCCATCGCGCGCATGCGCCGCGCCCTGGACGAGATGGTGGTGGAGGGGATCAAGACCACGCTCCCACTCCTGCGCAGGATCCTGGACCACCCGGCCTTCCAGCAGGGAGAGGTGTCCACGAGCTTCCTCCAGGAGCTCCTGGAGGGCGACCGGCCGCCGGACCGCCGGGGTTGATCCGCAGCGCGCGGTGACCTCACCGCCGCGGCGGCGTGCGCGGGCGCGGGACCAGCCGCGTGCGGTCCGCGTTCCACACCAGCAGCGTGGGCCTCGGGGTGATGCCCGTGAGGTCCACCACGGCCCCGCCCGTCAACAGCCCGAAGGCGCGCACCGCGCCGGTCCATACGCTCTGGAGCCGCCCCCCCACGAAGGCGAAGAGCTCCAGGCCCGACTCGTTCACCCGCTGGGCTCCGTCACCGTAGCCGCCCAGCGTCCAGCGGCCGAAGACCCACTGGTTGTCCAGCCGCGCCGCCGAGAGGCAGTCCGCGGGCGACGCCTCCAGCGCCGCCGGCGCCGAGGTCACCTGCCACGCGCCGCCCGCGAGCGTCGCCACCACGCAGGCCAGCTCGTCCGCCGTGCCCGCCTGCGAGCGCGTGGTCTGCGCCACCACCACCGTCGCGCCCGAGCGGTCCGCCGGGAGCTCCCAGCGCGCCGTCACCCGCTGCCCCGCAGGGAGCGCCTGGTCCAGCGCCGGCGTCGGCGCGGGCGTCCCGGGCCGCGGCTGCGCGACGGCTTCAGCGGCGGCGACGAACAACGGAAGGGCCAGCGCACAAGCCCACGCGCGATGTGTGTCCATGTGGGCGCGAGGGGTACTGCAACACCGGGGGTCCGTCAACCGCCCCAACGGCTTGACGCGCCGCGGGGGGAGCGCGCACACCCCAAGGGGCGCCATGGACGTGACCGCCGAGAGCCCCCCGAGCGCGCTGGTGCCGTGCGGGGCCTGCGGGGCGTCCGTGGACCCGCTCCGGGCGCCGGAGGTGCTGGTCCTCTCGGAGCGCTTTCGGTACCTGTGCTCTCGGGCCTGCAGGGACGCGCTCCGGGCCCGCGAGGGCGTGCTGCCTCCCGGCGCCGAGGTCGGTCCCGCGGAGCCCCCCACGCTCCTGGAGGTCGTCCACATGCTGGGCCTGGACCCGTCCACGGTGCACCCCGAGGCGCTCCAGGTGGCGCCCCCTGCGCGCGTTGCGCGCGCCGAGGGGCAGCGGGTCCACGGCCCCGGAGCGCCCCCGCTGGCGCCCTGGGTGCCGCTCCTGGCGGCCGCGGTCGCGCTCCTCGCGCTGGCCGTGGCGTCCCTCCTGGGGGAGCTCGGGGGCGTGGGCGTGAGGGCCACGGTGGCACTCCTGGCCCTCGGGAGCCTTGGCCTCGCGGCCCACACCGCGTGGCGCTGCCGGCACGAGGCACTGCCCGCGTGGGCCCTCGGGTCCCTCGGGTCCCTCCTGGCGCTGCTGGACGCCGGGGCCTCCGCGGACCTCGGCGCCGAGCGCGACGCCGCGGTGCTCGGGGCCCTGGTGCCGGTGTTCGCGTGGGCCCTGGGGGCCTCGCGCCAGGCGGCAGAGGAGGCGCTGGCGCCCCTGCGCGCGGCGCTGCCCCACACCGCGAAGGTCTTCCGCGGCGCGACCACGGCGGTGGTGGACGCCGCGGCCCTGAGGGTCGGCGACGAGGTGCTGGTCGGCCCCGGGGGCGCCGTGGCCGTGGACGGGATCGTGCGCGCGGGAGAGGCCCAGGTGCTCCTCCACCCGGGCGCGGAGGCGCCCCGGCGACGGGTCCCCGGCGACGCCGTCCTGGCCGGAGCCCGGGTGCTCGAAGGCGAGCTCCGGGTGGGCGCCACCCGGGCGGGCGACGAGGTGGCCCTGGCGCGCCTCGGGCGCTCCGTGGGGGCGCCCTCGGGGGTCCTCTCGTGGGCCTCCCGCGGCGAGGCCCTGGCCCCGGCGGCGCTGCTGGCGGTCGCCCTGGTGGCGTCCCTGGCGCGCTGGTGGTGGGACCTGGAGCCCCTCCGGGCGGTGGCCTGGACGCTGTCCCTGGCGCCCCTGTCCGTGGTGCTCGCGGGCGCCGAGGCGCCCTTCGCCCTGGCCCTGGCGCGCGCCGCGGGGCGCGGGATCGTCTTTCGGGACACCGCCGGCGTCGAGGCTGCCGCGCAGGTGGGCACCGTGGCCCTGTGCCTCCGAGGGACCATCACCCGCGGCGCCGTGGCCCTCACGGAGGTGGTGTCCCTGGGCCCTCGGAGCGAGGCCGAGGTGATCGCCCTCGCGGCCACGGCAGAAGAAGCCGCGCGGCGCGAGCTCCTGGGCAGGGCCGTCTGGACCGCCGCCCAGGACCGCGGGCTCACCGTCGAGGGCGCCCGCAGGCCCGTGTACAGCCCCGGCCTCGGGGTGACCGCCGTGAGCGCCGCGGGCGAGAGCCTCGTGGTGGGGAGCCGTCGGCTCCTGCTCTCCGAGGGGATCCCCAGCAGCGCCGCGGAGGACGTGGCCCAGGCGATCGAGGCGTCGGGGCGGAGCACCGCCCTGGTGGCCGTCGCGGGGCGGGTGGAGGCCGTGCTGGGCTTCGAAGACCCGGTGCGCGACGAGGCCCGCCCCGCGGTCCAGGCCATGATGGACGCGGGCCTCCAGGTGGCCCTCCTGGGCGGGGCCAGCCGAGGGACCCTGGAGGCCATCGGGCTCGCCCTGGACGTCCATGACCTGCGCCCCGAGGTGCTCCCCGAGGAGCGCGCCGCGGTGGTGCGCGCCCTCTCGGACGTCGGCGGCGGCGTGGCCGTGGTGGGCCACCCGGGCCGCGACGGCGCCGCCCTGGCCGCGGCCGACGTGGCCCTCTCCCTCGACGCCGCGGGGGGCGCCGGCGCCGAGACCGCCGTGGCCCTCGCCTCGGATGACCTCCGCGACGCCGCGGCGGCACTGAGCATCGCCCGGAGGGCCCGGGAGCGCGCGCTCTCGTCCCTCGGGGCGCGGGCGCTGTGGCTGGCCCTCGGGGCCCTCGGGGCCTCGGTGGTGCCGCGCTTCGGCGCGGGGGGAGTGCTCCTCGTGGCGCTCGGGGCCCTCGGCTCCGACGCGCTCCTGCGCTTGAAAGACGGAGGCGCGCGGTGACCGTTCTCGTCGTGGCCGGGGTGCTCGTGGAAGACCACCGGGTGCTGCTCACCCGCCGCCCGGGGGGCGCCCACCTCGAGGGCTACTGGGAGTTTCCGGGCGGGAAGATCGAACCCGGCGAGGCGCCAGAAGAAGCCCTCGCCCGCGAGCTCCGCGAGGAAATCTCCCTGGACGTGCGCGTCGGGAGGGTGCTGGACGTCACCTTCTGGCGCTACCCCACCAAGGACGTGCTGCTCCTGTTCTATGAGGTCACGCGCGTGGCGGGCGAGGTGCAGGACCTCGGCGTCGCCGCCCACGCCTGGGCGCGCCTGGAGGAGCTCCCGGACTACCAGTTCCCTCCCGCGGACGTGCGCGTGCTCGCGCGGGTGCGCGAGATGCTCACCGGGAGGTAGGTCCCCGTCGGGAAGCTCCCCACATGGCCGCACACGCCGCGACGAGGCCCACCAGCACCGCGCGGGCCGGTGGGTGGTCCCTGACGGAGCCCGACCAGGCGCACACGGCGACCAGGGCGACCACCGCGGGGAGGAGGGGCTGGCGCTCGCTGGCGCCGCGCTCGGCGTCGTGGAGGGCGACCCACACGGAGAGGGCGGCCCAGAGGTGGCCCCCGGCGCCCACCCAGGCCAGGTCCAGGAGGAGCACCAGGGAGAGTCTTGTGCAGGCCAGGGCGGGCACGGTGAAGCGCGCGAGGGACGGGAAGAGCGCCGCCACCAGCGCCACGGCCCCGAGGGCGAGGACCGCGAGGTCCAGCGGGAGCTGCGGGTCCAGGAGGTCTTCGGGGACCGCTTGGAGGGCGGGCCTGGCCAGGAGCGCCCCGAGGGCCGTCAGCGCCCAGGAGAGACGCGCGGCCTGGGCGTCGCGGGAGAGGTCCATGGGGGCTTCGGGCGACGGAGGCTAGAGCGCTGACTGGAAAATGGCCAGGCGGCCCGCGAGGAGGCGCGAGCCCTGCAAGGCGGAGGTCCGAAGCCGTGCTGGTAGCACGGCGAGGGCCGACAACGCAGCAGGGCGACGCGAATCCGACGCGGGTTGACGGCCAGTTTCCGGTCGGCGCTCTGGCATCCTTGACCCCTGGCCGTGGGGGCTCGTAGGGTTCGCGGCGATGCGCGCAGCGATCGTGACGGTGGGGACGGAGCTGGTGCGGGGCGAGGTGCCCGACGCCAACGGCGCCTGGCTCGCCGCCCGGGTGACGCAGCTCGGGTTCCGGGTGCAGGCCGTCACGGCCCTGGCGGACGACCGTGAGGCGCTCGCAGGCGCCCTCCGGGCGCTCGGGGCGAGCGAGCGCGTGGTGGTGGTCACCGGCGGCCTCGGGCCCGCGCCGGATGACGTCACCGCCGCGGCCGCCGCGGACGCCGCGGGCGTGGGGCTCACCCCGGACCCGATGGTGCTGGAGCTCCTGCGCCGGAAGCTTTTGGTCGCGGGGCGCGAGCTCACCCCGGCGCTCGCCCGCACCGCGGAGCTCCCCGAGGGCTGCGAGGTGCTCGGGCCGCCGGTGGGGGTGGCGCCGTCCTTTCGGCTGCGCATCGGCCGCGCGGAGGTGTATTTCCTCCCCGGGGACCCGGACACCGCCACGAGGGTCTTTGACGACCTCGTGGCCCGCAGGATCGTGGCCCTGGGGCTTCCCGACGAGTACCAGATCGTCTTGCGCACCTGCGGCCTGCCGGAGTCCGCGGTGGGCGAGCGCCTCGCGGAGCTCGAAGGGCTGATCCCCGGGCTTCGCGTGGGCTACCGGGCGCTCGCGCCCGAGGTGGACGTGAGGCTCTCGGTGCGGGCCCCCGACGTGGCCGAGGCTCGGGCCCTGGCCGAGCGCGCCGCCGTGGAGGCCCGCACGCGCCTCGGGGGGGTCGTCTTCGGCGACGAGCACGACACGTTCTCCGCGGCCGTGGGCCGGGCGCTGAGGGCCCGGGGCCTGACCCTCGCCCTGGCCGAGAGCTGCACCGGGGGGCTCCTCGGGGCGATGCTCACGGCGGTGCCAGGCGCCAGTGACTACCTCCTCCTGGACGCGGTGGTGTACTCCAACCGCGCCAAGGAGCGGGTGCTCGGGGTGCCCTCGGAGGTGCTCCTGGGCCACGGGGCGGTGTCCCTGGAGTGCGTCCGGGCCATGGCCGAGGGCGCCCGCAGGGTGACCGACGCGGACCTCGCCCTGGCCGTGAGCGGCGTGGCCGGGCCCGGCGGGGGCTCCGCGGAGAAGCCCGTGGGCCTGGTGCACCTGTGCCTCGCGAGCGCCTCGGGGGTCACCGTGAAGACCGAGCGCTACCTCGGGGACCGCGCCAGGGTGCAGCGCCTGGCGGCCTTTGCGGGCCTCGGGATGATCCGGGACGCGTGTCGGGGGCCGGCTCCGTCGTCGGGCGTCTCGGGGTGTGGTTGATGGAGACCGCCAGGGTCTTTGTGGGCTGCATGCTGGACCTGGTCACCACCCGGAGGGTGTCGGACCTCGCCCGGGCCCTCCGGAAGAGGGCCACGGACAGCGGCTGGAGCGCGCGCTGGGTGCCCCCTCCCAACCTCCACGTGACCTTGAAATTCCTCGGGGACACGGACCTCGGGCTCGTGAGCCCCCTCGGTGCGACCCTGGCGGAGCTCGCCCGCAGGACCGCGCCCCTGCGCCTCCAGGTGTCGGGCCTGGACGCCTTCCCCGACCGTGACGACCCCAGGGTGCTCTTCGTGGGGATCTCCTCGGGCCATGACACCCTCTCGGCCCTCGCGGGGGCCGTGGACGAACGCCTCGCGGAGCTGGGCTTTCCGCGGGAGGCGAGGGCCTTTCGGGGGCACGTCACCCTGGCTCGGGTCACCCGCGCGGGAGGGCCCCTGGACGCCCTCTGCCCCGCCTCCAGCGACTGCGGGACCGCCACGGTGACGGAGCTGTCGCTCTTTCGGTCCGACGGTGGTCGCCCCGGCGCGGAGTACCAGGCCCTGACCCGCCACGCCCTCGGGGTCGCCGCCCCGGAGCCGCCGGGGCCCACGCCGTCGATCCCTCCGCCCGGGCGTCCCTGAGGGGCTTGTGACAGGGAATGTCAAAACGGGTCCGTAGGGACCTTGGCAAATGTTCAGGGGTGTTGCATAGAGGGGGAGTCGGTGCGGGACGCACCCGTGACGAACCGGATAGAGGGAGAGACCAACATGGACGACAACCGCAAGAAGGCACTGGAACTGGCGCTCCTGGGGATCGAGAAGCAGTACGGCAAGGGTGCGGTGATGCGCCTGACGGAGGACGGCAAGGACGGCAAGGCGGAGGTGCCGGTGATCTCCACCGGGAGCGTGTCGCTGGACATCGCGGTGGGCATCGGGGGCTACCCCCGGGGGCGGATCATCGAGGTGTACGGGCCGGAGAGCTCGGGCAAGACCACGCTGACGCTGCATGCCATCGCGGAGGCGCAGAAGGCGGGCGGCGTGGCGGCCTTCATCGACGCGGAGCACGCGCTGGACACGTCCTACGCGCGCAAGCTCGGGGTGCGCACGGACGAGCTCTTGATCTCGCAGCCGGACACGGGCGAGCAGGCGCTGGAGATCGCCGACGCGCTGGTGCGCTCGGGCGCGGTGGACATCGTGGTG
The DNA here is from genome assembly GCA_016218725.1 of Deltaproteobacteria bacterium. Lineage (GTDB taxonomy): Bacteria > Myxococcota_A > Polyangia > Polyangiales > JACRDB01. Next base: position 102,392 of record JACRDB010000139.1, read on the forward strand.
GTGGACTCGGTGGCGGCGCTGGTGCCCAAGGCGGAGCTGGAGGGGGAGATGGGGGACCAGCTCCCGGGGCTCCAGGCGAGGCTCATGTCGCAGGCGCTGCGCAAGCTCACGGCGTCGGTGCACAAGTCCGCGACGCTGATGGTGTTCATCAACCAGATCCGGATGAAGATCGGGGTGATGTTCGGCAACCCGGAGACCACCACCGGCGGCAACGCGCTGAAGTTCTACGCGTCCATGCGGCTGGACGTGCGGCGCGTGGGGGCGCTCAAGAGCGGCGAGGAGGTGGTGGGCAACCGCACCAAGGTGAAGGTGGTGAAGAACAAGCTCGCGGCGCCCTTCCGCGAGGTGGAGTTCGACATCCTGTACGGGGCGGGCATCTCGCGCGTGGGGGACATCCTGGACCTGGGCAGCGAGCTGGGGATCTTCGAGAAGTCCGGCGCCTGGTACTCCTTCAAGGGCGAGCGCATCGGCCAGGGCCGGGAGGCGGCCAAGGGCTACCTGGACGAGCACCCGGAGGTCTTCGCCCGCGCCGAGGCGGAGATTCTCACCAGGCAGGGCATCCGCCGCCCGGGCACCAGCGCCGCGCCCAACGGCAAGGGCGACGAGAAGCCCGAGGCCCCAAAGGCCGCCCGCGAGCGCCCCAAGGCCCAGGCCTGAAGTCGTGATGGTGTGACGGCATAGCCCTCCCTTCTCAAGAATCGCGCGTCAGGACTCCGTGGCCCCGACGCGCGGGTCCTTCACAAACGCCGCCAGCACCTTCGCCAGCGCCATCCCCGTCACAAAGCCCCCGATGTGGGCCCACCAGGCGACCCCTCCGGTGCCTCGGGCCGCGGAGACCACCTGCCAGAGGAACCACAGCGGGAGGTAGTACATCGCCCGGAGCTGCACCGGCCTGAGGAGCGCGAGGTCGCTGCCGCGGGAGTAGAGCGCCAGCGCGGGGAGCCCGCACAGCAGCACCGCGATCACCACCACCGCCGAGAGGGCGGGGTACGGGCCGCTGAAGAAGAGCGCGCCGACGATCACCGAGGCCGCCACGCTCAGCACCGGCACCAGCCTCACGCGCGCCCGCGGGAAGAACACCAGGTAGGCCCCGAGCGCGCCCGCGATGGCGCCGCTCGCGCCGATGGCGGGCGCCGTGGACGAGGCGGAGAGGGCCACGTAGAGCCCCGAGGCCCCCAACCCGCTGGCGAGGTAGAACCCGAGGTACCACCCGCGCCCCAGGCGGTCCTCGACGTTGTCTCCAAAGACCTTGAGGAAATACAGGTTCCCAAGGAGGTGCAGGAGGTCCCCGTGGAGGAACATGGACCCGAGGAGCCGCACGGGGGACTCGCCGCGGGACACCAGCAGCTGCGGCACAAGACCGTAGCGCTCGACCATGGAGGGCCCGACCAGCCACTGGACACCAAAGACCAGCGCGCACGCACCCACCAGCGCCCAGGTGACCACCGGCTTGCGGTACACGGGGTTGTAGCCCTCCAGGGGCAGGCCCGTCAGCGTCGCCAGGAGGTACCAGCCCCGGGTGGGCTCCGCGTCCTCGGCGTCGAGGTCCTCGGGCGCAGGCGCCGCCGGGGAGGGCTCCGCGCGCGCCTTCGCCGCGGCGGGCGCCGCATCCCTGCGCGGCGCCACACCCGCCGAGGCCACCGCCTGGACCTCGCCCGCGTCGAACCACGCGCCGCCGCACGACGGGCACACGTCCACCGCCACGGGGCGAGGCTTCGCGGGTACGTCGAAGGGCCGCAGGGGCCCGCAGCCCACCGGACACGGCAGGACCTCGGCGCGCCCGGTGACACCCTTCGCCACGGCGAAGACCTCCGCCGCCGCGCCGAACTGCCTCCGCAGGCTCGCGCCTCCAAGGAACACCCCACGACACCGCGGACACACCCTCGCCGCGATCCCCTGGTGCTCGAAATCCGACAGCACACTCCGACACCGCGGACATGTAGGGGGAGGTGGTCTCTTGTCGACCGGGGGCATGGGGCTTAGTCGTGGCTGGCGTCCGCGGGAGCGGTGGGGGGCGTGGCGCCCGCGTCGTCGGCGCCCGCAGCGGCGCCGCCGTCTCCGGCGCCGCCGTCGCCCGCGGCCTCGCCGGCGATGAGCCCATCGCCATCGAAGTCGATGCGGCAGCGGCGCTCGAAGGCGGTGGGGTCTTCGTCCTCGCGGGGCACGTCGCAGTCGCGGTCCACGGTGGGGGCTGGGGCCCCGCCGCCGTCCCCCGCTCCCGGGGTGGTGCCGGGCGGGCCGTCGGGCGTGGTGGAGGGGCCGTGGGAGGCCTCCGGCCGGCCGTGGTTGGGCAGCGCGAAGAGCGTGATGGACGGCACGTACGTCACGATCATCAGGGCGGCGACGAAGAGCCCGATGAAGGGCAGCACCATGCGGTACAGGTCCGGCACCGGGCGGCGGAACCGGAAGCCCGCGATGAAGAGGTTGAGCCCCATCGGGGGCATGAGGTACCCGATCTCCAGGTTCAGGAGGAACACCACCCCGAGGTGGTACGGGTTGATGTCAAAGTGCAGGGCGATCCCGGCGATCAGCGGCACGATCACCACGATGGCCGAGAAGATGTCCATCAGCATCCCGATGACCAGCAGGAAGACGTTGAGCGCCAGGAGGAACGAGATCTTCGAGTCGATCACGCCCCCGGCGCCCTGGCCGGTGCGGGCCAGCGCGTCCACGGCCTCGCGGCAGGAGCCCATGTTCGGGTGAGCCTGCAGGAACGCCTGCGCGGGCGGGCCGCAGGTGAGCCACTCGAAGAGCTTGTCGGCCACCTGGGCCTGGACGAAATAGCCCACTAGCACCGTGGCCGCGCAGAGCTTCACGAAGATGGCTCCCACCAGCACCATGCTCTCCGGCACGATCCTCGGGAGGTCCTTGCGCAGCGAGAGGTCCCGGTACACGAAGACCTCCATCACCAGGACGTAGAACGCCGTAAACGCCGCCGCCTGCGACGGGTTGAACACCCCGGTCTTGAGCCCCGCCAGGAGGAACACCGGCAGCACCAGCTCCCACTTGGCCTCCCAGAGCGCGGCCCCGGCCTCGCGGGCGTCGAAGCCCGACCGCGGCACCTTGGACAGGGACCCGATGACAATGCAGTAGAGCACCATCAGCCCGATGGCCACCAGGCCCGGCAGGAGGCCCACCAGCATGAACTTCTGGAGCTCCAGCCGCTCCTGCCCCGGGGCGGGCTCCTGGAGCCCCGCCACGATGCCATAGACGATCAGCGGCAGGCACGGCGGCACGGTGATCCCGAGGGCCCCGCCGGTGGTCACCAGCCCGAGGGAGAAGCCCTCGGGGTAGCGGTCCTTCAAGAGCGCCGGCACCAGGAGTCCCCCCACGGCCACGATGGTGATCCCGCTGGCGCCGGAGAAGATCGTGAAGAACGCCGACGCGAAGACGCACACCACCGCGAGGCCCCCGGGCATCCACCCGAGGAGCGCCCGGGACACCCTCACCAGGCGCTGGGGCATGCGGGACTCGGACATGATGTAGCCCGCCAGGGTGAACAGCGGGATCGTGGCCAGCACGCTCATGCGCGCGAAGTGGTTGCCCAGCACGTCCTCCAGGGAGTTGGAGAAGGCGTTCAGGCGCCGGATCTCCAACGGGTCGTTCAGGAAGTTCTTCACCATCAGGAAGAGCCCCATGCCCCCGAGGAAGGAGAACAGCGGCGCCCCGAGGAGCGCCATCACCGCGAAGAAGAGCACCCCCGCGGGCACCGACACGCTCCCGATGCGCGGCGCGAGGCCGTAGCGCAGCAGCGCCAGCACCAGCACCACCAGCGCGGCGCTGATGGCGAAATGCGTGGGCGTGCCGCGCACCTCGCCGTGGTGCTCCGGGTGGTCGGGGGCCAGGGAGCCCTTCTTGCGCCAGCGCAGCCCCATGGGCACCAGCAGCGCGAGCGCCGCGAAGCCGAGGAGCATGAGCATCGCGGGCTGCGGGGGCATCCCCCCCTGGGGGGCCACGGTGCTCGCGCTGCGGGCCAGGAGCCCCACGGCCCCGAGGGCCCCGAGGGCGATCACGCACTCGGGCCCCGTGGCGCTCGCGAACGGCGGGTGCCCCGCGCTGGTGGTGGCCTCGATGGGGGGAGGCTCCGCGGGCGCTTCGTGGCGGCCGGGGCCCGCGAGCGCCGCGGCGTACTCGTGGAAGGCGTGCAGGAGGAGCCTGGCGCCGATGAGCAGGAAGCCCGCGGGGATCACGTACTGGTACTCGTACGAGTGGTCCACGGTGCCGCTGGTGGCCCCGGAGCTCTGAAGGTCTCGGAGCGACTCGGCGGCGGCCTCGGCGGCGTGGTGCAGGTTCTGCCGGATCCCGTCGGCGAGGCACAGGGCCACGAAGGCCCCCAGCGTGGACGAGAGCGCCACCACGGCGCGGCGCCCGCGGTCCGGCAGGAGCCTGGACACGGCGTCGATGGCCAGGTGGCGGCGCCCCCGGGTGGCGAAGCTCGCGCCGAGGAAGGCCGCCCAGATGGTGCCGTGGAGGAGCACGTCCGAGGCGTAGGGGAGCACCGCCCGCATGAGCCTCTCGGTGGCGAAGCCCGCCACGAGGGACGCTGGAAGATACGCCAGGAGCACGCGTTGCAGCGCCGCGGGGCGCTCCAGGTCCTGCTTCCAGAGGCCCTTGACGAGGTCCTGGGCGGGGCTCCTGGGGTCCTCCGGGGCGCCCGCGAGCTTGAGCCCGCCCAGCACCGCCCAGAGCAGCGTACAGAGCGCCCCGCGGGCGGGCATGCTCCAGTTGGTGATCACCCGGAAGAGCGACTCGCTCACCGCGGAGAAGAGCATCAGCCCGACGGTCACCAGGCTCAGGGCGCTCTCGGCCTGGAGGAGCCCTCGATCGAGGCGGTCCAGGGGCTTGAGGAACGCGGCGGGTTGGGTGGTGGATACGGCTCCGGCCATGGAAGACTCTCCTCGCGGTCGCGGCGACGTTAGCCCTGTTGACGCCCCGGGCGATAGGGCTATCTAAGCCTCCATCAGCGCGCGGAGCGCGGCCTGCTCCTCGGCGGGCAGCGCCCCGTGCCCCGGGGCGTAGCCAAAGACCTCCAGGGCCGGCGTGGCGCGGAGTCCCTCCAGGAGCGCGAAGCGCTCCAGCGGGACCAGGGCCGGGTGGAGCTCCCCGCAGGCGTGGGCCAGGGCCAGGAGGTCTTTGCGGAGCACCGTGAGGTAGTTGGCCAGCCTCGCGGCCTTGAGGGTGGGGTCCAGGCCCCCCAGGAGCCAGCGGTTTTGCGTGGCCACCCCGGTGGGGCAGTGGCCCGTGTGGCAGCGCTGGGCCTGGATGCACCCGATGGCCAGCATGGCCTCGCGGCCCACGTTGATCATGTCGCACCCGAGCGCCAGGGCCAGCATGGACTGCTCCGGGAACCCGAGCTTGCCCGAGCCGATGAACACCACCCGCTCGGCCATGCCCCGCGCGGCGAAGACGCTATACACCTGCGCGAAGCCCACCTTGAAGGGCAGCGCCACGTGGTCGCTGAACACCAGCGGCGCGGCGCCGGTGCCGCCCTCGCCGCCGTCGATGGTGATGAAATCCGGTCCCCGGTGGGTGCTGTCCATGAGCCGCGCGAGCTCCTCCCAGAACGCGAGGTCCCCCACGGCGGACTTGATCCCGACGGGGAGCCCCGTGGCGTCCGCCAGGCGCTCCAGGAAGTCCAGCATGGAGTCCACGTCGCGGAAGGCGCCGTGGGTGGCCGGGGAGACGCAGTCCTGCCCGAGGGGCACCAGCCGGATCCTGGCGATCTCCGGCGTGACCTTGGCCGCCGGGAGCACGCCGCCCAGCCCTGGCTTGGCCCCCTGCGAGAGCTTCACTTCAATCATTCGTACGGGCGCCGAGGCGACGGTCTCCAGGAAGCGCTCCAGGGAGAAGCGGCCTCGCTCGTCCCGGCAGCCGAAGTAGCCCGTGCCCACCTGCCAGACCAGGTCTCCGCCGTGGCGGTGGTGCGGCGAGATCCCGCCCTCGCCGGTGTTCTGCATCGCCCCGGCGAGCTTCACCCCGCGGTTGATGGCCTCCACCGCCGTGCGGGACAGGGCCCCGAAGCTCATCGCCGAGGTGTTCACGATGGACGGCGCCCGGAAGGCCTTCTTGCGTCTCCTCCAGGCGCCCAGGACCTTCGCGCCGGGGACCGTGTACGCCGCGTCGTGGCGGTCCGGGGCCGGGAACGCCGCGTGACGGATGATCAGGTATGACGGCGTCTGCTCCAGGTCGTTGTCCGTGCCGAAGCCGAAGTAGTTGTTCTCTCTCTTGGCGCTGGCGTAGATCCACCGGCGCTGGTCCCGGGAGAAGGGCCTCTCCTCGTCGTTGCCCGTGACGATGTACTGCCGCAGCGGGTCCCCGAGGGCCTCGGCCCAGTACCGAAAGCGCCCGAGGAGCGGGAAATTCCGCACGATCGCGTGGGCCCGCTGGGTCCGGTCGTAGAGCACCTGGGCCACCAACAGCAACGCCGCCACGCCCGCGAAGACCAGCCATGGGCTCATGCGCGGCCATGGTACCGCGAAGGCGCTCGCCCGGGTTGCGCCGTGGCGCGCGGTTGTAGATGCTCCGGGGCCGTGCGGTACGGCCTGACCCTGGGTGGCTTCGTGGCGGGCGCGGTGGCCGGGGCCTTCGTGGGCATGGCCTCCGAGGAGGGCGCCCGCAAGGTGGCCGCCCGCCGGAGCTGGTGCCCTCGCTGCGGGCTCCACCGCACCGAGGTGAGGCTCTCCACCCTCTTCGGTCAGTCCACCATGACCGTCGAGCACGCCGGGGGCACCTACGCCCTCCTGCGCCCCGACAACGCCGCCCACGACCACGCCTTCCGGCGCATCGACGACGACGTGGACCCCGGCGCCCGGGACGCCCTGGAGCGCGAGGCCCTCCGCGCGGAGCTCCGGGAGCTCGACGCCCTGGACCAGTCCCCGGGGCTCCTCGGGCTCCTGGAGGACGCCCGACAACACGACCCCTCCCGCGCCCGGGCCTTCCTCCAGCGCCTCCTGGACCCGTCGGTGCACCTCCCGGTGACCGCCGCGGGCGTGCTGGATCGCCCGGAGCTCCCCTGGGCCGACCGCTGGCGCCTCGTGGACGCCCTGGGCCCCGCGTGGACCTGCGACACCCGTGGCGTCACCCTCGCCTGCCGCCTCGCCGGGAACACTCCCCCGGTGGTGGCCTACAACCTCACCGCAGGCGTCGGCACCAACCCCTCCGCCCCCGTGGACTGGCGCCGCTGGCTTCCACCCGGTTGGATGCCTACACAGACCCAGAGTTCCACGCCTACACCGACACCTCCCACACAACCCTCCACGACGCCGACGGCTGGGGGTGGAGGCAACACCCCGGGCGGCTCCGCGGGGGCTACAGCGCCGAGCGCTGGGGGCAGCGATCAGGCCCTCCAGGCCGTCGGGCGGGCCCGTCAGGCGATGAGTTCGGGGCGCCTGGAGGAGGCCTGCGGGCAGTGGGCCCAGGCGACCATGGCGTCGTCGCAGCACCCCTCGGTGAGGGTGCTCCAGGGAGACCTCCGGAGCGCCGTACAGGACGGCCTGGACCAGCGGATCTTGCGCGGGGACTGCCCCGGGGCCCAGCGGCTGTTCCGCGTGTGCCGGGAGCGAGGGCTGGCGGTGGACGACCAGTCCTTCGGGATCGCATGCCAGCGGCCCCGGTAGCGCGGGTGGTGCTACGCTCGGGCGCGCGATGAATCGCGGAGGCGTTGGACCCTGGCTGGCGCTCGCAGCGGGGCTCTGGGCTCCCTGGGCCCGGGCGCAGCCCGCGCAGCCCGCGCAGCCCGCGGCGTCCGAGGCGCAGGTGCTGGAGGTCGCCCGCGCGCTCTTCCGAGAGGGCGTGGAGGCGTTCCAGCGGCAGGACTGGGCCACCGCCCGGGAGCGCTTCGGCCGCGCGCTGGCGCTGCGCCCATCCCCGCTGGTGCGCTTCAACCTGGCGCTGGCCAACCACAACGCGGGGCTCTACGTGGACGCCATCGCAGGGTACCGGGAGTTCCTCCGGGAGGCCACGGACGCGGCCAACACCCAGCGCCGCGAGGCCGCCCAGGAGGAGCTCCGGGAGCTCGAAGGGCGCCTCGCGCACCTCACGGTGGAGGCCCAGGGAGACACCGCCAGGGCCTTCGTGCTGGACGGCCACGCGCTCCCGCTGGAGCTCCTGGGGACGGCGATCCCGGTGGACCCCGGCAGCCACACGGTGCAGGTCGAGGGCGCCGGCGGCGACCTCCAGCGGGCCGAGGGCACGGTCTTCGAGCGGGACCGCCTGGCGGTGCGGGTGGTGCTCTCCCCGCGGCCCGCGCGGGACCCGCTGGAGACGCAGGGCGCCCAGAGCCGCCCGCAGGCCTTTGGCCGCGTGGGGATCGCCCGGGCCTCGCGCACCGGGCGCTGGGTGGACGACGTCCTCCGGGACGACCCCACCCCGAGGCTCTGGGAGCAGCACCGCTGGACCTTCGCCGCGCAGCTTGGCCTCGGGACCGGCAGCGGGCTCCTCGGGGTGAGCGCGCGGTACTTCCCTCAACCATGGTTTGGTCTGGAGCTCGCCGGGGGGGCCCTCGGGACCCAGGGCCCCGGGCTCCTCCTGGCCGGGCACCTCCGCTTCGCCTTCGCGCCGCCGTCGCGCACGGCCCTGGGGCTCTTCGTGGGCCCCTCGGTGACGGCCACCAGCCTGGACCTGGTGTGCATGTCCAGCGCCGACGAGTGCCCCGGAGGCATGCGCGTAAAGCCCACGGTGGTCGGGGCCTGGCTCAACGTCGGCGCCGCCGGCGAGTGGCGCTTCGCGGCGCGCTGGAGCCTCCGGGCCGTGCTGGGCGCCCGCATGCTCCTGAACGCCGCGGACTTCCGGGCCGCGGCCGAGAGCGCCTACCGCTGCGAGGACAACGGCCAGACCGGGACCTTCACGCTGGACCCGTGCGCCCTGCGCGCGGGCGGCGCCTCGGGCTCCGGCGGCGCGAGGCTCCAGCCCTTCCTGGGGCTCGACCTGGGCTTCTCCCTCTAGACCCGCGGAGCGTGTACCCAAAGGCGCCTCGGGGAGCGCGGGTCCTACGCCGCGCGGGTCCCACTCCACGGGTCACCTGCGCTACCCTCCTACCCCGCGAATGAGACGCTGCCCGTCCTGCGCCCGCACCTACCCCGACGAGCTGTCGTCCTGCACCGAGGACGGCCAGGCCCTGGAGCCCACGGGGGTGCGCACCCTGGCGGACGTCCCTCGGGGCCCGCGGGTTCCCTGGAGCCTCGCGGTGTCCCGAGGGGTGCAGCTCGCTCAGGCCCTGCATCGCCTGGTGCAGGCCGGGCGCGCGCTCCCGGTGCTCACCCCCGTGGACGTGGAGCTCTCGGGAGACCCCGAGAAGGTCCTGGTCACGCTCCCGGACGACCCGAGGGGCCTGGACCACACGGCCCCCTGGGCCTCCCCCGAGGCCCTCCGGCAGGAGCCCTGGACCGCGGCCTCGTCGGTGTACAACGTCGCGTGCATCCTCCGGGCGCTCCTGGTGGGCTCGGCGCCCTTCGAGGGTCAGCGCGCGGCGGCCATCGCCGTGCGCCAGCTCCTGGAGCGCCCGAGGCCCCCCCGGGAGCTCCGCCCGGACCTGCCCGAGCGCCTGGACGCCCTCGTGGTGCAGGCCCTGGACAAGGCCCCGGAGGTGCGGCCCCAGTCCCTGGAGGCCCTCGCCGTCGCCCTGGAGAGCATCGCCCCGGAGGAGCCCTCGCAGGCGCTCCCGCGGGCCTCGGCGCCCCCGAGGATGGCCTCTCCGGCGCCGGTGGCCACCCTCGGGTCCTTCCCGGTGCCGCCCGCGGCCGCCGCGCCACCGGCCCCGGGCTCCGCGCCCACGCCGGGGTCCCTCCCTTCGGCGCCCATGGAGGACCTCGCCCCGGGCGCCCCTTGGGGCGCTCCCCCGGACCCGCCGGGGATGGCGGGTCCAGGCCCTCAGAGCGCGGCTCCACAAGCGTTTGCGGCGATGGCTGCCCCGGCGTCGGCGCGCCCCCGTTCGGCCCTGGGGTGCGTGCTCCTGGCCGTGGCCCTGCTGGCCGTGGCGGGCGTCGCCGGCACGGCGATGGTGCTCCGGGGTCCTCCCGCGGAGAGGACCACGCCCGCCCAGCGCAGTGCGCAACATCCAAGGCCCTCGACGCCCGCTTCGAACACCGCGCCTGCGCCACCACCCGCGCCGCCGGTGGTCGCGGCGCCCCCTGCGCCGCCTACGCCGGCGGCGCCTCCCACGGCGCCCGTGGCGGTCCCGGTGATGCCCGCGACGCGCACTCCGGCCAGCCAGGCATCGCCAGCGTCTCCGGGGCCCACAACGACGGCGGCGCCGGTCCGTCGGCGTCGGAGCCCGTCCGCCGGGGGCTCTCGCACCACGGCGGGCGACCGCGCCATGGACCCCCTTGGCGGCGCGCCCTTCTTGAACCCCGGGGGCCTCGGCTGGGACCTGCCGACCCCGCGGAGGCGCCGCCCCAGGTTCACGGCGAGCGCGCCTCCCGCGTCTCCTGCGGCCACGGCGCCGTCGACGGTGGCGGCTGCGCCCGCGGGGACCTCGGACGCGGGCGTGTCGCCGGTGGGCCCGGGAGCCGCCGCGGGCGGGCCTGGCACCGCGGTGGTCGCCGCGGAGGTGCCCGCGCCGCCTGTGCGCGCGCCGTCCGCGGGCGCCCCTCCCGACGCGGCGGAGCCTCCGTCGCTATCCGGGACGGAGCCCGCCCGGGACGACCGGCTCCTGCTCCTGGCGCTGGTCGGGGGCGCCGGGGGCACGCTCCTCCTGGCGCTGGTGGGCCTCGGGTTCGTGCTGGTGCGCTACCGCCGACGGAAGCGCGTCGCGCTGGCGCCGTCGACGGTCCTGGCCCCGGCGCCGGTGGCGCCCGAGCCCGCGGCGGTGGCGGTCGCGCCGACCATCCGGGCCGTGATCGACGGCACGCCGGCGCCCGCGACGGGCGCGCGCTGCGCGCGCTGCGGCGCCCTCGCGCCGCCCGGGGCGGGCTTCTGCCCGATGGACGGCGAGCCCGTCACGCTCGCGCCGCGCAGGGCGCCGTCCTCGCCGCCGCCGGAGGGCTCCCTGGACCCCTTCGTGGTGGGGCAGTACCGCTGCGTCGAGCGCATCGGCGAGGGCGGCATGGGCGTGGTGTACCGCGCGCAGCACCTGCACCTGGACCGCCCCTCGGCGGTGAAGGTGCTCCTCCCTCGGGGGCGCGAGCACGCGGTGGCGGCGGACCTCTTCCGCCGGGAGGCGCGCCTGGCGTCGCTGATCAACCACCCGAACAGCGTGACCATCTACGATTTCGGCGAGGTCGAGGGGGCGCTCCTGTACCTGGCGATGGAGCTGGTCTCCGGGCGCACGCTCGCGGCGCTCCTGCGGGAGGGGCCGCTGCCCATGGCCCGCGCTCTGCCGCTGGTGGCGCAGGTGTGCGACGGCCTCGACGCGGCCCACGGCGTGGGGGTGGTGCACCGGGACCTGAAGCCCCACAACCTCATGGTGGCGCCCCGCAACGGCGGCGAGCACTTGAAGATCCTGGACTTCGGCATCGCGCGGAGCATCTCGTCGGACCTGTCGCAGACGCTCACCGGGAGGCTCCTGGTGGGCACGCCGCCGTACATGGCCCCGGAGCAGGCGCGGGGGGAGCCCACGGTGGACACCCGCGCGGACGTGTTCAGCCTCGGGGTGGTGACCTACGAGATGCTCGCCGCGCAGCTCCCGTTCCCGTCCCGCGGGCTCTCCGCGGTGGAGCAGACGCTCCGCCGGGCCACCCTGGACGCGCCGCCGGTGCCTCTCCGCGAGGCCCTCCCGAGCGCCCGGGTGCCGGAGACCCTGGACGCGGTGCTCGCCCAGGCGATGGCCGTGAACCCCGACGAGCGCTTCCAGAGCGCCGGGGCGTTCTACCGCGCGCTGGCCACCGCCGCCGCGGCGTGAGCCACCCGCGGGGCGCGGGCGTCAGGGATGAACGATGGAGGTGCCCGGCGGGGGCGTCCACCGGAAGGTGGTCTCGGGGATCGTGAGGTTCACCTGCGGGTTGGTGAAGTCAAAGCGGTTCTGGTCGCCGTGGGAGTTGAACACCACCGTGCGCGCCACCTGGAAGCTCTGCCGGTCCACGTAGAACACGATGCGCTCGTAGGACGGCGCCGGGGTCGTCGGCCGAAGCTCCAGCACGTACCCCGACGGGTAGCGCATCGCGTTGGCGTCCAGGAGCCGGAAGGTGAAGCTCCCCACCAGCCTCCCGGTGCCCGCCATGAACGAGAGCGCCGTCGGGAGCTGCGACTGCGCCAAGGGCTGCTGGAGCGCCTGGCGCTCCTCGCTCTGGTACGCCCAGAGCGTGGTCCCGTCGGACACGATCACGTCCCCGGAGGGCTGGTTGTAATTCCAGCGCATGCGCCCGGGCTTCAAGAACAACACGTGCCCCGACCGGCGCTCCTCGCGGCCGTAGAGCTGGTTGCGCGAGGTCTGCACGAAATCCGCCTGGAAGTTCAGCGTCCGATCGTAGAAGGCCTGCACCCGCTCGGCCACCTGGTCCCCGTTGAGCGGCCCCGTCGGCGGCGCCACGTTCTGGCCGGGACCCCCGTTCGGGGGCGTCGGCGGCGTGGGCTGCGCCACCACGGGCTGCGCGGGCTGCGCGGGCGGCGTCGGCGTGCGGGGCGGCGTACGGGGCGGCGTACGGGGCGGCGTGCGGGGCGGCGTGCGGGGCCTGGGCTGCCCCACGCTGCGCGCGGGCGCCGCGCGCCGAGGGTGCGCCAGCGCGGGCGGAACCACCGAGAGGAGAACCACGGACAACAGAAGCGGGGTGGTGCGCATCATGCACCTCCTTGCGAGGGGTCCTGAGCTTGGACGGAGCACCCGACCGTTCGGTGCAACGTCACCTTCAACGACAACCAGGTCCAGTGTTTACAATATTCCTGCCGCCGGGGGGGTGTTTCCCGCCCGCGCGCGCTTGGGGTACCATCGACCCGTCATGCGCTCCCCCCACCCCCGAGGCTGGTGGCTCCTGCCAGTCCTGTCCTGGCTCGGCGCCTGCGCCACCGGGAGCGGGGACCGCGAGTTCGTGGACGTCGGCCCCCTGCCCGATGGCGAGGACGACACCTCCCTGGAAGACACCGAAGCCCCCGACACCGGCTCCCCCACGGAGGACTCCGGCCTGCCCGCCCGCCCGGACTCCGGCTCGCCCCAGCTCGACGCCAGCATGGACGACACCGGCACCCCGCCGGAAGATCGCCCCCCTCCCGTCGAAGACAGCGCGTCACCCGACACCGCCCTACCTGATACCACCGCGCCCGACACCGCCCTACCTCCGCCGCCACCCCCGCCGCCACCCCCGCCGCCCCCTCCGCCGCCCCCTCCGCCGCCACCACCACCGCCACCACCACCGGAGCCTCCGCCCTCGGGGCTGGTGTGCCCGGTGCTGATTGGGAGCCAGAGCTGCCGCGGCTCGGAGAACTGCTGCGTCGCCCTGTCCATGATCGGCGCCGGCTGCGGCTGTGAGATCCCCTTCGTCGGGCTCTGCATCCCCCGGGGCATCTCACCCTGCCGGTGACGGCGCTCAGCTCTTTTCGGCCTCGGGGCCGGCGTCGGCGCCGCCCTCCGGGTCTGGCGAGTCCTTGAAGCTCGGCACCCCGGGCTGGGCCAGGCTGGCCTCCGGGTCTCCGGTGACCGCGGCCACGTCCGGGTCCTCCCCCGAGGGCGGCGGCATGCTGGAGCTGGTGGTCCCCGGCGGTGGTGCCGTCGATGGGTTCAGCGTGAGCAGCGCGTCCCGGATCGGGCCCCGGTACTGCTCCGTGGTCCTTACGATCAACTGCGCCGCCGTCTCCACCTCCCGGCGCTGGAGCGACTCCGTGGGGAGCTCCACCCGCAGGGCCAGGTCCCCGTCCTCGTCGAGGGCGAATTTCACCAGCACCAGGTTGTTGTTCACCGCCAGGATCCGCCCGAGGAATCTCGGGGGGTAGAGCCCCGCGCCCCAGGGCCTCACGGCCTCGGGCTCCAGGAAGGGCATCACCGCGAAGTACAGCCAGGTGCCTGCGTGGCGCACCACCACCGTGAGCTCCCCCACGGAGGTGGACACGCCGCAGCGCCAGGTGCGATCCCCCTGGCGCTTCGGTTGCCACCCGAGCTCCGTCAGGATGGAAGGGATCTCCTCCGCCGCAATGACCGTCACGGGTGCGATCCCAACGCGCCGGCCCCGCCGCGTCAAGTACTCTCTGTCGGATCGTCCGCCGGGTCGGGCCAGGCCTCGGCCAGCTTCAGGGCCTCGGCCAGGAGCTTCGGGTGCGCCAGGAGCTTGCGCAGGAGCGCCGGGAACCCGGGGTCGGCCAGCGCCCGGTAGGGCCCCGCCGGGGCCTTGCGCGGCGCCGGAGCGCGGTCCTTCAAGACCCCCAGGGCCTCCACATGGCCCCGGGTGGGGAAGGCCTCGGCGCGCTCCCACTGGCGCACCGTGTCCACGTCGATTTTCAGGGCCTCGGCGAGCTGCCGCTGGGTGAGCCGAAGGCCCTTGCGCAGCGCGAGGATGTCCTCGGCGGTCATCGGGCGTACGCTAGCACCACCGAAGCCGTTCGTTTCTGGGAACCCACGGGCCCCAGGCGGTGTCAGGAGTCAGATCTGGATGGAAATCCGCACCCAGCTCGCGATCGTGACCACCGTGGGGCTGGCGTGGGGCGGGGGCAACCTCGTCCGGGTGAGGCCCTTCCTGCACCACTCGGCCCACGCCGAGCGGCTCTCCCTCGCGGCCCTGGAGCAGCGGGTGGCCCGCAACCCCGAGGACCTCCCGGCCACCAGGGTGCTCCTGCGGCGATACCTGGAGCTCGGCATGCCGCAGGTGGTGGTGGACCAGGCCAACCGGGCTCCCTCGGCGGTCCAGCAGGACGGGGTGGTGGCCCTCTACGGCGCCCGCGCCCAGGAGGCCCTCGGGCACGTGGACAGCGCCAACGCCCTGGTCACCGGCGCCCTGAACCGCTGCGGGGCCATCCCCCTGGAGCTGGCCGAGGGCTCCGGCTGTGACGTGCGCACCCAGACCGAGCTCTCCCTGGAGGGGGCCGCCCTGGACCTCATGCAGCGCTGGAGGATCACCCCCCTCACGGACCCCTCGCGGGCCAGCGTGGCCCACGAGATGGCCACGCGCCCGGTCCGGATCAGCACCCGCGTGGCCTGGTGACCACTCCGGAGGGTGACGGGCCGCCGCAACGGTGTTAGAGCGTCCCGGTGCGAGGCCTCGGTGTGTTGGGTCTGGCGCTCCTCGCGGGCTGCGCCAGGGCGGTGACCGTGGAGGGCACCACCGTCAGCGCCCGGCAGGTGGCCTATGCCTTCGGCCCCATCCCCGCGGCCTGGGAGCGCGTCCGGGTGCCCGACGACGACGCCGCCTGGCTCGACCCCCCGCACGGCGCCGTGGTCCACGTGGACCACACCTGCGAGCGATCCCAGGACGCGCCCCTGCAAGCCCTGGTACAACATCTGCTCATCGGGTTCACGGACCGCCACATGGTCACCGAAGAAGACCTCCCCCTGGATGGCCGCACCGCCCGGCACGTGGTGGTCCGCGCCCGGCTGGACGGCGTGGCCCGCATGTTGGAGTTCTTTGTCCTCAAGAAGGACGGCTGCGTGTTCGACCTGGGCTACGCCGCCCCGCCGGAGCGCTTCGAGGACGGCCGCGGGGCCTTCCAGGCCTTCGTGCGGGGCTTCCGCACCACGCGCACGCCCCTGAGCGACGCCCGGTGAGCACCCGCAAGGAGCTCCTGGCGCGCGTCCGGGTGCCCCTGGAGACCCTCGGGGCCATGGGCGCCCTGGCGCTGGACAGCGCCCGCGCCCTCTTCGCCCGCCCCTTTGAGTTTCGGGAGCTGGTCTACCAGCTCGAACAGATGGGCGTGCGCTCCGTCGGCATCGCGAGCGTCACGGCCGTCTTCGTCGGCATGGTCATGACCGTGCAGTTCGCCTTCGGGCTGGAGCGCTTTGGCGCGAGGGACTACGTCGGCCGCGTGGTGGGGCTCTCCGTGGCCCGGGAGCTGGCCCCGAGCCTCACGGCCCTGGTCGTGGGCAGCCGCATCGGCAGCGGCATGGCCGCGGAGCTCGGCTCCATGGCCGTCACCGAGCAGATCGACGCCATCCGGGCCCTCGGCGCCGACCCCATCAAGAAGCTCGTCATGCCGCGCATCCTGGCATGCGTCCTGCTCCTGCCGGTGCTCACCCTCTTCGCCGACGTGCTTGGCTTCGCGGGCGCCATGGTGGTCGCCAAGACCCAGTTCGGCACCCCCACGGCGTTCTTCTTCCGCACGGCCCTGGAGAGCGTCACCATGCAGGACTTCCTCTCGGGCCTCGGCAAGGCGCCCTTCTTCGGGCTCATCATCGCCACCATCGGGTGCCACTACGGCATGCTCACCCGCGGCGGCACCGAGGGCGTCGGCCGCTCCACCACCCAGACCGTGGTCTCCTGCGCGGTGTCCATCCTCGTGTCGGACTTCTTCCTCACCAAGCTCTTTCTCTCACTATGATGACCACCCCCAGGATGTACGCCCTCGCCTGGGCCATGGTGCTCGCGATAGGTGTCGTTGTCTTGAGAGAACACCATGAACCCTTGCCAGGCAACGTAACACGCGCCCTCGTCCGGAGCCTCCCGGCGCGCCGGGGGCCCCTCCGCGCGCCCCCGAGGCCGACCTGGAGCGCCCCGGAGAATCCCCGGTGAGGCACCTCGCGGCGCACGCCCTGGGGTCCCTCGGGCGCCGCCGGGGGGAGAGCCTCACCGCGGGGCTGGGCCTGGCCCTCGCCGTGGCCCTCCACGCCGCGGTGGTCTTCCTGGCGGGCTCTGGCCTCCGGGCCTGGCTCCAGGGGGCCGCGCTGGCCCCGGCGCTCACCGTCACCCGCACCGTCGCCGGAAACCCCGCGCCGGTGGACACCCGGGACCTCGCCTGGCTCCGGGACACCCCCGGGGTGCACTCCGTGACCCCCAGGGTCTGGGGCTCGCTCACCCTCGACGAGGGCGCCTCCGTGGTGCTCATCGCCGGTCTCGACACGCCGCTCCCCGCGGGCCTCACCGGCCGCGGCAGAAGCCCCCGGGACGGCGCCCGGGAGGCCGTGTTGGGCCACGCCCTGGCGCGCAGGACGGGCCTCCGCCGGGGAGACACGCTCCCGCTGGCGGTGCCCCTCCGGGTGGTGGCCGTGCTCCCCGCCGAGAGCGACCGCTGGGCCTCGGACGCGGTGCTCACGGACCCTCCGACCGCCCGAGCCCTCCTCGGGCTCGACGCGCACCAGGCCATGGATCTGGCCCTGGAGCCCGGCAACGCCCAGGAGCTCCCGGTGCTGCGCGCAAAGATCCACGCGCGCGGGCCCGACGCCCTGCTGGTCGAGAGAGCCGCCCTGGAGGAGGGCTACCGCCGGGCCCTCGGCCGCCGAGGGGGGGCGGCGCTCCTCGGGCTCCTGCCATCGGCGCTGGTGCTCCTGGCGCTCCTCGCCGGACGCCTCGCGGGGCCCACCCCCGCGCTCTCCCGCGAGGTGGCCACGCTCCGGGCCCTGGGCTGGTCCGTCGGTGACGTCCTCTGGGCGAGGCTCTTCGAGGCCGCCTGGGTCGCCGCGCTGGCCGTGGCGGCGGGCCTCCTGGGGGCCCATGGGTATGTCTTCTCCCTCGGGGCCCCGGGCCTCCGGGGCTGGGTCCTTGGGCAAGACCACGGTGGGCCCCTGACGCCCGCGGCGGCGCCCCGGGACTGGCTCCTCCTGGCGCTCTACGGGCTCGTGCCGTACCTCACCGCGGCGGTCCTGGGCGCCTGGAGGGACGCCGTGACGGACCCCGCGGAGGTCCTCCGGGGATGAACCCCGCGCGCCGCGCGCTCCTCCTCCTGGCGCTGGCGAGCTGCGCCAGGCGCCACCCTCCCCGCTGCGCGCGCTGTGGCATGACCATCCCCGCGGACTCCCACTGGGTGTCCGGAGGGCAGGATCAACGTGGCAATGAAGTACTTTATGATACCCCTCAGTGTCTTATCGCACAGGCCAGGACGCGCGCCCTGGCAGGCCCCTGGGTGACCGAATACTACGGCCCTCGGGGCCTCCGGACGGACGCCCGGGGCCTGCGCTACGCCCTGGGGAGCGACGTCCGAGGCCCCATGGGGCCGGAGCTGGTGCCCGTGGCGCCCTCCCTGGAGGCTCCCTTCACCCGGGACCACCGCCCCCGGGGGTGGGCCTCCTGGGGGGAGCTCACAGGGGCCTCGGCGGCGCCGGGGGAGGCTCCCTCGAGCGGAAGAAGCGCACCAGCTCCACGAAGTCCCGGGTCTGCTCCGGGGTCCTCGTCGGGCCCACCTTGAGGGGCGCCGCCGCCGCCGCGCCCAGCACCAGGAGGAGCGCCGACCCCGCCAGGAGCCTCCCCCGCCAGGGTACTCCCTTGAGGGATCCAACAACCATGTAGACGATCACAAGCAACACCATGACGGCCAGCGGGAGGACCGTCCGGGTGTCCGGTGAGAGGCCCCGGAGCATGGCCAGGTTGGGGCTCACGAGGCCCGCCCTCCAGAGCGGCACGAGGGCGTCCAGGAGGGGGTTTGGGAGGTCCTCGGGGAGCTCCGGGAAGAACGCGTGGACGGCCTGGTTCGTGAGCACCCCGGCGGAGGCGAGCCCCAGGGCGATCCCGAGGGCCCCAGGGCGCGGGAGGCACACCCTCACGGCGTCCCCGAGGGGCACCACCGCCAGGGCGAGGGCCGGGACCAGGAGCCTCGGGCCGAAGCTCCAGCCGCCGTACCAGGCCCCGGCGCCGGCGACCATGAAGACATAGAGCCCGAAGGCGCCGCCCAGGAGCACCGCCAGGGCTCGCTCCCCGCGGCGGTAGAGGGCCACGAGGCCCACGGGCAGGAGGGCCACCAGGGGGCAGGTGGGCAGGAGCCCTCGGTGGAGGCTCAGGGTGACGCCGAGGGCGCCCTCGCGGGTGGGCAGGGCCACGCCCCCCACGCCGCTGCGGTGCAGGGCCTGCACCTCCGGGGACACCAGGTGGTGGTACGAGAGCTCCAGCGGCCCGCCGAAGGCCCGCTGGTGGTACCACGCGAACAATGCCACGGACGGGAGCACGCCCAGGACAAACAACAACAGACCAGGGAGGTCCCGTCTGGCGTGTCGGATGAAGACGTACAGAGCCAGCGCCACACAGCCGATGGCGGCCTGGTATTCGAGCAGCTCCGCGAAGCCCGTGAGCGCGCCTGCGGCGAGGAGGGCGAGGCGGCGGCGGGCGGCGCTGGGGGAGTCCTCGGCGAGGTCGAAGAGCCACAGGGCCCCGAGGAAGGCGGCGCCCACGAGCTGGTGGCCGTAGAGGGCGGTGCTGTAATGGAAGGCCGTGGTGCCGAGGAACCACCCGAAGGACACCAGGTCCACCACCCGCGGGTCCGGGCAGCGACGCCGCAGGAGGGCGCGGGCCAGGAGGAAGGCCAGGAGCCCCGCGGGGAGGGCCACGGAGCGCCGCAGGAGCTGGACGAGCGCGGCGATGGTGATGTCCTCCCCGGGGTGCATGCGCCGCCAGAGGGCGTAGGGGAGGGCCGCGAGGAGGCTCGAACCGGGGGCCTTGTCGGTGTAGTAGTGGCCGTCGTGGGTGGCCCAGTCCTGCACGGGGCCGAAGCGCTGGACGGGGCCGTCGATGGTGAGGGTGCGCCCGTCCACCAGGGCCACGGCGAGGTAGGCCCGGGTGCGCTCGTTGGGCACGGTGATCTCCGTGAACATCCACGACCAGGAGGCCAGGAGGGCCACCACCAGGAGCCTCGGGAGCTCGCGCAGGACGGCGTGGCGCAGCACGGCGGGGGCGTCAGTTCCCGAGCCGCAGCCGCACGCCGAGGCCCACCACCAGCGACACGAGGCCGCCGTTGGAGCCCGGCACCAGGTCCAGCTCCAGCCCCCCGTAGGCCGCCACGCCCTGGAGGAGCGTCACCTCGGCGCGCGCGTGGGGCGCGATCCACACGCTGGTCAGGCGCGCGCCGGTGACGCCCTGCCAGAGGCCCAGCACCAGCCCCGCGCTGGCCCGGAACCGGCTGCGGGACGAGGCCGGGAGGTTCCACTGGGCGCCCGCCCCGAGGCCCACCGCCGCCGTGGGCGAGGTCATGAGCTCCAGGCTCCCGAGGAGCTCCAGGCCCGAGAGCGCCCGCAGGGCAAGGGTGCCGTCCGCCCGGAGCGTGAACACCGTGCTGGTGGGCGCCGGCGGGGCGGGCGTCCCCGCGGGCACCGCGGGCACCTCGCGGGTGCCCACGAGGAGCCCCCCCACACCCAGGCGAAGCCCGAGGGAGAAGGGCCCGCCGTCATCGAAGCGCCGCAGCGGGTGGTCGCGCTCCCACTGGCTCTGCCGCCGCCGGGCCTCTTCCTCCTGGCGGCGCCGGGCCTCCTCGCGCTGGCGGGCTTCTTCCTCGCGGCGGCGGGCCTCTTCGCGCTGGCGGGCCTCCTCCTGGCGGCGCAATTCCTCGGGGTCCGGGGCGGGGGCCGAGAGGGCGTTGGGGGAGAACAGCGCCTCCAGGAGGGGCCCCAGGGAGGCCTGGGCGTCGTCCTGGCCGATGTTGCCCTCCTGGCGGGCGTTGCGGCCGCTGGGGACCTCGTAGAGCGTGAGCGAGAGGTTGTACTGCCCGGCCAGCGGGCGCACGATGCCCGTGACCACGTGGGTGCCGCCCATGTTCCGGGCCAGGAGCACGATGGCCCCGGGGTCCTGGGGGGCCGCCACGCCGATGGCGCCGAGCACCTCGGAGCGCTGGGGGACGCGCGCCCCGCGCGCCAGGAGCGCGTTGTGCACGGCGTCCTCCACGTCGCTCCGGAGGGCCTCGGAGGCCTGGCCGGAGAAGGGCAGGACCACCACGGTCTGCCCAGCCCCGGGCGTGGGCGTCTGGGCGAAGGCAACCCGCGCCGAGAGGGAGAGGCACGCCCCGGCCACGGCCCCGAGGGCCCACCACCGCAGAGGGCGCCGGGTCACAGCAGCACCTCGCGGTCTTTTCCGGGGCCCTTCGGGGCGCCGACCACGCCTTCGCGCTCCATCTTGTCCACGATCCTCGCGGCGACGTTGTACCCGATGCCCAGGTACCGTTGCACGTAGGACACGGAGCATTTGCGCGAGGCGCTCACGAGCTGCACGGCCTTGTCGTATTTGTCCTGCGGGACCTTGACCTCCGCGGGGCCGTCGGCGTCGGGCTCCTCCTCCTCGCGGGGCTTGAGGATGTCCTGGTCAAAGGTGGGGCGGCCCTGGGCGCGCCAGTGGTCGGTGACGCGCTGCACCTCCTCCTCGGAGATGAACGCGCAGTGGACCCGGCGCAGGTCGCTGGACCCCGGCGGGAGGATCAGCATGTCCCCGCGGCCCAGGAGGTTCTCGGCCCCCTGCTGGTCGAGGATGGTGCGCGAGTCCACCCGCTGGCTCACCTTGAAGGCCACCCGCGCGGGGAAATTGGCCTTGATCATCCCGGTGATCACGTCCACGCTGGGCCGCTGCGTGGCCAGGATCACATGGATCCCCGCGGCCCGGGCCTTCTGCGCCAGGCGCGCCACGGCGGCCTCGATGTCCTTGCCGGCCACCATGATCAGGTCCGCGAACTCGTCCACCACCACCACGATGTATGGCAGGCGCTTGGGCTTCGGGGTCTCCCGGCGCGGGGCCTCGGGGTCCGCCTCGGAGACGCTCTCCGTGGTGCCCGACTCCTTGGTGCGCACGGGCCCGTCCAGGCCCTTCACCGAGGTGCCCTCGGCCAGGGCCCGGGCGATGCGCTCGTTGTACGTGACGATGTTCCGCGCCCCCACCTGCGCGAAGAGCGAGTAGCGCCGCTCCATTTCGTCCACCACCCAGCGCAGGGCCAGGGTGGCCTTCTTCATGTCCGTGACCACCGGCAGGAGCATGTGGGGGATGTCATCGAAGACAGCCAGCTCCACCATCTTGGGGTCGATCATGAGCATCCGGACGTCCTCCGGCGTGCGCTTGTACAAGAGCGAGGCGAGCATCACGTTCAAGCCTACGCTCTTGCCGGCCCCGGTTGCCCCCGCCACGATGAGGTGAGGCATCGCCGCCAGGTCGGCGAAGTAGGGCGCCCCCACCACGTCCTTGCCCAGGGCCACCGGGAGCGCTCCCCCCTGCCGGGCGAAGGCCTCGGTCTCCACGAGCTCCCGGAAATACACCGTCTGCCGCTGGGCGTTGGGCACCTCGAAGCCCACCCGCCCCTTGCCCGGGATGGGCGCCACGATGCGCACCCGGGACGCCTCCAGGCTCATCGCGATGTCGTCCGAAAGGCGCGAGATCTTCGACAGCTTGGTCCCCGCCGCGGGCACCACCTCGTAGGTGGTCACCACGGGGCCGGGGTGCACCTCCACCACCCGCCCTTCGATCTGGTAGTCCGCCAGGGTCTGCACCAGCTTGTCCGCGATGCCCCGGAGCTGCCCCTCGTCCAGCTCCACCCGCTCCCGCGGCGGCGCCGTCAAGAGCTCCGTGGACGGGAGCTTCACCTTCGCCGCCGCGGGAGTGGCCGCCGGTGGGCGCTCGGTGCGCGCTCCGCCCGGCGAGGCCTTCATCGCCTGGGCGATCTCCTGGTCGTGGGAGACAATCGTCAGGGCCTGGGGCTCCTCCAGGGGAGGCTCGCTGCCCACCGGAGCCGCCGTCGCCACCACCGGCTCCGGCGGGTCCGAGGGCACGTCCAGCACCACGGAGGGCTCGGGAGGTAGGGGGGTGTCGGTGTCTGTAGTGACCGGTGACCGTCTGCGTCGGCGCGGGGGCACCGGGGTGGCGACCACCGTGGGGGGCTTTTCCGATGGGATCGGTCCCGGCTCCATGAGGGCCGCGAAGGCGTCCGGGTCGCGGCCGACGTCCAGGGGTTCACGGTGGGACAAAAGCGGGGCCAGGGCGCGGTCCGTGGCCACCTCGGGGGACTCCGGGGGCGCCTCTCGGGAGGGGGCCGGGCGGGCCTTCTTCTCGGCCTCCCGGGCTTCCTTCCAGGCGCGGGTGACCTGGGAGACCCCGTCCCGGACGCGCACGCCGCCCTTCAGGCCCGCGCGGTGGGCGCCCCGGGCCACGCCCACCAGGGACAGCCGGGTGCGCACCAGGAGCGCCACCAGGAGGGCCGTGAGCACCACGGTGTGGGCCCCGGCGGTGCCCAGGAAGGCCCGGAGGGTCTCCGCCAGGGTGCTGCCCAGGAGCCCTCCGCCCGCGAGGCCCCCGAGGAGGGGGCGCTCACCGAACCACAGGTGCAGGGCCGTGGCCACGCTCACCACGATGGCCGCGGTGCCCAGGGTGCCCAGGAAGGGCACCGGGCGCTCGCTGCGGCGAAAGAGCCGCAGGGAGAGCGCCCCGAGGAGCACCGGGAGGGCCGCGGCGGCGGACCCGAGGAGCCCGAGGAGGGCCTCGGCCACCAGGGCCCCGCCGGGGCCGCACCAGTCCGGGCCCCCATCGGCGCGGTAGCTCCCGAGGGCCATGCCGAGGAGCACGGCCAGCGCGCCGACCAGGAGCCCGGCCACCTCGTGGCGCTTGGCCTGCGCGGCCGCCGGGCCCTTGGGGTAGGTGTTCAGGGGCGGCATCGGCACGTGGGAGCAGTGCCACACCCGGAGGGGGCCCGGCGAGATTTCGGCACCCCCCGGTGGTGGGGTCCGGGCCCCGCGGGCGGGGGACCGGTCTCCAACGAGATTGACCCTGTGGGGAGGTCGGTTAGGATGACGCCGATTTGAGAAGCGGCACGAACTGGGACGGTCCTAGGGGAGTGATGCACATGGGTGGTCGACGCGTCGCCGTACTGGTGACGATCCTTCTGGCGCTGGTGGGCTGCAGCGTCGACGACGCGCAGATCGAGCGCTGGAAGCACACGCAGCGGGGCCCGCGGAAGATCACCACGGTGCTGGTGGAGGCGCGCTACCCGACGGCGCTCCGGGTCCACGCGGCGCGCGCGCTGATCGAGATGCGGCACCCCAACGCCAGCGGGCTGGACCTGCTCCAGGCGGGCATGGGCTCCATGGCCGAGGCGGACCGGGAGACCGTGGTCCATGCGCTGCTGCCGGAGCTGCAGAACATGATGACCACGGCGGCCCCGAACCCCGCCGGGGGCAGCGCCACGCAGGGGCCCACGGACGGGCAGATCCGCGCCAAGGACGCGGCGTACATCCTCCTGCGCGGGGACGGGCGCAACGCCTTCACCAACGCCGAGGACCGCGCGGCCCTCTCCGCCGCGGTGCTCGACTGGATCCTCGTGGATTTCAACACCCGGGCCCTGGCCGGGGCCTACACCGCCGAGCAGATCGTGCAGGCCGTGGGCCCCTCGGCCGCGGAGCGGCTGACGGCGGCGATCCAGTTCACGGACAACGCCATCCCCGTGGCGCTGCAGGTGTCGCAGCTCATCAAGCAGGTGGGCACCCCCGCGGGCCGCCAGGGGGCCGCCGCACGGGTGGTGGAGGTCGCCTCGGAGGTGTCTTCTCCACAGGCCACGGACCGCCTCAAGGCCTCGGCGCGCGCCAGGCTCCAGGGCGCCAACCGGGAGATCACCGAGCAGGAGGTCACCCGCAGCGCGGAGTTCCTCCGGGAGCGCTACCTGGTGCTGCTCTTCCAGGCCCTCCAGGCGCTGGAGCAGCCCAACGGGACCGAGTACCTCCTGCGCGTGGCGGGCACCGCCACGGCGCCGGTGGAGCGCCGGAAGAACGCCCTGGCCGCGGTGGCCGGGCAGATGACCTCGGCCAACGTGCAGGCCCTCTTCGCCATCGCCACCTGCGAGCCGCAGGTGCCCGGGCCCGGGGTGAACGTCACCTGCGACCTGGACCTGCGCAACGTCGCCGTGGACCGCCTCGGGGAGACCCGGGACCGGTCGATCCTGCCGCGGCTCTACCAGATGTTCGACGCGGCCAACGGCGGCGCCCGGGACAACAGCTTCACCCTGCGCTGGAAGCTCGGCGAGGCCATCTTGAAGCTCGGGGGCCAGGGCACCCTGGCGGAGTTCATGCAGCACCTCTCGGCCCCGAGGCCCTCGGGCTTCGCGGGCTACACCTTCTCGGAGCTCAACGGCGAGGCGCAGGCCCTCGGGGACCTGACGCCACCGCCTCGGGACGCCCTCCGGGCGTACGTGACGCCCACCAACAACGTCAACGTGCGGGTGCTGGCGATGCTCTTCCTGGGGATCAAGGGCGAGGCCAGGGACGTGGCGACGCTCCAGCAGTACGCGTCGGAGACTGCCCCGGCGGTGCCGGGCGAGGGCTGGGGGGATTTCACCCCGCCCCTGACCAACGTCGGCGCCGTGGCGGCGCGCGCGCGGGACGGGCTCCAGAACGCACTGCGAACGGCACAATCCGCCGCCCCGGCGGCGCAACCCTGAACGGGCACCACCATGACCTCGGATCCCAAGAAGTCCGCACCGCGCCAGTTCCAGTGTCGGGAGTACCTCTGGGAGGCCCTCGAGCAGCTCTCTGCGGAGACCGACAGCCCGCTGGACTACCTCGTCAACGAAGCGGTCCGGCAGTTCCTCCGGAGCCAGAACCGTGGGCTCCCGTGGTCTGACACGCCCGAGCAACCCGACGCCCCGGCGCGCGTGGCGCCCCCCGCCCCGGGCCCGCCCCCCGGGCGCTTCCCGCCGCAGCCCGGGGCCCTGGGCGGCACGGCGCCCCCCGGACGCCTCGGTGCGATGGGGGGGGGCGCCCCTCCCCGGCCCGCGGCCCCTCCGGCCCCACGGCTGCCGTCCCTCGGCGGCAATGGACCCGCGCAGCCCAGGCTCCCGTCCATGGGCGGAGGCCCGATGCAACCCCCTCCGCCGCGGCCGGCCCCCCCGGCCATGGGCGGCGGGATGGGGCGGCCCACGAACCCCCCGCCCATGCCCGGCGGCGGCGGTGGCCTCGGGATGCGCCAGCCGCAGCAGTCGCCCATGCAGCCTCAGCCCCCGCCCCAGCGGCAGCCGCCCCCGATGGCCCCGCAGGCCCGGCAGGGGACCAACCTGGTGGCCATCTACGAGGGCAACCAGTACCCGGTCACCAAGGAGGAGTTCATCATCGGCCGCGGGCAGAAGACCAGCGACCTGACCATCCGGGACTCCAACGTCTCCCGCCGCCACGCCTCCGTGGTGCTCTACAACAACCAGTACTGGATCGTGGACCAGCAGAGCACCAACGGGATCGAGTACAAGGGCCAGAAGATCGAGCGCAAGGTCGTCGAGGACGGCGACTCGTACAAGATCTGCGACCACGAGATCCGCTTCGTCTACCGCTGAGAGGGGGGGTGCGGTCTAGACCCCGCAGGGGAGGATTCGCCACCCTGGGGGTTCGGTGCTATGCTCCTGGCGCCGGCGGTGTCCCTTGCCCAATGGGTCCGCGGGCGCGGTCACGCCCGAAGGGGATGAGTCCTCCATGCACGAAGATCCCAACCGCAAGACGCTCAGACAGTTCCAGTGCCGGGACTACCTCTGGGAGCTGTTCGAGCAGATGTCCGGCGAGCTGGAGTGCTCGGTGGACTACCTCATCAACGAGGCGATGCGCCACTACGCCAAGAAGGAGGGCAAGCTCCGGCAGACGGTGGCGCCTCCGGTGGGCAACGGCGCGCGCAACGTGGGCGCCGCCTCGCCGGTGCCCCAACCGCTGCCGGCCAACCCCCAGGTGGCGGTGGCGCCGAGGATGACCCCCAACAACCCGCCGATGCACAACCCCGGGGCCATGCAGGGCATGAACCGCCAGGCGGGGGCGATGCCCTCGATCGCCCAGAACGGTCGGCCGCAGGTGTCGGTGCAGCCGCAGCAGGTGGCCCACGCGGGCCACGCGGGCCACGCGGGCCACGCGGGACAAGCGGGCCACGCGGGACAAGCGGGACAAGCGGGGCAGGCGGGGCAGGCGGGGCAGGCGGGGGGCTACGGCCAGCCCGCGCGCCCGCCGCACGGGGGCTACGCCCCGACGCAGCAGCCCCGGCAGGCTCAGGGCTACGGCGGCCCGAGCCAGGCCCAGGTGCTCTACGCGATCTTCGAGGGGCAGAAGTACCCGGTCAACAAGGACGAGTTCTTCATCGGCCGGAGCAACAAGTCCTGCGACCTGATCGTGAAGGACCCCAACGTGTCCCGGCAGCATGCGCGGATCGTGCGGCACCAGGGGGCCTTCTGGATGGTGGACCTCGGGAGCACCAACGGGATCGAGTTCCAGGGCGTCCGGGTGGACCAGCCCCGGCCCATCCATGAGGGGGACAGCTTCCGGATCTGCGACCACGAGATCATGTTTACGTACCAGTGACCCGTCGGCGGGGTGAGCGCCGCGGGAGGGGGCCGTCGACGGCCTGACGGTGCTACGCTGGGGGCGTGCGTGGCCGGTGGAACTTCGGGCTGCGGGCGCAGCTCGCGCTGGCGCTCCTCGGGGTGCTCACGCTCGCGGCGACGCTGGCGATCTTCGCCGCGCAGCCGCTGGTGCATGCCTCCGGGCGCATCGCGCGCAAGCGCCTGGGGCTCACCCTGGCCCGGGCCATCGCGGGGGAGGTGGCGCTCACCCGCGACGACCACGCGGTGCAGGCCCTCCTGGCCGAGTCCGTGGGCGTCGGGGGGCTGCGCGCGGCGGCCCTGGTGGACAAGCAGGACCGCGTGGTGGCCCGCGCCGGCGTGCTGGTGCTCACCAGCTCCGAGCGCCCCGTCCCCGTGGACGACGTGCGCATCATCGGCGACGTGATGGGCGTGAGCGTGCTCCTGCCCTCGCGCGGGGTGTTCATCGCCGAGACGAGCCTGGCGCCCAGCACCGCCGAGCGCGCGATCCCGAGGCTGATCCTGTTGTACGCGGGCTCCTCGGCGCTCCTGGCGCTGGGGGTGATGTACCTGCTCCTCACGCGCTGGATCATCCGGCCGATGGAGAGCCTGACCCTCGCCGCGGAGCGCGTGGCCGCGGGCCGTCGGGACGTGGTGGCCGAGGCCCGCGGCGCCGCGGAGGTGGCGCGCGCGGCGGACGCGTTCAACCGCATGACCGCGCAGCTCGCCGCGCAGGAGCGGACCCTGCTCGCCCGCGAGGAGGAGCTCTCCGGGCGCGTCCGGGAGCTGGAGCGCACCACCCGGGAGCTGTCCCGCGCCCAGGACCAGGTGGCCCGCAGCGAGCGCCTGGCCGTGGTGGGGCGCCTCGCGGCGGGCATCGCCCACGAGGTGGGCAACCCCCTGGCGGCCATCGTGGGCCTGGCGGACGTGGTCCGGGACGGGGGCCTGGAGCCCGAGGAGCACCGGGACTTCGTGGACCGCATCGCCCGCGAGGCCCAGCGCATCCACCGCACCGTGCGGGAGCTCCTGGACTACGCCCGGGCCTCGCCCACGGACGGCGGCGCCCGCTCCGACGGGGACGTGCGCGAGGCCGTGGACCAGGTGCTGCGGCTCCTCAAGCCCCAGCGCTCCCTCAAGGACATCACCCTCCTCACGGCCGTGGACGACGCCCTGCCGCCGGTGCCGCTCTCCACCGACCGCCTGGTGCAGGTGATCCTGAACCTCTGCCTGAACGCCGCGGACGCCGTCCGGGGGGCCGGCGGCCGGGAGATCGTCGTGCGCGCCACCCGCGACGAGCAGCGCGTGGTGATCACCGTCGAGGACGACGGACCGGGCATCCCCGAGGCCCTCCGGAGGCAGGTGTTCGAGCCCTTCTTCACCACCAAGCCCGCGGGCGAGGGCACGGGCCTGGGCCTGGCCACCAGCGCGGCCATCGTCGAGCAGGCCGGCGGGAACCTCACCGCCCAGGGCCGCGCGGACCACACCCGCGGCGCCCGGATCGTGCTGGAGCTGCCCCTGGGCGGCGGGCGCCCGAGCCTTACGGAAGTGGCGTAGCGCGCGCCAGCACCACGCCGCCGGTGAGCAGCACCCGGTCCACGGCGCCGCCGGTGGCGTGGGCCGCCAGGAGCTCGTACCCCCGCGGCAGGCCCCGGGCGACCTCCGAGGGCCCCTCCTGGCGCTGGGCCGTCAGGATCCGGTCGCCCTGCTGCGACACACGCACCCCGGGCGAGGGCTCGAAGCGCCGCTGCGAGCCCGCCACGTCCAGCGTCGGGTCCAGCCGCTGCGACGCCGGGAGCGTGCCCGAGGCGCGCCAGGTGCGGCCCCCGTCTGGCGACACCCGCACCTGCGTGGCCGTGGTGACCATCACCCAGCGCCCCGTGCTCGCGATGCGCTCCAGCTCCCCGCCCACCACGAAGGTCCAGCTGCGCCCGCCGTCCCCCGTGGAGAGCACCGCCCCGTCGGCGCGGGCAAAGACCCCTCGCTCCCGGTCTACGAAGACCCCTCGCTCCAGGGAGCGCCCGCCTGGCCCCGGCGCGAGCCTCCAGCGCCGCCCTCCGTCCTGGGTCCACCACAGGCCCCCATCGAGCCTCCAGGCCACCCTGGCGTCCAGGAAGCCCCCGCGGCCCGAGGGGGAGCTCGCCCGACCAGCGGTCCCCCGGGTGGCCGTCTGGTACCAGAGCCCCCCGCGGTCGGGGCTGGTCATCACCCCGCAAGCCCCGAAGGCCAGCGCCCGGCGATCGTCCAGCATGCGCACATGCTCGCACCCCTCGGGACCTCGGATCTCGTTGCGGGCGTGGGAGTCGGGCAGCACCAGACGGCCGGTGTCCGCGCACGCCAGCTCCCCGTCCGGGGCGCGGTGGCACCGGGGGGCGCCGGAGTCTTCGCGCGCGCGTGCGCGTGCGCGCGCGATGGGGTCATAGGCCGCCGCCGTCCAGGACCGGCCTCCGTCAAAGCTCCAGGCCGAGGGCAGCGGCCCCCGTCCGGCCTCGATGCCGTCCCTCCAGCGCAGGCACCGAAGGACCCCGTTGTCGCCCTCGACGCCCACGACCCCGAGGCGGAAGGGCCTCCAGCTCTCCCCGCGGTCCAGCGAGCGGTGCCAGAAGGCATCCTCGCCCACCCGCAGCCGCGCGATGAGCGTGCGCCCACAATCGTCCACCCGGTCCGTCCGGGGTCCCGGGAGCGCCCTCGGTGGGCCGAAGGTGAAGCCATCATCCGAGGTCCAGAAGGTGCTCTCGGAGGCCACATGGAGCCTGGCGTCCCGGTCGGAGAACACCCTCGCCGAGGGCCCCGCCCCCGCGGGGAGGGCCAGCGTGGTCCAGTGGTCCCCGTGGTCCCGCGAGAGGTACACCCGGGGCGCCCGGGAGGCTCCCCCGGGGACCAGCACCGCCACGGCGTCCAGGGCCTCCAGGGGCACGAGCTCCGGGCGCTCCAGGTCCCGGAGCCGGGGCTCCCAGGTGACCCCCCCGTCGGCGCTGGTGCACACCTCCTGGCGGGTGACGCCCACCAGGGTCTCCCCGCGGTGCCCGAGCGGGAGCACGTCCTCCAGGGGCGGGGCCGGGTGCCAGCCCTCCAGGTACCAGCCCCGGGCCAGCACCGGCGTCGCGGGCGGCGCGCAGGGCGCCTGCGGGGCGGCGCGGGGTGTGGGTATAGGTGCGCCCTCCGGGGCCTCCCGGGGGGCGCTCCCGTGGGTGGCTTCAAGCCTGGGGGGGTGGGCGGGAGCCGCGCGGTGGCACCCGGCGCCCAGCGCCAGCGCGACCCACCAGGACTGGCGACCCGAAGGCATGACCCGGACTCCGTAGCCATAGTACCGCCGGACCCCCGGCGCCACCTCCCTGCGAGGGCGCCCTTCGCTACCGCAGGACGAAATCCAGCAGCCGGTCCCGCTGCGCCTCCGCGTCGGCGCGGCCGAGGTCAATGAGCTTCCGGGCGAAGGCTCCGTCAAAGAGCAGGTACGACGCCAGGTCGCTCTCGTCGTTGACGCCCGTGTCGAGCAGGGCCAGGAGCTGCCGGGTGACCAGCGAGCCCCCGAGGCGCCCTCGCCGGACGTGCTGCCCGGCCATCATCCCGATGTCCTGGCTGGGGCGCACCACCAGGGCCTCCACGGGCCGGTAGGTCTCCTCTCCGCGGGACAGCGCCACGTCGGAGATCTTCGGCGTGAAGTCCCCGCCGTAGACCGCCTCGCCGTCGGACAGGATCTGGTTGATGCGGTTCAGGAGCTCCACGTCCGTCTGGACGTGATCCAGAAGGAACGCGTTGAGCACCTTTCCGAGCAGGAAGAGCGCCCCGGGGGTGCCCTCCCCCGGGCCGTGCGAGGGCGTCTCGGACACCTGGGCCCCGCGCACCTCCTTGGAGAGCCCGATGATGAGAATCCGCTCGGCCCCGAGCCGGATGGCCGGCGCGATGGGCGTGTTCTGCCGAAGGCCCCCGTCACAATACAAGAGCGCCCCGATGCGCACCGGGGGGAAGATCAACGGGATGGCCGCGCTGGCCAGGGCATGCTCGGGCCCGATGGTGGCCCGGCGCACCACCATCCGGGGACCGAGGCCCGCGGGCATGGGCACCTCCGGGGCCGTGTCCAGGAAGAGCGAGGTGCGCCCCGTGGCGATCTCCGTGGCGCTCACCGAGAGCCCCCGCAGGAGCCCCCGCTGGATCGACCGGGACACCATCCTCCAGGAGATCTCCTGGGTGATGAGCTCCACCATGGGCTGCACGTCAAAGAGCCCCACCGGCGCGTCGCTGCCGCCCCGGAAGAGCCTCGGGAGCTGGAGCGTCTGCCGCAGCCCGAAGCGCAGCACGCGGTCGATCTGGAGGTTGGTCCAGAGGTCCACCAGGCGCCGCACGCCGGAGGCCGGGTCCGCCATGTGCGCCGCGAGGAAGCACCCGTTGATGGCCCCCACGCTGGTGCCGCAAATGACATCCACGTGCTGGCAGAGGTCCCTGCGCCGGGCCAGCTCGCCGTAGAGGTACGCCAGCACGCCGACCTCGTAGGCCCCGCGCGCCCCGCCGCCGGAGAGCACCAGGGCCACGGATTTCGGCACCACGGCCTTGCGGCCACGCTCTGTCGTCACGCGCCTGAGACCTCCGTGTCGCCGCGCCCTGCGGAGCCCGTACCGTCGTTCCTGGAGGCCATCGCCGTCAACAGCTTCCCGAGGTGCGCCGCCCGGTCGGGCTCCCCGAGGCCCACCAGCGCCCGGGTCAGGGCCCGCAGCACCCGGTCCCGCCGCTGGATCCTCCGGGGCTCCGCGAAGGCCGGGTCCGAGAGCACCTCCTCCACGCTCCGGCGGGCGCCCACCCGGTCCCCGAGCTGCACCGCGGCCACCGCCGCCAGCGCCCGGGCGTTGAGCGCCAGCACCCCGTGGCCCGCCTCCCGGGCCATCCGGTCGGCCCCCTCGGCCACGGCCCTGGCCAGGCGCCACTGGCGCCGCGCCAGGTGCACCATCGCGTCCCCCATGCTCACCCAGATCAGCGACACCCGCGCCCCGCTCATCCCCGCCCGCACCCGCGCTCGCTCCACCTCGCTGGCGGCGCCCTCCACGTCCCCCGCGTCGAGCTGCAGCTCGCCCAGCACGGTGTACGTCTCCACCGCCGCCATCAGCGCCGCGGGGTTGTTCCTCCCCTCCAGGGCCCGGGCCGCGCGGCGCAGGCACGCCAGCGCCCGGGTGGTGTCCCCGAGCTCCGCGTACACCTGCCCGAGGTGCGCCAGGCTCACCCCCAGGCGCTCCCGCTGGCCCAGCTCGCGGTCAATGGAAATGCTCGCCAGGAGCAGGCTCGCCGCGTCCGTGGCCTCGCCCCGCGCCAGGCTCGCCACCCCGAGCTCCGCCAGCGCCGCCCCGAGGAGCCTCCGGGGCCCCTGCTGGGACGCCAGCCCGAAGGCCTCGGCCAGCACCTTCACCGCCCCGTCGGGGTCGCCCCCGGCGCGCTGGAGGCTCCCCTTGGCCACCAGGACCTCGATGCGCAGCGTGCGCGCCGAGCGCACCCCGTCGTCCGTGGAGCCGCCAGGGGGCGGCACCAGCGCCGCGCGGTGGGCCAGGGCCTCCAGGGCCTCGTCGCAGGCCTCCAGGCTCTCCCGGTAGCGCCCCCGGAGCCCGAGCCACAGGGCGAACACCCGCAGCGCCTCGGCCTCGGTGCGCGCGTCGAACGCCTTGCGCGCCGCCCTGGCCGACGCCGACACGTCCCGCTCCAGCCCGTCCCCCTGGGAGGTCTCCAGCTTGTACCGCGCCTGGCGCACCAGGGCCTGGGCCACCAGCCTCACGTCGTGGGACTGCACGGCCAGCCCGCGCATGGTCTCCAGCTCAAGCCTCCGCGCCCGGGGCCAGCCCCACAGCCTCGCGATGTCCTCCCGCCCCAGGTGCGCCGCGAAGCGCAGGACCGCCCCCTCGCCCTGCACCTCGCCGCGCGTCAGGTGCAGCACCCTGGAGTACGCCGCCAGGGCCTCCCGGTCCTGGCTCTGGCTCCGCAGCGCCAGGGCGGCCTCGATCCACGCCCGGGACGCCGGACGCGCCGCCCCCGCAGCCTCCCGGTGCCTCGCCAGGCCCGCCGCCCCGAGGCCCCGGGCCGTGGGCAGGCGCTCCAGACAGTCCGCCACCCGCGCATGCATCGCCGGGATCGCCGTGGGATCAATGGACGCCAGCGCCACTCGCGCCACCGCGGGGTGGGCAAAGGTAAGCGTCATCCCACCCGTGGGGGAAAGTGGGCCATGGACCAGGAGCCCGTCGGTGATGAGCCTCGCGCGGAGCCTGGGGCCTTCTTCTCCGCAGAGGGGGTCTACGATGTCCGGGTCGATGCCCTCGGCGCCGAGGATGGAGCACCACCGGAGGTAGAGCCTGGCGTCGGCGGAGAGGGCCTCCAGCCTCGCGGCGAGGAGCTCCTCCAGGGAGGTGGGCAGCGGGGCCTCGCCCTCGCGGGAGGGGCTGAGCTCCGCCACGCTGCGCCCGGCGTGGTCCCGGACGACCACCCGCTCGCGCTCGGCGAGGGCCTCGACCACCTCCAGGAGCATGAGCGGGCTGCCGCCGGCGATGGCGCTCACCTCCCGGACCAGCTCCGGCGAGGCGTCCTCGGCGGAGAAGGCGCTGGCGATCAGGCGCCGCCGCGCGTCGAGGTCCAGGGCCCCGAGGGTGATCGCCGGGAGCCGTACGAGCTCGCGCACCAGGGGGTCTTCGTCCCGGGCCACGAGGACCAGGAGGAGCCTCGCCACCGGGGGCCTCCGGGCCAGGTCACACAAGAGCGCCCGGCTCTGGCGGTCGGCCTGCTCGATGGCATCGATCACGCACACCACGGGCTTCTCCGACGCCTGGGCGGTGATCAAGCGCCGGAGGATCA
This sequence comes from Deltaproteobacteria bacterium, assembly GCA_016218725.1. Lineage (GTDB taxonomy): Bacteria > Myxococcota_A > Polyangia > Polyangiales > JACRDB01. The sequence goes on from JACRDB010000139.1 coordinate 136,262, forward strand.
CCCCGAGCTCGCGCAGGGTGCTGGCCTCGGCGCCAGGCTCCTCGCGCTCCAGGCCCACGCTCAGGCGCATGGCGCGAAGGGCTACACGTCGGGAGAGCACCGACGTGTGGGTGCGCTCCGAGGCTAGTTCCAAGACGCGCTCCAGAACGCCCCCGAGGGCGTCCGGGGCGCCCACCAGGGCGCGCAGGAGGGCGCCCACCAGGGCGTACGGCGCGGCGTGGGTGCCGAAGGCCGAGTCCACCCGGAGGGCCGTGACGGGGCGCAGGACATCCACGGCGAGCCCTGCCATGAAGGCCGCGATGAACGCGCTCTTGCCGACACCCAACGGACCGGTGACGAGGATCGAGCGCCCGGCGCCGGAGTCCAGCACCTGCTGGAGGGTCTCCCGGAGCTGGGCCATGGGGGCGTCGCGGCCCGTGAGGGCCCAGGCCTGCACGTCGGCCTCGCGGTCCCGCTCGGCGCGGGTCTTCATGCGCTCCAGGAGGAAGGCCCGCTGCCCCGCGGCGGAGCGTCCGGCGTGCTCCCGGAGCACGAAGGCCCGGCGCGCGGTGCGGTAGAACCCGAGGGCCACCAGGGCCTCCTGGGGCCTGGCGGTCTGGCCCAGGGTGGACGCCACGGCGCGGGCGTCGTCCACGATCTCGTAGCTCTGGAGGGTGCCCCCGGGCTCCCGGGCGCATGCGGCCACGCCGCGGGACAGGCCCAGGGCCAGGCGCGTGGTGGCCGTGAGGTCCGGCGAGGCGCCCGGGGCGTGGTCTGGCGCGAGGGTGCGCACGGCGTCCAGGGCGTCCAGGGCGAAGCGGGCGGCCCTCAGGGGGTCATCCACGCGCGGGCGCAGCACCCCGACCACGACGGTGAAGGCGTCGTCGGCGTGGCGCTCCAGGAGCGCGTCGGCCTTGAAGGCCAGGGCGTCCAGGAGCCCGAGGAGGGCGCGGGTGTCCACGGTGTGCTCGCTGGTGGTGGGGGGCACCAGGCGCCCGGCGATCACCGCCACCGGGACGCGCTCCCGGAGGAGTGCGGGGTTCTCGGGCCGGGCGGGGCGGGCGTCTTCGCCCCAGGTGGCCAGGAGGTCCCGGCTGCCCGCGGGCACCGTGGCGCCGCCCTCGTGCTCGCCGCCGTGGCTCAGGGACCCCTGCGGCGGGAGCGAGGGCTTGCGGGCGGGCACCACCCGGGCGAGGCAGTGCTCCAGGGTGGCCGCGTCGGGGGGTTCGGGCAGGGCGTGGAGCCACTGGGAGAGGGCCCGGCCGTACTCCCGCGCGGACTGGTACCGGGACTCCCGCTGGGGCTGCGTGGCCTTGTCGGCGATGGCCCGGAGCTCCTCGGGGAAGTCCGCCAGGAGCGTGGCCACCGAGGGCAGGTCCCCCTGGCGGAGGCGCAGGAGGATGTCCGGCCCCTGGGCCACGTTATGGAAGAACCCGTGGCCCGTGAGCAATTCCACCAGCACCACCCCGAGGGCGAAGACGTCCGCCCGGCGGTCCACGGCCTCGCCGCGGGCCTGCTCGGGGGACATGTACCCGAACTTGCCCTTGATGGCCCCGTGGTCTTCGAGGGAGGCGCTGCGCACCCTGGCGATGCCAAAATCTCCGATGCGCACGGTGCCATCGAAGGCCAGGAGCACGTTGGACGGGGACACGTCCCGGTGGACGATCTCCAGGGGATTTCCGTGCTCGTCGGTGCGCTCGTGGGCGTAGTGCAGGCCCCGGGCGACCTCGCGGGTGAGGTAGGCGGCCAGCGGGGGCGGGAGCTTCTCGCCCGCGCGGCCCAGGGCGCCCACGAGGTGCCCGGCGTCCACGCCGTCCACGTGCTCCATGATGAGCAGCAGCGTGGGCCCGTCGGACTCGAAGCCGAAGACCTGCACGACGTTCGGGTGGTTGAGCCTCAGGGCGACGCGGGCCTCGTCGATGAACATCGCCCGGAAGTGCGGGTTCTCCGCGAAGGCGGGCAGGATGCGCTTGACGACCAGGAGCTTCTCGATCCCCTCGGCGCCGCGGGAGCGGGCCAGGAAGACCTCCGCCATGCCCCCGGCGCCGAGGCGCCGCACGACCGCGTAGCGACCCAGGAACTGCGGCGGCAGCGAGGACTGCACGTGGGACAGTGTACCCCGAAGGGCGCCCCTACATGGGAGAGAAGCGCACGCGGCTGCCGGCCCCGACGCGGCCCGAGTGCATCACCCCCTGGGTGGCGCCGAAGGACTGGAGCCCCACGGTCACGCCGTCGACGTCCCGGGGGCTCCCCCCGTTGAAGGTCCCGGAGAAGGGCGTGTCGTACAGGAACTCGATCACCTGCGAGGTCTCGTTGAAGATGGCCTCGAAGGTGAGGGACAACATCGGCGTGCCGAAGGCGAACAAACCGGCGTCGTAGTACTCCACGACGAAGCGCCGGTTGGGGGCGGCGCCGGTGGTGCCGATGCAGGTCCCGCGGCTGCGCAGGACCAGGTCCCGGCCAAAAATAAACACCGCCGCCGAGGGCTCCCCCGTGGAGGGCAAGACGCCGTAGGAGGCGCCGGTGTGCACCACCGTGGCGTTGAAGACAAAGTCCCCGAGGAGCAGGTGCCCGTTGCTGGAGATGGCCATGGCGGTGGTGAGCCCGCCGAAGAGCTCCACGGGGAAGGGCAGGAGCCCCTCGACGCGGGGCGGCGGCGGGGCCGTGGTGAAGAACACCCGGCCGTCGTCCTGGCCGGAGAGGAAGCTCCGGGAGCCCGGCAGCGCGCAGGCGTCCACCCAGGGGAGCTCCGTGGCCGTGGGGGTGGTGATGGTGTAGCCCCGGAAGGTGCCCCGGGTGCAGAACGCCCCGGAGCACGAGCGCCCCGTGGCGCAGGTGACCCCGCAGCGCCCGCAGGCCCCGGAGGCGCTCAGGAGGTTGGCCTCGCAGCCGTTGGCGGCCGCGCCGTCGCAGTCCCCGGTGCCGACCCGGCAGGCGCCGACATCGACCACGCAGGTCCCGCCGGAGCACCGCTGGGTCTCCACGCCGGGCAGCGCGCAGGTGCGCCCGCAGGCGCCGCAGTTGGCCGTGTCCGAGGAGATCCCGGCCTCGCAGCCGTTGGTCACCGAGCGGTCGCAGTCCTCGAAGCCCCCGAAGCACGACCGCACGCTGCAAACGCCCAGCACGCACTGCCCGGTGCCGTTCAGGGGCGCGCAGGTGTTGCCGCAGCCGCCGCAGTCCGTGAGGCTCGTGCGCACGTCCGTCTCGCAGCCGTCCGCGGGGTTGCCGTTGCAGTCCGCGAAGCCCGGCTCACAATCGCTCCGGCACGCGCCCGTGTCGCACCGGGCCACGGCGTGAGGCCGCGCAGCGCACGCGCGCCCGCAGGCCCCGCAGTGCTCCAGGTTCGACCCGAGCGCCGTCTCGCACCCGTTGGACGCCATGGCGTCGCAGTTGCCAAAGCCCGCCCGGCAGGAGCCCAGCGCGCACGCCCCGGCCGTACACGTCGCGTTCCCGTTGGTGAACGCGCACGCCACCCCACACCCGCTACAGTTCATGACATCGGTGTTGGTGTTCACCTCGCAGCCGTTGGTGACCGAGCGGTCGCAGTCGGCGCGGCCGGGGTCGCACATCCCGACGGTGCACGCCCCCATGACGCAGCCCGGCGTGGCGTTGGGGACGGCGCAGGCGTTCCCGCAGAGCCGGCAGTTGCGCGGGTCCGTGGCCAGGTCCACCTCGCAGCCGTTGGCCATGTTGCCGTCGCAGTCTCCCCGGCCCATGTCGCACACGGTGCGGGAGCACACGCCCAGGACGCAGGTGCCGGAGCCCCCGGCGAAGGTGCATGCGTTGCCGCAGGCGCCGCAGTGGGCGGCGCTGGTGCGGAGGCTCACCTCGCAGCCGTTGGCGGGGTTCATGTCACAGTCCGCGAAGCCTGGCGTGCACGCCACCAGGGCGCAGCGCCCGTCGCGGCAGGCCGCGGTGGCGTTGTCGAAGGCGCAGCGGGTGCCGCAGGCGCCGCAGTTGGCGCTGGTGTTGGTGGTGGTCTCGCAGCCGTTGGCGGGGTTCATGTCGCAGTCCCCGAAGCCCGGGCGGCAGGCCCCGCAGCGGCCGTCCATCCCGCACGCGCGGTTGCCGGTGCAGTCCGCGTCCGCGCAGCAGTCCCGGCAGGCCATGGCGCCGGTCAACCCCGGGCAGCACCGGGCGCACATGGTGAAGGTGCACGCGCCCATCACGCACCGGTCCGCGGTGCAGGCCACCATGTCATCACAGTCCGTGTCCGCGCAGCACTGGGCGCAGCGCCCGCCGCAGTCCCGGAAGCCCCCCGCGCAGCCGCAGGTGCCCCCCCGGCACGACTGCCCGGCCCCGCAGGCCACGCCGCAGCGCCCGCAGTGGGCGGCGCTCGCGCGCAGCTCCACCTCGCAGCCGTTGGCCGGGTCCATGTCGCAGTCCGCCCAGCCCTCCTCGCAGGCGCAGCCCGCGGCCCCCGCGCAGCGCTGGTGGGCCCCGCACGCCCGGCCGCAGGTGCCGCAGTTGCGCCCGTCCTGGGTGAGGTCCGCGCACACCATCCCGCACGCGGTGGTGCCCTCGGGGCAGGCGGCCACGCAGCCCCCGGCGGCGCACAGGGCCGTCGGGGCCTCGCACACACGCCCGCACATCCCGCAGTTCATCGGGTCGAGCAGGGCAGTGTTGCACTGGGCCCCGGCCGGGCAGCGCTGCCACCCCGGGGAGCACTGGCACGCCCCCATCGCGCAGGCCCCGCGGTCCCCGCAGGCGCGGTTGCACCCGCCGCAGTGGGCCGAGCTCGCCCGGGGGTCCACCTCGCAGCCGTTGGCCGCCATGCCGTCGCAGTCCGCGAAGCCCCCGGGGCAGACGCACTGCCCCGCGGCGCAGCTCTGCCCCATGGGGCAGCGGTTGCCGCACATCCCGCAGTGGGCCGCGTCCACGTTGGTGTCCGTCTCGCAGCCGTTGGCCATGTTGCCGTCGCAGTCCGCGGTGGTCCCCTGGCAGGTGCATGCCCCGTTGACGCACGCCCGGCCGCTGGTGCACCCGTTGTTGCACCGGCCGCAGTTGGAGTCCGAGGTGAGCACGTTCACCTCGCACCCGTCGGCGGCGTTGCCGTTGCAGTTCTCGTACCCCAGGCGGCAGGTGTTGGTGCACGAGCCCCCCTGGCAGGTGGTGTTGGGGCAGCGGTTGTCGCAGCGGCCGCAGTTGTCCGGGTCCGAGCCCGGGTCCAGGCAGCGCCCCCCGCAGCACAGCTGCGCCGGGCCGCACGCGCAGCCCTCGCCCCCGTCGATGGTGGCGTCCAGGGCCCCGTCCGGCGCGTCCCCGGCGTCGATGACCAGCGCCCGGGGCTGGAGCCGGTCCCAGTCCCAGGTGCAGCCCGGGCCCAGCGCCAGGAGCGCCACGAGAAGAACACCCGGCGGGCACGCCTCGCGCGCGAGCCCAACATTTGCCGGGCGCGCTCCGCGCGCCCGGGGCCACCGCGATCCCTCACCCATCAGAAGGTCCCCTCGAACGTCAAGGAATTGCCACCGAAGCCCACCCTCACCGCCGCCGGGCGCGCGGGGGGCCCGCCCAGCACCCACAGGAGCGCCCCGGCGGTGAGCCCCGCGAGCCCGAGGCCCAGCGAGACGTTGGTCAGCGTCTGGAGCGTGCGCCCGCCGTCGACGCGCCCGGCCAGCTCCGGCGGGCACGCAGCGCCCCCGCACTGGCGCTCCAGGTCGCTGAAGCGCGCGCTCGCCAGGCCCGCGAAGAGCCCGAAGCCCACGAGGCCGGCGCCCCCCACGCCCAGCGCGCTCCAGGCCACCACCAGCGGCACCCGGCGACCCGGCGGAGGCGGCGGCGGAGGGGGCGGTGGGGGCGTCCAGGGCGTCTCCCGGTGGCCCTCCAGCGCGGGGTTTCGCCGGAGCGTGACCGTCAGCCGCTCGTCGGCGCCGGCGGCGAGCTCCAGGCCGCGCGTCTCCGTGAGGTAGCCCTCGCACTCCACCACCACGTCCACGTGGCCGGGGAGCACCGGCACGCTCACCCCGAGGGCCGCCACGGGCACCTCCCGCCCGGCGATTCGCACGTGGGCCCCGGCGGGCACCTCCGGGACCGTGAGCGTCACCCGCCCGATCCGCGGCTCGATGGAGCGCAGCTCGTTCTGGGCGGCCTCGCGGGTGGCCGCGTAGCGCGGGTCCGTGGCCGCCCGGTCCGCGGCCTCGCGCACCGTGCGCTCGAACTCCGGGACTGCTTCGTCAAAGCGGTTGAGCTCCCGGAGGCACCGGGCCACGTACAAGCGCGTGTTGGGCGAGGCGTACAGGCTCAGCGAGGCCCGGAACTCCTCCAGCGCCTCCGCGAAGGTGCGCGTCTCGTAGAGGCTCGCCCCGCGCGCGAAGCGCTGCTGGGCAAAGGCCGTGTTGTCCTGCCCGAGGGCCTCCGGGGCGAAACCCCCGAGGCTCAGGGCCCCGGCCACCAGGGCCAGCACCAGGGGCCCGCGGGCGCGACGAGGGCCCACGCTAGATCCCCGTCGGGCGGAACTCTCCGCCGCCGTGACCGGGCGTGGGGTTCGTGTGGGTGTTTGTAGGTGTGGACCCGCTGGAGGCGTTCTGTCCGGGTCGTGTGCGGTTGCGTCCGTGGCGGCCTGGGCGCTCGGGCGTGGGCGGATCCACGGGGGCTTCGATCACCATGTGGGCGCTGGGGTCTGGGGTGCCCGTGGGCTGCGCGGGCTGCGTGGGCGTCTGGGGTTGGACCACCACCACCACGGGCTCGGCGGGGCGGCGGGGCGTTGGGGCCACCGGCCGGGTGACGCCCGGCGAGGCGCCGCCCTGGGCGGCCAGCACCCCGAGGCCCACGGCCAGGAGGAGACCAAAACCCGCGACGGCCACCAGGAGGCCCTTGCGTGAGGCAGGCGCCGGGACCGCGACGAGCTCCGTGTTGGTGGCGCCCGGGCGCAGCGTGGGGAGCGCGTTACCGGGGCCCGAGAGGCTGTCCGCCCGGGGGTTGGAGGTGAGCGTGGAGCCCGCGGGGCGCACGGCGGAGTGGGACAGGTCCGCGTTGCGCTCCGGGTTCGGGACGATGAGCCCCTCGGCGATCTTCCGGAGGAGCTCCCGGCGCTGGGCCAGGGGCTCGGCGAGCACCTCGGTGATGTACGTGGCCACGGCGCGGGCGTTGGCGACCTTGAAGCCGGCGTTCTCGATGGCGTCGGCCATCTCCGCGCCGGTGGCGAAGCGCTTGCCGGGCTCGCGCTGGAGGGCCTTGACCACGATGGCGTCGAGCTCCGGGGGCACCTCCGGGGCCACCGACGAGGGGGCCGGGACCACGCCGTGGAGCACCATGTTCAGGGTCTCCGCGTCGGTGTCCGCGCGGAAGAGCCTCCGCCCGGTGAGGGCCTCCCAGAAGACCACCCCGGCGGCGTAGAGGTCCGCGCGGCGGTCGACGTCCCGGCAGGAGAGCTGCTCCGGGGCCATGTACGACATCTTGCCCTTGACCTGGCCCTCGCGGGTGACCGTGGCGCGGGCCTCGGCCTTGGCGATGCCGAAGTCCGTGATCTTCGCCACGCCGTTGACCCCCACCAGGATGTTCTGCGGGGACACGTCCCGGTGGACGATGTGCAGCGCCTCCCCCTTGGCGTCCACCAGCTCGTGGGCGGCGTGGAGGCCCGAGAGCACGTCGATCATCACCCGGGTGGTGACCGCCAGGGGCATGCGCTGGCCCTTCTTGGAGGCGCTCCGGATGAGCCCCGAGAGCCGGTCCCCCTCGACGTACTCCATCACCAGGTAGAGGTCCTCTTCGTTGCCGACGTCCACCGTGGACACCACGTTGGGGTGGTGGATCTGCGCGGCGAGGCGGGCCTCGTCGAGGAACATGTTGGCGAAGTCCTCGTCCCTGCGCAGGTGCGGGTGACAGATCTTCAGCGCCACGATCCGCTCGAAGTTGGCCGCCCCGCGGGCGCGGCCGAGGAACACCGTGGCCATGCCCCCGGTGGCAATCTCGTGGACGAGCTCGTACCGCCCCACGTAGCGCCCGAGCGCCGGGTCGGCCGAGACCACGGACCCTGCTGCGTTGGTCATACCCGGATTGTGCTTCCCAACCACGCCGCGAGGCAAGCCCGGGCTACACTCTCCCCGTCATAACTTTTCCCTGGACGGGCCCAAACCCTGGCGCCCTTCCGTTGTCCCAGGAGACAGTCCCCCGGAGGAGCCTCTGATGCCCACCCGCCACTACACCGTCGCGACCCTGCTGGCCGCCCTGGCCCTGCCGTCCCTGGCCTCGGCCCAGCCCGCCTGGTGCGTCCCCGGCAACCCCCTCTATGAGCGCGGGGACTACCGGTGCTTCGATCGCCCCCCGAGGCCCTCCCGCGCCCGCGCCACGGTCCAGGCGCGCGTCGAGGCCGCCCGCTTCCTCTCCGGCGGGAGCCTCTCGGAGAACACCCGCTCGGAGCTCGAAGACTGGCTCAACGGCATCGAGGCCGAGCTGGCCCGCGCCCTGCCCTCCCTGGTGGACGGCCACGGCGCGCTCCACACGCCCGATGTGCGCCTCGCCCTGGTGCTCCTGCCCAGCGGGGACGTCGGCCGCGTGAGGCTCCTGTCGCGCCACGGGGACACCCTGGACCGGGAGATCGCCAGGAGCCTCGTGGGCGCCGTCTCCAACGCCGACGGGACCGACACCGCCGGCGCCGAGCTGGAGCTCATCGTCCGGCTCCACCCGCGGCTGCACTACACCCGCTGGCGCCGCCCGGCGCCCCGCTGGGACTACGACGAGGAGTAGCCTTGCGCCCGGGGCCCTGAGCGCGCACCATCGGTTTCGTGCGGGCCCCGCGCCTTCAAGGTCCCCTGGCGCTGTCCCTCGCCCTCCACGGCGCCCTCACCGCCACGGCCATCGCACTCCGCCCTACAGAGACTCACCTCCTCAGGATCACTCCTACACCACCCGTGGAGGTGGAGATCCTCCCCACACCGCCGGAGACAGCACCACCGGTCCCTGCCCCCACCCACAGGGAGGTACCCGCGCGTCCGGCGTCTCCGTTGTCGGTCGCGCGGGTCGGGCGGGCGCTGGGAGAGGTGCGCGCGCCGGTCCCTCTGGCCACGGTGGAGGCCGCGGGTGGCGGCGCGCAGCGGGGGCCCGAGGCACCCCCGGAGGCGCGCCCGTCGCCGGCGCCCACGACACCGTTGGATGGCCTGGAGCTCCTGCGCCACGGGAGCGACACGGCGCTGCGGGACCTGGCCCGCGGGACCCTGGACCTGGGCGTACGCGGCAACGGGCACCCCGGCAGGAGCCTGGCGCCCGAGGTCGCCGGGAGGCCCTCGCCCGGCGCGCTCGCGGTGGCCAACGCCCCCTTGCGTCGCTGGCGCGAGGGGCGCCACCGGCACGAGGCCCCCGGGGTGCGGGGCTACCTCTGGACCCTGCGCCGGAGGATGGAAGAAGCCTGGCGCCCGAGGGTGGTGCACGAGGTCACGCTGGTGGACACGCTGGTGGCGACGCTGGCGATGCCCCTGAGCGCGCAGCAGGCGGTGCAGCGGGCGGCCTTCGGGCCCGCGGCGGCGCCCTCGCGGCAGGGCGCGGCCATCGACGCGCTGGAGGGCCCCCGCGGCGGGGTGAACACGCCCGGGGCGCTGCAGGCGCAGTTTACGGGCATCATTGATGCTTCGGCGGGCAACACCCGCGTGACGCGCGCCGAGGTGGAGGTCGAGCAGGACGCCGCCGGGGTCGTGCAGCGCATCCGGGTGGTGCACAGCAGCCAGCTCCCGAGCTTCGACGCCGAGGCGGTGGGCGCCGTGCGCGAGGCGCTGCCGTTGCAGCCGCCGGTGGCGATGCCCGGCGGGCGGCGCTCGCGCTGGAGCTTCCAGGTGGTGGTGTCCCGGGACCCCTTCGTGCCGGGCGTGGGGATCGCCTTCGACGAGAGCACCGGGTGGTTCGAGGTCCACGTCCCGGGGCGCAGGCACCTGCGCTCCCGGGTGTGGCTTGAGGACGCCCGCCCCCTCGTCGGGGGCTGACGGGTCAGTTCACGAAGGCCTTCTCGAAGCGGAACTCCCCGGCGCCCGCGCGCACGACGCGCACGGTCTCCCCGGGGAGGTACTCCCCGGACAGGAGCTTCTGCGCCAGCGGGTTCTCCAGGTGCTGCTGGATGGCGCGCTTGAGCGGCCGGGCGCCGTAGACCGGGTCCCAGCCGAGCTCCCCGAGGGCGTCCCTGGCGGCGTCGTCCACGGCGAGCTTCAGGTCCCGGCGCTCCAGCCTCCGGGCGAAGTTGTCGAGCTGCAGGTCCACGATCTTCCGGAGGTGCTCGCGCGCCAGGCGGTGGAAGATGATGGTCTCGTCCAGGCGGTTCAGGAACTCCGGGCGGAAGTGCCTGCGCAGCTCCTCCAGCACGGCCTTGCGCACCTCGCGGTCGCCGGCCACGTCTTGAATGAGGTGGCTGCCGACGTTGCTGGTGAGGATCAGCACGGTGTTGCGGAAGTCCACCGTGCGGCCCTGGCCGTCCGTGAGCCGCCCGTCGTCGAGCACCTGCAGGAGCACGTTCCAGACGTCCGGGTGGGCCTTCTCGACCTCGTCGAAGAGCACCACCGAGTAGGGCCTGCGGCGCACGGGCTCCGTGAGCTGGCCGCCCTCGTCGTAGCCCACGTACCCCGGCGGGGCGCCGATCAGCCGCGACACGGCGTGCTTCTCCATGTACTCGCTCATGTCCAGCCGGAGCATGGCGCGCTCGTCGTCGAAGAGGAACTCCGCCAGGGCCTTGGCCAGCTCGGTCTTGCCCACGCCCGTCGGCCCCAGGAACAAGAAGCTCCCGATGGGGCGGCGCTCGTCGCCGAGGCCCGCCCGCGCGCGCCGCACGGCGTTGGCCACGGCGCGCACGGCCTCCTCCTGGCCCACCACCCGGCCGCCGAGCTCGTCCTCCATGCGCAGGAGCCGGGCCTGCTCGCCCTCGAGCATCTTGGTCACCGGGATCCCGGTCCACTTGGACACGATGGCCGCGATGTCCTCCGCGGTGACCTCCGTCCGGAAGAAGGCCTTGCCGCTCTTCTCCACCCGGGCGATCTCCGCCTGGAAGCCCTCGAGCTCGGCCTCCAGCTTCGGCAGCTCGAACTTCTCCAGGCGCATCACGTCCTCGTAGGAGCGGGCCTTGCGGGCGCGGTCCAGGGAGTTCTTCGCGGCCTCGAGCTTCGTCTTCACGTCGGCCACCCGGCCCACGAGGTCCTTCTCGCGGCGCCACTGGGCCTCCATGGCGGTCACCTGCGCGGAGAGGTCGGCCCCCTCGCGCCGGGCCTCCTCCAGCCGCGCCTGGCTGGCCTTGTCGGTCTCCCGCGCGAGGGCCAGCTCCTCGATGGTGAGCCGGTCCTTCTGGCGCTCCAGGCGCTCGATCTCGAAGGGCTTGCTGCCGATCTCCATCTTCAGCCGCGAGGCGGCCTCGTCCACGAGGTCAATGGCCTTGTCGGGCAGGAACCGTTCGGTGATGTACCGGTGCGACAGCGTGGACGCCGCCACGATGGCCCCGTCTTGAATCCGGATCTTGTGGTGGTTCTCGTAGCGCTCCTTGAGGCCCCGGAGGATCGCGATGGTGTCCTCCACCGTGGGCTGCGGCACGAACACCTGCTGGAAGCGCCGCTCCAGGGCGGCGTCCTTCTCCACGCGCTTGCGGTACTCGTCCAGGGTGGTGGCGCCGATGCAGTGCAGCTCCCCCCGGGCCAGCGCGGGCTTGAGCATGTTCGACGCGTCCATGGCCCCCTCGGCGGCCCCGGCCCCCACCAGCGTGTGCAGCTCGTCGATGAACAGCACCACGTTGCCGCTGGCCTCGACCTCCTTGAGCACGGCCTTGAGGCGCTCCTCGAACTCGCCGCGGAACTTGGCCCCCGCCACCAGCGAGGCCAGGTCTAGCGCCACGATGCGCTTGTCCCGCAGCGTCTCCGGCACGTCCCGGTCCACGATGCGCTGGGCCAGGCCCTCCACGATGGCCGTCTTGCCCACGCCGGGCTCGCCGATGAGCACCGGGTTGTTCTTGGTCCGGCGCGAGAGCACCTGCATCACCCGCCGGATCTCCTCGTCGCGGCCGATCACCGGGTCCAGCTTCTTCTGCGACGCCAGCTTCGTCAGGTCCTTGCAGTACTTCTCCAGCGCCTGGAAGGTGCCCTCCGGGTCCTGGGTGGTCACCCGCTGGCTGCCCCGCACCTCGCGCAGGGCCCCGAGGAACCTCGGCTCGTCCATCCCGTGCCGGGAGAACGCCTGGGCCACCTCCCGGTCGTGCTTGAGCAGCGCCAGGCCCAGGTGCTCCGTGGAGACAAAATCGTCCTTGAGGTGCTTCGCTTCGTCCTCGGCCTTCTGGAGCGCCCCCACCAGGCGGGTGGAGAGCCTGGCCTCGCTCCCGCCGGAGACCTTCGGGAGCTTGTCCAGGTGGCGCTCGAACTCCGCCAGGAGCTTCTGCGGGTCCGCCCCGGCCTTGGCGACCAGGGCCGGGACCACGCCCTGCTCCTGCGCCAGGAGCGCGGCGCACAGGTGCTCCGGCGTCACCTCGGGGTTGCCCCGGCGAGAGGCGCGGTCCCCCGCGTCGGTGATGGCCTCGCGGCTCTTCGTGGTGTATCGGTCAAAGCGCATGGGAGTCCTCCTGAGGGTACGCCCGTAGGGCGCCCGGTGGGGTCGGGTAGGGGGGTGTGGGGTGGCCGTGGCAGCCGCCCGGCGGGCGCTGCGGTGCCGTCAAGAACCGTAAGCATCGCCCGTGCCGACGTCAACGTCGGCCGGGGCGGTCAGTGGGAGCCCGCCGCGGCGGTGAAGGCCTGGCAGCTCACCAGGTCGCTGTCGTCAATGGTCCAGCCGGAGTCCTCGGCGCAGATGCCCACGTTGTGCAGGATGCACTCGTCGCCGTCCTCGTCCACGAGCTTGAGGTCGTAGCTCTCGCACGGGATGCTGTGCAGGGTGTAGTCCTCGCCGGCGCGCAGGACGTGGGCGCCGAGCTGGTCCGGGCCCCAGGTGGTCTGGCTCACCGGCGAGAGATAGATGTGAAAGATCGCCCAGCGGGAGTGGTTGCGGAACACCACCGAGGAGTCCGTGGACACGGTCTGCCCGCCGGAGGTGCCGCCGCCCGTGGCGGCGGTGGCGGTCGTGGTGGTGGTGCCACCCGAAGAGCAGCCCAGCGCCACGAGAAGCCCGCAGAGACCCAGGAACCTACGCATTGTCTCGCTCCGTCATTGGTTGCTTGAGGCCGTCCGTCGGCCCCGGCGGCGGAGGAGTCAACACCGGGATGGCCCCGGGCGCAAGCGCCCTGAACCCACTACCGAGGTACCTCGGTGAACGCCGTGCGGCACGGGGGTCCCGGGGCGAAGAGGTAGCGCTCCACCCGCTCCCTCCCGAGGGACAACACCGTGGAGGAGACCGTGCCATAGACCCCGGCGTGCACACAGAGCGCCTGGAGGGCCTTGAGCAGCATCCGCGGCATGAGGGCGCCCGCCGGGGGCTCCGGCAGGAGGCCGTCCTCGGGGGTGTGGTGGTCCCCGAGGAGGGCGCCCAGGCGGTGTTGGACGGCCTCCCAGGGGCCCTCCGGGAGCGCCCGGGCGAGGGCCTCGGCGCGGAGGGTCTTGGGCATGGTGGGAGCCCTGAGGCGGTCATTGGCCAGGACGTGCACCCCGTCCCCGAGGGGGTGCACCTGGAGTCCCTCGGGGCGCACATAGGCCACCCGGAGGGCGCTCAGGTCCCCGAAGACCAGGTTGAAGGGGTTGTAGTCCCGCGGGTCCAGGGCGCCCAGGAGGGCCTCGACGCGGGCTGTTTCATTCAGTCTCAGGGCCTCGGTGACCACCTCTCCGCGGGAGCGCCGGGAGGGGTCCGCGGGGCGGTACGTGCGCTGGTTGGTGAGCCCCACGAAGAAGCCCCGCTCGGTCACCCCGAGCCAGGTGCCTCCCTTTGCGCGGTCGCGGCCGCCCCAGGCGCGGGGAGAAGGGTGCAGGAGCGCCGGAGGGTCCCAGGCCCGGCTGCGGTACTCGTCCCGATTGGCGGCCACCAGGAGGGGGTGCCGGGGGTGCACCCCGCGGAGGATGGTGATCGTGCACACCTTGCGGAGCGTGTGGTCTCCGGGGGCCTTCGGGAAGGGGGGGCCTACGCCGCCAGGGGGAGCGCGCGGCGCCGGGTCCAGGCGTCCCGGGCCGGGAGCCCGACGGCCTCCAGCGCGGGCACGATCACCTCGGTGACCGTGTCGAAGAAGAGCGCGCGGGCGTGGTCACCGCGGCAGAGGCCCAGGGCGCGGCCGGCCTCCGGGGGCCTGGCGTCCAGCGGGAGGTGGGCAAGCTCGTGGGTCTCCAGGTGCGCGAAGGCCACCCGGAGCCACAGCCCCAGCCGCGCGCGGGCGGCCTCGTCGAGGGTCGGGACCAGGTCCGTGACCAGCCTCCACCCGAAGCGGGCGTGGCCGACCTCGTCGGACCAGATGCCCGTGAGGAGCGCGCGCAGCTCCCCTTCGGGCATCTCCTCGCGCTCGGCGGCGATGAGGCTCACGGCCACCGTCTCGCTCATGCAACAGACGCTGAGCACGTTCCGGAGCACCGCCTCCAGGGGCTCCACGTCCGGGTGCAGCGGGAACGACGGCCGCGCCGTGCCCGGCGCCCTGGCCTCGCCCCCGAGGGCCGTCACCACCGCGCCGCAGAGCACCCCGTGGCGCCGCTCTTCTTCGCTGAAGCCCCGCACCTCGTCCACGACGGAGCGCGCAAAGCCTGCCTGGGCCAGCGTTTCTGCGAGGGCCTCGAAGACCTCCGCGGACTCGTACTCGTTCACCATGCGCCCGCGCCAGGTGGCCACGGCCATCCTCCGGAGCGCCGGGAGCCGCGGCACCGACGGCGCCAGCCTCGCGGCCTCCTCCCGAAGGTCCAGCGGGAGTACGGGCCTGGAGGTCACCCTCTCGCCCTCCAGGGACGGCGGCACCGGCGGGCCCCAGGGCGTGCACGTCAGGCTCCCCTGCCACTCGAGCGCGCGGCAGCAGGTGTTGCGCTGGGGCCACCCCTCGCCGAAGGTCCCCCGCGCGTTCTGGTCCAGCCAGGTGGCCACGGTCCGGCAGCAGCCCAGCACCTCCGAGGGCACCTCCCGGCCTCCGTCGGGGATGATGCTCGCGAGCTGCTCCCGGCAGCACCGCGCCTCCGCTTCGGTCGGGTGCTCCGGGTCCGCCGGGGCCGTGCACCGCGCCGAGGGCGCGGGCGGGCTCACCACGGGCTGCCCCGGAGGGATCGAGCCCGCGTCGGCGGTGGCGGGGCTCGCGGGGCTCTCCGGCGTGGGCGGCGCCACGGTGGTCGCGCAGCCCCAGAGGGACAGCGGCATCGCGAGACGGGCAGCGATCCTCAAGGCCTGACGGCGGGTCTCCGGGTCCATGAAAGCTCCTCCTGGGGCGGCGCACAAACGCCGCCTCAAGGCACACTGTGCATCCTACCATGCGACAAGGGAAGCAATCTTTTTCAGGTTGTATTGTATGGATGAAGCATATAATCGTACCAGTGCTCCCGGGCCTCGGGGGTGTCGAGGTCCGCGAGCACCCTGGGGTCTTCCACGGGCACCCTCCGGAGGCCGGGGCCTGGCGCCTGGAGCAAGGCACGCAACGTCGGGGGCTCACGCTCCGTGCGGTAGGGGTCGAGGACCTCGGCCCGGAGGAGCACCGGGTGGCCTCCGCGGCCCTGGAAGACGGGCACCGCGGCCAGGGCCTCGGGGTTTTCGAGGGCCGCGCAGAGCGCGCGGTGGACGCGCTTTGTGAGCGGGAGAGCGTCCACCGGGGTCACGCACACCAGGCCCTCCGGGGGCAGGGACTCCACGGCGGCCTGGAGCGAGCCCGCGGGCCCGAGGGCCTCCGGGGCGTGGGAGACCACCACACGGACGCCCGAGGGGAGCGTCCCCAGGGCGGGGGCGACGCCGTCCCGGAGCACCAGGAGCACCTCCCGGGCGCCGCGGCGGCGCAGGGCCCGGGCGTGGAGGAGGGCCCAGGGGGCTCCCCGCGGGGTCCAACGGGCCAGGGCCTTGGGGCCACCGAGGCGAGTGCCCTGCCCGGCGGCGAGCACCACCGCCCGGAGGATCACCCGGGGCTCCGGGCCAGGGTGGTCTCCCGGCGCCAGCGGACGAGCTCCGCGCCGATGGCCACGGCGATCTCCGCGGGGGTGCGGGCGAGGACGGGCACCCCGAGGGGGCACTGCACCCGCGCGCAGTCCTCCGGGGAGAAGCCTCGTGCTTCGAGCCTGGCGCGGGTGCGGGCGGCCTTGGCGCGGCTGCCGACGCAGCCCACAAAGGCGTAGCCCTCGCGCAGGGCCCACTCCACGGCGACCTGATCGAGCTGGTGGTCGTGGGTCATGACCAGGAGGGCGCCGCGGCGGGGCACCTCCGGCCCGAGGACCGCGGGGTCCCCCGGGACCACCCGAGCGCCGGGGAGCTCGGTGCTGTAGGCCTCGCGGGCGTCGCTCACGCACACCACGAACCCGAGGCCCCGGAGGACGGGCACCAGCGCCCGGGCCACGTGACCGGCGCCCACGAGGCCCACGGTGAACGCCGCCGGGAGCGGCTCCAGGAGCACCTCCACGCCGCCGCCGCAGCACATCCCGAGCTCGGGCCCGAGGCGGAAGGTCACGGTCCGGGGCTCGGCGTCGCCCTCGGCGGCGCGGGCCCGGGCGCGCTCCAGGTCCTTGAGCACGGCGCGCTCCAGGGCGCCGCCGCCGACGGTGCCTACACACAAGCCCTCGGCGGTCCAGAGGAGCTTCTGGCCAGGGGTCGCCGGGGCGCTCCCCTTGCGGGACAGCACCGTGGCCAGCGCTCCGGGGACGCCCCGGGCCACGGCCTCGGCGGCCCGTTGGAGGACCTCCGCGAGGTCCGCCGCGCGGGGTACCGGCAGGGCCTCGTCCTCCAAGGGTCAGCCCCCGGTGGCCCGCATGTTCACGGCCCGGGCGGTGTGCTCCGTGCAGCCCTTCCAGCGCCCGTCGGGCTTCAGGGCCCAGGCCTCTCGCAGGCGCTCACCCACCACCTCGGGGCCCGCCCCGGCCTTCAGGTCCTCGGCGACGCTCACGCCGTCATTGGTGGACAGGCACGGGCGCAGCACCCCGTCGCTGGTGGCCCGCAGCCGGTCGCAGCCGTCGCAGTAGGTGTCCGTGCTCCCGGAAATGAACCCCACCCTGGCCCCGGGCAGCACCCTGGAAGGGACATACCTTGCCGGACCCCGGTCGGGCTCCTGGGATGCATTCCCATCGCGCAAAAGGTGCGCGATGCTCCGGCGCGTCTCTGCCGCGGGGACCAGACGGTCCTTCCAGATTCTCCCACCTTCACCTACACCCATGATCTCGATGAAGCGGGGGGTGATGCCCCGGGCCCAGGCCCAGCGCACGATGTCTTCTGGTTCGTGCTCATTGAGCCCGCGCAGGACCACGGTGTTGCTCTTGACCTCCTGGAAGCCCTGGGCGAGGGCGGCGTCCACGCCGCGGAGGACCTCTTCCAGGCGCCCGCCGCGGGTGATCCGGGCGAAGGTGCCAGCATCGAGCGAATCGATGGATACATTGAGCCGGTGGAGCCCCGCGGCGCGCAAGGGGGCGGCCAGGTGCTCCAGGCGCGAGGCGTTGGTGGTGAGGGCCAGGTCCTCGACGCCCAGGTCCCGGAGCCTGGCGATGACGTCCACCAGGCCCTTGAAGAGCAGGGGCTCGCCGCCCGTAATGCGCACGCGGCGCACGCCCTGCGCGACCAGACCGCGCACAAGGATCTCCCATTGTGCGGGGTCCAGGCGGTCCTCGGCGGGGAGGTAGCCGTCCCGGAGGGAGGGGCGGCAGTAGACGCAGGCCATGTCGCAGCGGTCGGTGAGGGACAGGCGGACCGAGCGTGGGGAGGCCCTCTCGACGAGGACGGGTCCTGGCAAGGTACGGGGTTGGGGGAGCACCGGGAGGCTGAACACCATCGCTCGCGGGAGTGTTGTGGTGCGCGTCGTTCGCATTGTAAACCCTGGTCATGGGAGATTCGACGCAGGAATCGGACCACCCGACGCACCTGACGGCCTCGGGTGAGGCGCACATGGTACCGGTCGGGTCCAAGGAAATGACAACGCGCAGGGCGGTGGCCCGGGCGAGGGTGACCATGAGGCCGGAGACCGTGGCGCGGCTGCGGGCCGGGGACGCCCCCAAGGGGGACGTGTCGGCGGTGACGCGGGTGGCGGCGATCATGGCGGCCAAGCGGACGCCGGAGCTGATCCCGCTGTGCCACGCGGTGGCGCTGACGGGGGTGACGGTGGAGCTCCAATGGACGGCCACCGGGGCGACGCTCACGGCCACGGCGGAGGCCCGGGACCGCACCGGGGTGGAAATGGAAGCCATGGTGGCCGCGGGGGTCGGGGCCCTGACGCTCTACGACATGGCCAAGGGGATGGAGCGGGGCATCACCATCGAGGCGGTGGAGCTGGTGGAGAAGTCCGGCGGGCGCACGGGCCACTGGGTGCGGCCGTGACGTCGCAGGGGTACTTTCACATCCTTACGGAGCCGCTGAGCGTGGACCGGGTGCTGGCGGCGGTGCAGCACCCCTCGGCGGGGGGCGTGGCGGTGTTCCTCGGGGTGGTGCGGGACCACAACGACGGGGTGGCCGTGACCCGGCTTGAGTACGAGGCCTACGGGAGCATGGCGCTGGCGGAGCTGCGTCGCATCGGGGAGGAGCTGGAGGCGTCGGAGCCCGGGGTGCGCGTGGCGGCGGAGCACCGGGTGGGGTCCCTGGTGCCGGGGGACCTGGCGGTGGTGTGCGCGGCCAGCGCGGCGCACCGGGGGGAGGCCTTCGCGGTGTGCCGCAGGCTCATCGACGAGCTCAAGGCGAGGGTGCCGATCTGGAAGCGCGAGTGGGGCCCCGACGGGCCCTACTGGGTCGGCTGGCAGGACGCCCGCTGCGCCCACGACCACGGTCACGGCGACGGGCACGGCCACGAGCATTGACGGCGGACGGGGCCGCGCTCCCCACGCGCCCGTGCGGTGGCGCGATGGGGCGCCATGGACGTCACAGTAGCCACCCCTGTATCCGCTAGAAATCCCTGACATTGCCGTGCCTCCGCCGCGGCACGTCGGTTGCTTTGGAGGAGACGGTCACGCGGTGATCGTCAGCATAGGGGAGCGGAGCCCCGCAACAATGCGACACCCATTCCATCCATGGGGCCCGTGCGCGGGCCTCGCCATGCTCGCGCCTGCGCTCGCCGCGGCGCAGCCCTCGCCCGAGGCGCCCACGCCGAGGGAGGGGACCGTCCTGCGCATCGACGGGTCTCAGCTCGTAGTGGACCTCGGGCACGCGCAGGGCGTGGAGACGGGCAGCACCTTCACCCTTTACCGCCCGCTCACGGTGACGCACCCGGTGACCCGGAGGGTGCTCCGCGATCGCTTCCCCATCGGGCGTATCGTCCTGGATCACGCCGGGCAGACCCTCTCCGTCGCGCACGCCGAGGGCGCGTTCTCGCGGCCTCCGAGCGCCGGGGACGTGGTGGTCCCGGCGCGCGTGACGCCCTTCCGCCAGGAGCCGTCGGAGACGCCCGCGCCTGCGCCCGCGCCTCGTCCCGGGACCCCGCCGCAGGGCCCCGCCCCGCTGGTCGCGCCGCCCCCGACGGCGCCCGCCGCGCCAGAGGGTCCCCCCGAGGAGCGCGAGGCCACGGCGCTGTTCGTCTCCACGCTCGGCGCCGCCCCGGAGCAGCGGGTGCAGCGCTATGAGCGCTTCCTGCGCGAGCGTCCGGGGTCCCCCTACGCGCCCAGGATCGTCGCCGAGGTGAGCGCCCTGCGCGCGCTCCTCGTGGCCTCGCGCCGGGCGGCGGCGCAGGAGCCGGCCCGCTCGGCGCCGGACCTCCGGGTGCTGGAGGACCTCCCGACCTCGCTGCGCCCGGGGGACCCCGCGGTGGTGGTCGTCCAGTTTGCCCAGGAGAGCAGCATCCGGCACGGCGCCCTCTTCGTCCGGAGGCAGGGCCAGAGCAGCTACCAGTCGGTCGCCATGCGCTACGAAGGGGACGGCTACCTGCGCGCCGAGGTGCACCCCTCCTTCGTCACGCCGGGCACCTTCGAGTACTTCGTCGAGGCCACCCCCGAGGACGGGCGGGCGGTGGCCCTGCTCGGCAGCGCGGTGGCGCCGCGCCCCGTCGAGGTGCTCCCTCCGCCGGAGGCGCCTCCAGCTGTCGCGGGCCGCAGCCGCGTGGACCTGCGCAGCGAGTACGCCGACGTCGGGACCCGCACCGTCGGCGGCACGCTCCGGGTCCAGCGCTTCATCACCGTGGAGGGGGACTTCCTCCAGCGCCTGTCGTCTCCGGTGCTCTACGGCTACCGCGTGGGCTTCGGCGTCTACGACGGCCAGGCGCTGCCGCTCGCGCTCGTCACGTCCACGGACCCGTCGGTGCACACCCGGGTGATCTACGGCTACCACGAGCTGGAGTTCGCGGCGTCGCCCTTCGTCCACCTGATCGCGCGGCTGCAGCTCGGGGTGTTCGGCACGGGCCTGGTGGTGGGCGCCCAGGCTCGCCTGCGCATCGGTTACGAGCGGCGCACCAACATCCTCCTGGGCGGTGACGTCTTCCACGAGGTCGGGCAGCGGGCCTTCTTCGCGTTCAACTTCGCGCCGACCCCGAAGGTCCCGATGATGGCCCAGGGAGAGGTGTTCAACCAGTCCGTGGCCGCGGGGGACCCCATGTTCCGCTTCATCTTCCAGGCCGGGTACCGCCTCGCGGACTGGTGCACGCTGTCCCTCCGGGGCTCCTACCAGCTCCGGAACATCCAGAACGGAGGGTTCGGCCTTGGGCTCTCCACAACCTTCGACTGGTAGCGCCTCGGAAGGACGCCCATGAAGCCCCGATCGCTCGCCCGCACCGTGGCACTCACCCTCACCGTGAGGTGCGCCCTGGCCTCCGCGCAGGCGCCGCTGACGCCCCTGAGCCCCCCCGCGCCGCGCCCTCGGGTCCTGCACGCGCCGCGCGGCGCGGCGTTCAACCAGCAGCCCATCACCCTGCGCTTCCAGTTCCTGCACGGCGAGCTCCTGGAGCGGGTGCTGGTCTCCTGGAGGCCCCGCGGCGAGGCCGCCTGGCGCGCGCTCCCCTGCGTCCGCCACGAGGACGTCTGGCGCGCGGACCTGCCCGCGCAGCCCGTCAGGGTGCGCGCGGTGGAGTACCACGTCACGGCGCTCACCCTCGCGGGACAACACCTCGCGGTCATGGCCAGCGCCGAGGCGCCGCACGTGGTGGTCCTGCGCCCGGAGGCCGACGACGAGCAGGAGCGCGCGGACCTGCGCGCCCACCGGGGCCACCGCCTGGAGTTCACCGCGGGGGGCGAGGTGACGGACTTCGGCGCGCGCGACAACCAGGGCGGCCTCGGCTGCGGCGCCGCCGCAGGGGCGCGCTGCAGGGACTGGTGGTACCTCGTCTACGGGCAGGCGCGCTACCGCTTCCACCGCCAGGTGCGCTCCGTGGCCGTCCGCGTGGACCGCCTTGTGGGCGTCACCACCCGCGTGGAGTCCTCCGCGCCCGTGGAGCGCGACGTGGGGCTCGTGGCGGCCACCACCGAGGTGGAGTTCCGCCTTGCCCCGACGATCTCCCTGGCGGTCCAGGGGATCCTCGGCGCCAACGAGCTGACCGTCCAGGGCGGCGGCGGCGCGCGGCTGGAGTTCGGCACCACGCTCCCCACGAGGCTCCAGCTCTCCTTCCAGGGCGTCACCAGCTACGGCGTCCTCGGGTCCGCGTGGATGCGCTGGGACACCGTGCGGGACACGCCCCTCGGCGCGGGCGTCGAGGTCACCACGCAGCCCGGCGCCAACACCAGTCCCGGCGTGAGGCTCCTCGTCGAGGCGGGGCGGCACTTCGGGCGCTACGTCACCGTCACCCTCCGCGGAGGCTACGGCGCGCGGCGCGAGGACGCCGGAGGGTTCACCGGCGGCGCCAGCGTGCAGCTCGCGCTCTGACGCGCCGTCGCGCTACCGCTTCGCCGCCCTCCTCGCTTGCAGCAGCGCCACCACCGCGCGGACCAGCGCCCCGGCCGCGACGCCCAGCGCCCCCTCGGCGAGCGCGCCCGCCAGCGACGCCCCGAGGGAGCCGTCCCCGAGCGCGCTCTGGAGGCCGTCGATCGCCCGGTGCGCGGGGGCGATGCCCCCCGCGAGGATGTGGCCCCCGACCAGGAACATCGCGGCGGTGCCCACCACGGACAGGACCTTGATGAACCACGGCGACGCCGCCACGATGACCTCGCCCACCCACCGCGGGAGCGCCCGGCGGCGCCGGGCGAGGTAGAGCCCAAGGTCATCCAGCTTCACGATCGCCGCGACGAGCCCGTACACCCCCGCGGTCATGAGAACGCTGATCACCGCCAGGGAGGCCACCTGGCGCCCGAAGGAGGCCCCCGCGACGGTGCCCAGGGCGATCACCAGGATCTCCGCCGAGAGGATGAAATCCGTCCGGATGGCGCCGCGGATCTTGTCCTTCTCGTAGGTCACCAGGTCCAGCCCCGGGTCCGAGAGGCGCTCGACCAGCGCCGCCCGGCGCGCCTCGGCCTCGCCGCGGTGCTGCCACGCGTGGGCGATCTTCTCTACGCCCTCGAAGCACAGGTACGCCCCGCCCACCATCAGGAACGGCCGGACCAGCCACGGGGTCACCGCGCTGATCCCGAGCGCCACGGGCACCAGGATGGCCTTGTTGACCAGCGAGCCCTTGGCCACCGCCCACACCACCGGGAGCTCTCGCGAGGCGGGCACCCCGGCCACCTGCTCCGCGTTGAGCGCCAGGTCGTCGCCCACCACCCCCGCGGTCTGCTTCGCGGCGACCTTGGTGAGCACCGCCACGTCGTCGAGGAGCGACGCGATGTCATCCAATAGCGCGAAGATGCCCTGCATCGCTCAATACACCGACAATCTCTCGGCGGGCGCGCGTGGGAGTGCTTCGGCGTCCAGGGCGGTGATCCCGCGAGGGGCCAGCGGGTGCTCGGGGCCCACCAGCACCAGCCACACGCCCAGCACCGAGAGCACCGACGCGGGCTTCTCCCGGAACGACGGCGGCAGCCGCGGGCGCAGCGCCTCCACCGCGGCGGGCTCGATCCAGCGCGTGGCGCTGGCGTGTAGGAGCGCCAGCCCGTGGCGCCGGACCAGGTCCAGGTAGCCGTCCACCCGCACCCGGTTCGGGAGCCCCGTGTGCGACGCCATCGCGCGGTAGAGGCCCTCCGGGAACAAGAGGAAATCCAGCTCGTGGTCCCACTGGTTCCCGTGGCTGCGCAGGTCCACCTTGTGCAGGTGCACCGCGCCGGGCACGGTCACCGCCGCGAGGTCCCGGAAGAGCCCCTCCAGGTCCGAGACGTGCTCCAGCACCGCCCGGGAGAGCACCAGGTCGAAGCGACGCCCGCCCGAGAGCAGCGCCTCGCGGGTGGTGTGCACCGGCACGTCCGAGAGCAGCGCCTCGGCGCGGGCCATGCCCCCGGGCTCGCGGTGGCGCTCCAGGAGGGGCTCGTACACCGTGGAGAGGTACGCCCGGTCCCTGGACTGGACGTCAAAAGGGTCGAAACCTGCGTACTGTTCTGCGCCCTTGAGCCTCCCCAGGAGCGCCACCGAGCGGGTGTTCCCCAGGCCCAGCTCCAGCACCCGGCGCCCCCGGAAGAGGCCCCCCTCGCCCGACACCCGGGTGTACTCCGCCATGGCCTCGTAGTCGCCCACGACGGCGGAGAAGTAGTCCGCGGCGCTGGAGCCCTCGCGCCCGGCGCCCCGGCCGGTGACGTTGGCCAGGCGCAGGAGCCCGTGGCTCACCCCGGGCAGGGCGCGGAACGCGAGGTTGCGCGCCACGTGGAGCGTGGCCGAGGAGCCCGCCCACAGGGCCTTGAGCACGGGCATCACTCGGTGACCTCCAGGGTCTCCGGGCGGCGCACCCGGTAGGTGCGGTCCACGAAGTCGTAGAGGTCCAGGAAGTACGTCTCCATCTGCGCGTTGCCCACGGGGCTGTCGGTGTAGAAGGTCCCGCGCAGGCACCCGTCCTGCGCGCGGCAGCGCCCGTCGGGGAACACCATGATGAACTTCTGGGGCTTCCTCCAGGTGGGGAGCGTCCCGCTGGACATGAAGTTCCCGAGGAGGAGCCCCGAGGCGATCAGGTCCTGGGGCTGCTGGCCGTACCCGTGGAGCAGGAACACCACCGGGTAGCGCACCCCGGCGTTCTCCGGGTCGTGGTAGCCCGGCGGGAGGTAGATGCTCACGGGCCCCGTGCGCCGCGCCCGGTCGCTCCGGAAGTCAAACGTGCAGAAGTACCCGCTGGCGCAGCGCCCGGCGTTGTCCACGTCGGACGAGAAGTTCTGCACCGACCGGTCCCCCCCGGGCCAGCGGGCCTGCATGTACCACAGCGACGAGAAGAGCCGGTTCTGGATCTGTACCAGGGTCCCCACGTGGTGCCCGTCCCCGTCGATCAGCTGCGCGGGCGTCGCGTCGATGTTGCCGTAGCGCACCATGACCCGCCCTGGGACGCGCGCCCAGTCGAGGTCGTTGTAGGGGAAGGGGTCCTCGGGGACCCGCTCGGCCCCGAAGGGCGCGAAATTATTGTAGTAATGCAAGGGCTCGCCGCGCTGCGCGAAGGCCCCCACGAAGTGGTTCGCGTCGGCCCCGAAGCCGAAGAGGTCCCGCACGCCGCCGTCGACGAAGAAGTCCAGCCGCCGGAGGGCGTCCGGGGGCATGCGCGCCACGAGCCCCCGGGGGTTCACCTCCTGGAAGCGCTGCCAGCCGGGCGCGGCGTCGTAGCGCCCGTTGCCCTCGCCCTGGTCATAGGGGCAGGTGCCCGGGCAGCGCACCCCGTCCACGCCCACGTCGTCGTAGGGCTCCATGGCGTCATGGACGAAGTTGCCCTCGAGCCCGCCGGGGTTGAACTGCCGGTCGTAGTCGTCGCCCGCGGGGTCGGGGTTCGAGCGCGCGTCGTAGCCGGGCTCCATGGTGGAAGGTACCCCGTCCGGGCCCGTGTCCCTGAAGGGCTCGTGGAAGTTCCTCACCACGGGCTCGCCGGGGTCCCGCCGGCCGTTGCGGTTCACGTCCACCGCGAGGGCCACCTCCATCGGGAAGTTCCCCGCGGAGCCGTCCCAGCGCCCCAGGCGCCCGGGCGCATGCTGCCCGTCGCAGAAGGTGATCACCGGGAGGCTCCCGTCGGGGTTGTACTCGTCGTCGTAGTAGTTCATGAGGGTGACGGGGCGGGCGCAGCGGTCCGCGTCCGAGCGCATGGCCTCGCCGTCGGGGACGCCCCTGGGCAGCACGCCGGTCATCCCCGGGGCGGTGACGGCGTTGCCGAACATCCGGGTCAGGTCCCGGAAGATCTGGATGTACGAGTGCCGGTCAAAGGTCCCCCCCTGGCCGCCCTCGCCGTCGGGGTAGTACCAGTCCTCGAAGTGCTGCCGCCGCTCGAAGAGCTCGCGGGCCTCCGGCGTGCGCTCCACCGAGGCCCCCCGGGCGCACCCCTCGGGGTCCCGGGCGCGCTCCTGGGCCGTGCAGAAGCCCCCGACGTGGTACCGCTGGATGTAGTTCCCGAGGTAGCTCCAGTCCACCGGCCCCCCCAGCGGCGCGATGAAATCAAAGCGCTCGGGGTTGCGCGCGCCGATCATCGAAGCCCCCGCGGCCCCCATGGACACCCCCAGGATCGCGTGGAAGGTGAACCTGCGCTGCACCCTCCGGGTCCCGACCCCCTGCCGGAGCACCGCCTGCCAGGAGCCAAACCTCGGAGCTTGAAAGGTAACCGCTCGACCGTCCGTTGTGAAGTGTGCGTTCGCCACCGGCACCACCCGAGAGGTGCGCTCCCCTGGGCCCTTGTAGGCGAGCTCCACGTGGAGCTCGTACCCTGGCGGCACGCGCGCGGGGTTGGCGGGGAGGGTGAAGGTGAGCTCCCGCACGGTGCGGAAGGAGGTGGGGCCAAAGAGCACCGCGGGGCCCACGGCGGTGAAGCCCTCGGGGGTCTGGTCCGGGGCGCAGGACAGGAGCACGTCCATGGCGGGCACCTCCCGGGCGCCCGCGGGGACGCTCACCGAGGCCAGCTCCGTGAAGCTCCCGGGGACCCCTCGGGCGGTGCCTCCGGGCATGAGCCTTGGGAGGGGCCGGGTCTCCGGGAGGCACTCGGGCAGGGCCGGGGCTCGCACGGTGACGGCCACCCGGGCCTCGCCCACGCGCACGGTGGTGGTGCCCGCGGCCACGGCGGTGACGGTGACCCTCCCGACGCTGGCGCCTGGCGGGACGCGCAGCACGGCGGGCCCCGCGGTGGCCACCTGGGGGGCCTCGGCGCGCACCGGGAGGTCCACCGCGGCGCAGCGGTCCCGGGAGAGCTGCACGGTGACCTCCGCGGTGGCCCCGGGGGCGAGGAACAGCCGGTCCAGGTCCGTGCGCACCGTGGGGTCCCGCTCGCCCTCGCAGCGGTTCGAGTCCTCCGCGGGGCCGTCCGCGGCGGCGTCGGTGGCGGTGTTGGTGTTGGGGCACCCGAGGGCCGTCAGGCCGAGGAGTCCAAGGAGCCAGGGTCTCGCGGGAAGCATCGCCGGGGACTGTAGACCAGCGCCCCGCCCGGCGCACCTACCGCGGCACGCAGGCCGAGGCCGTGCAGACCAGGGGGCTCATGCATGCGGCCCCGCAGCGGGAGCAGTGCTCCGCGGAGCTGGTGAGGTTCACCTCGCAGCCGTTCTCGGGGGAGTTGTCGCAGTCGCCGTAGCCCGAGAGGCACAGCCGGATGGTGCACACGCCCATGGTGCAGTTGTACTCCCGGCCGTTCGGGAGCACGCAGCGGTTGGAGCAGCCGCCGCAGTGGTTCAGGTCCGTCTGGGTGTTGACCTCGCAGCCGTCCATGGCGCGGGCGTTGCAGTCCTGGTAGCCCGCCTCGCAGGTGTCCACCCGGCACGCGCGGTCCACGCAGAGGCCCGTGGCGCGCGGAGGGGCGCAGCGGGCCCCGCAGGCGCCGCAGTGGGCCACGGTGTCCGTGAGGTCCACCTCGCAGCCGTTGGAGGGCATGCGGTCGCAGTCTCCCCTGCCCGGCATGCACGCGAAGCCGCAGGTCCCGCTGGCGCAGGTGGCCGTGGCCCCGCCGGGGGCGCTGCAGGCCCGGCCGCACATCCCGCAGTGGGCCAGGGTGTTCAAGGGCTGCTCGCAGCCGTTGGGGTCCATGCCGTCGCAGTTGCCAAAGCCCGAGGAGCACGCCATGACGCTGCATGCGCCGTCGCGGCACACCGGCGTGGCGTTGGCCCGGGCGCAGCCCCGGCCGCACATCCCGCAGTGGGCCAGGGTGGTCCGCAGGTCCACCTCGCAGCCGTCCATGGGGTTGGCGTTGCAGTCCCCGTAGTTGGCGTTGCAGCTCATGAGCCGGCACGCCCCGCCCATGCACGCCCCCACCCCCCGCGGGAAGGTGCACGCGGTGCCGCAGGCCCCGCAGTTGGTGGCCGAGGTGAGCGCCAGCTCGCACCCGTCGCTGTCGTCCCGGTTGCAGTTGCCGAAGCCCGCGTTGCAGGCCATGAGCCTGCAGGTGCCGCCCACGCAGGCCCCCACGCCGTTGCGGTAGGTGCACGCCGTGCCGCAGGCGCCGCAGTTGCGCGCGTCCGTGGCGTGGTCCACCTCGCAGCCGTTGGCGTCGTCCCGGTCGCAGTTGCCGAAGCCCGCCCGGCAGCTCTGGAGCCGGCAGGAGCCCGCCATGCACGCCCCGGTGCCGTTGCGGTAGCTGCACGCCCCGCCGCAGCGCCCGCAGTTGCGCCCGTCCACCGAGAGGTTGGTCTCGCACCCGTCGTTGGCGTCGGTGTTGCAGTCCCCGAAGCCCATCTCGCAGCGCTCCACGGCGCACCTGCCGGCGCTGCACTGGACGGCGGTCCGGGGCCTGGCGCAGTCGTTCCCGCAGGCGCCGCAGTTGCCCGCGGAGGTGGCCAGCGAGGTCTCGCAGCCGTTCTCCGCCATGCCGTCGCAGTCCCCGAGGCCCGCGCCGCAGGTGGTGTCCACGCACAGGCCCATGCGGCACGCGGAGCTGGTGGAGCTCACCGGCACGCAGCGGTTGTCGCAGCGCCCGCAGTGCAGCGCCGAGGCCTGGGTGTTCACCTCGCAGCCGTCCGACGCCATGCGGTTGCAGTCCGCCCACGGGAGCTCACACGCCGACAGGGCGCATGCCCCCATGCGGCACTCGGAGGTGGCGTGAGGGAACGCGCAGGCGTTCCCACAGGCGCCGCAGTGGGCGTTGCTCACCCGCAGGTCCGCCTCGCAGCCGTCCCGCGGGTCGCGGTTGCAGTCCGCGAAGTCCGGCTCGCAGGACGACAGCCGGCACACGCCCCCCTCGCAGGACCCCGCCCCGTGCACCAGCGTGCAGGGCCTGGCGCACCCGCCGCAGTTGCGGTTGTCCGTGCCGGTGTCCACGCACCGTCCGCCGCAGGTCACCTGCCCCCGGGGGCAGCCCCCGAGGCACATCCCACCGGAGTCGCACACGGTGCCGGCCTCGCAGCGGGTCCCGGGGCAGCAGGGCTCCCCGTCGTGGCCGCACGGCCCCGCGGCCCCGTCCCCCTTGGGGCCCTGGCTGGGGTGCTCCAGCGGGCACCCCAGCACCAGGACCACGACCCCACAAAGGACGCCTCGAAGCCACATCGCCAGGAGGCCCAACGGTACCACAGCCTCTACGGCCCACCGCCCTCCAGGGCCTCGCGGGCCAGCGTCCGTACGGACTC
The DNA here is from genome assembly GCA_016218725.1 of Deltaproteobacteria bacterium. Lineage (GTDB taxonomy): Bacteria > Myxococcota_A > Polyangia > Polyangiales > JACRDB01. The sequence goes on from JACRDB010000139.1 coordinate 164,749, forward strand.
GTCCGGGTCCCGGTCCCTCACGGCCTGGAGGGCCTCACGCACCGCGGGGTCCGCCCCGCGCCCCCGGAGGCCCCTCACGGCCGCCTCGCGGACATACGCATAGTCGTCCCCGAGGGCCGCCAGGAGCGCGCTCCGGGCCGTGGGGTGGGGGCTGTGCCCGAGGGCCCCCACCGCGGCCACCCGGAGCCTCCAGGGCGTGGCGGGCGTGCAGCGGCCGGTGAGGGTCCGGAGCAGGGCCTCGTCGGCGTTGGCGGCCCTACCGGCCAGGGCGCGCAGGGCCGCCTCGGCGGTGGCCAGGTCGGGGTCCGCCGCGGCCCTCGCCAAAGCCTCGGTGGTGGAAGGCTCGTCCAGGCCCTCCAGCACGGCCACCAGGCGCCTGCGGACAGCAGGGTCCCCGACGCCCACCAGGGACGCCAGGGACGGCGCCGCCGCCCGCAGGATGACCCCCCGGGCGCTCCGGGCAGCCTCCGAGGAGCCCACCTCCCCGGCGCTCGCCAGGGGGCTCACCGCGCCACCTTCGAGGGCGTCCAGGAGTACCCCCAGGGACTCCTGCAGGGTAAGCGCGCTCCGGGCGCTCCCGGCGAGGGTCTCCGCGAAGCGCACCAGGGCCTCGGTCCCCACCAGGGGAGGCCCGTCGGCCGGATCCAGCGCCGCCAGGAGGAGCGCCCTCGGGGAAGAGCCAAAGGCCGGGTCCGTGAGGGCCCTGGGAGCCACCCTGGGAGCGCCCCCGGCGAGGGCCACCAGGGCCCGGGCGGTCACCCTTCGGACGATCCGGTCACCTGGGGCAAAAAGTCCCGGGGCAAGCTCGCGGGCGAGGGTGTCGGTGTTTGTGGGTGTGGCGCCGGAAGCGAGGGCGTCCACGGCGGCGGCGCGCAGGAGCGCGGGGCCGCGGAGGGAGGCTCGGAGGTGGGCGAGCGCGGTGGGGTCCGTGGTGCCTCGGAGGGCCCACGCGGCGGCGGCGCGGACGATGTCCTCGGAGGCGGTCAAGCCTGCCAGGAGGGCGGCGCGGGCCCTGGGGTCTCGCTGCCCGGCGAGGGACAGGAGGGCCATGGCGCGCACGTCGGGGAGCTCCGCGCGGGTGGCCCGGAGCGTGGCCTGGAGCGCCGCGGGGGTGCGCATGCGCCCGAGGCCGTAGGTGGCCAGCGTGGCCAGGACCCCGTCCTGGGAGTTCTGCAAGGCCACGAGCCTGGGGATGGTCCTGGGGTCCGCGAGGGCCGCCGCGGCGCGCAGGGCCTCGCGGCGAAGCTCCGCCTCGCCGGTGCCTTCGGCCACGGTGAGGAGGGCCGCGGTGGCGTTGGGGTTGCCGAGGTACCCGAGGATGTCCAGGGCGATGTGCTGCTGGGCGGTGTCCGGGTCCCCGAGGGCGTCCAGGAGGGGCTTGAGGGCCCGGGTGCCGAGGCGCTGGAGGCTCTCGCGGGCGCGGGCGCTGACCTCTGGAGAGCCGTGGCGCAGCTCCGCGATGAGGGGCCTGCACAGGGAGGCGTAGAGGTCCACCAGGAGCCTCCGGAGGACCACCCGGGTGGGGGCCGCCACGGTGGCGGCGAAGAGGTCCCGCTCCAGCTCCGGGGCCACCCCCGCGACGGGGGCCACCTGGATGGCCATGCGCCCGGCGCGGGCCACGAGCTCGTCGTCCGGCGCGAGGCGCACCACCCGGCGGTAGAGGGTCACGGCGTCGCGGGGCTCATCCCGGCCGAGGTACAGGTCCGCGAGCTCGAAGTACGTGGGGAAGAGCCGGTCGTTGAGCTCCAGGGCGCGCCGGAAGGAGGCCACGGCGTGGTCTGTGTCCCCGCGGGTGCGGTAGAGCTCCCCGAGGCGCAGGTGGGCCTGGGCGTCGTCGGGGTTGAGCTGCACGGCGTGGGCGGCGCTGTCTATGGCCTCCTCGTCGCGGTGCAGGGCCAGGGCGTGCTGGGCGATGCGCTGGTACCACTCCCGGGCGTGCGACGGGTCCGCGGCCACGAGCCTCCGGAGCACCTCGATGGCGCCGGACAGGTCCCCGCGCTGCACGCGCACGCGCTCCAGGGTGATCATGGTGGCCACATCACCGTGGTCCAGGGACACCAACCGGGCGAGCACCTGCTCGGCCTCCTCGGTGCGGCGCAGCCGGAGGTACGCCTCGGCGAGGTCCCGGCCCGCCTCCAGGTCCGGGGGCTCCTGCTCGAAGCCGTGGGCCAGCGCCTGGGCCTGGGCGGCAAGGACCCCTTGGAGGTTCCAGAGGTTCACGATCCGGGCGCGGGCCTCGCGGCGCAGGTCTCGGTCGTTGCGGGCCAGCTCCAGCACCCGCCGCCAGGCCGCCACCGCGTCGGCGAAGGCCCGGTTCCTCTCCAGGAGCACCGCGAGGCCCTTGTGCAGCTCCAGGTCGTCGGGGTACGCGTGCAGGGCCTCGCGGTAGACGTCCACGCCCTCGGAGATCATCCCCTGGGCGGCGTACCACTCGGCCCTCGCGCACCAGTCCCGAGGGTCCCGGCTCCCCTCGGTCATCCGACGCACGAGCCCCAGGGCCCTCTCGCGGTCGCCCCGCTCCAGGTACCGATCCGCCAGCTCCCCCAGGGAGTCTGGCGAGGGGTCCTGCCGGGCGGCGATCTCCTGCTCGCGCACGGCGAGGTCCCGCTCGCCGAACTGCTCGTAGCGCAGCGCCAGGCGACGGTGCAGGTCGGGGTCGTTGCCGGCCCTCGCGCTGGCCTGGGCCAGGACCCTCAGGGCCTCCACCCGCTGCCCCCGGCGCATGAGCTCCTCGGCCAGGTCCAGCACGTAGTCCGGGTTCCTCGGGGCGATCGCCACGAGCCTCCGGCGCGCCGTCAGGAGCTCGTCCAGCCGCGCGAGCTGCGTCAGGAGCTGCACCAGACGTACATGTGCGTCAATGTCGGCAGGGCGCAGGGTGATGGCCCTTCGGAGCGCGGCGACGGCGGCGTCGCCGTGGCCGAGCTCGTCGTGGAGGCGCGCCAGGAGCATGGCGCGGTCGAAGTCTCCGGCCCCGGCGCGTTCGAGCTCGGCGACCCAGGCTTCCACGTCGTGGAGGCGCACGTGGGCCTCGCGCAGGAGGTCGTAGAGCTCTCTACGGACGCCGGCGTCGCCGCCCGCGAGGCCGAGGGCCCTCCGGAGCGTGGCGAGGCATGCGTCGAGCTGTCCGGCCTCCAACTGCGCGCGGGCGAGGTCCCGGAGGACGGGCGGCAGCACGCGGTTGTCGCCCGTGAGGGCCCGGGCCACGGACTCGTACTCCGCGATGGCCTCCACGTAGCGCCTGCGGGCCAGGAGGGCCTCGGCCAGCTCCCTCCGGGCGGCGACGCTGGTGCGCTCCAGCCCGAGGAGCCGCTGGTGGTAGGCCCGGGCCCCGTCCAGGTCGTCGAGGCCCAGGGCCAGGTCCATGAGGGCCCGGAGGAGCTCGGCCTGGGCGTGGGGCTCGCTGGTGTGGGTGAGGGCCTGGTCGTAGGCGCTGCGGGCGTCGGCCCGGCGGTCCATGCGGGACAGGAGCTGGGCGCGGGCCCTGGGCCCCTGGGGGGAGCCGGGCGCCAGGGCCTCCGCGCGGGTGTACGCGGCCAGGGCGTCGTCCAGGCGCCCGGCGTCGCGGTAGAGGTGCCCCAGGAGGAGCGACGGCGAGGGGTTGTTCGGCGCGGCGGCGGCGCGCTGTTCCACGTCGGCCAGGAGCCGGTCGATGGACCCGTCGCGCTCGCGGGCGAGGCGCAGGAGCGCCGGGAGGGGCCCCTCGGAGTCCTCGGGGTTGCGCAGGACCGTCTCCAGGAGGTGGGCGATCATGCGCTCGCGGCGTTCATTGACATTGGCCGCGGGGACCGGGATCCCGGGTGGGGGATTGGAGGGCGGTGTAGTGGGAGGTCGCACCGTCGGGGGGCGCACCCCGGGTGGGCGAGTGCCGGGAGGGCGACGCACGCCCGGGGGCCTCTGGGGCCGTTGGGGGCGCTGGGGGCCCACGTCCCAGTCCTGGGCGTGGGCGCGCTGGGCGTAGGCGAGGGGGGTGAGGCCCAGGACCAGGGCGAGGAGCGCGGGGCGCAGGCGGGGCATCACCCGGAGTATGACGGATGAACGCCCCGGTGGGGGTTACGCCCGCCAGAGGGTGGCGGTAGCGTGGCGGGTGTTCTCCAGGGCGTCGAGGCGGTTGTCGATCCGCTCGGCGAGGTCCCCGGCCTCCTTGGCGGACTCCTGGGCCTGGCGGGACCGGTGCTCGGCGTCGGAGGCCCGCTGCTGGGCCTCTTCGGCGTTGGTCCCGTGATACTGCGCGACCCTGTTGGCCATCGCGGCGATGAGTTGTCCTCCCGCCTGGGAGAGGCTCGCCCCACCACCCCACCGCTGGTTGACGAGGGTGGCCTGGTCGTTGTCGCTGATGCCCATGGCGCGGGTGGTGCCCACGATGGTGAGCGTGCCCGACGCGATGCCTCCGACGCCCTGGGCGAGGCCGCCGACGAGGGCCCAGGTGGCCTGGCTGCGCATGCTCTCGACGCGCTCGCGGAGGTGGCTCTGCTGTTGCTGGTGGGCGTCGTCGGCGGCGTCGCGACGGTCGCCTCGCTCCTGCTGGAGCTCGTCCTGGAGCATGGCCAGGAGCGTCTCGGGGCTCACGGAACCGATGTTGGAGATGGTCATGGTGGTAGGTCCTTTCAGGCTCGGAGGGTGATCATGCGGGAGCGGTGCTCGGCCTGGTCGAGGCGCGCGGCGCGGCCCTGCAGCGCGTGGCGGTCTTCCATGGCATCCTGGAGCGAGACGAGCACCTGCTCGATGAGGTGCGTGGCGTGGTCCCTGGCGCGCGAGGCGTCCGCGGCGTCGGCCTGGGCGAGGGTGCCCTGGTGCTGGGACACCGCGGAGCCGATGCCCGCGGTGCCCTGGGTGAGCTGGCTGCCGCCGCTGACGAGGTTCGTGACCTGCGAGAGCACCGCGCCGGTGCGGGAGAGGGACCCCGCGGTGCCGAACAGGGACGCCCCGCCGGACAGGAGTGCCGAGGCGATGCTCACCCCGACCAGGACGAGGCCGAGCTCCCCTGGGATGTGCACCCCGCAGGCATGGACGATGTCCACCGCGAGGGAGCTGGTGGCGCTCACCAGGGCCGTGATGGACGCGATGAGCGTGAGGGTGGACGCCCCGCCGGTGCAGGCCAGCGCCAGCGCCGAGCCCGCGATCGCGGCGCCGAGGCCGATGTACTTCGCCACGGTGCCGATCTTGTCCCAGAAGGACTTGTTCCCCTCGGCGTCGGCGGCCTCGCGGAGGCTCTGCTCCTGGGCGGCGCTGGCGGCCTCGCGGGCCTGCCGCTGGCTCTCCAGGTTGGACTCCTGGACCTCCTGGCTGGCGTCCAGGATGGCCGTGGCCGCCGCCCGGAGCATCCCCTGCGGGCTCACCCCCGCGAGGCGCGCGGAGAAGTGCGCCGCGACGGCGTCGGCGAAGGCCTGCACCCTCGCGGGCGAGGAGGCCCCCGGAGAGGCCTCCGGGAGCGGCGGGAGGGCCTCGGCCTCGGAGCCCGCGGGCGCGCTCCGTCGCGCCGCCGGAGAGGGACTCCCGGAGGGTGTCGTGCGGGTGTGTCCCACGCGCTCGCCGCTCACGACCGGGCCTCGCCGTGGGCGAGCTCCGGGGCGTGGCTCCAGGCGCGCTCGATGGCGTCGGCGCTGCGGAGGTCCCCGACGTGACGGAAGCACCGCACGGCGGCGGCGGCGGCCTCGCCCTGACCGGCATCCAGGGCCAGGGCCAGGAGGTCCAGGTTGGCGGCCTCGCGGACCCGCCCTCGGGCCTGGCGCACGGCGCCGAGGAGGAGCCACGCCCGCGGGTCCGAGGGGCACACGAGCGCGAAGGCGTGGGCGAAGCTCTCGGCCCCGGCGGGGTCTCCGCCGAGGAGGCGCTCACGCCCCTCGGCGTAGAGGCCCTCGGCGTGCTGGGCCGTGAGCTGCGGCAGCGGGGGGGCTGCGGCGGGGGGCTGGTGTCCGGTGAGCTTCACGGCGCCCTCACTTGATGTTCCGGATGGCGGCCATGGCGCTCTCGTGCTCCGAGCTCATGAGCTGCGAGATGGTGTTCATCGCCTCGCTGCGGTGGTTCATGAGCGACTGGAGCGTGCGGCCGTCGTTCTGGAGGGCGTTGTTGATGGACTCCAGGCGACCCTCGGCCTGGCGGACGGCGGCCTCCAACTGGGCCTTTCCGACGCCCGTGGAGCGTGTGGGCTCACTGCCGTCGGAGGGGCGGGGATTCATGGAGTGCGACCCATCGGGCTCCCGCCCGATGCTCGCCAGGAGCGCCCGGCCCTCCGCGGAGCGAGGGTCGATGTTGTACTTCGCGCAGTCCGCCAGGAGTAGCGCGGGGGTGCGCGCGGCGTCGTCGAGGCGCCCGTCCGCTCGGGTCACGGCGCTGTTGACGCTCCGCAGGAAATTGAGCTCGTTGCGAGCTTGATTGGCGGCGTCCATGTGCCCCTGCATATGGGCCTGGATGTCCCGCAGGTCGTCACTGATGCTGCCGAGTGAGCGGCGGAGGGCCGCCATCACGGTGTTCACCGAGCTCGCCGCGAGGCCTCGGATGCCTCCGAGGGGCTCTCCGGTGTTGACGTAGGAACGGCGGGTGGAGTCAATCGGGGGTGTTGCCATGGTGGTTCTCCTTCTCGATGGGTTCAGGCGCGGAGCGCGGCGCAGGGGAGGGGCTTCACCGCGGACGGCGCCATGCGCCGCGGGGCCTCGTCGAGCATCGCCAGCAGCGCGCGGGCGCTGGCCAGGTCCTCGGGGTCGCTCAGGGCCCCGGCGCGCTCCAGGTCCTCCAGGGCCCGGCGCAGCGCGGCGTCCTGGCGCCGGCGCTCCCTCTTCGCGTCGTCCATGGCGCCGCGGACGGCCTCCAGGAAGGCCTCCTCTCGCGTCGCGCGCGTCGGTCTCTTGTCCATCGGGTCGCTCCCGGCGAGGCGTGGCTTGCCTCGCACGGGGAGGTGATCGCGCCGGGCGGGGAGACGGTTGCGTGGATTTGTATTTTTTTTCGGCGCCCCCCCACTGGGGGAGCCACAGGGGCCCCGGTCAGCTCGCCAGGGTGAACATGGACTCGATCTGCCGCTCGACCTCGGCCTCGTTGGTGTGCCGGGCCAGGGCGAGCTCCCGCAGGAGCAGGCTCCGGGCCTGGTCCATGAGCCTGCGCTCGCCGTAGGACAGGTCCTTCTCGTGCCGGAGCTTGATCCGCAGGAGGTCCCGGAGCACCTTGGCCACCTCCACCGGCGAGCCCGATTTGATCATCTCGTTGTAGGCCCGCTGCCGGCGGTTCCAGGGCCCGCTCCCCACGGCCTTCTCCTCCGAGCGGAAGACCTCCAGCACCGTCTCCGCCTCCGGGGCGCTCATCACCCCGCGGAGCCCCACGCTCTCCGTGGCCTGCGTGGGGACCATCACCTTCATCCCCGAGTCCAGGATCTTCAAGACGTAGAACACGCCCAGGCTGCCCGCGATCTCTCTCTTCTCGATAGCCGTCACCTCGCCCACCCCGTGCGCGGGGTGGACGGCCTTGTCTCCGATGCGGAAGGTCGTCAGCATTACGTTCTCTCCTGACCGCGAGGCGCCGCCAGGGGCCCTCCGCGGTGATGCGTCCCGCCCGCTTCCCCCCGGCGTTGGAAATTCTCCCGGCGCCGGTCCAAGGATACGCTGCGGCACATCATTGTATAACACGTCCGTCGCGCCGCGTCAAAGGCTCGCGTCCCCGCGGAGGGCCTCGGCCAGGGCGTCCACCGCGCGCCAGGGGAGGTCCACGGTGAGCGCCACGCCGTGGGGCTCCGGGGTGATCGGCACGGCGTCGGGGTGGAGCCACTCGGGCGCGCCGACGCTCTCCCCGAGGGGGCTCCCCTGCACGGCGCGCAGGGTCGCGCGCAGGCGCGCGGGGGTGTCCTCCGGGAGCGCGCCGTCGAGGTGCAGCGAGACGCGCACGCCGTCGTTTGTGGGCGAGGCCCGGACGGTGACCCAGCGCACGTGATCGAAGACCGCGCGGGGCACCGGGGCGCGCGGCGGGAGCTCGCGGGTGCGCCACAGGACCCACGCGGAGGGGTCCTCGCGGGGGCTCTCCGGCGGCAGGAGCACGCGGTCCACGAGGCGCGTGTCCCCCTCGGCCCAGGCCGCGACGCCGCAGGAGGCATGCACCGCCACGGCGACCACGGTGTCCACGAGGGTGCCCTCCATGCGCTCGACGCCGCCGCGCTCGGCGCCGCGGGCGCGGGGCGTGAGGAGCCGCTCCCACAGGAGGTCCGTGATGCGCCGGCCGTCGAAGGCCCCGAGGGCCACGGCGACGGTGCCCCGGGGGCCCCAGGCCAGGAGCGCGCGGTCCAGCGTGCGGAGGTCGTAGCCCACGCGGCGGGCGCGCTCCAGGAGGGCCTCCTCGGTGGCGTCGTCGAAGGCGCGGGCGAGGGCGCGGCCCAGGCGAGGGTGCTCGAAGAGGGCCCTCGGGCGTACGAGCACGAAGCTCGTGGCGTCCCGCGGGAGGAGCCCGGCGAGGCTCGTGACGCACGCGGGCTCCGCGGCGGCGGCGGTGTTCGTGTCGCGCGCGGCGCCCTGCGTGGCGCAGCCGGGCGCGAGCGCGAGCGCGAGCGCCCCCGGGAGGAGCGCGCGCAGGTGCTCGCGGGGTGGGCGCCTCACGGGAGGAGTATCCCACGCGCGGAGGCGAAGCGCCGTGGAACCGGCGCGGGGAGCCTCGCGCCCGCTGGACTACGGGGCGTGGGCCCCGCCGTCGCAGGTGTCCAGCGGCACGCAGCGGCCCGCCTCGCAGAGGTAGTCCGCGCCCCGGGCCGCGCAGTCGGTGTCCCGCACGCACTCGCGCCCGCCGGCGCCGTCGGTGCTCGGCGCGGCGCCTCCGTCCCGCGAAGGCGACGCATCGCCGACCCCGCCCGCGTCGCGGGCGGTCCCCGCGTCGGAGGCGGGCGTGGGCGTGGGCGACGGCGTGCTCGGACGCTCGGGCGTGACCGGCGTCCCGGGCGTCGCGGGGGCCTCCGGCGCGACCGGCACCTCACACCCCGGGGGAGCGCCCCGGTGGTGACCGCCCCAGCGCTCGCTCAGCCCGCGGCGGTCTCCGTCGCGGCCCTCGTCGTCTTCGCAAGGGTCGCGCGACCCGCACATGCATGCGGGCATCGAAAGGGAAAGGCACACCACCAGGAACCAGCGGCTCATCAGCATCGCCTCCTCGTCGGAGCGCTCGCCGCCCTTCGGCGACGCTCCACCGACCACTCGCCACCAGGGGCGAGAACCTTCACCGTTCGCCTTGAGAAAAAGAAATCGTGCGCCCCTTGAAGGTCCCCCCCGGTCGTGGCGACAGTGTGGTCGTGAGGCAGTTCCTCCAATGGCTCCTCGGGGTGTCCTCCGTTGCCCTCGGGGCGAGCGCCCAGCCGAGGCCCGTGGCGCCCTGTACGACACAGCTCGTCGTGACCGACGCCCCGCCCGGAAGGGCCGCCTCGCAGCTCCGGGAGGCCTTCCTGCGCGCCCTGGCGTCCACCGGTACCGAGGGCGCATGCGCCCGGGTCACCGTCTCGGCGCCCGCCGGACAGCTCTCCCTGACCGTCACCCTGGCCGACGGGCGCCAGGCCCGGCGCACCCTCCGCTCCCTGGCCGACGCCGCCCCCACACTCCTGGCGCTCTTGAGCGCCCCCCCGGACCCCGAACTCCCCACGGACCCACCGCCCCAGACGCCTCCCCCGACACCGGAAACATCTCCGGTGGTGACTACACCCACGGTGGATGTCATACTTTTACCTACACCTCGGGAGGCGCCCCCGGTGCCTGTGGTGGCCCGTCCCATGGCGCCCCAGGCGCCGTGGTCTCTGCGGCTGGGGGGGTCCTGGGTGGCGTCCCTGGGAGAAGGGCTCGACGGCTGGGGGCTTGGGGCGAGCCTGGCGAGGGGGCCCTGGGCCTTTGGGCTCCAGGGTCGCATGCTCAGCGGTGGGGACGACGAAGCGCACACTCGCGCCGTGGTGGTGCTGGCGGAGGCCCTCCGGCGGTGGACCGTCGGGCGCTGGGAGCTTGGTCTCGGGGTGCACCTTGGCGGGGCCTGGTACGGGCGCTCGGAGAGCATGGAGGCCCAGCGGGTGCCGCTGGGCGGTTTCGCAGACGCGGAGACCGATGGGGCCCGCGCCCTGACCGTACGCGCCGGGGGGACAGGCACGGTGGCGCTGAGGGTGTGGCGCTCGCTGGCGCTCACCTCGCGGGTGGACGCCTTCGGGCGCGCGGCGTGGCGGAGGGACCTTGACCAGAGTGCCTTCGGGGTGGAGCTCTCCGCGGGGCTCCAGTGGGAGGTGCGGTGAACCCTGCGCTCCAGCGTGAGGCGCTCGGCGGCGACGACGAGGCGCTCCTGGCGCGGGTGGCCGCGGGGGACGCCTCGGCGCTGGGTCACGCCTTCGAGCGCTGGCACCGGGACGTGTACCGATTCCTCTCACGGCTTCGGGGCACCCGGCTGGACCTCGACGACCTGGTGCAGACGACCTTCCTGGCGCTGCCCTTGGCGGCGGTGAACCACCGGCCCGACGGGTCGGCGAGGGCGTTTGTCCTCGGTGTGGCGCTCCAGCATGCGCGCCGCGAGCGCCGGAGGATCTTGCGTCGCTTCGCGCTCTGGCAGGCCCGCCGCGAGGAGCTCGGCGACGCCCTGGACGCGAGGGACCCCGAGCGGGTCGCCGGGGAGCGTGAGGCGCTCGCCCGCTTCTCCCGCGCGCTGGCGGCGCTCCCGGAGGCCCAGCGCGAGGCCCTGCTCCTGGTGGAGGTCGAGGGCCTCCGCGGCGAAGACGCCGCGGCGGCCATGGGCGTCCCGGTGAACACCGTCTGGACCCGGCTGCACCACGCCCGGAGCGCCCTGCGCCGCGCGGTGCGCCCCGAGGAGGCGCCATGAGCGTCGCGCCCTGCGTCCGCGAGGCCGAGCTGGAGGCCGCCCGCGATGGGCGCCTCTCCCCGGACGACGCCCGCGAGGCCCGGCGCCACGCCACCACCTGCCCGCGGTGCGCGCGCTTCCTCGCGGAGACCGAGCGCGTGGCGGCCCTGGGGCGCGCGCTCCCTGCGTGGGCGCCGGACGCGGTCACCGCCCGGCGGCTGCGCGCGAAGCTCGTCGGGGCCGCGCTGAGCCCGCCGGAGCGCGCGCCGTCCGGGCCCTGGGGCTTGCGCCTCGGGGTTGCCCTGGCGCTCTTCGCCCTCGGGTTCGCGCTCCTGGGCCGCGGTCGGGGCTCGGAGCACGCGACGGCGGTGGCGCCCACAGCACCCGCCGGTGGCGCGGGCGTGGACCTCCAGGGCGCCGGGACCCTGTGGCCCGCGCCGGACGCTCGGGTCCTCGTGCGCCGCGCGGGCGCGGATACCCGCATCGAGCTCTCCGACGGGCGCATCGAGCTCCAGGTGCGCAGGCGCCGCGCGGGCGAGCGCTTCGTGGTGCACCTCTCCGACGCCGAGGTCGAGGTGCGCGGCACGCGCTTCACCGTGGAGGCGCGCCGAGGCGCCCTGGCGCGGGTCACGGTCACCGAGGGCGTGGTGGCCGTGCGCCGCGTCGGGGACCCGGAGAGGCTCCTGGCCGCGGGCGGGCAATGGCTCCTCCCAGACCCGCCCGCGCCCACCGCGGCGCCGCCAATGCCCGCGCCCACGCTGGCTACGGCGCCCTCGCCCCCCGCGTCGCCTGCGCCGCCCGCGCCGCGCGCGGCGGCGCCTGGAGACGCCACGGCGCGGTGGTTCCGCGAGGGCGCTCAAGCGCACGCCAGGGGTGAGCACGGGCTTGCGGTCACCACCCTCGGGCGCTTCCTGGCACTGGCCCCGGCGAGGGACCCTCGGAGGGAGGATGCGTCGTACCTCCGGGTGCTGTCCCTGCGGTCCCTGGGGCGGGCGAGGGAGGTGTCCCTGGAAGGGCAGCGCTACCTCGGGGCCTTTCCGCACGGGTTGCGTCGCGCCGAGGTCGCCGAGGCCCTGGTGGCCGCCAGGGTCTTCCAGGGCGACTGCGAGGGCGCCGCGAGGGCGTCGCAGGCGGTGCCCACGGACGCCACGGCGTCCCTCCGCCGTCGCGTGTCCGACGCGCTCGCGCGCTGCCCGTAGGGGCCCTTCAGAAGCTCCCCTGCAGCAACACGCTCCTCCCCGCGGGGTCCACCGCGACGCGCACGGACTCGGCCCTCCGCGGCGCCAGGAGCGCCCACAGCACCCCCCCCACGACCAGCGTGGCGCCGACGCCCAGGGCGACGCCTGAAATCGTATCGAGCGTGCTCACGCGGTCCACAAGGCCCGAGGCGCCCTCGGGGCAGACCCGTTGACCACCCACCTCGGAGCACAGCGGGTCCAGGGTCGCCTGGTCTTCGCTGCGGAGGTAGAAGGTCACCCCGGAGGCCACCAGCGCGGCGCCGCCGACGCCTACCAGCACCCAGGGCCAGGGGTTCCGCCGCCCGAGGTCCGTCCGTGCCGTGGGTGGGCTCGGGGCGGGGTCCCGGGTGTTGTTCTCCGCGGGGGTCGCGACCCCGGTGCCCGGCGCCGTCGGGCGAAGAAGCCCCGGAAGGTGGTCAAGCTGCGACGCGCCCACGGCCCCGAGGGCCGTGCCCGAGGCGCCCTCGAAGACCCTCACCTCGCCCTCCAGCACGAACACCACCCGGGGGGCTCCGAGGCTCGCCGCGAGCGCCCTGGCGAAGCTCGCGGCGCTGCGCCCGAAGGCGTCCTCGCCGTCCACCCGGAGCGAGACCTCGGGGTCCAGCGTCAGCGCGCGATCCAGCGCCGGATCCACGCGGTGCACCGCGGGGCTCCCGGTGCCCAGACGCACATGGTGCACACGGGAGCGGTCCTGACCACACCAGGCAACGACTACATGGTCTCCGACGTAGGTGGTTACCCCTGTTGTCGGGTTTTCCGTGAGGGCCACGCCATCGAGTTCCAGGCGACAGCCTTCGGGGGTGGACAGGGTGAGGGTCGACTGAGAGACCGGGCTCTCCGCGGCGAGGGCGCGGTAGCGATCGGTGACCGTGGGTGGGAACTCCCGGGTGTCGGGCTGCCAGGCGGGAGAGAAGCGCAGCGCGCGCCGGAGGGCCTCGTCGGCGGCGGCGGTGTTGCGGCGCTCCAGTTCGATCCGGGCGAGGGTGGTGGTGGCCCGGAGCCACGCGAGGCGGTTGGCCTCCAGGGTGGAGAGGGCGTCTGGGGCGGCATCCAGGGTTGCGAGGGCCCGGCGCAGCCGAGGCCCGGCCTGGGTGGGGCCCCGGGCGAAGAACTGTTCGATGGCGCTGTCGATTTCGCGCCGGGTCGGCTGGAGCGGGTCTCCCTCGGGGGGGAAGGCACCCAGCTCCGCCGCGAGGCGCTGGCGCAGGGTGCGGCTCGGGAGGCCGTCGGCGCCGAGGGCCTGCGTGGCCGCGGCCAGGGCGGTGGTCGACGGCCCGCGGCCTCCGAGGGTCACCGGCACCAGGGGAGTGGGGTCCGCGAGGGCGACCGCGGGCGCGAGAACCACGGTCAAGGCGACGGGGCGCAATCCTGGGAAGGGCACGGTGCGAACTCCTGGTGGGTCTCCATCATCGCCGTGGAGGCGCCGGAGGTTGCGTCGAAACGACCGTCGGGCACTGCCGCGTGGGCCCCTCAACCGCCGGAGCGGTTCTCCTCGGAGACGCCTGCGGGGCCCCGAGCTCCGGCGCCGGTGGCGCGGGTGGTGCCTCCGGGGCCCCCGCGCCCGCCGCCACCGCGGGTGCACATGGTGCGCGTCTGGGAAACGGCGGTCCCTGACGAGAACACGCAGATGGAGGGCCCTCCAGCGCCGCCCGCGCCGGAGCCTCCGGAGCCGCCATTGCCGCCGAGGCCCCCGCGGCCGCCGACGCCACCACAGTCGCAGGAGACGCTCCCGGTGAAGCCCCCGGGGCTACCGCGGCCGCCGTCGCCGCCGTTGCCGCCGCGGCCGCCGTCGCCCCCGCGGCTGGCGGTGAGCGTGCAGCCATCGAGCTGGACGCGCGACGCCACGCTCACGATGGCGAAGCTCCCGCCGCCGCCGCCGCCGCTGGTGCCCGCGGTGCCCGCGCAGCCTCCGGCGCCGCCCCCGCCGCCGCACGCCCCCTCGCGGCTGGAGCACGTGCAGATGATGCTGGAGCAGCAGCGGCGCACCACCTGGGTCCCGCCGCCGCCGCCGCCGCCGCCGCCGCCGCCGCCGTGGCCGCCGTTGGTCGCGGCGGCGACCGCGGGGGCGCTGTAGGCGCCCATGGGGCTCACGCGGCCAAAGGCCTCGGGCGCGGGGGCGTTCAGCCCAGGGGCGCCCGGGGAGGCCGCGGCGCCGTCGGCGCCAGGGCGGCCGCAGCCGCTGTCCGTGCAGCCGGTGCCCGCGCCGCCCGCGCCGCCGATGGCAGCGACGGTGCCTGCGCCGGTCCCGTTGCC
>JACRDB010000141.1 GCA_016218725.1 Deltaproteobacteria bacterium
CGCAAGGCAGGTCAACCCCGTCGCGCATGCTCGGCCGCAGTCGCCGCAGTGACGCGCGTCGCTCTGCGTGAACACGCACGCGCCGCTGCACAGCCGCTCACCCGCGTCGCAGCTCATCGCGGCCTGACAGGTGCCTCCCCCGCACGTCTGACCGCTCAGGCACGCCATGCCACACATGCCGCAGTTGCGCGGGTCGGTCAGGGTGTTTACGCACGTCGGTGCGGGCGCCGTTGGCGTGCAGTCGGTCCGGCCCGCGGGGCAGGTCATCCGCGTGCTCATGCACCTACCGCCCATGCAGAGCTGCCCGCTCAGGCACGCCATGCCACACATGCCGCAGTTGCGCGGGTCGGTCAGGGTGTTTACGCACGTCGGTGCGGGCGCCGTTGGCATGCAGTCTGTCTGGCCCGCGGGGCACATCATAACGTCCATCCGGCCGCTGTCCGTGGGCGGGGTGACGGTGTCGGGCATGTCCCCGTCCGGGGTGGTCGTCATGTCCTTGGTGACCGCGTCACCGCCGCCGGCGTCTGCCTGAGCATCCCCTGGCGGCGGGGGCGGGGTTCCGTCGGAGCCGTTGCCGCACGCGGCGAGCGCCAGCGCGGCCGGCGCGAGCCACCTCCATAGATTCCGGTAGTGCGAAAGCATCGCGACCCTCCTAGGAGTTGCGCAGTTGCGAAGGCCCTGGAAACAAAGGAGTTACGGATGAAGTATCGGACGACCTCTCGAATCACCGTGAGCTTCGGCTGGGGATAGGAGATCCAACGCCCCGAGGATGGTACCACCACGCCGTTCGGAAGTCGCGCCAGCGTGCGCCTCCGTGCGTCGCATGGAGTGGAAGCTGTCCACTCCGGCGGTTCTGACCGAATCCAATGCCCATGAGACGGCCCCGACCCGACGCTCCGCCCTCGGCGGGCGCACCGTGGCCGCGGCGGTTCCACAGACCACCTGGCGACCCTGCGGAGCGCTGCGCCGTCAGACCGCGAAGTCCCAGGTGGGGTCGCGGGCCCTCGCGGCGCGGGGCTCGTCCGCGGGCAACCCCAGGTGTTCCAAGATGCGCACGATCACCGCCCGGTCGGTGATCACGGCGATGAACCGCATCGCCTCCCCGCATCGAGGGCACGGGCGCGCGTCCACACCCCACACCCGGTGGAGCAGCGTCGCCCAGTCCAGACGTTCCTGCGTGCTGCGGCGTGCGCTGTGACGGCCCGCCGAGGGCGCGGGGCTTGCGCCCGAAACACCACGGTCCTGCGTCTTTTCCTCCGTGTTGCCTTCGTGTGGGTGGGCCAGGGCCTTGTGCGCTGCGGTCTTCGGACGTGGTCCGGGAACCACCACCGCTCTCCAAGGAGAATTTGGTGCCAACACCCCATGATACCGCACCAACGGAATCCACGGTGGGGGGACCAGCGCGGCCAGCCGGGCCATGAATTCCATCGGTGTCATCACCCGGTGGGTGGTCCCTCGCACCACTTCGTACTTCACCCGATACGCCACCCGCTCACCTCAGCAACGGGCGGCGGCGCGGTTGCCGGACCCGGGTTGACGAAACTCGACGTTGTGCGAGCAAGAACCGGGCCAGGATCGCTTCGACGGAGAACACGGTTGGATGTCTTATCCCCGCTGCTCGCTCATCCACCCCGTGCCTCTGCGAGCGTTCGCCTCGCCCGTGATGGTGCGCAGCGCCGTGTGCCAGAATCGCCGGAGTTGACGGAACTCGCAATCGACGACCCACTGACAGCAAGAAGTGTGCCGGAGACGCTCCGAGGGAGAACGCGGTTGTTTTTCCCATCCTTTTTCGCGACGGGCCCTACGGGTGGATCCGCCCTCGGGGCGCGACCTGGACCTTCGGGTCCAGGTCTTGAAATGACAGCACCTCCAGCCTCGGGAACTCCGTCTCCAGCAGCTTTCGCACGAAGCGCCGCAGGTCCACGGTGGTGAGCACCACGCCCGCGCCGCCCGCCCCCACCGAGGCCCTCACGCCCGCGAGGATGTCCGCCGTGAGGCTCGGGTCCAGGGCCAGCCAGCTCCCGGTGGCCGTGCGCTGGATGCCGTCCCTCATGGCGTCTTCGATCTCCGGCGCCAGGAGCCAGGCCGCGAGCCTCCCGTCCGGCGCGTGGCGGTGCGTGAGCTCCCGGCGGAGCGCGCCCCGGACGTGCTCCACCAGCACCACCGGGTCCTTCTCCGTGGGGGCCACCTGGGCCATGGCCTCCAGCACCTCGCGGAGGTTGCGCACGCTGACGCTCTCGTCCACCAGACGACGGAGCACGTCCGCCAGGAGCGCCACGGGGACGGGCTTGGGCACCACCTGACGCACCAGCGCGGGGTACTGGCGCTCCAGCCCGTCCAGCATCGCCTGGGTCTCTTGAATTCCCACGAAGCGCGCGGCGTTGCTACGGAGGCAGTGGGCCAGGTGCACCACCACCACCTCCGCGGGGTCCAGGCACGGGAGGCCCTGGGCCTCCAGCGCCGCGCGGTGCACCATCGGGACCCACGCGCAGCGCTCGCCCGTCACCGGGTGGGGCGTGGCCGTGGGCGCGTGGGCCTCGCCCACCACCTCCGGCGGCGCGAAGCACAGGACGCTCCCCTCGGGCATGGCGAAGCTCACCGCGGGGACCTCGTGGATCTTGAGCACCACGTGGCGAGGACCCGACGCCGCCGAGCGGCGCACGCGCACGCCCGGGAACACCACCCCCAGCTCGCGGAACAGCGCCTCGCGCATCCCGGGGATGAGCACCCTCAGGGGCGCGTCGCCCTGGTCCGTGGACTCCACCAACGCGGCGTGGGCCGCGCCGAGCTCCAGCGCCACGGGGACCGTGCCGGGCTGGAAATCATCGCGCTCGCCGTCGGCCTCGCGGGTGCGTCGCACCTCCGCGGGCGTGGACGCGGGCCTCGGGCCGATGACCTCGGCCTTGCGGGCCCGGCGCTCGGCCGAGAGCACCACCGCCCGGGCCCCTGCCCCGAGCGCCGCGGCGATCACCAGGAAGGGCATGGCGGGCATCCCCGGCGCCAGGGCGAAGAGCGCCAGGAGCCCCGCGGCGATGGCCAGGGCGCGCGGCTGGGCCACGAGCTGCGCGCCGATCTCGGTCCCGAGCGGCACGTCGGGCTCCTCGCTGGCCACCCGCGTCACGATCACCCCCGCGGCGGTGGAGATCACCAGGGCGGGGATCTGCGCCACGAGCCCCTCGCCGATGGTCAGGAGCCCGTACCGCGCCAGGGCGTCCGCGGGGCTCATGTCCCGCTGGAGCACCCCGATGGCGAGGCCCCCGAGGATGTTCACCACGGCGATCACCATGCTCGCGATGGCGTCGCCCTTGACGAACTTCATGGCCCCGTCCATGGCCCCGTAGAACTGGCTCTCGCGGGCCAGAAAGCGCCTTCGGCGCCGGGCCTCGGTCTGGTCGATGCCCCCGCCGCGCAGCTCCGCGTCGATGGCCATCTGCTTCCCGGGCATGGCGTCCAGGGCGAAGCGCGCGGCCACCTCGGCCACGCGCTCGCTGCCCCGGGCGATCACCAGGAACTGCACCAGCGTGAGGATCAGGAACATCACCCCGCCGACGACGTAGTTGCCCCTCACCACGAACTGCCCGAAGGCCTGGATCACCTCGCCCCCGTCGCCCCGCCCGAGGATGAGCCTCGTGGCGGCTACGTCCAGCGCCAGGCGGTAGAGCGTGGTCACCAGGAGCACCGTTGGGAAGCTCGCGATGGCCAGCGCGTCAGGCACGTACAGCGCCACCAGGAGCAGCACCACCGAGAGCGACAGGTTGGCCGCCAGGAGAACGTCCAGGAGCGCCGTCGGCAGCGGCACGATCATCGTGGCCACGATGGCCACCACGAGCACCGCCAGGGCGATGTCCGCCAGGCCCCGGCGCGGCCTCCGCGCGGGCGTGGCCGGAGCTTGTGCCTCCGCGGCGGCGACCGGCTGGGCCATCGACCAGGGACACTAACACCCCCTCCCCCCCATCGTGCATGCTCCACCCGTGCGTGGTCTTCCGTTGGTGTGGGTGTTGTGTGTCTCTGTGGGGTGTGGTGGGAGGGTCACGAGGCCTCTGGCCACGGACGTTCCGTCGGAGGCTCCGTCGGGCTGTGTGGGGGTGGTGAGGCCCGGGGAGGCGTGTGCGCCGGAGCGGGTGGTGTGCCTCGCGGAGGACCGCTGCAACGACTGTTACTGCACCGTGGGGGTGTGGGTGTGCGAGAGCCGGGTGTGCGGGGTGGACGCCTCGGCGTGCCCCGCGGCGAGGCCGTCGACGGGGAGCGGGTGCGCGACGCCCGCGGCGGTGTGCGACTACGGGCTGGGGTGCACCGGGGCGCACTGCGTGTGCTCCGGGGGGCGCTGGACGTGCGACCTGGTGCAGTGCCGGGACAACTGAACTACACCGCGTCTACCTTGGGAACCATTGGTTCTGCGGCCGAGCCGCGTCGCGCCGCGGCGTTGCTCATCGCTCGCGTGGCGCTGCCACGCGTCGCTCTTCGCGCCTTGCGGCGCTTGCGTCTCGTTGCAGAACCAATGGTTCCCAAGGTAGACGCGGTGTACCGTGGCACCGATGGTCTGGGCAGGGCTCGCGCTGACGTTGTTACTCCTCGGGGGCACGACCTGGCTCCTCCATCGGGACACCGCCGCGGTGGACAAGACCGCCGCGGGGCCGCCCTCGAAGCTGGCGGTGTGGGGCGGGCTCGCGGTGGGGGCGGTGCTCCTGGGGATGGGCTTCTTCACCCTGGACCGGGCGGGCTTCTTCGTGCGCTTCGAGGGCGTGGTGCGCGGCCACGAGGTCGAGCGCAGGAACCGCGAGCGCACGCATCGGTTGTGGCTCCGGGTGCCCGGCGGCGAGCGTGCCCTGGACGTCCCGAGGCAGGTCTTCGAGGCCTGCCGCGACGGGGATCGGGTGCTGCACCGGCCCTTCGCCCTGGGGCTTGAGTGCGCAGGCAGGCCCCACTGGAACCTGGACCCGGTGCTGGGTCTGGCCATCGTGTGCGCGGGCGCCTACGCGCTGCGCTTCGCCCTGGAGGACCTGCGGCGCCGCCGCGAGCGCGGTGGCGCTATTTGACCCCTTCCAGGTGGAACCACTCGGCGAAGCGCTGGAGCCCCTCGTCGAGGGTGACCCGGGGCTCGTAGCCCAGGTCCTGGCGGGCCAGGGACACGTCGGCGAAGGTGATGGGCACGTCCCCGGGCTGGTCGGGCTCCTGGCGGGTGAGGGCGGGCACCCCGAGGGCCCGGGCGAGCTTGTCCACCAGGGTGTCGAGCCGCACCGTGCGGCTGCCGCCGAGGTTGTAGATCTTGTAGCCCTCGCAGCGGTCCAGGGCGGCGACGGTGCCCTGGACGATGTCACTGACGTAGGTGTAGTCCCGGGCGCTGCCGCCGTCGCCGTAGACCGGGACGGGCTCGGCCCGGGAGAGCATGGTGGCGAACTTATGGATGGCCATCTCCGGGCGCTGCCTGGGGCCGTACACGGTGAAATACCGCAGGGCGGTGAAATGCAGCCCGTGGAGGTGGTGCCAGGTGTAGCCCAGGACCTCGCCGGCCTTCTTGGTGGCGGCGTAGGGGGAGATGGGGTGGTCCACGGGGTCCGTCTCACGGAAGGGCACGGCCGTGCGCCCGCCGTAGACCGACGACGACGACGCGAACACGAAGCGCGGGACCTTGTGGCGCCGGGCGCGCTCCAAGAGGTTCACGGTGCCGCGGACGTTGACGTCGGCGTACACCTCCGGGCGCTCGATGGAGGGCCGCACGCCGGCCCAGGCGGCCAGGTGCACCACGGCGTCGAAGGGCTCCCCGGCGAAGAGCCGGTCCAGGGCGGGCTCGTCCAGGAGGTCCGCGGGGGCGAGCTCGAAGCGCTCGGAGCGCGCGAGCAGGGCGCTGTTTGCGCGCTTGCGGGCCGGGTCGTAGAAGGCGTTGAAATTGTCCAGGCCGACCACCCGGTCGCCGCGGGCGAGGAGTGCTTCGCCGGTGTGGGAGCCGATGAAGCCCGCCGCGCCCGTCAGGAGGATCCGCATGAGGCCGGGAGCCTACCCACGGGGTGTGGTGTTGTCGAACGGGCGCGCCCGGAGGGAGTCGAACCCCCAACCAGCCGGGTATAAGCCGGCTGCTCTATCCATTGAGCTACGGGCGCAGGGACGGGAGGGTGAAGGGTCGGGGAGGCGGGATTTGAACCCGCGACGCCGAGCTCCCAAAGCTCGTGCACTACCAGGCTGTGCGACTCCCCGATGGAGCGGACACCCCACTCTTCTAGCACACGGCGAGGGCCCCGGGGCGTTTTTCTGCACCCCGGAGGGTGACGCGGGGGCCGGGGTGAGGTATAGAAGCCAACCGCCGCGCCGGGAGCCCTTTTCCGGCGGTGGCGCTTGCTGGTGGCCGTAGCTCAGTTGGTAGAGCATCGGATTGTGGCTCCGAGTGTCGCGGGTTCAATTCCCGTCGGTCACCCCCCCGAAGAAAATTTGACGATGCAGCGGGTCGGGTGCTACAAGCGCTCGCCCGCAGGGACGAAGCGCCCGTGGCTCAATTGGATAGAGCATCGGACTTCGGATCCGAGGGTTGGGGGTTCGAGTCCCTCCGGGCGCGCAGGAGAGCAGCAGTTACCGAGAGATACGTACCGGGCCATTAGCTCAATTGGTAGAGCAGCGGACTCTTAATCCGTTGGCTGACAGTTCAAGTCTGTCATGGCCCACCAAGCACACCAGCCGTTGGGTGGACGGCCTCCATAGGGCGCCTTGACATCCGCGCAGGCGTGGCCAGGGTGCGTGGGTGGCGGCGTTTACGATCCCCAAGGCGGTTGATGTTCGTGTTCCCGCAGCGTTGGCGCTCCGTGTCGTCCTGCGGGACGGCGCCTCCTACGTGTACTGCCTCGACGCGCTGGAGGGAGGAAGGGCCACCCTCGACCATCTCCGACCCCAGGCGCATTTTCCAGCGACAGCACCGGGCTCCCGGGTGAACGACCCTCGGAACCTCGTGACGGCTTGTCCAACCTGCAACCAGGCCAAGGGCCCGCAGGACCTCCACGGCTTCGCCCGCATGCTCCGGCGCCGGGGCCTGGGCGTCGCTGTCGTGCGGGCGCTGTGCGCGAGAGTGCGGGCGGCGGTGCGTCGTCCCCTTCTGTGACAGACTACGGGGAGAGGTACCGATGACCCAGGTGTATACCGTGCGGATCCCGAACCCGCGGCCCGAGGTGCTCCCATCCCACCTGGTGGCGCTGGTCGCAGTAGCCCGGCTGGACGGCGCCCTGCTCACGGCCGAGGACCAGACGGCCATCGCCGCGGCCTACCCCGACGCACTCGGGGCCGACCCCCCGAGTTCGGCGCGGTCGCCTGCGCCGAGGAAGCCCGCGAAGCACGGCGCGGCATCGCCCCGGGGCTCCGCAGCAAAACCCCGACGACGCGCTGCGGCGAAGAAGCCCGTCGGCAGGCGGTGAGCCTCCGCCCTGGGGCGGCGAACGGCCGCGATGCAGTGCCTAGACCTCGCCGCGCTCCGTGCAGGCATCGGCCGCCTGGACGATGGCCAGCTTCTGGGCGGCCGGGAGCGTGCGGCGCTTGGGCCTCTCGGGGCACTCATTGCTCCCGGACGCGGGAGGGGCGCCGTTCGGGGGGACCTTCGATGGCTTCGGCATGGGACGTCTCCTTGCCCTTCACTCACTATTTTGCCAGAGGGGGACTGTCTCACGCCATGTTGGCACGTGGAGCGGCCCTGCGACCTCCTGGAGACAAGACGCCTCGTGGTGAGTCCTCAGGGACCCAGATCCGAGCGACCTGCGAGCGTCCATCGGCCGATGGTGCCCCCGAGGCGGGTGGCCTCGGTGACATCTATCCACGCGGGTGAGGGCGCGTCGCCGCAGTGGCCGCCGATGATGTCCACGATGTGGACGTCGGTGCCTCCCTCGGTTGGCGCCCCCGCGCCGCGGTAGTAGTCCACCACGTCCTGGGAAAGGTCCCCGACCACGCCGCGCTTCCAGTTGAGCCCCCAGCGTGGGTCCGTCCTTCGCAGGCGGCGCACCACCTCGAAGAGGAACGCGTTGCTCCCGCCCATCGCCACGCACGATCCACGCAGGAGCTCCGGCCGCTCCGAGGCCACCGCGCGGACCACCGCCGCGCCGTCGGGCAACACTACCGGCGGCGCGCCCGCGTCGAGCGGCGGCGGTGGTGGAGGGGGTGGGGAAAGCGCGCCGTCGAAGCCCAGCAGGGTCCAGAGGGCGCCCTCGGCACTTCGGTCGATCCAGGTGGGAGCCGGGGGCTCGTCCACGCCAGGGCGACCGCAGTGGCGCGCGATCACGTCGAATTTGCGCGCCTCCCGGCGCCCCTCGGGGCAGCCGCTCCCGTGGAAGTAGGTCACCACGTCGCCGGTGAGCGGTCCCAGGAGCCGATCCAGGCCCCAGCGCGGATCCCTCGCCCGGAGCCGTCGCAAGACCTCGAAGAGGAACCGGCTGTCGCCCCCCATGGCCACACAGGAGCCCGCGATCCACGTCGGGTGCTCGGCAGCGACCTCCCTCACCACCGCGGCCCCGTCGGGGGCTGGCACGGGCGGTGGAAGCGCGCAACTCGGCGCATCCGCCGGCGCCGGGAGGTCCGGCGCCGACGCGCTGTCCACACCTGCATCCTCGCTCGGGAGGGGGGCCGGTGCGCAGTCCTCGACGGGCCTCACATCCTCGGGTGGACGGCGGGACAGGTCGAGCGGCAGATCCTCAAGGTCAGCGGCGTCTCCTGGGACCGGCGCATGCAGGGACGGAGGGGCATCGGTCTCGGGACCACGAACACTCCCCGCCTCACAACCACTCAGGGCCACGAGCGCGAGGGCCCAGGACTCAGGGTGGGGCCAGGAAATGCGCTGACGCATGGCACCTACAGGATCTCACAAGGACGCCGCAAGTGGGCACCGCACCCCTCCGTCCTACTGCGGGAGCCGCGGCCGGACTCCAGAGGGTCGCGGTAGGCGCCGCCGTGTGCGGCGTGTGCCTGGACGAGGGCGACGGCATCATCGATCTGCAGGCCGTGCCGCTTGCAGATCACGCAGCGAGGAGCCCCCCAGTGCGGCCCACGCCCGCCGAGCACTGGACCAGCACCTGTTGGCCCGTCCACTCCGCCACGCTCGAGACCAGCGCCACCGCGTCGGCCGCGCTCCAACGCCTCTCTCCAGGGCGTCGGGACGGTCGCACGACGCCCGATGCCGAAGGACCCAGCTAGGCAACATGCAATAGCCATGCCGCATACACTCCGATGGAGGACTCGGTTGTTTTCCCTGATGCGAAAGGACGCCCACCAATCCAACAGGAGCGGAATTTCATCCCAAGGCGGCGCTCTGCCCCGCTGGCATTGGCTCGACCTAGTCACCAACCAAAAGCCCGCCCAGGTTGCAGGTACCTGTCGGACTGTGATAGAGGGATTCGGGGGCACCCTGACATGAACGCAATTGCTGATGCCGAGGCACGCATCGGGAAGCGAATTGGAGGCAAATACCTCCTCCACCGCGTGCTCGGCAGCGGCGGCATGGGCGCAGTGTTCTACGGGGAGAACACCTGGCTGAAACGCCCGGTGGCGGTGAAAGTTTTGCACCCGGACCTGGCAGGGAATTCCGAGGTAGTCGAGCGCTTCCTCCAGGAGGCGCAGACGGCCTCGCAGCTCCGGCACCCGAACATCGTGGATGTGCTGGATCTGGGACAGGACCCTCGGGACGATGCCCTGTACATTGTTCAGGAGTACCTGGACGGCAAGGACCTTCGGGCGACGTTGGACGCCCGGGGCCGGCTCTCCGCAGATGAGGCAGTGGACATTGTGCTCCCGCTGATGGGCGCGCTTTCTGTTGCGCATCGTCGGGGAATCGTGCACCGGGACCTGAAACCCGAAAACGTTTTCCTGATGCGGAACGAGTTCGGCGAGGTGACCCCCAAGCTGATTGACTTCGGGATCTCCAAGGTGCTGATCGAGGACCATAACCAACGAAACCTCACGCAGGCGGGTACTATCGTCGGAACGCCCAACTACATGTCACCGGAGCAGGCCCGTGGCGAGGTCTCGCTGGACGGGCGCTCGGACGTATGGTCTCTGGGGGTGGTGCTCTACGAGATGCTTGCGGGGCGTTGCCCCTTTGACGCGCCCAACCAGAACGTGCTGATGGTGAAGATCATCACAGAGGACGCCCCACGCATTGAGGGCTTCGCGCCCGAAGTCCCGATGGACCTGGCGGACGTGCTGCACATGGCCCTGGTTAACAGGCGCGACGACCGCTTCGCAGACATGGACGCGTTCATCGCAGCGATGGCGCAGACCGCGCTTGGCGCCGCCCTGGTCGAGCGGCACCGACGCTCATTGATGACCGTGGCGGGTCTCGGGGATCGGCCGCCTGCCGAATCGAGACCACCCGCCAGGCATGCAGACCCGGTTATGGCCCCCTGGGCCCCGCCGCAACCTTTCGAGGCCACGACCCAAGTGCAACCCGCGACGCCCGTGCCCGCCGCAGTGTGGGAGCGCTGGCCTTCACGCACGGCCGACGGCGATGAGGCGTCGACGCGGGTCCATGCGCCGCCCTCCAGACCCTCCGAGATGGCGACAACGCAGGGGGAGGAGGCGGAGCCGCGCAGGGTGGTGGATACCCCGGTGGGGTGGTCCTCGACGCGGGTGCCCTCTGGTGTGACCTTGCCCCCTCCGGAGCCGCCCCCGCGGCGGACTTTCTCCTCCGCGTTGCCATGGATGTTGATTGTCGTGTTCTTTGGACTTGCCCTCGGGGTAGGCACGGCGATCGTCGGTATCGGGTCTGCCATCAGGCGGCCTGCGTCCACCGCGACGGTGACGACGCCTCCGGTGATCTCCCCACTGCCAGTAGCGGTGGTCCCACCTCCGCCGACACCAACCGTGGCCGCCCCCGCAGCGTTGGCAGTGCATGAACCTATCCTCGACGCCGCACACCCGCGATCCGCGCCGACGGCAAGACCCGCGGGGACTTCGACGGTGCGGCGACCCGCCAGCGCCGTGCGACCCATGCCGGGGATGGCTCCGATGCGGCCTGTGGTTCCCGTTCGATCAGGTGCTCCCGCGCGCCCGGCGACTCCGGTTCCCACAGCACCACGGCGCCCGCGAAACGGAGCACCAATCATCACGCTTTGACTTCAAAGAGGGACATTCACAGTGGCGTTTCGACGAATCTTGCAGGGCTTGGTTCTGAGCGTGGTAATGGCCTCACAGGGGTGGGCTCAGACACCTGAGGTCGAAGCTCTCTTGCGTCGCGGGGTCGAGCTCCGCCAGCAGCGGCACGACGACCAGGCGCTCGCGGTCTTCCAGCAGGCACACCGGCAGTCCGGGTCGGTGCGGGCTCTCGCACAAATCGCCCTGGCTGAGCAGGCCCTGGGGCGCTGGGTGGACGCGGAGGCTCACCTGCGAGAGGCGCTGGCTAGCAGAGACCCGGCCCTGGCCCGCAACCGAGCTGCGCTGGAGGGCGCGTTGGGGATCATTGGTCAACACGTCGGTGCCCTGATGGTCATCGCCCATCAGCCCGGATGCGACGTCCAGGTGGACGGACAGCCAGCACCTCGGCTGCCGTGGGCGAACGCGTTGCGGTTGGAGGTGGGCCCGCACGAGGTGGGTTTGTCCTGCGTCGGTGCGCGGGAGGTGCGGCGGGTGGTAGTCCGAGCAAGTGAGACGACACAAGAGCTGTTCACTCCTGGTAGCAACAACGCGCGCAGCGCGACGCAAGTCTCTACGACCGAGGGACTATCAACCACGGTGACGCCGTCGCCCTCGAACGCCACAATCTCCAGCTCGGCGCACCGCACTTGGGGATGGCTGACCCTGGTCGCGGGAGTCGTCGGCGTAAGTGTAGGTGTCTACGGATTACTCTCGCGTGAAAGTGCGATCGCAGAGTACAATGCAAACTCGACGTGTCCTGGTTGGATGTTCGCCCAGAACTCGTTTCTTTGTGATGATCTTATCAATCAGGTGGATCGCGGCACGATCATAGGATTCGCGGGGCTTCTGGCCGGAGGAGCACTCTCGATCACCGGTTTGCTTCTGCTCGTCACTGCGCCCTCCGCGACGACATCTGCCGGACGAGTCGCGAGGCTGCGCATCGGACCTGGGGAACTGGGACTGTCACTGAGGCTCGTCTACTAGTGTTGGAGAGTCTACGATGAGGAATTCGGCGCCGTATTTTTTGCTGGTTACAGCGAGCGTGACTGGTTGCGGAGAGCTCCGGCCTGGTCCACTCGTTTTCGGCGACGGTGGAGGCATGTTCGACCTCTCGCCATCGCCAGCCCCGCCACCACCACCACCTCAACCACCTCCACCAGCGCCACCGGGGCCGAGTTGTATGGCTCCGGCAATGCTCTGCAGCCTGGAGTGTGTTGACGTCAGCGGATCGTCAGAGCACTGCGGGCGCTGCGGCAATCCTTGTGGTCCTGGACGAGCCTGCATCCGCGGGACTTGCATGGCTCTGGTGTCGTGCAGCGCACCTCGAATGATGTGTGGAGACGTCTGTGTGAACCCGCAGAGTGACAACGCCCACTGTGGCGTGTGTAACAACCGGTGCGCCCCAGGTATAGTCTGTACCGGCGGCGTGTGTCCTATGCCGCCGCCACCTCCACCGCCCCCTCCTCCGCGCTGCGGGGATGGAGTTTGCTCGGCTTCGGAGAGCTGCGGCGCCTGTCCTCTTGATTGTGGAATGTGTGCTGGACGCTGTGGCGATGGAGTGTGTAGTAGTCCAGGCGAAAGTTGCCTGAATTGCAGTTCAGACTGCCGATGTTCCGGCGGGGATGTCTGTACAGCGGCAGGTAGCTGTTCCCCTTGTGGTATGAGCGGTCAGCCTTGTTGCGCTGGCTCTACGTGTGCAAGTCGCCTTACATGTAGCGCTGGCCGTTGCGCATGTGTCCCAAGTTGTACCCTCAACTGTATGGATGACGGTTGTGGAGGGAGGTGTGGTTCCTGCCCGCGAGGTACCTATTGCGGAACTTCTCGCTCAGGCTGCGTGACCGATCCCACTGGTCGGTGGGTCATCACGGTGAACGATGGTCAGATCAGCTCCCTCACTCCTGCTGGGCTGTCATGGGACAGTCCTGGTGGCGCGCCCGACCCGTACGTATGTCTGACGCTCGGTGGCGCGCGATCCTGCACAAGGACCCGAGACGATACGTACACGCCCACATGGAATGTTCGATTTCCATCAACTCTCGCCAGCGATTTCCTCGCCGGATTCCGGATCGAGATCTTGGATGAGGATGTGAGCGAGGACGACATCGTGTGTTCGGAGACGGCGAGATTGAACGAAGAGATCTTCCGCTCGGGTCGGGGCTACTTCGAGTGCGCCAATGGCCTGGGGCGCCTGAACTTCACGGTCGTGCTTGAGTAGTTTTCAATCCAGCGGCAGGACGTGGACCTCGGCGCCCTCGGGCTGCCCCAGGGCCTCCAGCGCCTCCCGCGGGACCAGGGCCCCCTCGTCGGCGCAGCGCACCGGCGCGGACACCGCGCGGAAGTACGGCGACTCCTTGAGCGCCACCGCCACCAGGCTCCGGGGGCCCCCCAGGGCACCCGTGGCCTCCGTGGACGCCGCCCGCAGCCGCTGTGTGCGGCGCACCAATAAAATCTCGTCGCTCGACGCGCGGAAATGCGGGCCGCCGTCAAAGGGGTCGATGCGGTTGCAGTACTGGAACCCGATGCGCCGGAGCATCTTCTCCACGCCGCGCGTCTCCCGGCCCACCTTGCCGATCACCTCCTGGGCCTCCGGCGCCAGCAGCGAGCAGTAGATGTCCCCGCTCGGGAACAGGCTCTTGATGAATTCCTTGTTCCTCTTGGAGAGCATGTCCGCCTCGAAGTAGGTCATGTCCGTGAAGTGCCGCCCCAGGGCCTCCCAGAGGTGGCTGCGCCCGTCGGGCAGGAGTGGCGGCAGGAGCTCCGCGACGATCTCGTTGCGGAAGAGCCCGCGGTGCATCGCCACGAAGAGGAAGCGCACGTACGAGATCATCATCCCGATGCGCTCGGGCACCTTGCGGCACTCCGGCAGCACGATGAGCCCGCCGATCTCCGTGGGCCCGTCGTAGCTGTGCCCGAGGCGCAATACCTTGTGCACGAAGTGACGGTCCAGCGTGGGGCTGTACTTCTCCTCCACGATCACATCGAAGTAGATGTACGGCGCGTCCCGGCGCCCGAGCTGCGCGATGATCTTGCTGGTCCCGATCACCCTCCGGGACTCCACCTCCTCCAGGACGAACACGTACTCCCGCCGCCGCGGGTCCTTGAGCGCCCCGGAGAAGCTCCTCACGGACAGGTCGATGATCTCCCGCACGGAGGCCGTGTCGTGCGGGAGGTTCACGGTGTTCAGGTGCCGGGCCAGAGCCAGAAGGTCCGGCTCGTCCTCCGGCGTCACCCCTCGGATCGCGTACGGAATCATCGCTCGAAGACCCTTAGCCCTCTCAGAACGCCCGGTTCGTGTCCACCAGGATCGTGACCGGGCCGTCGTTCACGCTCTCCACCGCCATCATCGCGCGGAACACCCCCGACGCCACCGTGGCCCCCAGGGACCGCAGCGCCTGGAGGAACCGCGCGTACAGGCGCTCCGCCTCCACGGGCTCCAGCGCCCCGTCAAACGATGGCCTCCGCCCCCGCCTCACGTCCCCGTAGAGCGTAAACTGCGAGATCACCAGCACCCCGCCTCCCACCTGCGCCACGTCCAACGCCATCTTCCCCGCCTCGTCCTCGAAGACCCGCAGCCGGTAGACCTTCTCCGCCAGCGTGGCGATGTGCGTGTCATCATCACTTTTTCCTACACCTACATACACCAACAGACCCTTTCCAATGGCGCCGGTTTCCTTCCCGTCGACGGTGACCCTGGCGCGGGACACCCGCTGGACCACGCACCTCACGGGGCGCCCGGGAGCTTCGCGTCGGGGCCACGGACGTAGGCAGGCTCCAGGGCTCCCTCGTCTCGCTCGCCCCGACCCCGCAGGACCAGCTCGGCCACCCGGGAGGCCCTCGGGGTGTGCCGCAGCGGCGACGCCCGCAGGCCCCCGGGGAGCGCGCCCTGGAGCCTCCCGAGGAGCACCTCCGGGAGGTCATGGACGGCCGCCACGGGACCGATCGTTCGATACCGTACCAATTCCCCGAGGACTTCCGGAGCGTGGTGGCAGGGCTCGATGAGCGTGGTCATGGCACCGCCCTGGGCGAACTCGTACAATGCCGCATAGATTTCCTCCCGGCGGGCGTCGAGGAGTGCCAGCACGGGCCCGGTACCCACGGGGCCGTCCAGCGCCAGGGCCTCCAGCGAGGACACCCCGAGCAGCGAGCACCCGGTGGCCAGGTGCAGGCCCTTGGCCGTGGACAGCGCCACGCGCACGCCCGTAAACGCCCCGGGGCCCACGCCCACGGCGACGGTGTCCTCGGGACCGAGGGGAGCGGAGCCCTCCAGGGCGCGCTCGATGAGGTACAGGAACTCCCGGGCGTGGTTGGTCTTGAGCCTCTGGGAGCACTCGGACAAGAGCGCCCGATCCTCCACGAGGGCGGCCGAGGCCA
This sequence comes from Deltaproteobacteria bacterium, assembly GCA_016218725.1. GTDB lineage: Bacteria > Myxococcota_A > Polyangia > Polyangiales > JACRDB01. Next base: position 15,463 of record JACRDB010000141.1, read on the forward strand.
CCACCGTGGAGGTGTCCAGCGCCAGGATCCTCACGGGGTGCGGTTGCTGGGGACGGCGTCGGTCACCGCCGCGGCGTCCGCGGCCTTGACCGCGGGCTCCGGCGCCGGGAGCCCCGCGGGCTGGGCGCTCTCCGTGGGGACGCCCTGGAGGTAGAGCATCATCACCTGCCGCAGCGGGCCCATGAGCACGTCCGCCACGACGTCCGCGGTGCCCGCCATGGCCTTGACGCGCAGCTCCCGCGCCAGCCTCTGCGGAACGTCATTGCCCACGTTGGGCATCGCCGACAGCGCCGCGGACAGCACCGACGAGAGCAGCGCGTTGCCGAGCTCCGTGTCCAGGAACGCCGCCACGCGCAACCTCATGGACTCGTCGTCCGGCGCCAGGTGCCGGGACAGGAGCGCGATGATCGGGTCCCTGGTCAGCTTCACGAACTGCGACCCGGCGAGCCTCCAGGCGGCGTCGCCTGCGTCGGTCTCCAGGGTCTTCAGGATCGGATTCGTCTTGTCCATCTTGGCCTCCGTACGCACCCGGGCTTCCCCGGGCCTGGCTTCACCCACCGCTGCGGTCGTCGCCTTCACTGCCATGACCTTCTCCTCGGCCTTCTCGGGCCTCGCCTCCGCGCCCTCGTCCTCGCCGGGCATGCGCGGCACCCAGGGTCCCACCCGGTCCACCCGCGAGGCCAGCGCACACGCCGTGCGCGCCAGCCAGAGCGCCACCTCCCGCGAGGCCTCGCCCCTCGCGAGCTCCCGCGACACCTGGAGGCACATCCCCCAGGCCGCCTCCGCCAGGCCCGCCTGCACCCACTGCTCCCGGGTGGGCACGGGGCTTCGCACCCACTCCCGCATCACGTCCTTGCGGGCGCTGCGGTCCGTGCGGGTGATCGCCCCGCGCACCAGCCCGTCCACCGAGTGGCCGCCTACCGCCAGCAACGATGCAATGTGCCGTAGCTGATGCACATACGCCGCCAGGAAGGGCCCCTCGTCCAGGGAGAGGTCCACCTCGGCCCTCACCCTCACCAGGGCGTCCCTGGCCGCGTCCACCATGGCCTCGAAGGGCGGCTGGTTTCCGGGTCCCGCGCCGCCCTCCACGGTCATCTGCGCGGCCGCCCCGGCCAGCTCCGCGGCGGTCTGCAGGAGGCTCTTCCGGAGCGCCGGGTCCGTCTGCGTGTGGGCCTCGCGCACCAGCTCCCGGCAGGCCCACACCAGCACCGCCCGGCCCCAGATCTCGTGCAGCACCCCCGCGGCGAGGGGCACGTCCCCCCGCGCGGCGCTCCACGCGGAGCCCACCGCGGACAACACCGACTGCCCCGAGAGCGTGTCCCGGAGCCCCTGGAGAAAGGTCCCCCCGAAGCGCCGGGAGCGCTCGTCCCAGGGAGCCTCGCGCCAGGGTCCACCCTGGAGCACCCCTTCGATGATCTGTCGCTCCTTGGATCCCATCCGCGTCGCCTCCGGCACCCCGAAGGGTGAGTCACCCTCCACCCCCGCGCAAGCCTGCCCTTGGACGTACCCTGTCCCTCCGCCCATCGTTTACGGTGGTACCACTCCCCCCATGGACCAGGCGATCTCGTGGCTCAAACTCCAGCGACCCTCCATGGAGCGCCTCCTGGAGGAGCTGGTCCTGGTGTCTTCGCACTCCCTCGACAAGAGCGGCTGCAACAAGGTGGGCGAGGTCCTCCGCCGCGCCGTGCCCCTGCCCTGCGAGGTGGTCCCGGGGAAAAACCACGGTGACCACCTTTTCTTTCATGCACCTACCCCTGGGTGCAACGGTGGCGTGGTGCTGGTGGGGCACCTGGACACGGTGTTCCCTCGCGAGGCATGGGAGGGCTGGACGACGGACGGTGTCCTCGGGCGAGGCCCCGGCGCGCTGGACATGAAGGGCGGCCTGGTGGTGGTGGCCTTTGCGCTCCAGGCGCTTGTGGCCAGAGGGCTCCTGGGCGCCCTGCCCTTGACCTTCGCGGTGGTGAGCGACGAGGAGCTGGGCTCGCCGGAGAGCGCGGAGCTCCTTCGGGAGCGCGCCCGGGGCGCCCGGAGCGCGCTGGTCTTCGAGGCCGGGCGCGCGGGCGACCGGGTGGTCACCGCCCGCAAGGGCACCGGGACCCTGGAGGCCGTGGCGCACGGGAGGGCCGCCCACGCGGGCAACCACCACCGCGACGGGGCCAACGCCATCCGCGCGATGGCGCGCTTCGTCGAGGCCGCCGAGGGCCTCACGGACCACGCCCGGGGCGTGACCGTGAACGTCGGGAAGATCGCTGGGGGCGTCGCGAAGAACAGCGTGCCCGCGCTCTGCCGGGCCTGGCTGGACCTGCGCTTCGAGGAGCCCTCGCAGGGCCCGGAGCTCCTCGCTGGCCTCCGGGCGCTGGCGGCCACGGAGCTCCTCCCGGGCACGCGGCTGGAGCTCCGGGAGGGCGCCGGCCGCGCGCCGCTCGTGGCCACGGACGCATCGCGCGCCCTGGCCGAGCGCTACGGCGCCTGCGCCGCGGAGGCGGGCCTCGGGCGCGGCGAGGCGCCGCGGCAGGGCGGCGGCAGCGACGCGAGCACCACGGCCTCCGTGGGCGTCCCCTCGGTGGACGGCCTGGGCCCGCGGGGCGCGGGCTTCCACACCCTGGACGAGCGCGTGGAGCTCGCCTCCCTGGTCCCCAAGGCCGAGGCCCTGGTGCGGCTCCTCGCCCGCGGAGGGTGAACGGAGGCCCTCCGGGCGAGTTCGTGACCGGGGCAGCGGGGTCCGCTAGACTCGCCGGGCCCGATGGCCTCCCGTGAACTACCGCAGATGTGGAAGCTCTTCCTCATGACCATGGGCGCCGGCGTGGTGCTCGGGCTGGGGTACCCGTTCCTGGCGCTCGCGCTGGTGGGGAATCGTACGGCGCTCTTCGGCGCGAGCCTCGTGGTGGGCGTGGGCTTCGCCTTCACGCTGTACCTCCTGGAGAAGCTGGTGTTGCGCGCCTTCGTGCACAAGATGCACACGCTGGAGCGCGTGGTGGCGGGCACCCACCCCTCGGAGCTGCCGCCCCTGTGGGCCTCCAACGAGATCGACGAGGTCGAGCGCAGCGCGTCGCGCATCGTGGCGAAGCTCAACGCCGCCCGCGCCGAGGCCGAGCGGTGACGCTCCCGGAGGCCATGGTCGGGCGCACCCTGGGGCGCTGCCGGATCGAGCGGCTCCTGGGCGTCGGGGGCATGGGGGCGGTGTACCAGGCCACCCACGAGGCCCTCCAGATCCCCGTGGCGGTGAAGCTCCTCGGGGGGCCGAGCACCGACGGGACCCTCGGCCCGGACATGGCCGAGCGCTTCCTGCGCGAGGCCCAGCTCGCCGCCAGCCTGCGCCACCCGAACATTGTCCGGGTGCTCGACGCAAACATCGACCAGGGCGACCATTTCATCATCATGGAGCTCCTCCCGGGGGTGTCCCTGGCCTCGCTCCTGCGGCAGCGAGGGGCCCTCTCGGTGGAGGAGACCCGGCACCTCGGGCGCCAGGTGGCCGACGCCCTGGCCCACGCCCATGCGCGAGGGATCATCCACCGGGACATCAAACCCGACAATGTGATGGTCGCTCCGGACGGAACGGCCGTCTTGACCGATTTTGGCATAGCCTCCATGGTGATGTCGCAGAACCGGCGCTTGACGCGGCAGGGGAGCGTGGTGGGGACGCCGTGGTACCTGGCGCCGGAGCAGGCCCGAGGGGACTCGAACGTGGACGCGCGGGCGGACGTGTACGCCCTCGGGGTGATGCTCTACGAGCTCCTGACGGGGCTCCTGCCCTTCGACGCCGAGGACGCGATGCAGCAGATGGTGGCGCGTCTTACGACGGACCCGGTGCCTCTCTCGCGGCGCCGAGGGGACCTCCCGGCGCCGCTGGTGGCGCTGGTGGGGCGCATGCTGGCGCGGGAGCCCGAGCAGCGGGTGCAGACCGCGGCGGAGGTGGCCACGCACCTGGCGCCCGTGCCCGTGGGGGTTCCGGAGCCCCAGCACGGCGCGACGAGGGAGCCGACCACGGTGACGGACGCGGCGGCAGTGAGGGCCGGCGAGGTGCACCAGCGGGTGAACGCCGTGGGGCTCCCGCTGCCTCCGCCGGACCCGACCAAGGCGCTGGACCTCAAGGTGGCGGACGTGAAGGCCATGCTGCGCCTCGCGGAGGACCTGAGCGCGGGGAGCGCGCACCTCCATGGGCTCTACCGCGCGGGCGAGGCGGACCTGGTGCTCTTCACGGACCGGCAGCCCGCGCTGGTCTTGCGGGTGACGCGGGGAGCGCCCTCGAGGGTGACCTTGCGCGAGGCGATGGCCGCGGCGATGGTGCGGGGCGAGGGCCTGGTGGCGGTACAGCCGCTGGAGGCCGAGGCGGTGGTGGCGCTGCGGGCCTGGCTGGACGGCGCCCGGGTTTTGGGGCCGCTGCCCGCGGAGCTCCTGAGGCCCCTCGGGCTCTTCATGCGACTACAGCGGAACCGCCTCTCCGGGGTGCTCTCGGTGATGGACCGCAACATGACGTCCCTGGCGCTCTTCCGGCAGGGGGCCCTCGGGGGGCTGTTCATCGCCCCGGGGCACCGCGGGGAGTTCGTGACGGAGACCCTCGGGGGCCTCGGGGCGTGGATCGAGAACTGCACGCCCGAGGGGCAGGTGTCCTTCCAGCTCCTGCCCGGGGAGGCCCCGAGCGCGGCGAGGGTGGTGCCCGAGGAGCTCCTGCGCGCGGCGCTGGCGGTGACCTCGGACGCGGTGGGGGCGCTGGCCGAGGACGCCCGCAAGGAGTTCGGCCTGGCGAGCGCGCAGGTGTTCTCCGCGGCGCTGCGGGACGCCACGGCGAGGGTGCGGGACCTGGTCCCGCAGGCGGCCTTCGGGGCGGGCGGGGGTGCCCGGGCGCTGGACGTGCAGCCCTTGTGGGAGCAGCTCCAGCGGGGCTCCGTGGCGGGCCGGGACGTGCTCACGGCGATGGCGCTGGAGGCGCTCTGCGCGGGGGCGCTGCGGGCGGCCGGGGAGACGCTCCCGCCGCGGCGGCTCGCCAAGGCCCGGGCGGCGTTCCTGGCGGCGCTCCTGAAGCGCCGGGACGCCCTGGACGCGGTGGGCGTGACGGACGCGCTCCAGCGCCTCGCGGGGGGCTGAGGGGAGCGATGGCCGAGGAGCCCTCCGGGCCGGTCCGGGGCCACGACGCGGCGACGCGGTGGATCTCCGTGGCGGGCTCGCTGGCGGCGCTCCTGGTGCTGTTCCTGCACGCCTGGCTCGGGGTGAGCTACCGCACGCAGGACCCGGCGGGGGACCTGTTCTCGAACCAGCTCTCGACCATCGCGGGGCTCACCGTGGCGTCGTTCCTGACGACGGCGCCGGAGTCCCGGCGCTGGGTGTACCTCGGGGTGTTCCCGACGATCCTGTGCGGGGTGGTGTTCCCGTGGCTCCACGCGCTGGCCACCCCGGGCTCCACGGCGCACCGGATGCTGAACGCGCTCTCGCCGGTGGGCATGGCGATGCTGGCCTTCGGGGTCACCTGGGGCCTGCGCATCACCGCCGCGGACGACGCCACGGCGCTGGCCCGCAGGCGCTAACGGCCCTTCAGGGCCCGAAGAGCGAGAGCTGCTTTGGCCCTCGGGTGGCGAGCTGCGTGACGCCCGTCTGGGAGGCCACCAGGAGCCGCGCGGGGTGCTCCGAGAGGGCCTCGGCGGCGCACTCCAGGGCGAGGCCCGGGGAGTTGTTGGTCTCCGAAAGGTGCATGAGCACCACGGTCTGCACCTCCCTCGGGAGGGCCTTCAAGAAGCCCCGGGTCTGGTGGTTGGACAGGTGCCCCTGGGCGCTCGCCACGCGCTTCTTGAGCGACGGGGGATAGGGCCCTCGCCAGAGCATCTCCGTGTCGTGGTTGCTCTCGATGAGCACGGCCTCGCAGCCCTTGACCAGGTCCTGGAGCTGCGGGGTGACCTCGCCGAGGTCCGTGGCCAGGAGCGCCGCGTGGCCCCGGGACGAGATCCGCAGGGCCACCTGGGCGGCGTCGTGAGGCAGGGGCTGCGGGCGCAGCTCCAGGTCCCCGATGCCGAAGGCCTGCCGCGCGGAGTAGACGCACACGCACGACACGCCCGTGAGGGGGATCACCCGCCGGGTGGCCTCGGACACGAACACGGGGATGCCGAAGTGCCGGGCCACGGCCTCGGCGTTGGCCCAATGGTCCCGGTGGGCGTGGGTGATCACCTGCGCGGTGGGCGCGCCCTGGACGCACGCCCGCGCGAGCCTCACCTTGAGCTCCCGCACCGAGAGCCCCGCGTCCACGAGCACCCGGCTGGTCCCGTGCTCGAAGAGTGACACGTTCCCCTTGGACCCGCTTGCCAGCACGGTGATGCGCATCTCAGCAGTGATCCGGTGAGACGCAGGTGCCGCCCTGGGCCTGACAGTCCGCCGCCGAGCGCCAGCGGTACTGCCACCCGTGGACGAACACCCGACAGCAACAGAGCCCCGGCCCCGGGGGAGGTGGGGCCTGGTCGGTGGTTGTGGTGAACTGTGTGGTGCTGTGGGCCCCCACGGCGCGCGCCGGGGAGGGGGAGAGCCCGAGGAGGAGGCCGGAGAGCGCGAGGACTGGGGCGCGGCTACGCACGAGATTTCACCGCCAGGGGGCTCTGGCGCGCTGGTACCCTGCGCGCCGGACCCTTCAACCCCACAGTGTGCATGGACGAGAACACCCTGGCAAACGTGCACATCCTTTTTGCGCAGACGATCCCCTTCAACCGCTTCCTGGGGATGGAGGTGGACCACCTGGAGACGGGCCTGGCGAGGCTGAGGCTACCGTTCCGTCCGGAGCTGATCGGCGACCCGATGCGTCCGGCCCTCCACGGGGGAGTGATCTCTGCGTTGTTGGACACCACCGGGGGCCTGGCGGTGTGGAGCCGGCTGACGCTCCAGGACCGGATCTCCACGGTGGACCTGCGGGTGGACTACCTGCTCCCGGGCCGAGCCGAGCTCCTCCTGGCGGAGGCGAGGGTGCGGCGCCTGGGCAACCACCTGGGCGTGGCGGCGCTGCGGGCGTGGCACCCGGACCAGCCCGACGAGAGCGTGGCCGAGGGCATGGCGGTGTACAACATCCGCCGACACCATGGAGGCTGAGCGCGACCAGCGCGCGATGCGCCTGGCGCTGGACGAGGCGCGGGTGGCGGCGCTGCGGGGCGAGGTGCCCGTGGGGTGCGTGCTGGTGGAGGACGCGACGGAGCGGGTCCTGGGCCGGGGGCACAACCTCCGGGAGCTCCTCGGGGACCCGACGGCCCACGCGGAGGTGGTGGCGCTGCGTGCGGCTGCGCTGGCGCGGGGCTCCTGGCGGCTGGACGGGGTGACCGCGTACGTCACGCTGGAGCCCTGCGCGATGTGCGCGGGGGCCCTGGTGAACGCGCGGGTGCGCCGGGTGGTCTACGGCTGCGACGACCCGCGGGCGGGGTGCCTGCGGTCGCTGTACCAGCTCGGCGAGGACGCGCGGCTCAACCACCGCTACGAGGTCACCGCGGGGGTGCTGGGCGAGGAGAGCGCGGCGCTGCTCAAGGGGTTCTTCCGGGCGCTGCGGGCGCGGGGGGCCTGAGGGCGGTTGACAGGGCGGGTGGGATTTGTCAGGGTGCCCGGCGGAGAGCTGGCCGAGTGGTCGAAGGCGCTTGACTCGAAATCAAGTGTACCCTTACGGGTACCAGGGGTTCGAATCCCTTGCTCTCCGCTGACGAGCTTCGCGTCCCACGCACCAGGAGAGGTGACCGAGTGGTCGAAGGTGCATGACTGGAAATCATGTGAACCGGCAACGGTTCCGCGGGTTCGAATCCCGCCCTCTCCGCCAGCCAAGTCGTTGATATTATTGGTGATCTCGTCGTCGGCATGAACTCGTCCTACGCGGGCCCCGCCCTCCCTCGAAGGTCACTCCCCTGGTGGGGAATGTCACGTCGAACACCACACGGCGCTCAGCGACTCTCGTCGCTCACGCGGCCCGCCTCAGGTGTTCGTTGATGCGCAGCGTCTCGCGGCGGTCGCCCAGATCGAACGCGAGGTCGGCGAAGTCGAGCGGCGCATCGAGCGCGTGCACGAGGCGGTGGTGGTTGGGGCAGAGCAGCGCCATGTTCTCCAGCGCGTCACCGCCTCCGCGGCTGAGCCACTGGAGGTGGTGCCCCTCGCACACGTCGACGGCGTGCGCCGTGCGCGACTCCCACGCGCAGAGCTGGCAGCGGCCGCGGTACATCCTGCGGAGCGCCTCCACATGCGCGCGGCTGCGAGCTACGGCCTCCCGTACGATCCACCGGCGGCGGTCGTCGCCCATGCCGCTGCCCAGGTCGTAGAGCGTCTCGGTGATCACCTCGGGAGAGGCGCGCGCAACGACCAGCTCCAGCCGCTCCTCATCGACGCGGTGGGCGCGCGCTTCGAGCGGGAGGCCGCGCGCGAACGCGGCGAGCGACCGATGGTCGGCGAGCGAGAGCTTGCGAACCGCGCCGGGACCCTGGAAGGAATGCCCGAGCACGCCACGCCCCACCGAGAGGTCGAACCCGCGGATCAGCAGCTCCGCGTCGGGCCCTTCGTCGGTGGCGAAGTAGCGCGAGCGCTCACGGTCGCCCCACACGCGGTAGGGGCCGTAGGGGTATCCCGCCGGGTTGCGCGTCTTCGCACGCACGACGAGCTCCGCGGCCAGCACGTAGCGCCCGCCCGCGTTGCGCGTGAAGGCCCACACGCTATCGCCGCGCTCGATCTCATGCAGCCGCTGCGACGACTGGTTCAGGTGAAAGGCCACCCCCTCGTCGAGGTCGCGGTGGTAGTTGTCTCCGCGCCAGAAATACAGCAGCGGCATCGGTCGTGCCACGTTTATAGCGCCAGCACCCGAGATCGCCACCACGAAGCTCGTGACGCCGCCCGACGGGCCCACCCCACCAGCCTCACCCGGTCCTGAACGCCTCGCCCGAGCCCCTGGTCGCGACCGCGCCCCCTACCTCGACGCGGTCGGCGATCGTCTGCGCGCTCATGGCGCCGAGGGTACCTCGCTCGCCGTCCTCGATGGTTGACACCACCCGCCGGAGCGCCGATGGTCCCGGCCATGGCTGAAGACTGGGACTCGGGGGTCTTCCCTCACGGTGACATCACCCCCCTGGCGAACAACCTCTGGTGGGTCAAGAGCGCGCAGAAGGGTCTGCCCCTGCCGCGCAACATGGCCATCTACCGCCTCCCCGACGGGGGCCTGGTGCTGCACAGCGTCGTCTGCATGGACGCCGCGCGCATGGCCGCGCTGGAGAAGCTCGGCGCGCCGAAGTACATGATCGTGCCCAACGAGGGCCACCGCACGGACGCCCCGCGGTACAAGGCCCGCTACCCGCAGCTCCGGGTGCTCTGCCCCTCCGGGGCCAGGGCCAAGGTCGAGGAGATCATCAAGCCGGACGCCACCTGCGAGGACCCCACCCTCGGGGTGAGCTCCTTCGGGGTCACCTGGCATGCCCAGGACGGCACAAAGCCCCCCTCCCACGAGCTGGCCTACGAGGTGGACATCGACGGCGGCAAGGCCCTGATCCTCAACGACCTCCTCGGGAACGGACCGAAGCTGTCCGGGGACTTCCGCGCGCCGATGTTCAACCTCCTCGGCAGCGGCGGCGTCCTGGGCGTCCCTCGGATCGTGCGGTGGATGTTCGTGGAGGACAAGGCCAGGGTCCGAGCGTTCCTGGAGCGCATGGCCGAGAAGCCCTGGAAGGTGATCACCGTCTCCCACGGCGACCCGATCACCGAGGACTGCTCCGGCGCCCTCCGCCGCGCCGCCGCAAGGCTCTAGTCCACGCTCTGGCCCGGCGCCGGGGGGCTCCTCGTCCCCAGAAGGGCCGTTCATACCTTCATACGTATATACATATATAATCGGAACCGTATCCACCGGGAGTTTCCTGGGAGGCACACCCCCCCGAGCGCCTCGTGCGAGGATGGCCCCACGGTGGCAATGGCTGGTCGGGCCTGGGTGTTGCTCTCGCTGTGCTCTGGGGCCTGCGCCCTGGCGACGGACGGCGCCAACGGCACCCCGGACGCCGGCACCGCCGTTGACGATCCTCCCGCAGGAGACCCCGCTCCCTTCGCGGACACGCCGGTGTCGGACTCCGACGGGCTGGATGTTCCGGAGGTCTTCGCGCCAGACGCAGCTGGCCCGGACTCGGACGCCTCGGAGGCGCCCACCCCGGAGGCGTCGCTCCCGCCTGACCGGGCGACCGCCACGGACCGCGCGCCGGACCTCTCGCCGGACCTCCCGAGGGACCTCGCCGCGGAGCCGGCCCCGGCGGACGGCTCGGCGCGCGATACGGTGACCGCTTCGGAGGCTCCGTTCAGCTGCCCGGCGCCCATGACACCGTGCGGCGCCTCCTGCCGCGAGCTCCTCTCCGATCCGTCGCATTGCGGCGCATGCAACACCGCATGCCCCACGGGGATGTTGTGCTCCGAGGGTGTCTGCCGCGTCCCTGCGAGCTGCGCCGAGGTGCTCCGCCGGGCGCCTTCGAGCCCCGACGGGACGTACCTCCTGGACCCCGACGGCCCGGGGCTGCGGGAGCCCCTCGCGCTCTTCTGCGACATGCGCTCGGACGGCGGCGGCTGGACGCTGGTCTACAAGTCCAACATGGCCAACAACAGTGACCGCACGGACGACGGGGCGAACCTCGCGGCGCTCTCCTCGGCCTCGGTGGACGCCGTGGCGGTGCTCCCGAGGGGCATGATCGCGAGGCTGGGGACCACCTTTCGCGTGTTGTCCTCGGACGGAGCGCGCAGGCTCTACTGGCGCGGAGTGCCGTTCTACACCACTGATCGCCATGTCCCGACGGGCGACCCGGTGGAGGCCACCGCGGACCTCGCTCGGGGCTTCGGCCCCGGCCGTGTTGCCTATCACGCCATGCACGGGCCGTGCATCGAGGACGTGACGGCCCGCAGCCAACACGCGTGCCTGGCGCGCTGGTGCTGCGGCCCCAACGCGGGCATCTGGTGGAACTACGGCCCCTGGGCGCCGGGGAGTTACACCCGCGCCACCGCGTGGGTCCGGTAGGCTCCGGGCGAGAGCGCCAGACCGCACACCCGGGAAGCGCAACCGTGGTGGCGTGAGGCACACCCGTTCCGGGAATGGTGGTATTCGTGGGTCTCCAGTGGAGGGCGCTGGAACAACCCCGTGGGGTTGATGCCACGGAGGACTCACCATGCGTCTCGCGGTCGGCCTGGTCTTCGTCGTAAGCATCGCGCTGGTCGTGGGTTGCGGCTCCAACCCGACACCTCCACCATCCCCGGACGCCGCTTCGGACACCGCGGCCGACGCCCCTGGGATGGACACCCAGGCGCCGGACCGCTCGGGCCCCGACGCGGGCGCGGACTCCGTGGCCGACCTCCCGGACTCGGCCCAGGACTCCACCGCGCAGGACGGCACGACCACCGACGACTCCGAGACGGACGCCGGTGTGACGGAGGACACCCGTCCCTCGATGGACCTTCCCGCGATGGACGGCGCCTCGGACGCTGCGGCCGCGGACCGTACTTCCGACGTTGGCGAGGCCCCGACGACGCCGGGGTGCGACCCCGGCCAGGTGCCGTGCGACGAGCGCTGCGTGGACCCGCAGACCGACGCGGAGCACTGCGGCCGCTGCGGCAGCGCGTGCGGCACGGGTCAGGAGTGCGCGGCGGGCGCCTGCGTGTGCTTCGCGGGCACCACCCGCTGCGGGGACTTCTGCGTGGACACCGCCGCGGACGCCCTGCACTGCGGGCGCTGCGGCAACAGCTGCGGACCCGGCCAGCGCTGCTCCGGAGGCGCCTGCGCCTGCCCCGAGGGGCAGCGCCTCTGCGGGGGCTCCTGCGTGGACACCGCGGTGAGCGTCCTTCACTGCGGCCGCTGCGGCGACTCCTGCGGCGCCGGCCAGACCTGCGCGGGGGGCGTGTGCGGCTGCTCCCGGGGCGAGCTGGTCTGCGATGGGAGCTGCGCGGACACCCGGACGGACACCGCCCACTGCGGCCGCTGCAGCGCCACCTGCGGGACGGGCCAGGGCTGCGTCGCGGGCGCCTGCGCCTGCCCCGCGGGGCTCTCCGCCTGCACCGGGGCCTGCGTGGACCTCGCGACGGACGCCGCCCACTGCGGCGCCTGCGGCGCCTCCTGCCCCGCGGGGCAGCGCTGCGTGGCCGGGGCGTGCCAGGGCACCTGCCCCGCGGGCCAGGCCGACTGCGGCGGGGGCTGCATCGACGTGCGGACCAACGACAACCACTGCGGGCGCTGCTTCCGGCGCTGCGCAGGCGACCAGGTGTGCCGCTCCGGCGGCTGCACCTGCCCGCCGCCGCCCACGCCCTGCGGCAGGTCCTGCCTCGGGATCACCTGCGGCACCGCGTGCGTCTTCCCCGCGACGGACCCTAGCAACTGCGGGAGCTGCGGGAACGCTTGCCCCTCGGGCGGTACCTGCTCCGGCGGGGCGTGCTCGTGCCCGGCGGAGACGACCCTGTGCGGCCGCACCTGCGCGCGCCTCGCGAGCGACGCGGCCAACTGCGGGAGCTGCGGCCGCGCGTGCCCCTCGGGGCAGGTGTGCACCTCGGGGACCTGCGCGTGTCCCTCCTTCCAGACGCTCTGCTCGGGCATCTGCGTCAATACCTCGAACAACGCTGGCCACTGCGGCCGCTGCTCGAGCCCCTGCGCCCCAGGGCAGTCTTGTGTCTCCGGGGTGTGCCAGTGCCCGACGGGACAGACCCTTTGCACCGGAATGGGCAGCCGGGGGTGCCGGAACCTCTCCAACAACGCGCTGAACTGCGGTCGATGCTACAATGCATGCCCAACGGGCGGGTACTGCTCGGGCGGCGCCTGCGCTTGCCCCACGGGCACCTCGGTCTGCGGGGGCGCATGCGTCAACCTCCAGTCCGACGCGGCCAACTGCGGAGTCTGCGGCACTCGCTGCGTGGCGGGCCAGACCTGCTCCTCCGGGACCTGCCTCTGCGCGAGCCCCACGCAGACGGTGTGCGGGGCCGGCTGCGCGGACCTCGCCACGGACGCCGCCAACTGCGGGGCCTGCGGCGCCGCCTGCCCCACCGGCCAGTCCTGCGTGGGGGGCGTCTGCGCCTGCCGGTCCCCCAACACCGGTTGCTCCTACGGCCGCTGCGTCCCCCTCGCCACCGACCGCTACAACTGCGGCGCATGCGGGATGGCCTGCTCGGGCCGCCAGGTCTGCTCGTCGGGCCGCTGCGCCTGCCCCGGGGGCGGGTCGTCCTGCCCGGGCTGCTCGTCGTGCCCGGCGCCGCCGCCAAACGGGACGTCCTTCTGCACCACCCTCCCGGGTATGTCCTTCTGCGACTGGCGCTGCCTCACGGGTTTCCACCGCTGCTCGACGGCTTGCCTCAGCAACCGCTCGATCCTGGCCTGCGGGACCTCCTGCGAGCCGTGCCCGGTGCCCCTCAACGGGCTCGCCACCTGCGACGGGACCGCCTGCGGCAGGGTGTGCAACGCCGGGTACCACGCCTGTGGAACCTCCTGCGCCAGCAACACCTCCGTCCTTGGGTGCGGGACAGCCTGCGCCGTCTGTCCGGTGCCGGCCAACGCCGTGGCGACCTGCGACGGCACCGCCTGCGGGAGCACCTGCGCGGCAGGCTTCACCCTGTCGGGTGGTGTGTGTGTCTTGACTACACCTCGCCCTTTGTCCCCGCTCTCGACGGCGACGGTGACCTCTCGGCGGCCGACGCTCCGGTGGGTGCTGCCCGGGGCCGTGACGAGCGCGCGGGTCACGCTCTGCGCGGACCGTGCCTGCGCCCGGGTGCTGGTCACGACGGACGTCACCGGGACGAGCTTCACGCCCGCCGAGGACCTGGGCCCCGGGGTGGTCTTCTGGCAGCTCGCGGGGCTCACCGACGGCGCCGTGGTGACGGCCCCGTCGCCCACCTGGCAGTTCACCGTGGGCGCGCGCTCCGCGCTCCTGGACGGGGCCTGGGGCACCACCCTGGACGTCAACGGCGACGGCTTCAGCGACCTGGCGGTGGGCGAGGTCCCGCTGAACCGCGTGTGGGTCTTCCACGGCGGCAGCACGGGGCTTGGCGCCTCGCCGACCATCGTCCTCGGGTCGCCGGTGACCGGCGAGGCGGGCTTTGGCCGCAGCGTGACGAGCGCCGGGGACGTCAACGGCGACGGCTACGGCGACCTCCTGGTGGGTTCTCCCTCGGTGAACGGCAACCGCGGCAACGCGCACCTGTACCTGGGCGGCCCCTCGGGGCTCGGCGCCGAGCCGGGGCTCACCCTCGCGCCGGCCCTCGGCAGCGGCGCGGCCTTTGGCGCCGTCGTCAGCGCCGCGGGCGACCTGAACCGCGACGGTTACGGGGATTTCGCCGTCGGGTCGGCGCCGTCCGGTATGCGGGTGTACCTTGGCCGCGCGGGTCCCTCGGGCCTCCGCGCGAGCACGCCGGTGGCGCTCGCGGCGCCGGACGCGGGCGCGGGCTTCGGCGGCGCCGTGGCCAGCGCCGGGGACGTCAACGGCGACGGCTTCGCGGACCTCGTCGTGGGAGCCCCGCTCTGGGCCCCGACGGGCATGACCAACGTCGGCCGGGCCTACGTCTTCCTCGGCTCGGCGACAGGGCTCGCGGCGACCCCGGCGCTCACCCTCTCGGGGACCGAAGCCGGCGGCGCCCTCGGCTCCGCGGTGGCCAACGCCGGGGACCTCAACGGCGACGGCTACGCCGACCTCGCCGTAGGCGTGGGGGGCCTCCTCGCACCGCTCCGCGGCGCTGTGCGCGTCCACCTCGGCGGAGCCGCCGGGACCAGCGCCACGGCCGCCACGACCCTGACGGGGTCCGACACCTCGGATCGCTTCGGGCGCGCCGTGACCGGCGCCGGGGACGTCAACGGCGACGGCTACGCCGACCTCCTGGTGGGGGCCCCGGGCGTCTCCAGCCACGGCGCGGTGTACCTCCACCTCGGCGGCGCGACGGGGCTCCAGTCTTCGCGCTCCGCTACGCTGACCGCCACCACCGGGTTCCTCTTTGGCATCGCCGTCGGCGGCGCGCTGGACGTCGACGGCGACCACCTCGGCGACGTGGCCATCGGGTGGCCCGGGGCGCCCGAGGGCACGGTGTCTGGCGTGGGCCGAGTGCGGGTCCACCGCGGGTCGATGATTGGGCTCGCCATGTTCGCCTCCCCCACGCTGCGCGGCACCAACACGCCCAGCTCATTCTTCGGTGGGGCCGTGACCGGCGGCCCGTAGCGGCCAGCGTACGCCGGGCATCGGGACCCTCACCAGCGCTCAAGCGCCGACTGGTCCCGCCTGAAAGACTCCATTGAGACGGGAGCCTGGAGAAAAAATCACAACTCCGGCTCAACCCTTTGGACAGGGCCGCCGTTCAGGGTGCTGGCGGTCCCTATTCCTCCGGGGGGTTCATGCACAACACACAAGTCAGGCTCCTCCACCTCGGTCTCTCGATCCTTACGGTCCTCCTGGGGCAGTACCTCGCGGGGTGTGAGTCCGACGATGCATCCCAGTCGATGCCCCCCGGCACAACGACGGTGAACCCTCGCGACGCTTCGCCCGAGACATCTCCCGAGGTCCCTCGCGCCAGAGATCATCGCCTCGCTGCGGGCGGCGCCCACACCTGCGCGATTACCTCCGTTGGCACGACCGACAGGGTGGTCTGCTGGGGGTCCAACGAGGCGGGTCAGCTCGGCACCACCGAGAGGGCGCCCGGGGACTGCACACCCCTTTCAGGAACTCCCGTCGCGATCTCCGCGGGGCGCGCGCACAACTGCGCCCTCTTCAGGGACGGGCGCGGGCCGGAGGTTCGGTGCTGGGGCGCGAACAACCGAGGCCAGCTCGGGGACGGGACGACCGGGAACAGCGCCACCCCGCTGGCAATCTCCGGCTTGCTCGACCCCGTCGAGATCGTCGCGGGCTCCGACCACAACTGCGCGCGAAGCTCCTTCGGCAGTGTCTCCTGCTGGGGGGCCAACGGACAGGGTCAGCTCGGGAACGGGGCCGCCGCGGACAGCGCGAGGTTCGTCTCGGTGGCTGGGCTCGCCAACGCCGTCGAGGTCGCCGCGGGCGACCAGCATACCTGCGCGCGGCTCGCCTCCGGCGCGGTCCACTGCTGGGGCTCCAACAGCCGCGGCCAGCTCGGAGACGGGACCACCGCCGACCGCCCCGCGCCCGTCGTGGTGCTGGGGATCACGGACGCCGTCGAGCTCACCGCAGGCGACCAGCACACCTGCGCGCGGCTCGCCTCCGGCGCGGTTCGCTGCTGGGGCTCCAACAGCCGCGGCCAGCTCGGAGATGGGACCACCACCGACCGCCCTGCGCCCGTCGCAGTCCCGGGGCTCAGCGACACCGCGGAGCTCGCCGCAGGGGATCAGCACACCTGCGCCCGCGGACGCGACAGACTGGTCCGCTGCTGGGGGCGGAACACCGACGGCCAGCTCGGCGACAACACGACCACGGACCGCGGCGCCCCCGTCGTGGTGCCCGACCTCCTGGCCTTCGAGCTCTCCGCAGGGTCCGCGCATAGCTGCGCGGTCTTGGATCGCGGGCGGGTGCAGTGCTGGGGCTCCAATCGCAACGCCGAGGCCGGGACCTTCGCACGTTTCGTCGACGCCCGCGTGAACCGACCGGCCTATTCGCTCTGCACCACTGGCTGCGCGCCATCGCACCCGAGGGAGCCCACGATCTGCAGCCTGCGCTGCGTCAACACCCAGTCCGACGCGCTCCACTGCGGGGGCTGTGGAATCACCTGCCTCCACGGCCAGGAGTGCCGCGGCGGCGCCTGCCTCGCCGCCACGCTCTGCCCGGCAGGGCGGACGCCGTGCTCCGGAGCCTGCGTGGACACGCAGACCGACGCGGCCCACTGCGGCCGCTGCGATCTCCGCTGCGAGTCCGGGCGGAGCTGCCTCGCAGGAGTATGCGCGCGCAGCGGCGCGACCACGCTCGCGGCCGGTTGGGAGCACACCTGCGCTGTCGTCGCGGGCAGGGTGCGCTGCTGGGGTTCCAACGCCAAGGGACAGCTCGGGGACGGGTCGCTGATCCCTGGCGCGGCCTGCGTGGGTCCTGCGCTGACCGATGTCGTGGAGGTCGCCGCGGGGGGAGAGCACACCTGCGCGCGGCTCGCCTCGGGCGCCGTCTACTGCTGGGGCGCCAACGGCGATGGACAACTCGGAGACGGCACCACCACCGATCGCGCGACGCCCGTCTTGGTGCCCAGGCTCTCCGCGATGCAGATCGTCGCGGGGAACCGGCACACCTGCGCGCGGGTCAACTATGGGCTCCGCTGTTGGGGCGCCAACAGCTTTGGACAGCTCGGGAACAACACCACCACCAGCAGCGCCACGCCAGTCCGGGCCGACCGCGGGACCACGGAGTCGTGGAACGACCTCGCGGCCGGCTCAGAGCACACCTGCGGGATCGACTGGTACGGTCAGGTCCACTGTTGGGGCTCCAACGCCTTCGGACAGGTCGGCGTCGGTGGAGGTCCCGGCGAGCGACTTGCTCCAGTCGTTCTCTCCGGGCTCCGCGACACCGAGGAGCTCGCGGCGGGCTTCCATCACACCTGCGCGAGGTGGCGTGGAGGGGAGGTCCGCTGTTGGGGCCAGGGCGGCTCCGGCCAGCTCGGCGAACCCGC
Source organism: Deltaproteobacteria bacterium (assembly GCA_016218725.1). GTDB lineage: Bacteria > Myxococcota_A > Polyangia > Polyangiales > JACRDB01. Next base: position 32,998 of record JACRDB010000141.1, read on the forward strand.
CACCTTCGGCGAGGTGTCCTGGACGCCCGCGAGGCCCGCGCGGTTCTCCTCTGCCGTGGAGATCGCTGCGGGCCGTTCTGAGACCTGCGCCCGCACCGCCGACGGCACCGTCAGTTGTTGGGGAGGCAACGGCGACTGGCGAGCGTCCAGGGTGCAGGGCCTCGTCGGAGCCGTGGAGCTCACCGTGGGCGATCGGCACGCCTGCGCCAGGCTCTCCTCTGGCGCCGTTCTCTGCTGGGGCGACAACCGCTTTGGCCAGCTTGGGGTCGGCGCGGTCTCGAGCCGGGCGCGGGCCGAGCCGGTGTCGTGCTTCGCGGGCTGCGAGGCGGGCACGAGCCCCTGCGCCGCTGGCTGCGTTGACCTGCAGTCCGACGCCCTCAACTGCGGGCGCTGCGGGCTCGGATGCGCGGCCGGACAGCGCTGCATGGCCGGGAGCTGCGTCAGCGCGCGCGCGCTCTGTCCGGCCGGACAGTCCGATTGCACCCCCGACGCACCGGAGCCGACCTGCGTGGACCTCTTGTCCAGCAGCGCCAACTGCGGCGGCTGCGGCAGGGCCTGCCCCGTGGCGGCGGCCTGCGTGCGCGGCACCTGCGGGTGCGCCATGGCCTCCCAGACCCTCTGCGGCGAGGGGCCTGCGGCCACCTGCACCGACACCCGGTTTGACCCGCGCAACTGTGGGCGTTGTGGCCTGCCATGCCCGGAGGGCCAGGACTGCTTCCTGGACCGGTGCCGGACTCCAGCGCGCTGCTCCTCCGGGGAGACCGACTGCGCGCCGATGGCGCCAGCTCCCACCTGCGTGAACACCGACCGCGACCCCATGCACTGCGGCGCCTGCGGCGTCGCTTGCACCAGCGGGCCTTGCCTGCGCGGCCGCTGCCTCGAGGTTTGCACGGCGCCGTCCATGATGTGCGGCGGGCTGTGCACCAACACGCTCACGGACCCGCGCAACTGCGGCCGCTGCGGCAACGCCTGCGCGGTTCCCGTGGGCGGCGCCGCGGCGTGCGCCATGGGCGTGTGCGGCGCCTCGTGCCCGACAGGACAGACGAACTGTGCCGGGACCTGCCGACCCACCGGGGGGGCCTGCACCTCCGCGGGCTCCGGCGGCTGTCAACAGTCCGGGACCCTCGTGTGCATGGGCAGCGCCACCGCCTGCTCGGCCTCGCCGCGCACCTCGGGGGCATGCGCCGAGCCCGTCGGAGGGACCTGCAACACAACAGGGACCTGCGCGTGCCCACCCGATCGCCGAGCGTGTGGGGGAGTGTGCGTAGACACTCACACCGACGCACGTCACTGTGGCGCCTGCGCCGTGGCCTGTCCCAGCGGGCAGGTGTGCGCCGCGGGGGCCTGCGTAGCGACCTGCGCCGCGCCCAGGACCGTCTGTGGCACGGGCGCGACGATGCGGTGCACCGACACCGCGACGGACAGGGCCCACTGCGGGGGCTGTGGCCGGGCCTGCGCGAGCGGTCAGGATTGCGTCAACGGAGTCTGCGTGGGCTCCGGCACGCTGCGGTTCACCCTGACCTGGGACACCCCGGGCGACATGGATCTGCACGTCGTGCCGCCGTGCGGGACGGAGGTCTATTATAGCAGCCTCACGGCCTGTGGTGGGCAGCTCGACGTGGACGACATGTCGAGGCTCGGCCCGGAGAATGTCTTCTGGGCGGCCGCCGCCCCGGCCGGGCGCTACCTGGTCTGCCCCGCCGCCTTCAACAGCTCCGTGGCCAACGCAAACTACACGCTGGTGGTGGTGCGCGACGGCGTCGAGGTGCGACGGTTCACGGGCCGACGGATGCGCACGGACAGCAGCGCGCGCTGCACGGCCAGCTACCCGGGCGTGATCTCCCTGGACCTGTGATCGCGACCCTCAGGGAGCGCGCTCCATCGCGTGGGGGGCTCTGCCCGGCTGCGTCGAGACGAAGCGTACGGTGCCCACCGCCAGCCACACGGAGGCCGCCGCCAGCCCCACCGCGAGGGGCCGCTCCCACCAGGTCCAGGGCGCCGCCCCGCGGCGTAGCTCCGCGGCCACCGCCCGGCGCAGCCTCGCGCGGGACAGCTCCGACGGGGCTTCGATTTCCTCCGGGAGCTCCACCGCGCGCTTGAGCTCCAGGTACTCCCGGAGGCACGCCGGACACCCCAGGAGGTGCGCCTCCAGGGCGCCCCGGGCCTCTGCCTCCGCCATGCCGAAATGAAAGCCCAGGAGTTCGGGCTTCGCGCGCTCGCAGTTCATCGCTCAAGCTCCTCTCGCAGGCGCCGCACCAGCTCGTGCATGCGCGATTTTACCGTACCCACCGGGACCGCGAGCGCCTCGGCGAGCTCCTCGTAGGAGAGCCCCCCGGCGCGCAGGGCGTAGAGCTCCGAGAGGCCCGCCGGGAGGGCCTCCACGGCCCGACGCAGGCGCTCGGCGGTCTCCCGGCCCTCGAGGGCGTGGTCCGGGGTCTCGACCATCGGGGCCTCGGATCCCTGGGCCTCCAGGGCCCGCGCCCCGCGGCGCCGGGAGCGAAGGCGGTTCAAGCACAGGTTGCGCGCCACCTGGAAGAGCCACCCTCGCAGGCTGGCCGCCTGGAGGCCCCCTTCGCGCTCCCGGAGGAGCGCCAGGAAGGTCTCATGGAGGACGTCCTCGGCCTCGTGGGCGTCGGCCAGGTGCCGACGGATGAAGCCAAACAGGGGTCGGTGATAGCGGTCATAGAGCTGATCGAAGGCGCCGAGCTCGCCGCGCAGGAGCCGCTCGTGGAGGGCCTCGTCGGAGAGCACGGCGCCGGTTCCGTTACGCCGCCGCCGGGGCGCGGAGCGCCGACCGCAGGGCCGCCACGGCCGCCAGGAGCCCCGCGAGGGTCACCAGGAGGAGCGCCAGGACCAGGTTGTTGAGCGACTCGGCGCACCCGAGCGCGGCGATGGTGAAGCGCTGCTCCACCTCGCGCACCTGGTCGAGGTAGCGGAAGCTGGTGATGAACCCCACGCTGGTGCCCAGGAACCCGGAGCTCAGCGTGAGCCCCCCGAGGCTCGCCAGGAGCGGCAGGAAGCGCCGCTCCGGGCGCAGGGCGCACAGGACCCCCACGACCACGAGCAGGAAGCCGAAGATCGTGGTCGGGTACATGCCCCAGCCGCCAGCCTGAAAGAAGTTCGTCCACATGGTGGTGCTCCTTGGTCTTTCAGGGTGCCCCGCGCACCCTTCAAGAAGCAAGAACCCACTCGGCGGCGAAGGTTCGACGAAATCGTACTGACCCCGTCCGGCAGCGCTCCGGGGCCTCTGGAGGGGGAAGCTGCCCGCCCAGCGCCGGTCGAGGCTGGTGGTGCGCACAGGGGGGGCGCCGCCTGGGTGCCTGGATGCGCGACGCCTTCACGTCCCGGTCGACCTCCTGCTAAGATCCCGCCGTGGTCCTTGACGGCAGGGTGCTCCACGAGTTCCGCCAGGCCTTGCTCGGGGCTTTTCCTACGCCTTCCGGCGTAGAGGAACTGTTCAAGTTTCAGCTGAACAAGAACCTCCAAGAGATCGCCTCTGTGAACCAGGGGCTTGAGGGGCTCTGGTCGCAGGTGTTCGAGTGGGCCAACCCGGAGGGTCGGATGCACGAGCTGCTCGCCGCGGCCAGGCAGGAGCGCCCTGAACATGACGCCTTGTTGAAGTTCGACGCCCAGTGGGGCGAACTGTTGCGCCGTGGCGACGCGCTGCCCACGGCGAGCTCCGAGGGGCTCTTTCGGGCCCTCGATCGTGAGCGCCAACGGGCGATGATCAAGGAGCTCGCGGTGGCTCCGCCTACGCTGCGCGTGGTCGCCATCTCCGGTGCTCCTGGGGCGGGTCACAAGCACCTTACGGAGCTCCTGGCCGAGGCCATGCAGAAGAGCAGGCTCGTACACTTGAGCTGGCCCGACGAGGAGGAGCCCCCCGGCGCGGCGAATCACCTCCGATGGGTGCTGGAGGCGGCGCTCCTCAAGCTCGTGGGCGCGAAGCTTCCGCAGGAGATCCTGCCTCCCGCGACGGACCCCACGCCCTTCGACGGACCTGCGTCGGCGGGTTGGACGGATTATTTCACGCAGTGGCAGACGGACCTCAAGGACCTGCTCGACGCTCCGGTGGTGGTGCGTCACGAAGTGGGCACCCTCCCGGACGCGGATCTCCCGGTGCTGGGGCTCTACCTCCAACAATGGTGCAGCCTCGGAGGGCTCCGCCAGGGGGCGCGGCTGGACCTTGTCTTTGAGTGCGTCGGACGGAGGTCCGAGGCGTGGAGCCAGCGCGTCGGTGACCTCGCGCGGAGGCACGGAGCCGACGTGGTCCTGCTGCCCCCGCTGCAGCCGGTCTCGGGCGAGGACGTGGCCCGGTGGCTGAGCGCCTGGCGCGAGGAGAAACCCCTGCCTTCACCGGAGAAGGTCCCTTCGAGGTTGAAGCAGGAAGGGGACGCGGCCGCCGCGGTGAACCTCCAGCGCTACGAGGACATCCTCCTGGACTACGAATCTCGCTTCAGAGAGCTCTCGACAGGACGATCCCTGAAGGTCCGCCGCGATGCCTGACCCTCCACGATCACCCTTCTGGTCCCTCCTGACGGACCGCTATCGCGGCCTCACCGGTCTTGCGAAAGCGACCGCGGTCGCGGCGACCGCGCTCCTCGCGTGTGCTCCCATGCTCGGTGGATGGTGGCCCCGGGGGAGCGCCTGCGCCGCACGCCTCAGCCTGGCCGCGTGCCACCAACAGCACGCCCTCCCGGGCTGGTTGGTCGCGCTCGCCGTAGCCGTGGCGCTCCTCGGCGCGCTCGTCCTCGCGGTGGCCGGCCATCGCGCCTACGCGCTGCTCCAAGGCCAGGGGCGCTACCTGGGCGGGCCCCAGCGCTGGGGGATCGAGCCCGACGGGGCCGCGCTTCAGGCGACATTGTCGCAGGACCCTGCGCTCGGCGCCCTCGCGGAGGCGCTCCGGGCTCCAGGGGGGCCCGTCGTTGTGGCCATCCATGCGGGTGCCCCGGACGCGCTGTGGGTGGCGGTGGTGCTTGCCTTCGTCGAGGCGCTGCGCGCCCGCGGCGCATCGATCACCCTGGCCTGGTGGAGGCGAGGACTGGACCACTGTGCGGAGGACAGGCAGCTCCGGAGGACCGTGGACCTCGGCGCCCTGGCGAGCGAGAACGCCGCGCTGGTCGTCGTCGGGGGCGCCCGCCGCCTGGTGAGCGAGAGCGTGGCGCTCTACGCGCGCTTCGCGCGGCGCTGCTGGCTCGACGCGGATCCCCTGGACGTCGCCCGGGCGGCCCGCGAGGCCGGGGCGCAAGGCGTCGTCGTCCAGCCCTTCTCCGTAGAGGGCTGGCGCGTGCTCTTCGATCCAGCGGCTCCCGCCACGCGCGAAGAGACCGCCCCGCTGGCATCCGGGGTCTCCAGCAGACCCTGGCACGAGCTCGCCCCGGTCGCCCTGGAGGCGTACCTGGGTCCCGAGGCCTTCCGTGCCCTCGCGCTCGGCGCCGTGGCCTGGACGCCCTCGCCCTGGGCATCGATCTCGCTCGCGCTGGAGCTCAAGGCGCCGCTGTCCCTGGGCGCGCTATTGAAGCTGGTGAGCTTGCCGCTCTGGGGGAGGTCCCGTTGGGATGTCACCCTCCGCGGCCGCCTGCTGCAGGTAGTCTCCGGGGACTTCGACCGAACCCTCGGCGCCTGGACCAGGGTGCTGGTGGGAGCCGAGCCACAGGATCGAGCGTCGCTCGCCTGGCTCCGGTGGAACCTGGAGACGCTCGACCAGAGCCTCGCGAGCGGCCTGGCATTCTCGCGGGAGGCGTTACGGGTGCTCTCTGCCTCTCCGCTGGCGCGCCAGGTGGAGGCGATGGTTCCCTTTCACCCCGAGCTGCTCCCGAGGGCCTTGCGCTCCCAGCGCCTGGACCTGCGATGGTGGCAGGCCATCCCCGGCGCCCTCTTCGGGCTCTCGCTCGAGGCGATCGCGGTCGGCGTCCTCCTCGGCGCGGAGCCATGGCAGAGCGCGCTGGCGGCCGCGCCTCGATGCCTGGCTGACTTCGACGACTGCGACCAGGATCCTCGCAACGGGTGCGAGACTCACCTACGCAGTGACCCCCACGCGTGCGGCCGCTGTGGCCATCACTGCGCCGAGGGCGTCGTCTGCCTCCAGGGCCGCTGCGCGTCACCTACGATCGACGCCCCGGACGCAGGGGTGGACGCCTCGGTCGACGCGGCGGACGCTCCTCCGGACCGGTCCCCGCAGGATGGGTCCACCGCCTTCCCGGAGGAAGGTACGTGTGTGGCGCCGCGCAGGATGTGCGGGAGGCGCTGCGTGGACCCTCGGTCTAATACTTCGCACTGTGGTCGCTGCGGCAATTCCTGCGCCAGCGCCGCCCACCAGGACGCTCGGTGTGAGCGCGGAGTATGCATCCGGACGTGCCGCGATGGCTGGGGCAACTGTGACGAGAACAACGCCAACGGCTGCGAGGCATCGCTAGCCACGCCGACCCACTGTGGTCGCTGTGGCAATGCGTGCCGCGAGGGATGGCGGTGTCAACAGGGTGTGTGTCAACCATTCTTTCGACTCCGGATCTCCTTCAGTGGGGTATGCCGACCGCCGCTTCCTACCGCGCCCCTGTTGCCGCGTCACTCTTTCGCCTTGGGATGTCAGAACCGCCGTGAGCACACCATTACGGTGAACTCAAGAGTGGATGCCTACGAGATCCCCTGCGGTACGGACACCGCCACGATCCGATACCTGGGTCCCGTGGGGGACTGCGGGCTGACCTGTCCCAACCACACAGGGAGATCCATACGCACCGTGGGCAGGGTGCGTACCGGAGCTCTCGTCCAATGCACATTGGAGATCTGGCCGCATTAGCCAGGAGGGTCAGTGGAGGGTCTTGCCTCCATATTCTACTGGTAACGGGACACCTGAGCAGAGATACTTCGCGGCCGCAGGTCCCCACCGCCAGGGCCCAACCAGAAAGGACACCTTCATGGACAAGCGGTTGATGTATCAGCAGGCCGAGGCCGCCTCGCGCTTCCGCAAGGCGAGCCGCGCGAGTGCGTTGGAGGACCTCGAGGCGCCCCCGCAGGAGCAGGCCCAGGTGACCCAGCAGCTCAGCCGTGTCGGCGTGGGCTCGGCCGACGCGGCGCAGCTCGCGGCGCGCTGGCGCAGGCTCTCGCGGAAGGAGGCGCTCGGCGCGGTCTCGGGCCCCTCCCGCCGCGCCCTGGAGCGCATCCTGGGGAGCGATGACCTGGTGGGCACCGAGTTCCTCGCCCGGGCGGCGCAGCGGGCCCGCGCCGTAGGGCGCATCGTCGACCGCGGTAGCGGGCAGGGCTTTGGCACGGGCTCCCTGATCAGTGAGGGGCTCCTGATGACCAACAACCACGTACTCCGCGACGCCGCAGAGGCGCGCGCCAGCGGCGTCCAGTTCGACTACGAGCTCGACGTGACCGGGATGGAGAAGCCTTCGGTGACCTTCGCGCTGGAGCCCGACCGGTTCTTCGTGACGGTCCAGCACCTCGACTACGCCATCGTCGCGGTCGCCCCACGCTCGGTGACCGGTGACCGCGCGCTCGAGGACTACGGGTCCCTCACCTTCGTCGCCGACGACGACGCGCTGGTCCGCCTCGCGGCGGTGGTGATCATCCAGCACCCCCTCGGGGGCTACAAGAAGATCGCCTTCCGGGAGAACGAGGTCGAGGCGATTGACACCCCGTTCCTCCGGTACGCCGCCGACACCCACCAGGGGTCCTCCGGCTCGCCGGTCTTCAACATGCGGTTGGAGCTGATCGCTCTCCACCACACGGGGGTGCCCAAGACCGACGGCGCAGGGAACTACCTCGCCAAGGACGGCAGACCCTGGACCGAGGACCAGGGCGACGACGCCGTCGCGTGGGTCTCCAACGAGGGGATCCTCGTGCGAGAGATCATCCGGGACCTCGCGGCCGGCGCCGGAGCGCAGGGGACCGAGCCCGAGCGGGCGAGGCGACTCCTCGCTCGCGCCGGGGGCGCGGCCCCGCCCCCGGAGGCGAGACCCTCCTCGCCCCTGGCTGCTTCCGTGGGCATCCAGCAGCGGGGCGGGCACGCCGCCACGACCTCCGCGACGCTCGTGATGGAGGCCGCGACCGTGCGCTTCGACCTCCCGATCGAGGTGTCCGTGCGCCTCGGCGCGCCGGTGCTCCGCGCGGCCTCCAGCGCTCCGGGCGCGCCGGTCGGCGCCGCCCTCGACGAGGGCGCCGCGCTCCTGGAGCGCCTCCGCCGCAATCGAGCGCGCGCGGTGGCGGCGCCCGAAGAGTACTACCACGCCGCAGCGGACGCCCGAGCGCGCGAGAGCTACTACGCTGGCGTAGACTCGGGCGCGGCGCCCGAGGCGCTGTACGACGCCCTCTCCGAGCTCGTCACCTCGACCCACGACCAGCCCCCGAAGTACAACCCCTCGCGGGAGCTCTATCCATGGGTAGACCTGCACCCGGACGGGACCCTTCGCAGCATCTATTCGAGCAGGGCGATGGACCCGGAGGAGGCGCTCCGCCATGACCTGACGGCGCTCCCCCGCTTCGAGGCCGCCCTCGCCGAGCTCCAGCGGAGGGAGGCGCACCTCGGCCCCGAGGCCCTCGCCGACGAGGCGCTCAAGCTGGAGCGCCAGGCGGAGCTCAACTGCGAGCACGTGGTCCCCCAGAGCTGGTTCCAGAAGCAGGAGCCGATGCGAGGGGACCTTCACCACCTCTTCGCCTGCGAGCCACGCTGCAACAGCTACCGCGGCAACCACCCCTTCGGCGGGGCGCCCGGCGACGACGAGCGCGGCGGGCCGCCCCCCGACTGCGGCGAGCTCCACGGCGAGCGCTTCGCGCCGGTGGCGAACCGCGCCGTGGTGGCCCGCGCCGTGCTCTACTTCCTGCTGAGGTATCCCGGCGAGATCAACCGTACGGGTCCGCGGCGAGAGTACAATGACCAGGACGTGGCCATGCTCCTTCGATGGAGCAAGGAGGCTCCGCCGAGCCTCCACGAGCGGCACCGCAACGCCGCGATCGAGCAGCGCCAGGGGAACCGCAACCCGTTCATAGATCACCCGGAGTGGGCAGACCGCGTGGCGCTGGCGAAGGGTCTCGGCCGATGAGCGCGCCGGACCCTACGGCGACGCTGCGCCTGTGGCTCCCAGTGGAGCTCACCGTGCGGCTCAGCGCCCCCCCAGCGGTCCCCGGGGCGGCGAAGGCTCCTCCCGAGGCACCAGAGGCGCGGCGCAGCGCCAGGGACTACGACGACCGCGAGGGCTACGACGAGGACTTCCTCGGCGTGCCGGTCCCCTTGCCGACGCTGACCCGGAAGGGCCTCCGGCGGGTCTCCCGCCGCACGGACGGCGAGCCCGCCGAGGGCGACCACGTGCTGCGCTACCATCACTACACCGTCGTCATGAACCGCGTGCGGCGCTTCTGCTTCTTCACCGCGGCGAACACCACCCGGGACCCGCGCCTCGCGGGTACGATAGACCGCAAGGAGCTCGGCGCTTCCTGGCGCTTCGACCCGCGGATCGCCCGCGAGCACCAGGTCGGCCATGAGGAGTTCTACCTCCCGGCCATCCACGACAAGGGCCACATCCACCGCCGCGAGGACGGCTATTGGGGCAGCTCCGAGGCCGAGCGGGAGGCCGGCAACGACGACTCCTTCCACTTCACCAACGCCGCGCCGCAGCACCCGAGGTTCAATCAGTCTACCCAGGATGGCGTCTGGGGCCTCCTGGAGAACCACATCGCGGAACAGGTCGCGAGCCAGCGCTTCGCCCTCTTCGCCGGTCCGGTGTTCCGGTCCGACGACCCCGAGGTCGAAGGGATCCTCGTGCCCCAGAGCTTCTGGAAGATCGTGATCGCGCGCAAGGGCAGCGACCTCGGCGCCTGGGCCTTCCACCTCAGCCAGGAGGACCTCCCCTCCGAGGCTGGCCGCGAGCGCTTTGACCCTGGCGAGTTCGTCCACCACCAGGTCAGCGTGGCCGCCGTCGAGCGCATGACGGACGTCCGCTTCGACGCTGCGGTGCGGGATGCCGACGCGCTGCGGCTCTCCCCCGACGAGCGCATCGCGCTTCGTGACGCGACGTCCGTTCGACGCCTGCGCTGAGCCCTCAGGCACCGCGGAGGCTCTCAGCTGTCCAGCTTCTGCAACACCCCGCGCGCCTCCAGCGACGCGTAGATCTTCCCGCTGGGAACGGCCTGATTGTACACGGGCACCGTCGCCGGATCACCCGCGTGGTGCAGCGCGACGAGCGCTCCCTTGAAGTCAAACACCGGAGAGCCCGACGAGCCGTGCTCGGTATTGACCCGGTGCTTCATGCGCGTCTCGTTGGCGTTGTAGGCGAGCACGCCGCGGGTCTCAAAGGCTATCTGCTGCGGGCGCCCGCCCGGGTGCTGCACGATGAACAGCGCCGTGTCCGGCAGCCGCCGAGGCTCGTCGCGGAGTGTCACCGCACCGCGCCGCGGCGCCGACGCCGTGGAGCTTTCACCCACGGGAGCCTCCGAGAGCCTCTCGCGGGTGCGAAGGAGCACGTAGTCAAGCTCCTCGGTCGTGGGGACCCCCTCTCCCGGTGCTTCACGCTCGAAGGGAGCGTAGGGGGATTTGTCAATGCACCACTGTTCGGCGAGGCCAGCAAGGGTCCCTCCTCCACCGTCTACGCAGTCGAAGCGCAGCCGCACGTCGGACGGCGCCGCCGGGCCCTGGAGGACCCGCTCCATGACGTGGTAGCAGGTCAGCACCGCCGAGGGTCCGACGAGGAAGCCCGTCCCTACGGCCTGCCCCTGAACCTCGACCCTGCACACCCGACCCTGGACCTGGCCCAGCGTCCGCAGGAGCTCCGTCAAGGGCACCAGCGGCGCCGTGGTGAGGAGCTCCTGAAGCGCCCCCACCCCGACCGAGGTCTCGTCCTGCCCGGGCCTGCGGACGGTCAGCCCGAAGGCCACCAGCGCAGGTTGGTCCGGGCGCTCCGTACGGGCGGCGGCGTAGAGCCTCGCCGTCGTGCCTCGCGCCTGGGACCACTGGATGAGCTCGTAGATGTCCTGGTTGAGGTTACCCTTGTCGGTGATCGCCGGGAGGTTCTCCCCGAGGTATTGCCGTACGAACTGTTGGAGCTCGCCATACCTTGGGAAGGCGTCAAGCAGAGCATCTTGCAAGGCCTTCCACTGTGCGCCGGTCAACTTCGCGAAGTCCACCGGTGCGCTGGCCGTCGCCCTCCAGGTGCCCGAGCCCCGCCCTGGAGCCTCTCCCGGGCCAGTCCGGTCTCCCATGGCTGTTTCCTCCGTGGGGCTCAGTGCCCGTCGAGGATCGTGGTGGCCGAGTAGAAGATCACCGCAAGGGCCACCAGGAGCGTCACCACCCCGATGCCGATGAGCCTCATGGCGTTCCAGTTGGCGTCCTGGGCGCGCATGGACTTGAAATCCTCAGGCAGCTCCGTGCTCTCGCTCATGGCCGGGGATGTTTCGCGAAGCGCCCGCCCCTGTCAATCCCTCGCGCGCCCTCAAAGCGTCCGGAAGCGGGCTCGGAGCTCCAGGGACAGGTCCCGAAAGGCCGGCAGGGTCTGCACCTCGGGCCTCCAGGCCAGGCCCCGCTCCACCAGGTCGTAGACCCCCTGCACCCGGGCCCCGGCGTGGACCTTGCCGTCCTCCCCCGCGGGGTCCCGGCCCAGGAGCCACAGGGTGTCCGAGATGGTGATCGCCGAGGCGATGTCGTGGGTGATCACGAGGATCGTCGTGAGCTCGTGCAGCGCGGCCACCTCGGCGATCAGCTCGCAGACCTCGTCCTTCATGTTCGGGTCGAGCCCCGAGAAGGGCTCGTCCATCAAGAGGTAGTGCTCCGAGCACAGGAGCTGCTGCGCGATGGCCACCCGCTGCCGCTGGCCGCCGGAGAGGTTCGCGGGCCACTCGTCCCAGCGCTCCGCCAGCTTGAGCCGGCCGAGGAGCTCGCGCGCTCGCGCCTCGGCCCGGGCGCGCGGGAGCCCCCCCTGGCGCCCGGCGATCAAGAGGTTGTCCCCCACCGTGCGGTGCGCAAAGAGCGTGTAGTGCTGGTCCACCACGCCCACCATCCCGGCCTCCACGGGCAGGGCCTTCTCGGTCACCAGCACCTTGCCCCGGCTGGGCTTCTGGAGCCCCGCCATGATCCGGAAGAGCTGCGTCTTGCCGATCCCCGAGGGGCCCAGCAGCGACACCACCTGGCCCTGCGAGAGCCCCGGACGGATCACGTTCCGGATCTCCGCGTTCACCTCCCGGAGGATCACCCGGTCGCCCAGGACCAGCGTCACGTCCTCCACCTTGAGGAGCGTCTCGGCCCTCGTCGCGTCGTTCACGGTCAGCGCTCCCGGAGCTTGCTGTAGGGGCAGAGGAGCAGCCGGAGCTGCCCGAGGAAGTAGTCCTGGCCGATGCCCACCGCGAGGATGCTCGCCTGGAGCGCGAAGACCCCCGCGAGGTTGAGCCTGCGGTTCTGGTCAATGAGCATCACCCCGACGCCGCCCTGGGAGCGCACCAGGCCCTCGACCATGGTGAGCATCATCCAGCCCATGGCGGCGTTCTGGCGCAGGACGTCCAGGGCCTGGTCGAAGGTGCCCCGGACCACCACCTCCCAGAGCGTCCTCCAGGGGCCCATGCGCAGCGTCCGGGCGTGGTCGAGCTGCCCCGAAGGCACGCCCTGCACCACGCTCAGGAGCGACGTCACGTAGAACACCGCCACGCCGAAGACCAGCATCGCCACCTGAAGCCCCCGGCCCGAGAAGTACATCCCGAACACGAAGGTGATCCCCGTCATCCCCAGGAAGCGCAGCTGCGAGACCAGCTTCGCCGCGGGCCGGAAGGCCCCGACCACGCTGGCGTACGCGAACACCGAGGACAGGATCGCCGCCAGGGCCATCGCCTGGAGGTTGAGCGCGTAGCTCTCCAGGAGCCGCACCAGCAGGCCCTGGCCCAGGAGCTCCACCCAGCTCCGGGCCACCTCTACGGGCGTCGGGATGATCGCGGTGTGGTGGTGAAAGAGCGTCCAGCCCGCGAGCACCAGGGTCCAGAATACTCCCACGGCCACCACCCGCTGGGCGGGCGTCACCCTCGCAAAGGGCGAGAACAGCCCTCGGGTCACCGGTCAGCCACCCGCGCGCAGGGCGATCTCCACCCGGCGGTTCTGGGCCCGGCCGGCCTCGGAGCCGTTGTCCGCCACGGGGCTCTCCTGGCCGTGGCCGAAGGTGCGCAGCCGCCCCTCGGGGAAGGCCAGCGCGGCGCTGGTGGTGAGCCAGCGCTGCACCGCCTCGGCGCGGCGCTGCGAGAGCGTCTGGTTGGCCGAGGCCGCGCCCACGTTGTCCGTGTACCCGTGGACCTCGACGTAGGTCCCGCTGGCCACCAGGAGCTGCGCCTGGAGCTCCCGGAGCGTGACCAGGGCCTCCGGGGTGAACTCCGCAGAGCCCGTCTGGAACGTGATGTTGTAGCTCCTGCGCATGAGCGTCGGGGCCTGGGCCGCCCCCTGGGCGGTGAACGTGGGCCTCGCCGCCACGCCCACGGCCTGGGCCTGGCGCCGCGAGGCCTCCTGCAGGTAGCTCGTGTCCGACACCTGCGCGAACGCCGGGAAATCCGGCACGTCCCGCGGGTACTGCTGCTTGGCCACGTTGCCGAAGGCCGTGTACGTGGCCTCGAAGACGTTGGCCGCCCCGGGCACCAGGCCGAAGAGCTGGAGCATGTCCGCCAGGTTGTTCGCCCGGCTGCCGCCCAGGAGCACGTGCTGCCCCGTGGCCCGGTCCACCTCGTCCCGCCCGTGGAAGTACGTCTCCCAGTACATGGGCCCGGTGCCGCTCTCGTTGTACACGTCGTTGGAGATGCCCGCGGCCACGGAGAGCGCGCGGGGGTCGTTGTTCACGGCCTCGCCGCCCAGGCCCGTGGCCTCCAGGAGCCCCACCACCGTGTCCCGGTGGGCCCGGTTCCAGCGCCGCAGCCCGATGAGCGCGTTGGGCATCTGGTTGGCGTTCTCCCCGTCGCGGGTGGACAGAATGGAGATCAGCCCCCCGCGGGCCCCGCGGACCACGTTCACGTCCCCCGGGGTCCAGGTGACCACGCCCTGGACGCAGACCCTCCGGCGCTCGCGGCCTGGCCTGCCGTTGACCATCACCGGGCGCTCCTCGCAGGCGTTCTGGTTGTACTTCTCCACGGGCTCCAGGTACGTGCTGGTGCCCACCCAGTTCAGGCAGTTGGGGTCGTACGTCTGCGGGTCCGGGTTGTTGCAAATGCCGTTGTTGGCCGCCCAGAACATCGCGATGTTCCAGTCGCCGTCGCGCAGGACCCCCGCCACCAGGCCCCCGCGGGCGCTCTGGGGGTTGTCCCTCCACGCCGGCGGGCCCATGAACTTGTCCTCGCCGCGGGAGAAGCCCGCGGAGCCCACCACCTCCGCCGTCAGGTCCCCGCCCAGCCGCAGGAGCTCCTGGTTGAGCCCGCGCAGAAACGGCGCCCCGCCGTCCCCCATGATGGCCACGAAGTGCGCGCCGCTCGCGCAGTCCGCCGCGCCCCCGGCGAGCTCCCGCGCGCAGGTGATCATCTGCTGCTGCATCACCGACGTGTCGTCCTGCCGGGCGATGGTGAGCCGCACGTTGCGCTCGGCCAGGAGCGACCCCTCGGTGGTCACCGGGCCCCCGTTGGCGAACATGAGCCCCATCTGCGCGTTCCACGCGAAGGCCAGGAGCCTCACGTTCTGCCCCGCGGTCACCGGCGCGCGCCCAGGCATGCGCACCACGCCGGCGTCCCGCGTGGTGTTGCTCCCGATGGCCCCCGCGTCCCCGCTGAAGTGCGCCACCTGCACCTGCTGGGACCCCGGGCCCGCCGTGCGCCCCCGGTCCAGGAGCCCCGTCTTCCACAACGTAACGCCCCCGATGAGCGCCGCAAGGCCCGCCAGGACGACCTTCCCAGGGGTGGTGAGCGTGATCTTTCCGTTGGCCATTGGGGTAGTCCCTTCGTTCGTGTCCGTCAGCTACGCCGCCGCCGCTCGCCGTGTTGCGCTTCGGCCTCCGCTTCGACCTCCGCGGGCTCCGCCTCCCCCGCGTCCACCCGCACGCCCGTGGCCTTGCGCACCTCCGCGATGCGCAGCGCCGCCAGCCGGTCCCCGAGCTTGCGGTCGTGCCGCGAGTCCTCCAGGTTGGCCATCCGCAGGTCCACCTGGTTCAGTTCGTCCATCGCCAGACGCTCCGCCGTGCGCTGCGCCTCGCCGCTGTCCCCCAGCGCCGCCCGCAGCCCCGTCTTCGCCAGCTCCGTCGTGCTGCGATACCGTTCTAGCGCACTCTGTAGGCGCTGCACACACATGTCGCACAGCTCCCTGGCATCCACCAGGAGCTCCTCGGAGGCGCGGGCCTCCTCCTGGCGGGTGGTGGCCAGCTGGAGGGCCTCCTGGGCGCGGTTGAGCCTCCGGCCGAGGAGGGCGTCGTCGGCGCTGTGGGAGTTGTCCCGGGCATAGCTCAGCACGGCCTCCTGCTCGCGGGTGAGCCTGGCGACCTCCAGGTCCAGGCGCTCGCGGGCGAAGGTGAGCTCCTTGCAGCTCTGGGCGATGGTCTCGTGCTGGGCCCGGAGCTCCGCGATGCGGGCGGCGAGCACGGCCTCCGGGAGCACCGGCGTGAAGAAATTCGTGAGGCGCCGCGAGAGCGGGCGCAGGAGCTTCACCAGGGACCCGACGTTGGCCACGGCGAAGACCCCCGACGCGATGGCCGCCATGGCCACGGCGATGCGGGTGGTGTTGTCTTCAATGCCGAGCACCGCGTCCCAGGCCCAGGGCAGGAGCCCGGTGATGTACACCCCCCAGGCGACCAGGGCCCCGAGGGCCACGGCGCCCGCGGTCTCTCGCTTTGCGACCGCGGTGGTGGTGAGGTTGGTCTCCGGTTCGCCGGAAGCCATTGGTGGGTGGTGCTCCTTTGTGCGACGCGATGGAACCCCCATCGCGCGGGGCCGTCAACTCAAGAAGCCGCTCAGCCCGTGCGGGTGCCGCCCTGGACCAGGTGCTCCAGGAGGGGACCATAACCCTGGAGGGCCGTGCGCTGGAGGTAGAGCTCCATGCCCCGGAGGCCCCCAAGCTCGGCGCCTCCCCCCGCGCGCCCGGGGCCTCCATGGAGGAGCTGCGGGAGCACGGTGCCGGGTCCGAGCCAGGCCCCCGCGACCTTGGCGTTGCCCAGGCACACGCGCCCGTGCCACGCCGCCAGGCCCAGCACGGCCTCCAGGGCGATGGCCCGGTCGTCGGTGTACACCGTGGAGACCAGGCACCCCTCGGCGCGGGCCACCAGGCCCACGGCCTCCTCGGTGGTGTCATACGGGATCAGCGTGGCCACGGGGCCGAAGACCTCGTGCTCGTGCACCGTGGGGACCGCCCCCGCGTCCGGGGCCACCAGGAGCGTCGGGGCCACGAAATAGCCCTTCCCTGCGGGCGCTCCGAGGCCCTCCACGGGGTGGCTACCGCCGGCCGCGAGGCGCGCCCCGTCGCGCAGGAGGCGCTCGATGCCGGCGCGCACGTCCCGGAGCTGCGACGCGGTGGCCACGGGCCCGAGGGTGACGCCCTCCTGCGCGGTGTTCCCGGGGCGCAGCTGCGAGAGCCGGTCCACAAGCGCGTCCCGAGCCTCCTCCAGGCGCCCGGAGGGCACCAGGACCCTGCGGATGGCGGTGCACTTCTGCCCGGTCTTCTGGGTGATGTCCCGGGCCACGTCCGCCACGAAGAGGTCCCAGGTGTCCCCCCCGGGCTCCACGTCCAGGCCGAGCACCGCGGCGTTCAGGCTGTCCGCCTCGACGTTCACGGGCACCGAGCGGGCGATCACGTTGGCCTTGGCGCGGAACAGGGCCCCCGTGGCGCCGCTGCCGGTGAAGGCCAGCACGTCCTGCGGGCCGAGCCTGTCCAGGAGGTCCCCGGAGGGCCCCGCGAGGAACGACAGGGCCCCGTCGGGCAGGGCCCCGGAGGCCACGAAGCACTCCATCATCCGGAAGGCCAGGAGCGCCGTGGCCGTGGCGGGCCGGGTGAGCACGGGCATGCCCGCCAGGAGCGCCACGGCGGCCTTCTCGGCCACGCCCCAGGCCGGGAAATTGAACGCGTTGACGTGCACCGCCACGCCCCGCCTGGGCACCCTCACGTGCTGCCCCGCCAGGCGCGACGAGCGCCCGAGCACCGCCGGGGGACCGTCCACCAGGAAGCGCCCCTCCCCGAGGCTCTGGCCGAGCTCGGCGTAGGCCCCCAGGGTGGCCGAGGCGCCGTCGATGTCGAACTTGGCGTCCCCGCGGGTGTTGCCGCCGTTCTGCATGGCCACGTCCAGGAGCTCCTCGCGGCGCGCGTGGATGGCCTTGGCCAGGGTCTTCAGGAGCTCCCCCCGCTGGGCGAAGGTCATCGCCCGCAGCGCCGGACCACCCACGTCCCTCGCGTGGGCGAGGGCCGCGCCGAAGTCCACCCCGCCCCCGGGCGCCTCCGCGAGCGCCTCCTCCGTGGACGGGTCCACCAGCGCCGCGCCGGGCTGGTCACCGGTCACCCAACGGCCGCACACATAGCTCTTCAGCGTGATCACGGCGCGGCACGCTAATGCCAGCGCCCCGGAAAGACAACCGAAGTCAGAACAGGTACCGCTCGCCCGTGTCGCACAGCACGGTCACCACCCGCGACGAGGGCCCGAGCTCCTCCGCCACGGCCAGGGCAGCATGCACGTTGGCCCCGGAGGACAACCCCACCAGGAGCCCCTCCTCCCGGGCGAGCCTCCGCGCCATGCGCTCGGCGGCCACGTCGGACACCTTCACCACCCGGTCCACCAGCGCGCGGTCCAGGGTCTTTGGCACGAAGCCCGCCCCGAGGCCCTGGATCCCGTGGAGCCCTGCGCATTCACCCGAGAGCACCGCGCTCCCGGCGGGCTCCACCGCCACCACCAGGGCCCGCACCCCGCGCCTACGGAGGCTCCGGGCCACCCCGGTGAGCGTGCCGCCGGTGCCCACCCCGGCCACCACCGCGTCGAGCCTCCCCCCGGTCTGGGCCAGGATCTCCTCCCCCGTGGTGGCCTCGTGGGTGTCCGGGTTGGCCGGGTTCTCAAACTGCCGGAGCATCACCGCCCCAGGGGTCTCCCGCAGGAGCTCCAGGGCCCTCTCCACCGCCCCGGTCATCCCCAGCGAGGCCGCCGTGAGCACCACCTCCGCCCCGTAGGCCTTCACCAGGTAGCGCCGCGCCAGGGACATGTCCTCCGGCAGCACCAGCACGCAGCGGTACCCCCGCACCGCCGCGATCATCGCCAGGGAGATCCCCGTGTTCCCGCTGGTGGCCTCCACCAATGTGCTCCCGGCCCGCAGCCTCCCGTCCCGCTCCGCGGCCAGGACCATCGCCAGCGCCGTGCGATCTTTTACGCTCCCACCCGGATTCATACTCTCCAGCTTGGCCAGGAGCTCCCCTCCGCCGTTGGATACCCTTGACAACCGAACGAGCGGTGTCGCCCCCACCAGGGCCAGCACGTTCTCTGCGATTCCCTGCGTTGGGCCCACGCGGCGCCTCCAAGGCACCCTACCACCCCTCCCAGGGCCTTCCACCGTTTCGTGACCCACCGGGTCACTCATGACCCACCCCCGGGTCGCCGGTGACCCGCCCCAGAAATTCCGCATTTCTGAAGGACCCGCTGGAGGGGGAGGGTCATGGGTGACCCACCCCCCCCTGCCAGCTCTACCTTGGATGCGGGGAAGTGCTTGGATTTTCAAGGAAAGCGTTAGCTGGCATGGCGGGTGCTTAAGAGATGGCTCACTCACGAGGTGAATGCGATGTCCCTGGAAGCCGTCTCCCTCTTTCCTGTTGCGTACGATGCCACGACGACCCGGCCTGCGCTGAGCAACGAGGTCGCGCAGAAGTACCTTCCGAGGATCCGTCGTCACGCGGCGAGGATCGCGCGGAGGCTTCCCCGGCACGTCCTGGTGGGGGACCTGGTGAGCGCGGGCTTCATGGGCCTGGTGGACGCGTTCCTGAAGTACGACACCTCCCGGCTGGACAGCTTTGACGCTTACGTGGACCACCGGATCCGCGGGGCGATCCTGGACGAGCTCCGGGCCCACGACCCGCTGACCCGGGACCAGCGGCTCTTCGCCCGGCGGCAGGCTGCGGCGCGGCAGGCTGCCGCCAACGAGACCGGGCGGGCGCCCTCGGAGGCGGAGCTGGCGGGCGCCATGGGGCTGTCCCTGGCGGCGTACCGCGCGCAGGTGGAGCGGATGACCTCCACGGCGGCGCGCAACGAGGCGGCCCCCTACGACGAGGAGCTCCTGGACGCCTCGGAGCCGGCCAACGACCGTCCCGACGACCTGGTGGAGCAGCAGCAGCAGCGCAGCCGGGTGTCCTCGGGCATCGACCGGCTGCCGCCCCGGCAGCGGGACGTCCTCCGGATGCACTACGAGGAGGGCCGCACCCTCCGCGAGATCGGCGAGGTCCTCGGGGTGACCGAGAGCCGCGTTTCGCAGATCCACTCGGAGGCCGTGGTGCGCCTCCGCGGGATCATGACGGGGGGGGAGTAGGGGCGTAATCGGGAACTCGGCGCTTGCGCCAAGGTCCGGACCGGGCGAGCATCCCAACGGCGTGACCGGGTCCCCTCGCATACCGACGGACGGCGCTCCCCCGGAGATGCTCGGGGGCTATCGCCTGGTGGAGCTCCTTGGACGGGGGGGCATGGGCGAGGTGTTCCGCGCCGAGCGCGAGGGCCCCGGCGGGTACAAGCGCCGGGCGGCGATCAAGCGCATCCTGCCGCGGTACCAGAACGACCCCACGCTCCGGGCGCGCTTCCTGGCCGAGGCCCGGATCAACGCCCGGCTGGAGCACCCGAACATCGTTCAGGTGCTGGACTTCGGGGACCAGCCGGAGCCGTACCTGGCCCTGGAGTTCGTCGAGGGCACCACCGTGGCGAGGGTGCTCAAGGTGTGCGCGGACACCGGGCAGCGCGTCCCCGCCGCGGCCGCGGCGTTCATGGTGGCCGAGGCCGCCACGGGCCTGGACTACGCCCACCGCCGCAAGAACGAGAACGACGAGGCCCTGCACATCGTCCACCGGGACGTGTCCCCGCAGAACGTCCTGATCTCCATCGATGGCATGGTGAAGGTCTCGGATTTTGGCATCGCCCGCGCGGCGGACAACCAGCTCCGCACCGCCGCGGGCATCTCCGTGGGCAAGATGGCCTACATGGCCCCGGAGCAGGCCACCGGGGCCCCGGTGGACCGCCGCTCGGACGTCTTCGCCCTGGGGGTGGTCTTCTGGGAGCTCTTGATGGTGCGCCCATTGATCCCCAGGAACGACTCCGCGGCGGCCATTCGCATGCTCATGAGCGGGGGCTTTGACCCGCCGTCCCGCCTGGACCCCAAGCTCCCCCCGAGGCTCGACGAGATCGCCCTGGCGGCCCTCGCCGTGGAGCCCGACAAGCGCACCCCCACCGCGGCCCAGCTCGCCCAGCAGCTCCGGGGGTTCCTGCACTCCGTGGCCCCGGGCTTCGATGGCGGCGAGCTCGTCCGGATTCTATGCAGGCTCGTGCCCGAGGTGCGCTGGCAGTCGTCCACCTCGGGGCAGCAGCCCGCGTATGTCCCGCTGGCCACCCCCATGAACCCAATGCCCGCCATCGCTCCGCCGCGGGCGCCGATGCAGGCCGGTCCGCCTCCGCAGTCGGGGCCTCCGTCGCTGGCGGGGCCGCCGCCGCAAAACCTTGGCCCCCCGCAGGGACCCTCCTCGCAGGTCGCCCGCACCCGCGAGAGCCCGTCCCTGCCCACGCCCTTTCTACCGCCCAGGGCCCCGGCGCCGGTCGGGATGCCCGGGATGCCCGGGATGCCCTCTGGGGCCGGGCCCTCGGAGGTGTACCGCGCGCCCTATCCGCCGGTGCCTCCACGCGCGCCCAGGCGCTCCTCCCGGTGGCTCCTCATCGCGGTGATCGGTGTGGGGCTCCTGGTGGCCGCGGCGGCCAGCACCGCGGGCATCTGGTACCTTCGGCACAGCTCCGACGATGAGCCGAGGGCCTCTCCCGCGTCGCAGTCCTCGCTGCCCACGCCCGCGCCGCCCGGGACGAACGTGCCGGCGCCCCGGCCTCCGTTGCAGGTCCCCGGGGTCCCCCCGCCGATCCCCATGCCGCCCCTCAACACGCCCTCCGCCGTGCCACCGTTGCAGCCCATGCAGCCCGTTGCTCCGCCAGGCGTCGCGCCGGGACCGAGCGAGGCCAGCGGCCACTCGGACGACCTGGCCCGGCGCGCCATGCTCGGGGTGGCGGGGGCCGTCCATGCGTGCATGCGCAACAACGCTGACGGGACCCGCACCGCCGACGTGGACGCCACGTTTGACAACACCACCGGGAGGCTCACCGGCGCGCGGGTGTCCCGCCTGGAGCCCGAGGGCGTCCGCGCAGGCGAGATCCGTAACTGCATCGATAGGGCCGTGCAGGGCGCGCACTTCACGCCGGAGCCCGGCGCCCAGGGCATCACCTCGCGCCGCCAGCGCTACGTGATCTCGCAGCAGGGGGAGCCCTCCCCCCTCGGCGGTGGGATCACCCCCATGGGGCCCGTGGGCCCGCGGTTCTAGCCAGTGCTCGGCGGCCTGGAGGCTGCCTTCCGGGCGCCTCGCTGGCTTCCCTCCGAGGCCCTCTCGGTCACCCTCCGGGACCCGCGAGGGGAGCGCGCCCTGTGGCTCTCCTGGGCCCGCGAGGGCGCTTCACGGGTGGGTGTCACCGCCCTCTCGATCGCGCGCGCGGAGGCCCCTCGCTGCGCCCGGCGCACCTTTGGAGCGCCCTGCCTCCAGGTGGAGGACCCCTGGCGCCTGCGCCTCGGTCGCTCGACCGTTGACGGCACCCACACCCGCGGGAGCCTCGTGGCCGGGGACACCTCCCTCGCCTGGGACCTGCGCCTCGAAGGCCCCCCGGAGCCCCCCTACGCCCACCCCGGCAGCGCCCTGCGCGCCCTCCGCGGCGAGGCATCGCACGAGGGCCGCGTCGCCCTCGGGGCCTTCACCGTGGACGGTGTGGAACACCCCGTCCAACGCTGGGCGGCGACGATGACGCTCCAGCGCTCGCTCCCGGTGGTCGGGTGGAGGGCCCTCGCCGTGGGCTTCGACGACGACCCTCACGGTCACTTCGAGGCCGTGGACCTGGGCCTCCTCGGCGCGCCCGTGGGCTTCGCCGGGCTCTCCTTCGCGAGGCTCCTCCACCGCGGGCGCTGGCTTCGCTTCGAGGGTCCTGCGGTCACGAACCGCCGGGAGGTGGGCTCCCTCTCCTGGCGCTTCGGGTTCTCGCGGGGCGCCGCGCGCCTCTCCGGCGAGGTGACCGCGGAGCCCTTCGAGGCCGCGGGTCTCCAGCACGAAAACCCCGGCGGGCGCGTCACCTGCGCGCTCCACGGGCTCCTGGCGGCGTGTCGCCTGGAGCTCTCCGAGGGCGAGCGCCCGGCGACCCACCTCCGCGCGCGGGGGTGCTCGCTGGAGGTGCGCACCCCGGACGCGGCCCACGGGCTCCTGATGGTAGGCTGAACCCATGGCCCGAGAGCCCGTCCCGACCTGGTGCTTCGCCCTGGTGGTGGTGCGCCTCGGGCGCAGGGTGCTCCTGGTCCACGAGCGCAAGCACGGCCAGGGCTGGTACCTCCCCGCGGGCAGGGTCGAGCCCGGGGAGACCCTCCGCGACGCCGCCGTGCGAGAGACCCTGGAAGAGACCGGCGTCCCGGTCACCCTCGACGGGGTGCTCCGCGTCGAGCACACCCCCTCGCCCGACGGCTCCGCCCGGCTGCGTGTGTTCTTCCACGCCTACCCCTCGGACGACACGCCCCCGAGGGCGACTCCCAACGAACACTCCCTGGAGGCCCGCTGGGTCGCCCTGGAGGAGCTCTCGCAGCTCTCGCTCCGCGGCGAGGAGGTTCGGGAGCTCCTCCACCATGTACTCTCCGGTGGGGCGGTGCACCCCCTGTCGGTGCTGACCCCCGAGGGGTGGCCCTGGCAGACGGCGTAGGCGCCTATGGTTGGTACCGAAGGAGCCAGGAGGGGCGCCCAGGGCCCTCGGTGGTGCCCGCCACGATGAGCACCTCGGTGCCGGTCCAGACCGCTCGGGCGTCCCTGCGGGCCTCCCTGGCGGGGGCCTCCGCGAGCGGGATCCAGCGGTCGCTCCAGGGATCATAGACGGCCCCGTCTGCAAGGGTGTTCCGTCCGTCGGAGCCTCCCCAGACGACCATGCCCCGGGCGGTCCAGACGGCCATGTGGGATACCCTGGGTGAAGGTGCGCCCAACACCTCCACGGTTCTCCAGCGGTCCTCCAGGGGCACATACGCCGCGGGGGCTGCGAGGAGTTCCCCTCGGGCGCCCCGGCCGCCGAAGAGCACCATTTCCTCGCCGGTCCAGACGGCCTGGTGGTCGGTCCTTGGGTCCGGGGTATTGGCCGTGGCCAGCGGGGCCCAGGAGTCCCTGCGAGGGTCGTAGCGCCAGCCCTCGGCCAGGAGGCGGCCGTCGGCGTCGGTGCCGCCCCAGAGGAGCACCTGGTCCCCGGTCCAGACGGCGGTCTGTCCCTGGCGGGGCCCCTGCCTGGGGGCGCTCCGGACGCCGAGCCAGAGCCCCGTCCCGAGGACGAAGCGCAGGCCCGGAAAGGCCTCCAGCGGGCCCCCGAAGAAGAGCAGCTCGGAGCCGGTGAACACCACCGAGGAGGCCCTTCGAAGCGAGGGATCCGCGCCCAGGGGCCTCCAGCGATCGCCCTCGGGCAGGTACGCGAAGCCATCGCTGACGCCCCCGGAGGAGCCGTGGCCTCCCCAGACGATCATTTCCCGGCCGGTCCAGACCGCCGTGGAGGCGCCCTCCTGGAACCTGGGCGACGGGGCCTCCACGGAGGACATCGCCCGCAGGCGACCGGACCTGGGGTCAAAGCGGTACCCGTCACCGTAGAGCCTTGAAGGGTCCGGCGAGGCCGGGTCCCTGCCGCCCCAGACCAGGAGCTCCCTCCCGGTCCAGACGGCGTAGTGGCCCACCCGCGGCGCCGGATCCAGCAGCTCATCGGTACGCAGGGCCAGCCAGTGAGGCGTGCATTGACCATCAATGCACGCGCGGCCCCCCACACACGCAGGCGCGCAGGGCGCCTCGCGAGGAGGGGCAGCGCCCGGTGGCGCCTCCACGGGGCCCAGGTCCAGCACCGAGGGCGCGCACCCCATGCCACAGAGCACCCCAAGCGCCCACAGTGTAGGAGGCGCCCTGGTGTGGGTGACGGGTTGGCGCCAAGGCGGCACGACACCTCCCAAGAGGGGTTGCAGGTCCCTGAGCGTAGCACCGGCCGGAGCCTCCCGGGGGATCGAACACGCCCCCCACCCGGTGCTACAAACAACCGATGAACTTCCTTCGAGGCGGGGTGCTCCTGGCGCTGGTGGGCTGTGGCGGGGACCTGGGCTCGGTGCTCCCGGCGCCTGGGAGTTGCAACGTGCCGTCCACCGGGACGTGCACGGATTACACGGGCTCGGCCTGGCAGGTGCCCTCCTCGGGCCAGAGGGCCTGCGCCATGGTACCTGGCGGGAGCTACACCCAGGCCGTCTGCGGGTCCTCGGGGCGCGTGGGCACCTGCCGGGTACAGGCGGGCTCCAGCTCCGAGCTGTCCGTGCGGTACTACAGCGCCCGCTTCAACGCACAGACCGCGCCCCCGGCATGCGCGGCCATGGGCGGGAGCTACGCCGGAGGGTAGCGCCCCGGGGAGTCCGATTGACGGCGCGGGACCCTCTGGGGTCCACTCCGGCGCCATGAGCTCCGCCGTAGCCCTGAGCCCCGCCGCGAGCGCCGCCGTCCCGAAGGCGACGCCCTTCCGGATCCCTTCCCTCGACGGCATGCGCGCCGCGAGCCTGCTCCTGGTGCTCACCACCCACGCGTCGGGCACCCGGGGCTTCGTCAACTGGGGCCCCTTGCGCATGCTGGCGCACCTCGGGGTGCATGCGTTCTTCACCATCTCGGGCTTCTTGATCACCACGCTCCTTTGCCGCGAGCTGGAGAAGACCCGGACCATCTCCCTGCAGAAGTTCTACCTCCGGCGCTTCCGGCGCATCGCCCCGCCGGCCATGGTCCTCCTGGTGACCATCGCCGCGCTCACCGCCGCGGGCGTGCTGGACGTGCCCTGGAAGCACTTCCTCGCGGCGGCGACGTACACCTCCAATTTCAAGGGCGACCTGCACTGGAACGTCGCCCACACCTGGAGCCTCTCCTGCGAGGAGCAGTTCTACCTCCTGTGGCCGCCGGTGCTGAAGTACTTCGGCCGCCAGACCGGCGCGAGGGTGTGCGTGGGGGCCATCGTCCTGGCGCCGCTCCTGCGGGTGCTGGTGTACCGCACCGGACACCTGGACCAGTGGGGGCTGTCCTTCCCGCTCCACGTGGACGCCCTGGCCTTCGGGTGCCTCCTGGCGCTGGAGGGCCACCGGCTCCTGGCCTCGGAGCGCTGGAGGCGCTTCCTGTGCTCACACACGTTCTACCTCGTGCCCGCCGCGGCGGTGGCGGGCTGGGCCCTCTACCGCTACCCGGACCTCTACAGCGTCATCGGCCAGCCGTTGATGTTCCTGTCCATCACCCTGTGCATCCAGCGCTGGACCAACTTCCCGGACGGCCGCGCCGGGTGGCTCCTGAACCTCCGCCCCGTCGCGTGGTTCGGGATGATGACGTACTCGCTCTACCTCTGGCAGCAGCTCTTCCTCGATCGCCGCAGCGACCGCTGGTACAACACCTTCCCGCTCAGCGCGGCGCTGATGTTCATCCCCGCGCTCCTGTCGTACTACTACGTCGAGCTGCCCTTCGTGCAGGGCAAGGTCCTGCGCCTCCCCGACGAGCGCAGGACCCCCTGACCGGAGGCCTCCGATGCTGCTATCCTCCGGTGGATGGTGAGGGCCCTCCTGGCCACCGTCCTGGCGGCGCTTCTCCTCGGTCCGGTCCAGGGTCTGGCCCAGACTCCTCCCGCGAACCCCGTGGAGGCACTCCTGCGCCAGGGGGTCGCCCTCCGGGAGCGGGGCCGCGATGAAGACGCCCTCCAGGTGTTCCTTCGCGCCCTGGAGGCCTCCCCGGAGCCGCGGGTGCTGGCCCAGGTAGCCCTCGCCGAGCAGGCCCTGGGGCGCTTCCCGGAGGCCGAGAGGCACCTCTCCAGGGCCCTCGGGCTCCGCGACGACCCCTGGATCGGTCGCAACCTGTCGGTGCTGGAAGAGGCCCACCGGGACATCGTCGGGCACCTCGGGAGCCTCGACGTGCAGTGCCCCACCCCCGGCGCCCGCCTCCGCCTCCCGGGCCGCGAAGCGCTCCCCCTGCCCCTCCCCCGCCCGTTGCCGCTCGCCGTGGGCGCCGTCACCCTCGAGGTCCGCGCCGAGGGCTTCCTCGCGGAGACCCGGTCGGTGACCCTGCGCGCGGGCGAGGTCACCCGCGCCGTGGTCACCCTGAGGCCCCTGGGTCCCGTGGGACCCACGCCAGGGGGCACCTCCCGGGTGCCGCTGGTGAGGGCCCTTGGCTGGGCGGCGCTCATCTCCGGAGGGCTCGCGCTGACCCTGGGCTTCGTGGGCACGGGGCTGCGCGAAGAAGCAGTCGGGGCGTACAACAGCGACCCGCGGTGCGCAGGCACCGGCCGCAGGGACACGGACCCCCTGTGCCTCGGGTGGCTCTCCCAGGGCGACACCGCGGTGACGCTCCAGAACCTCGGGTTCATCGCCGGGGGCACGCTCCTGGTCAGCGCCGCGGCGCTGCTGGCGGTGACCGCCTGGGTGAGCCGGGACGCGCCCCGCAGGGCCTTTGCGTGCGCCCCGGGCGCCGCGGGCGTGGCCTGCCGGTGGAGCTTCTGATGCGCGCCGCCCGGGCGCTCGCCCTGGTCCTCGCCGCCGGGTGCAGCGACTTTCGGGTGGCCCCCTTGGCCCGCGCGGACGCCTCCCAGGACCGGGGCACCACGGACCCCTGCGCCGCGCCCCGCGCCTGCGAAGAGTGCGTCCAGCGCGCGGGCTGCGGCTGGTGCAAGGACCTCGGCCGCTGCGTCACCGGGGACCCGAGCGGCCCCGCGGACCGCGCCTGCAGCGGCGCCAACTGGGCGCGCTCCCAGGAGGCATGCAGCACCGCCCCGCGCTGCGGCGACGGGCAGTGCGCCGGCGGCGAGACCTGCGGCAACTGCGCGGCGGACTGCGGGCGCTGCCCGAACCCCCCGTGCGCGGGGTGCTCCGGCGGTCGCCCCTGCGGCCCCGGCCAGACCTGCAGCGCCCGCGGCTGCGACGGCCTCCGCGGGTGCTACCTCACCGGCGACCCGGCCGCCCTCTGCGAAATGATCGACGGCGTGCGGTGCCCCAGGGCCAGCGGGTACTACGCCTGCCTCGCCGACGCGGACTGCGGCCCCGAGGCCCTCTGCCGCTCGGCGTACTCGAGCGACACCGTCGCCGTCTGCCGCCGACGCTGCCGGGTGAACACCGACTGCATCACCCCGGGCGGCGACGCCGAGCCCGTGTGCAGCCCCCCGAGCGGGCTGTGCTACCTGCGCTGCAACGTGGGCTCCACCCGCTGCCCCGGCGGCCTCGGGTGCGAGCCCTTCTCCGCCGGGAGCCCCACCGGGTACTGCGTCCCTCGTTGAGGGGTATACACGGTGTATACCCCCAAAGGAGGGCGAAGGCTGCTACTGGTCTGCGGGCTGCAGGTTGAAGGGGTAGTTCACGGTCACGATGCCGCCGCCCTCGGGGGCGGGGAACTGCCAGCGCCGCACGGCGTTGGCGACGCACTGGCCCACGCTGGGCACGGGGATGGAGCTGTCGGACACGTTGGCGGCCATCACCGTACCGGTCCCGCCGATGACGAAGCGCACGGCCACGCGGCCCGCGATGTTGGGGTTGGTGGCCAGGCCCTGCTCGTAGCAGTGGTTCACCTGCCCGAGGTTCCGGAGCACCACGCGCCGGATCGCGTCGGGCGACAGGAGCCCGGTGACGCTCGGCGGCGCCGCGCGCACCGTGGGGCCCCGGGTGCCGCGGTCCCGCAGCCCGCGGCCCGCGCCGGAGCCGTAGCCCTGGCCGGTGCCCGTGCCCGAGCCGTGGCCCATGGTCCCGATGGACCCCATCCCGATGGTGCCCTCGCCGGTGCCGCCGCCGCCCCAGCCGGTGCCCGCCGCGCCGAGGCCGCCGTACCCGAAGGCGTCCCCGATGGCGTCGCCGGTCATGTTGCCGTTGGCGTTCTGGTTGTCCATCCCGCTCTCGGTCAGGCCCCCGAAGGGGGACACGATCCCCGACGCGCCGCCCGGCATGCCGCCGCCCGCCGCGCCGATGGCCGCGAAGATGCCGCGGTTCTGCACCTGCTCCCGCGCCTGGGCGCGCGACAGGTGCGGGGGCTCGCCGTTGTTCTTGATGGCGTACCGGGCGGAGCGCACCGGCGCGTCCCGCCGGCCCATCTTGCCCTCGGGGCCCGCGTGCCGGGTGCCCGTGCCGCCCTCCTGCTGGTCATTGGCCTGCTGCTGCTGCTGCTCCGGCTGCCGCTCCTGCTGGCGCTGGATGAACGCCCGGAGCTCCGCCAGGCGGTCATCGTCGCTGCCCTGCGAGAGGAAGCCCGAGTCGTCGGCGATGGCGAAATGCAAGGTCGCCACCATGGCGCCCACGGACAAGAGCGAGCCGCCCACGGCGCCCCAGAGGCGGTTGTCCCGCCGGAGGTGCCCCGCCACGATGCGCCCCGGCGCCACCACCTTGGCCACGATGGTCAGGCCCCCCACCTCCTGGCGGTACCTCCCCTCGGGCTGGATGGCCACCTCGAAGCCCCCGGACACCACCGTGGACGGGCGCGCATGCCCCTGGGCCTTGAGCTCCTCCAGGCTGCGCCGGGAGCCCTGCAGGTCCACCTCGCCCGTGGCGCCCGGCAGGAAGATGAACCGCGAGCCCCCCTGGTTGGTCACCACCGGCAGCTCGCTGGCGCCGTTCAGGAGCTCGTTGCCCACCACGAAGCGCGCGGTGTTCTCCGCGGCGGCCTCGTTCTTCTGGTCCATGAAGGTCCCGGCGATGGAGCCCCCGAGCGCCGTCAACGCCCCGAGGCCGCCGAAGAGCAGGCCCCCGTTGCGCGAGAGGTGGTGCGGGTCCGCCATCGCCGCGCCGACGAGCATCCCCACGCCCCCGAGGGCCCAGCTGGCGCCGACCACCTTGTCCGCAGGCACCTTCGACGCCTCGCGGCCCGTGAAGACAAAGTCCTTGCTGCCGTCCAGGTGCGCCACATGAAGGATCGAGCTCTTCCAGAGGATGCTCACCTCCACCGCCTGGGAGCCGACCTCTTCGACCTCGTTGGGGTTGATGTCCCCGCGCTTGATGAGCTGGTAGAGCTCCTCGCCCTCCAAGCCCGGCACCGGCCCGGGGATGCTCCCCGGCGCGCCCGGGGGCACGCTCATGGGGCTGCTCAACCCGCCCGGCGAGGGCACCACGAAGGACGGCGGCGCGATCACCGCGCCGCCGCCACCGGGACCCTGGGCGAAGGAGGGCGCCGGGATGGCCACGGGGTTGGCCATCGGAGCCGTCACCGCCACCGGGGCGTTGACGTCCCGCACCGGGAGGAGCTCCACGGCCACCTCCGTGGCGCCGACCAGGAAGCGGTCCCCGGTGCGCAGCGAGCACTTGTTCACGGGCTGGCCGTTGACCTGCGTGCCGCTGCCGAGGTCAATGATCTGCACGTCGTCGGGCTTGGCCTCGATCACCGCGTGCATCCGGGCGACGCTCTCGTCCTCGATGCGCAGGTGGCTCTTGACGTCCCGGCCGATCTTGATCACGTCCTGGGCGATGGTCTCCGTGCGGACCAGCGCGCCGTTGCGGTAGATGTTGAACGTGATCGGTACCACCAGCTTCTGTGCCATCGCTTCACCCGTGGACGCGCCCTTCAAGGGCGTCTTCCCGTAGCCTTTCACCACCGCTTGGACCGGGGCGACCGCCTCAGGGGGGGCCTACCCGCAGACCACGCGCCCCTTCTGACACCACCCCGGCGAAGAGGTTCCAGAAAATCCGCCGGGGGGCCGTGAGGCGCACTCTTTCAGAGGTTTTCGACGGACTTCAGCATCTCCGGGACGAAGTGCTCCCGGATCCGGATGAGGGAGATCCCCGCGGACCGCCGACGGACCCTGGAGGTCTCCCCGTCCGGCCGGACGAGCTGCCCCTGGACCAGCTCGTCGGTAAAATTGAACTCCTGGGTCCTGGGGGAGCCCGCCTGCCCGCCCTGGGCTCCCTGAGCCTGCTGCGCGAAGGCCTGGCCCCCGAGCAGGGACACGGCCCCGAAGGCCAGCACGGTGAACAATCGCTTCATGGTCGCACTCCCGGATCGTGGACGCTGGGAATGTACTTGCACCGCGCCCTCCGGTCAACGCAACCCGCGGTTTTGCGCCAGGGGCGACGACCTCACCCCCCCGGCCCCCTCTCCCTGTCGAGAGAGGGGGAGAAAGAGGAGAAAATCCTTTGTGATTCCAAGGGGTTACTCCCCTCTGGCTCCCCCTCTCTCGACAGGGAGA
>JACRDB010000140.1 GCA_016218725.1 Deltaproteobacteria bacterium
GGGCGGACGCGCATCTTGCGCGGCGCGGCAACGGGGTACGGGGACCTCCGTTGGTACCCAGAGCCTCCGACACGGGACGTGCTCCCTTCACGACTACCTACGGCGCTGCTCCCGAGCCACCCTTCTCAACGCTCCGGGCGGACCTCTCCTATGCCCGCCTCGGGCGGGCGTCGAAATCCTGGCGGCGGGGTTTCAACCCGCCGACCCGCATCGAGGACGGTCACTCCACGGGGCGGACGCGCGCCAGGCACGGTCCTCAACGCCACAGAAGCGCCACCAGGGCGCCGTCGCCGTCGCCTCACTCCATTGCCTTGATATTGCAGCCCCTCGTGGGATGTAACCCGAGGTGAACCCGCCAGGGAGACGGGGCTACAAGTTATTGAAACGTAAGGAGAAATTGACATCGCCAGGGGCCTGCGTCGGGCCTGGGACCGTGCGGTTGGCGCTTGCCACTCGCGTAGGGAGGGTGGTACGCCTCGATGGGAGAAGCCGTCGGAGTTCTTCCGACGATACCGCGAAGAGTGCACGGTATCGGGGTGCGCCTCGGGCGCGAGAGGGGCCGCAGTGAGGGTCGCACGCAGTTCGTCAGCCAGCGTAGGCGCAGCGATCCTGGGCCTCGGCCTGGGCGCCTCGGGCCAGCCCCTACCGAGCGGGACCACCTGCACGGACCCTCAAGGATCGGAGGAGCGCGCTCGCGCGGCGCGCGAGGCCTCACGGGCAGGCAACCACGTCGGCGCAAACCAGGCGTGGGAGCAGGCCCTGGCGCTCTGTCCGGCGCCGGACCTGTATGAGGGCCTTGGTCGAACCCTGGAGAGCCTCGCGGCCACCGCGCTGAATGAGGCCGACCGCCTCCGGTCCCTGGAGCGCGCCCTCGGGGCCTATCGCGAAGCCGTGAGGAGGCTGGAGGCCAGCCCCATCGAGGGCTACTCCCCGGCGGGCCTCCTCGCGCGCGCCTCGGCCCTGGAAGCGACCGTAGGCGCGCTCCGTCGGAGGCTCTCGCCCGCTCCCGACGCCGCCCCCTCCCCTGCACCTCCGCCGCCGATCGGTCCCCAGGTGGGGCCTCCGCCAGTGTGCAGCGCGCCCCGCGCCTGGTGCGGCGAGCTCTGCGTCGATTTTCGGAGCGACGCGGCCCACTGCGGACGCTGCGACATCGAGTGCGGCCAGGGCGATCGCTGCGTCGACGGCGCCTGCCGCCCCGCGGTCGTGGCGGCGCCCGGGACGGCGGCCCCTTCGCGCGTCGTTCCGTGGACCATGGTCGTCAGCGGCGGAGTGCTCGCGTCCCTCGGCGGGGTATTTCTGGGGCTGGGCCTGGCGGCGCGCTCGGACGCGGCCCGCTACGCCGGACAGCTCTGCGAGGAGACCACGGCCCCCATGTGCTACCAGTACGCCTCGGGGGCGACGCGCCCGGAGGAGGTCGCCTCCTGGGCGGTCCCGCTCGGGGCCGTGGTGCTGGGTCTTGGAGTCGTCGACGCGGCCATCGGTACGGTGCTGCTCCTCCGTGGGCGATCCCCCGAGGGAGGCTCCGGGGTGACGGGTTTCATGATGCCTGGCGGCGGCGGCGTAGCCCTCCGGGGCACCTTCTGAGCCCTTGAGGACCCCGCGCATGTGTGTTCAACCTCCAGCGGAGACGAACGATGGGTGAGCGGCTCTCGACGTTGGAGCGCGGCCAGTTCTTCGCGGACCGCTACGAGCTGGGCGAGAAGCTCGGCGAGGGGGGCATGGGCGCGGTCTTCGCGGCGGCGGACCGGCGCCTCGGCAGCAAGCCGGTGGTGATCAAGGTGATGAAGGACGAGTTCTCGTCCCGCCAGGATCTGATCGAGCGCTTCATGCTGGAGGCCGAGGCCGCCGCGGCCATCCACCACGAGAACATCGTGGACGTGACCGACCGCGGCCGCGACTTGAAGTCCGGGTTGTTCTATATCTGTTATGAGAAGCTCACCGGATGCGAGCTCACGGAGCTCATTGACGGACGGATGGCGCTGCCGGTGGTGCTGGACATCATGCTCCAGCTCTGCTCGGCCATCGCGGCCGCCCACGAGAAGGGCATCGTGCACCGGGATCTGAAGCCCGAGAACGTCTTCATCATACAACGCCGCAGCGGTCCGCACGTGAAGGTACTGGACTTCGGCATCGCCAAGATCGTCCAGGAGGGCGAGAAGGGCGTGGCCCAGGCTCGCCGGACGGCGACGGGGGTGATCCTCGGGACGCCCAACTACATGTCCTTTGAGCAGCTCATGGGGAAGCCCGTGGATGGGCGGACGGACGTGCATGCCCTCGGCGTGATCCTGTACGAGCTGGTGACCGGGCGGCCGCCCTTCGAGGCCGAGACCGTGTCAGGTATCGCGCTGGCTATCCGGGACGGGCAGCGAGTGGCGCTGGAGGACCCCGGTTTGGAGGCGATCGTGGCAGCGGCGATGCGGTGGGATCGGGAGGTGCGCACGGCGAGCGTCGCGGCCTTCGTCGCGGGCCTGGAGGAGTACGCGGCGCGGCGCAGCCTCCTGCCGTCGGCGCCGCGGGGCTCGGTGCTGCCATCGGTGGCGCTCCCGGTGGCGCGCGAGGCAGCGGAGCGGGTCACCCCACCAGCGCGCACCCCGGCGGAGACTCACCTGGGTCCGGTCACCACCGAGAGCAGCGCGAGCGTGCCGCAGCGTCCGCGGAGCCGCCTGCCAACGCTGGCGCTGGTGGTGCTTGGGGCGCTCCTCGCGGCGGGCGTCGGGATCGCGGTGACGCGGTCGCCGGGGGCGTCCGTGGCGCGCAACACGGCAATGCCATCGGCCCCCGGAGCCTCGGCGGCGCCCGGAGCCGTGGCCGCGCCGGTGACGGCGATCACCCCGACGGTGCGTGAGCAGCCACCGGCGCCAACGGTCGTGGAGCCCGTGGCGGTCGTGGCGCCTCCATCGGCGCCGACCGCGGTTGCTGCGGCGGATGGCCGACGTCGCGGGCGTGGAGTACGAGATCGCGTGCTTCATGGTAGCGGGGAGGCTCCGGCGCGAGTTGCGGCGCAGGCGCCGTCGGCGCTGGTCCCCTGCCGCCGGATCTGCCAGGAGACAGACGACGTTCCGGTGTGTCATTGGGGTCCCCCGGGCTGTGTGCATCGGTGAAGGGAGAGGTCGGGGAGTGAGCGCATTGAGCAGAGGGCGCTGGAGGGTGTTGGTCGCCGTGATGGCGATGGACGCGGGATGTTGGAGCAGGCCAGAACCCGTGCAGCGCGACAGCGGGCCTGACGGCCACCAGGCTGACTCTGCCATCGCGGAGACCGCGACGGACGTCGGTGCGGACGCTGGAGATGCGGACGCCGATGTCACGGATACCAGCGGGGCGCCAGATACCGTCAAGGCGGA
This sequence comes from Deltaproteobacteria bacterium, assembly GCA_016218725.1. Classification (GTDB taxonomy): domain Bacteria; phylum Myxococcota_A; class Polyangia; order Polyangiales; genus JACRDB01. The sequence continues at coordinate 3,342 of JACRDB010000140.1, forward strand.
GGCGTCGCTTGACGTGGACGCGACGGTAGACACCTCGCTCGATTCCAGGGAGGTGCTGGACGCCGTTGAAGAGGATTCGTTTCTGAATGTAGAGGTCGCCGCGGATTCGACGGTGATGGCCGATGCGTTCGATGGCTCACGGGATGCGAGCGACCCGGGCGACGTAGGTACTGCGGGGGACGCTCGCGACGCGGGAGACGCAGACGCCTGTTCCGGCGCACTCTGCGGAGTGGAGTGCGTGGACCCGCGCACGAACGTGACGCACTGCGGGGCATGTGGCAATACCTGCCGAACAAACGCAGGGACGACCGCGAACCCGTGCCTTGGCGGGGTCTGCACGCCGACCTGTGCGGTGGGTTTCGCCAACTGTGATGACAGCAACAGCAACGGATGCGAAACCGACTCCCGAGCGAGCACGCCTAACTGCGGTGCTTGTGGCAGGGTCTGCCCCACGCTTTCGAATGCTGTGGCCACCTGCACGCTGGGTGTGTGCGGGTCGCGTTGCAACGATGGTTTCTCCGACTGCGACGGCGTAGCGGCGAACGGGTGCGAGACCGCAGGATCGTGTGGAGGATGCACTGAGGCGTGGCGCCCCATCGCAGAAGGCCCCGCCGCGTGGGGCGCCGCGTGCGTCTGGACGGGGCAGGAGCTCCTGGTCTGGGGCGGCCTCAACGGGGTGACGCTCTCGAACCAGGGCTGGCGCTATCGCCCCGCCACTGATACTTGGACGATGATGGCGTCGTCGCCGCTCGAGCCGCGAGCGTTCCCCGACCACGTTTGGACCGGGAGCGCGTTCGTCGTCTGGGGGGGAGAGCCCTACCGAAACGGGGCGCGCTATGACCCACGGACTGATCGTTGGACCCCGATTCAGACAGCCGACGCCCCGGTCGCTCGGAACGCCGCAGCTTTCGCCTGGTCGGGATCGTCCATGCTCGTGTGGGGAGGGGCAGCCCCGACTGGGCGCACCCCCACCAATACCGGTGGACGCTACGACCCTGTGCTTGATAGGTGGAGTTCCATGTCGTTGATGGGAGCTCCATCGCCGAGGGTGGTATCGGTTGGACTCTGGACCGGAACGGAGTTCTTGATCTGGGGCGGCCAGTTGCTACTCTCCGGCCCGCTGGTCACGCGGTTCGGTGACGGAGGCCGTTATGACCCCGCTGGAGACCGGTGGAACCCGATAACATCCACCGACGCACCTGAGAGACGAGCGTACGCGACCGCCGTGTGGACCGGCTCGGAGGCCATCATCTGGGGTGGATATTCCGAGATGTACATGCCCCTCTCCTCCGGGGCCCGGTACTCCCCGTCCATGGATCGCTGGACACCGATGACAATGCGCGGCGCACCAGCGGCGAGGATCCAGGCCCAGGCGGTGTGGACGGGCGCCGAAATGGTATTCGTGGGAGGCAACCCGGTGACCGGTTCGGCGGGCTACCTGGAGGACGCCGCGGCCTACAACCCCACAACGGAGGCATGGCGGAGGCTCCCTGACCCCCGACTGGGTAGACGTAGCTTCAACTGCATCGTCTGGACCGGCACGGAAGTCATTGTTCAAGGCGGTCAAGACCAGGATGGTGGTCCGTTCACGACATGGAGGAGTGGAGCGCGGTACACACCGCCCACGCCAGGATTCCCTCGGATGACCTGCAGCGGTGAGTGTGTAAACGTCTCGACCAATTCCGCGCACTGCGGAGCTTGTGGCGTGGCGTGCCCACCTCGCGCGAACGCAACGGCGACGTGTGCGTCGGGGGCGTGTGGGGTGCGGTGCAACGAGGGGTTCGCAGACTGCGATGGCAACCCGGCGAGCGGCTGCGAGGCCACCGTGTGGACAGACCGCATGAATTGCGGCACCTGCGGCCTGGTTTGTACGGCTGGGACAGCATGTGTCAATGGCAACTGTGCCTCGAGGTTGGTGTTCACTGCCGTGCGAACTGGTCGCTTGCAACGCGACGGAGATCCTTGGGAGGCCACACGATCCGCACCCGTAGCGTCGTATACCGATGATGGATTCAGACAGGTTCAGTCCTATGGCTTCCTCGACGGCGCGACTTTCAGCAACGCTCGGCTTGCGATGATCTTCCCGCCGATCGTGGGCATTCCGACGGATGCCACGATCGTCGCAGCGCGGATCGACGTGCTGCCGCGCGCGGTGTTGAACTTCCCGCCACAAACAGTGAAGATCGTCTCGTTCTCGCCCGGTACTGCTGGGGCGCTCGCGGCCTCCGACTACGCCCTGTCGCACTGGGGAACTGATTCCTTTGGTGAGGAGAGCGTGGGGAACTTCGTGGTCGGCAGGCGTCGCGCGATCGAATTCAACTCCGCGGGACTCGCTGCGCTAGCGCGACCTGGGGGCACCAGCCTGGGCCTGCGAACTGACTACGATCTCGACAATCGACCACCCGCCCGAATTGTGGTCCCTTCGATCCCTGGCCTGACGATCGAGCCCAACAGCGGCCCGGAGACCGCACGCCTGATCGTTGATTTCGCTCCGCTTTTGCGACAAATCTCACCGCTCTCTACATCATGGGTTACCTCGCAACGACCCAGGCTTTCCTGGCGGCTTGCCTCGGGATTTGATGGTGCCCGAGTACAGCTCTGCCGCGACCGCACTTGCTCGATGATCGAGCAGACACTCGACGTGGTCGGGACGTCGGTACGGCCAGCCACCGACCTCTCCCCCGGCGTACACTTCTGGCGGCTCCTGGGTCGCGCAGGGACCACGGCCGGGGCGGTCCTCTCCCCGGTTTGGGAGTTTACAGTTGGACGAGGCTCGGCACTCGCTGATACGAGCTGGGGATCCATCGCTGATTTCAATGGTGATGGTCGCGTTGATCTCGCCGTCACGGCGCCGTGGTGGATGGGTCGGACAGGGCGGGTGTATATCTACCTTGGTGGTGCGCGAGGTGTTGATGGTACGCCGTCGATCGTGCTTGCGGGGCCAGAGGGTCGTAATGGCGATTTTGGCAGCGCTGCGGCTAGCGCCGGCGACGTCAATGGAGATGGATTTGGGGACCTGATCGTTGGCGCAGGCAACGCTGATGCGGGAGCTGGACGAGTCTACCTCTACCTTGGCGGTCCAAGGGGTGTGGCGACCACACCCGCATCGGTCCTTCGCAACCCTGGTTCTTTGTCAGCGGCCTACGGAGCAACCGTGATTGCTGCGGGAGATGTGAACAGTGACGGCTATGCAGATATTGCCGTCGGCGCTTACGAGGATCGTATCTCCTACATCTACTATGGGGGCTCGGCCGGTGTCTCAGAGGCGCCCGCCGTGAGTTTTCCGGGCTTCGTGGGAGCATCCGGCGACATCAATGGCGATGGTCGACCAGACTTCGCGTGTGCAACAGGGGCGTATAGTTCGATCGTATACATGGGTGCGCCCGGTGGTGTTTCGACGATGGCTGTGCCGGGCCCCTGGGCGACCTCCTACACGGGTGGTATCAGCAACTCCATCGGAGACGTCAACGGCGACGGCTATGGAGATATGGTCACCGTCAATCATTACAGCGGCGGTGATCCACTTCGAACGGTGGTCCATTATGGGGGTAGTGGTGGATTGACGTCGTCCTCGACGAGCCTCCCGGGCCCGGGACGCGGGAGTGGGATTGCGGGTGGTGTGACGGCGACGAGTGATCTGAACGGAGACGGCTTTGCTGACATCGCAGTCTTCAACGGTTCCGATTTCGATCGTACAGGAAGGGTCTGGGTCTTTGTTGGTAGTTCGTCGGGCGCATCGACTATGGTGGCTGTCGAATTGAACGGATTGGATGGACCTGGAGGCGGCTTCGGAAGTTCTGCCTGGTGGGATGGTGGGCGTTTCATTGGCGATGTTGATGGCGACGGGTACGACGATCTTGCCGTTGGCGCCCCCAGCGTGCTTTCTGCGACCGGTCGCGTCTATGTCTTTCGTGGTGGTCCTGCCGGGATCAGGGGCTCGCCGGATTACACGTTGTCGGGAGTTGACGGTCCAGGAACCCGATTTGGTCATGCAGTCTTCTGAGCCTCAAATCAACATGGAGCCTGGCGTCGGCGGCGTGGACGCCGGTAGCTTCGACGACCACGTCGTCCGATGGACCTCGCCTGCGCTGGATGAGGCCGACCGGCGCGCCTGCGGCGCACGAAGGGAGACCCTTCATCCAGGCCGCCGCGGGTTGCGCGACCTGATCGAGGCCATCCCCATCCTCGCCCTCTCGTCCCCATGACTTTCCATGGGAGTTCAGCCTCCGGGAGCCTTATCCTGACGCCTATGCCCCCCGGCCCCCTCTCCCGGTCAGGAGAGGGGGTGAAAGAGGCGGAATTGCTGGATTCTCCTCCCCCCTCTCCCTGTTGGGAGAGGGGGATTGGGGGGGTGAGGTCGCGTCCACCGCGCGGGCTTAGGTCGGTGGCCGAGAGGGTCGGAGTGAGAGCACCATGGACAGCTTGAGCAGGTGGGAGTCCGTCGTCATTTTGGTGCTCTGCTCGGGCTGTTGGAGCGAACCCGCGCTCCTGCAGCGCGACGGCGGCCCCATGGGTGACGCCTGTGGCCGCGAGTGTCCCTCCGGGACCGAGTGCAGCTCCGGCGTGTGTGCGCCGCTCCCTTCGGGTTGCTGGCGCCCGGTCAGTTCCATCGGTGCGCCCGGAGGGAGCGTCGGCGTCACTCCCGTGTGGACCGGCTCCGAGGCGATCTTCTGGGGCGGCCAGCTCCTCGCGAGCGCCATCGCCACGGGCGGGCGCTACGACCCGGCGCAGGACCGCTGGACCCCGATGAGCACCGACGGGGCGCCCTCGGGTCGAACGGTCTATGGCGCCGTCTGGACGGGATCCCTGTTCGTGGTCTATGGCGGCTACGGCTATGGACCGAACTCCTTCCTCTACGATGGCGGGCGGTATGATCCGACCACCGACCGATGGACCCGTGGGGTGGCGATCTCCTACCGCGGCGCGTCGGGGCCGGTGACCGGTTGGACGGGTTCCCGGATGTTCGTGTGGAGCGGCGGAAACGGCGTCGATACGCCACCGCTCGGCGTGTTGTACGACCCAGTCGCCAACGAATCCACATCGGTGACCAGGGTTGGCGCGCCGCCGGGCAGGAGTCAGGCATGGCCCGCTCCCTGGACCGGGACCGGAGTCCTCGTGGCGGGTGGCGGCTACGCGGGCGGAGGCATCTTCGATCCGGTGAAGAACTCCTGGACCCCGATCGCCAGCATCGGTTCGCCGACGCCACGGTCCTTCGATTTCGGCGTCTGGACGGGGTCGAGCCTGGTGCTCTGGGGAGGCCAGGACGCCATCAACCCTGCCCTGTTTTACGGCACTGGCGCGATGTACGACCCCACCTCCGATCGCTGGTCGACGACGTCCACTGCCAGGGCTCCTTCGGTCCGCGCACACCACTGCATGGTCTGGACGGGCTCCCGGGTGCTCGTCTGGGGAGGCGCCAACGGCAGCGCTCTGCTCGGCGATGGCGCCGAGTTCGACCCGCTCCGCAACGCCTGGTCCCCGATGCCCGCGGAGGGCGCCCCCGCGCCACGCTCGCGGCACGCTTGTGTCTGGACGGGGCGCGAAATGATCGTCTGGGGCGGCCGAAGTGCCGACAGCGACCTCACCGACGGTGCGCGCTACGTCCCTCGCTGCGGCCGGTAGCAGGTCACCGCCCCACGTCCTCCGGACGGTCCCAGTCCTCCAGCCCTCTCGCCTCCTCGTCGGTGAGCGCCAGCGCCTCCGCCCCGACCTCCGCGAGCAGCCCCTGGAGCCCGTGGGCTCCGCGCGCGAGCCTCGCCTCCACCGCGGGCAGCGTCGCCACCGAGTACCTCGCGCACAGCGGCTCCCAGCGCTCCCTCCGCGGCGCCAGCACCAGCGCCTCCGGGCGCTCCTCCAGCAGGCGCCGCAGGAGCCCCTCGCCCACCCTCGGGAGGTCGCACGCGACGACCAGGACCCTCGCAAAACCCGCCTCCTGCGCGCTCCAGAGCAATCCCGCGAGCCCCCCGAGGGGCCCCACCTCCGGCGGCCGGTCCTCCACCAGGGGCCACGCGAGGTGTCCATACGCGGGGTGAGCGCCCACCCTCCAGACCTCGGCGCCCAGGCCCCCAAGGACCGCGCCCAGCCGCTCCACCAGGGGCCGACCGTCCACCCCGTGGAGGAGACCCTTGGGGAAACCCCCCATCCGTCTCGACTGCCCCCCCACGAAGATCCCCGCCACGGTGCCCACCTCGGGAGCGTAACCCTTGCGCGCGAGAACCGCAGCCCCCACGATGCCCTCCCATGAACGTAAGGGTCGAGCGCGACGGCTTCGTGACCACCGTGGTGATCGATCGCCCCACCCGAAAGAACGCCGTGGACCGCGCCACCGCCGAGGCCCTGGCGGACGCCTTTCGGGCCTTTGACCAGGACCACTCGGCCCGCGTGGGCGTGCTCTACGGCGACCACGGGACCTTCTGCGCCGGGGCGGACCTCAAGGCCTTCACCGAGGGCTCGGTCAACCGCCTGGAGCCCGAAGGGGACGCGCCGCTGGGGCCCTCGCGCATGCTGCTGTCCAAGCCCGTCATCGCCGCCGTGGCCGGCCACGCCGTCGCCGGGGGCCTGGAGCTCGCCCTCTGGTGCGACCTGCGTGTGCTCGAAGAAGACGCCGTGGTCGGGGTGTTCTGTCGCCGCTGGGGCGTGCCCTTGATCGACGGTGGCACCGTGCGGCTCCCGCGCATCGTGGGTCTGGGGCGCGCCCTGGACCTGATCCTCACGGGACGCCCCGTCACCGCCGGCGAGGCCCTCGCCATGGGCCTCGCCAACCGCGTCGTGCCCCGAGGTCAGGCCCGCGCCGAGGCCGAGGCCCTCGCCCGCACACTCGCGGCCTTCCCGCAGGCGTGTATGCGGAGCGATCGCCTCTCGGCCTACGAGTCCCTGGGGCTCCCCCTGGAGGCCGCCCTTCGCAACGAGTTCCAGCGCGGCCTCGGCGCGCTCTCCGAGGAGGCCCCGGAGGGCGCCCGTCGCTTCGCCGAAGGCGCCGGGCGTCACGGGACCTTTTGAGCGCTCACGCCACCCAACGCTCCCCGGGCGGGCGGGCGCTCTTCGGGGCGCTCACCGTCGCGCTCCTGGCGGTGTCCTCGGCGGCGCTTTGGATCCGCGTGAGCCGCGCCCCAGCGTTGACGCTCTCGTTCTGGCGCTTGACCTACGCCACGGCGCTGCTCCTGCCCTTCGGCGCGCGCCCCGCCCTGCGCGGACTGCGGGCCTTGAGCGCGCGAGAGCGTGGGCTCGTGGCCCTCTCTGGGGTGGCCCTGGCGCTCCATTTCGCCTTCTGGATCGCGAGCCTGGCGCCGTCGTCTCCGTACGCCACCAGCGTCGCCGCCAGCGCAACGCTCGTGGCGGTGCACCCCGCCCTGGTCGCGGCGCTGTCCCCGTGGCTCTCGCGCAGGCCCGCCCCGCGAGGGGCCTGGGTGGGCATCGCCTTCGCGCTCCTCGGGGCCGGGGTGATCGCCGCAGGGGACGCCCGCGGCGCCCACCGCCTCGCGGGAGACGGCCTCGCGTTCCTCGGGGCCGTGGCCGGGGCGGCGTACTTCCTCCTCGGCGCGAGGCTCCGCCCGAGGCTCTCGCTCCTGGCGTACGTGCTGCCGGTGTACGCCACGGCGGCGCTGGTCCTCGGGGCCCTCGCGGCGGCCTTCGAGCAGCCCCTCGGGGGCCTCGGGGCGCGAGAGCATGCGCTCTTCCTCGCGCTCGCCGTGCTCCCGATGCTGGTGGGTCACACGCTGCTCAACTGGGCCCTCGGCCACCTCCCCGCCTGGACCGTCAGCGCCACGATCCTCGCGGAGCCCGTGGCGTCGTCGGTGCTGGTGTTCGTGGCGCTCGGGGAGGCCGCCCCGGCGGCCAGCGCGGCGGGCGCGGCGCTGGTGCTCACGGGCCTCGCCGCGGTCACCCGCGCGTCGCGGGCCGGTGCGGCGACCTCACCCCGCGCTGCCGCGCCGCCCCTCTCCCTGTCGGGAGAGGGGCTGTAAGTTATTGAAACGTAAATGGAAAATCGCGACGGAAGGGAGAGGTGACCGACCGGTGCTGCGGCGTGCTCGATGCGGGTGGCGCCCCGTTGGATGAGCGTCTTCGATGCGGGTCGGCAGGTTGAAACCCCGCCGCTAGGATTCCGAAGCCCGCCCGAGGCGGGCAAGGAGGTCACCGCTCGGAGCGATGAA
>JACRDB010000019.1 GCA_016218725.1 Deltaproteobacteria bacterium
CCCGGGGCTCCACCGCCCAACCCCTGCCGAAGTCCGAGCTCCGCGGCGCCTTGGAGGAACGGTCCCGACCAGACCGCAACGTGATGGCGCTTAACGCCTATGGGGCCGGGGGGTGAGGTCGCCGTGAAGCGTCTATTTCGCAGCGATCCCTGACCTACCCTTGAGCTCTCCTTCCCCTTGCGCCCCTTGCGCCCCTTGCGGTTTCATCCTCCAGACATCCACCTTGGAAGGATTGGTCGTACTGACCCCGTGGAGTGTACGCCTCGCCAGGGCTCTACGCGTCAAGCCGGAGCACCGCCAGGCCCTCGCCGACGTCCCCGAGGCGCGAGAGCCCCTCCTGGTGGCGCTCCCGGGCCCAGCGCACGCCGGCCTCCAGGGAGCCTCCCTCGTGGGTCGCGAGCCAGCCCGTAAGCAGCGCGGAGAGCGCGCACCCGCCGCCGTGAAACGCTGGCAGCGGCAGCCGCGGCCCCCGGAGGACCGTCACCTCCCCGCCGGTCACCAGCACGTCCAGGACCTCCGCGCCTTCGCCGTGACCTCCCTTGACCAGCGCGGCGCGGGCGCCCAGGGAGACCAGCGCCCGGGCGGCCTCGCGCTGCTCCTCGGGGGTGCGCACCGGCCGCCCGAGGAGGGCGCCCGCCTCGTCGAGGTTCGGCGTCACCAACGCCGCGGTCGCGACGAGCGCCCGCAGGACGTCCAGTGCGCCCTCATCGAGCAATCGGGCGCCACCCGGGGCCCGCGTGGCCAGGAGCACCGGGTCCACTACCAGCGGCAGCTCCGGGCGCGCGCGCGCCGCCTCCAGGACCACCTCCACGTTCGCCTCCGAGCCCAGGGCGCCGGTCTTCCACGCGCACACCCGCTGCTGCGTGAGCACCTCCTGGAGCTGGTCCCGAACGTCCCCCGGGGCCACGGGGATGGTCCTTCGCAGCCCCGCGGTGGACTGCACCGTCAGCGCCGCCGCCACGGCGCAGGGCCATGCTCCAGCGACGCGGAAGGCCCCGGCGTCCGCCAGGAGCCCGGCGCCACCGGAGGGGTCCAGGCCCCCCACGGCGAGCGCGCAGCTCAGGGCCTGAGCCATCGCCCGGTGCGCGGGACAGGGATTGAACCTGCGACCACCGGTGTGTAAGACCGGCGCTCTGCCGCTGAGCTACCCGCGCCGAAGTACCCCAGTATAACCACTCCGCTACGCCGTGCCAGGGACCGCCGTGGAGCTGATCCCCGCGGAGGCCGGCTCCACCAGCACGCCGTCACGGTACTCCAGCGGGGCGCCGCGGGGGCCCAGGAGCGCGTCCGGGTCCGTGAGCACCAGGGCCTCCCGGAGCACCTCGTCGCAGTGCTCCACGAGCACCACCCTCAGGGCCTTGAGCACCCGGCGAGGGATCTCTCGGATGTCCTTGCGGTTCTCCCGGGGGATCACCACCGTCTTGATCCCGCCCCGGTGGGCCGCCAGGAGCTTCTCCTTGAGCCCTCCGATGGCCAGCACCCTCCCCCGGAGCGTGAGCTCACCGGTCATCGCCACGTCCCGCCGCACGGGCACCTTCAACAGCGATGACACAAGGCTCGTGGCCATGGTGATCCCCGCGCTGGGGCCGTCCTTGGGGATCGCCCCCTCGGGGAAATGGATGTGCACGTCCTGCCGCGCGTAGAACTCCGGGTCCAGCCCGAAGGACTGCGCCCGCGAGCGCACGTAGCTCATCGCCGCCTGGGCGCTCTCCTGCATCACGTCACCCAGCTTGCCCGTGATGATCAATTTGCCCTTGCCGGGCACCACCGCCACCTCGGCCACCAGCAGGTCCCCGCCCACCGCCGTCACCGCGAGGCCCGTGGTGAGCCCCACCTCGTCGCGCTCCTCCTTGCGGCCGACCTTGTATTTGGGCACCCCGAGGTACCTCGGCACGTCCTGGGCCTGCACCGTGTACGCCCGCTCGCGCCCCTCGGCCAGCACCCTGCGGGCGATCTTCCGGGAGATGCTCCCGAGCTCGCGCTCCAGGCTCCGCACCCCGGCCTCGTGGGTATAGTGGTTGATCACCGTGCGCACGGCGCCCTCGGTGATGTCCACCGCGACCTCCTCGAGCCCCGCGTCCCGGCGCTGCCGCGGGACCAGGTACTTCACCGCGATGTTGAGCTTCTCGAACTCCGTGTACCCCGTGAGCTGGATGATCTCCATGCGGTCCTGCAGCGGCAACGGGATGCCCCCGAGGGTGTTCGCCGTGGTGATGAACATCACGTCCGACAGGTCGTAGTCCAGGTCCAGGTAGTGGTCGTTGAAGGCGTGGTTCTGCTCCGGGTCCAGCACCTCCAGGAGCGCCGACGCCGGGTCCCCCCGGAAGTCCACGCTCATCTTGTCCACCTCATCCAACAGGAACACCGGGTTGCTCGTGCCCGCCTTGCGGAGCGACTGCACGATCTTCCCGGGCAGGGCGCCGATGTACGTCCTTCGGTGCCCGCGGATCTCCGCCTCGTCCCGCACGCCCCCGAGGGAGATCCGGACGAATTTGCGCCCCATGGCGCGGGCGATGGAGCGCGCCAGGCTGGTCTTCCCCACGCCCGGAGGGCCCACCAGGCACAGCACCGGGCCCTTCAAGCGCTGGGTCAGGGCCTGCACGGCCAAGTGCTCGATGATCCGCTCCTTGATCTTCTTGAGCCCGTAGTGGTCCTCCTCCAGGACCTTCTCGGCCTCGGCCACGTCGTGCTGGTCCTGGCTCTTGTCCCCCCAGGGGAGCCCCAGGATCCAGTCCAGGTAGTTGCGCACCACCGTGGCCTCGGCGCTCATGGGCTGCATCATCCGGAGCTTCTTGAGCTCCTTCTTGACACGCCCCTGGGCCTCCTTGGAGAGCTTGCGCGCCCGGAGCTTGTCCTCCAGCTCCTGGAGCTCGCTCTTGAACTCGTCGCGCTCCCCGAGCTCCTTCTGGATCGCCTGCATCTGCTCGTTGAGGTAGTACTCCTTCTGCGTGCGCTCCATCTGCCGCTTGACCCGCGAGCGGATCTTCTTCTCCACCTGCAGGATCTCGATCTCCGCCTGCATCACCTCGTGGAGCCGCTCCAGGCGCTTCACCGGGTCCCAGGTCTCCAGGAGGCTCTGGCGGTCCTGCAGCTTGATGCTCCCCAGGTGCACCACCACCGTGTCCGCCAGGCGCCCCGGGTCCTCCAGGGTCTGCACGGTCATCAGCACCTCCGGCGGAACGCGCTTGTTGAGCTTCACGTACGTCTCGAAGGTGCTCTGCACGCTGCGCATCAGCGCCTCGACCTCGACGCTCACGCCCCCCGGCTCCTCCAGGGGCTCCACCTCGCAGGTGAAGTGCGCCTCGACCTCCAGGTAGCGCCGGATCTTCGCGCGGCGGCGGCCCTCAACCAGCACCTTCACGGTCCCGTCGGGCAGCCGGTGGAACTGGTGGATCGTCCCGATGGCCCCCACCTCGAAGATGTCCTCCGGCAGCGGGGCGTTGGTCTTGGGCCGCTTCTGCGCCGCCAGGAAGAGCTCCTTGTCGCCCGCGAGCGCCGCGTCAATGGCCGCGATGCTCTTCTCCCGCCCCACGAAGAGCGGCACCACCATGTACGGAAAAACAATGATGTCCCGCAGCGGGAGCAGCGGGAGGACCACCGTTCGCGCCGCGTCACCGCGCTCGCCGTCACCCTTCGAAGAAACCATCACGGACCCTTTGAAATAGGCCCGCGGAGCCTGCGCTACGCGCTCTCCGCGGACTCCTTGTGGTAAACGATCAGCGGGGCGTCGTGCTTGAGGATCACCTCCTCGTTCACGATCACCTCCTTGATGCCGCTCTTGCTCGGGACGTCGTACATCACGTCCAGCATGGCGTTCTCCAGGATGGCCCGCAGGCCCCGGGCCCCGGAGTGCCGCGCCATGGCCTCCCGCGCCACCGCGGTGAGCGCCCCCTTGGTGAACTTGAGCTTCACCCCGTCCATCTCGAAGAGGCGCTTGTACTGCTTCTCCAGGGAGTTCTTGGGCTTGGTGAGCACGTCCACCAGGGCGTCCTCGTGGAGCTCGTGCAGCGTGGCATGCACCGGCAGGCGCCCGATGAACTCCGGGATCATCCCGAACTTCAAGAGGTCCTCCGGCTGCACCTGCGCCAGGAGCTCCCCGAGGCGCTTCTCGTTCTTGCTGGGCACCTCGGCCCCGAAGCCCATGTTCCGGGTGTGCACCCGCCGCTCGATGATGGACTCCAGCCCCACGAAGGCCCCGCCGCAGATGAACAGGATGTTCGTCGTGTCCACCTGCAGGAAGTCCTGCTGCGGGTGCTTGCGCCCCCCCTTGGGGGGCACGTTGGCGATGGTCCCCTCCAGGATCTTCAGGAGCGCCTGCTGCACCCCCTCGCCGGACACGTCCCGGGTGATCGACGGGTTGTCCCCCTTGCGCGCGATCTTGTCGATCTCGTCAATGTAGACGATCCCCCGCTGGGCCCGCTCGATGTCGTGGTCGGCGTTCTGCAGGAGCTGGACGATGATGTTCTCCACGTCCTCGCCCACGTAGCCCGCCTCGGTGAGGGTCGTGGCGTCCGCGATGGCGAAGGGCACGTTCAGGATCCGCGCCAGGGTCTGCGCCAGGAGGGTCTTGCCCGTCCCCGTGGGGCCCAGGACCAGGATGTTGGACTTCTGCAGGTCCACCTCCTCGCCGTTGTGCTTGGCGTCGATGCGCTTGTAGTGGTTGTGCACCGCCACCGCGAGGATCTTCTTGGCGCGGTCCTGGCCCACCACGTACTCGTCGAGGATCCCCTTGATCTCCGACGGCTTGGGGATGGGGGAGGTGCCCCGGAGCTGGTCCTCCCGCTCCACCTCCTCCGCGATGATGTCATTGCAGAGCCCGATGCACTCGTCGCAGATGTACACCGTGGGCCCCGCGATGAGCTTCTTCACCTCCCGCTGGCCCTTGCCGCAGAAGGAGCATGCGAGGTTGCCGTGGGAGTCGTCGCGCCTGCGGTCCACCGTTCCTCGAACCTCCCGCGCTCGTCGCGCGCACTCCAGAACCCAATGCTGCCATTTGAGGGCCGGACCCTCGGAACACCAGAGTCTAGACACCGCCCGGCCCCCCGGCAAGCTATCGCCGGTCCGGCGGCGAGCGTGCCTGCGGGCCCTCAGCGCCGGTTGGGGTCCTTGCGCTGGGTGACCACCTCGTCGATGATCCCGTAGGTCTTGGCCTCCTCGGCCCCCATGAAATAGTCCCGCTCGGTGTCCCGCTGGATCCGCTCCAGGGCCTGTCCGGTGTGCCGGACATAGATGTCGTTCAGCCTGGCGCGCATGTTCAGGATCTCCCGGGCGTGGATCTCGATGTCCGTAGCCTGGCCCCGGACCCCCGCCAGGGGCTGGTGGATCATGATCCGGGAGTTGGGCAGGGCCAGGCGCCGCCCCCGGGCCCCGGCGCACAGGAGCACGCTCCCCATGGAGGCCGCCTGCCCGAGGCACAGGGTGCTCACCGGGCACCGCACGTACTGCATGGTGTCATAGATGGCCAGGCCCGCGGTGATCACCCCCCCGGGGCTGTTCAGGTACAGCATGATCTCCTTGTCCGGGTCCTCGGACTCCAGGTACAGGAGCTGGGCGATCACGATGTTGGCGACGTCGTCGTTGACCTCCGTCCCGAGGAACACGATCCGGTCCTTGAGGAGCCGGGAGAAGATGTCCCACGCGCGCTCTCCACGGTGGGTGGTCTCGATCACCTGCGGATAGGGGATGAAGCTCATGGGTTCTCCTGGGATGCCTCGGGCGCCGCCGGGGTCTCACCCGCCGCCGCGGTCGCGGCCTCGTGGTCGTGATCGGTGCCGTGGCCGTCGCCGTGGCCGTGGGTGTGGTCGTGCGTGGGGCGGGCCTCGTCGGTGATGGTGGCCTTGGACAGGAGCACCTTCAAGACCTTGTCCTCCAGGACGCCCGCCATCAGGAGCTCCCGCTTCTTCGGGTCCCGGTACTCCACCCGCAGCCGCTGGATGGCCCGGCCGGTCTCCTCGGCCATTTTCTCAAGCTCCGCGGTGAGCTCCTCCTCGGTCACCGTGATCCCGCTCCCCCGGGCGAGCTCCCCGAGGAGGAGCCCCGCCCGCACCCGACCCTCGGCCTCGGAGCGCAGCTCCGCGTCCAGGTCCGGCGGCAGCGCGATCCCGCGCTTTGTGTAGCTCTGGATGAACTCCTGACGGAGCTGCCCCGCGATCTGCTCCACCATGGACGGCGGGACGTGGATCGGGTTGGCCTTGACCAGGGCCTCCACCGCCGCGTCCCGGAGGGCCATTTCACTCCGCTCCCCGAAGGACTTCTCGAGCTCCCCGCGGAGGCGCAGCCGGAGGGCCTCCAGCGTGTCCTCGCCGCAGTCCTTGGCGAACTCGTCGTCCAGGGCCGGCAACACCTTCTCCCGGAGCTCGTTCACCGTCAGCCGGAAGACCGCGCTCTTGCCCGCGAGCTCCGCCTGACGGAAGCCCTCCGGGAAGGTCACCGGCAGCTCCCGGGTCTCCCCCACGCTCATCCCGATGATCCCGCGGTTCAGGTCCTTGAGGAGCCCGTTCTCGCCGACTTCCAGGGTGCGACCCCGGGAGCGAAACTCCGGGCGATCCACGCCGTCCACCAGGAGGTCGTAGTCCACGGTGACCGTGTCCCCGGCCTGGGCGGGCCTCGCGGGCTCCGGCACCCGGGAGGTGGCGTTCTGCTCCCGGCGGAGGGCCAGGGCCTCGTCTACGTCGTGGTCGGTGAGCTGGTACACCGTGCGCGTCAGCGTGAGCCCCGAGAGGTCCACGTTGGACACGTCGGGCCTCACCTCCACCCGCGCCGTGTAGGAAAAATCCTGCGCCTCCGAGAGGGCCCCGTCCGGCTCCACCTTGGGGGAGGTCACCGGGTCCAGCCCCTTGTCCCGGAGCGCCTCCGGGAGCGTCTCGTTCACCAGGGAGCGGAAGACGTCCTCGGCCACCCTGGCCCCGAAAATCTGCTTGAGCACCGGGCGGGGGACCTTCCCCGGCCGGAAGCCATGGACCCTGGCTCTCTTGTTGAGCTCGCCGTAGGCGCGGTCCAGGGCCGTGGTGACGCGACCCTTCGGCAGGAGGACCTGGACCGAGACCTCGATGGCGGAAATCCTCGAAACGGTGACCTGCATGGAGACCATGATCCTGTGGGTGGCGGGAGGCCCGGGCGGGCTTTGGGTGGGCCTACGGGGTGGAGCCGCGGGACTCTAACGGCGGGACCCTGCCTGTCAAGCGCAGGGGTGGTTCACCGCGTCACCCACTGGAGGGCCCTGCGGACCGTGGGGACAAAGGCCGGAGGCAGCTCGTGGTGGGCCCCGTCCAGGATCCGGAGCTCCACCCGCCCGAGGCGCTGGCGCCGGAGCCAGGCGGCGGCCGCGTGCGTGTGGGCGACGATTTCATCGTGCTCGCCGGTGATGAGGTAGACCCGCCGGAGGGACCTGCGGGCCGCGGCCAGCACCTCGCGGCTGGACGAGAGGTACCCGTCATGGGCCGCGAAGATCACCCACCGGGGGAAGAGCGCGGGCTCCTGCATACCCACCTGCATCGCCACGAAGGCGCCCTCGGAGAACCCGAGGAGCACGTTGTCGCTCCGCCGAACGCGCCGCGGGAAGCGCGCGGCCAGGGCGTTGACGGCGGCGACGGTGTACCTCCTGGCGAGGATGGGGTTGTTGTTCCACACCCGTCGCCCGCCCCCGCGGTCCCCCGGACCCACGGGGCAGAGGAGCCACCCGAAGCGCGCCACCACCGGGCGAAAGCGCGCGCAGGCCTCCCGAGGGTTTGCCCCGCGAGAGTGGAGGTACACATAGATCCGGGCCCGGCCCGCCACCTGCGGGCGGAAGAACCACGCGTCAGGCGCGCCCGGAAGCTCCAGCACCTCGGGGTCCTCGGGTCCCCGGCGCCGCGCCGGGCGCTGCCCCGGGCCATGGAGCCGCTCCCGCTCGGCGCGGTCATCGGCCCGCGAGAACATATGCACCGGAGGGTCCCTCCGCGCGGGTCTCGCCGCGGGCGCCACGGGCGTCGGTGCCTCCGGGGCGTTGTCCGTCGGGGCCCCCGGGGTCTCGTCCACCACGGGAGCCTCGGGGACGTTCTGCGCGGGCGGCGCGGGCGGCTCCTGCGGATCGGTCTCCTGCGCCAGCGCCGAACGCGTAGCGAGGCAAAAGGCCAGCGTGGCCAGATGGAGACGCGGGCCCATGGGTGCCGGGCCATAGGTACCCCACCGCGGGCCTCCGTCAACCCTGGAGCCCCCTGACGGGAGGAACAACGTGCGCGGGACGGGAGTACGATCGCCGCATGGAAACCACGAAACCTGGGGTGGTGTGGACGGGTTTTCTCCTGGCGCTCTTCGTCTCGCTCGGATGCAGCTCCGAGGGGCCACCGGCGACCGCGTCGGACACGGGCTCGGACAGCCCGGTCACGGACTCCGCCGACGCGACGGCCACGGATTCCGGCGCGCTGGACGCACCGACCGATCGGTCGGCGGAGGTCTCCCTCCAGGACACCGTCGCGACGGACACCACCGTGGACGCCACGCTGGACGGCGCCTCGGACGCGCTCGGGGATAGCACCGCCGAGGCGCCTCCAGCGGAAGTCGCCACGGACGCGGCGGTAGAGGGTGGCCCTCCCCCGGACGGTGGGATGGACGCTCCCGGAGATCGCACGGCGCCCACCTGGCCCGCGGGGAGCGCGCTCACCGTGTCCGACGTCGGGGCGACGGCGGTGACCCTGGCCTGGACGGCCGCCTCGGACGACGTGGGTGTCACCAGCTACCGGGTCTTCCGGGACGGCGCCGTGGCAGGAACCACCGCGGGGGGCGAGCGCATGCTCCGGGTCACGGGCCTCGCTCGCTCCACCCGGTACGCCTTCCGCGTCGAGGCCCTGGACGCCGCAGGCAACGTCTCTTCGGGCGGACCCGAGGCCGTGGTCACTACGGGTACGTCGGACAGCTTCCGCCCTTCAACCAATGATGGAACCATTGCGGCCAACTTCCCGCGATCATTGGAGTTTCTCTACACGGGTCGCGACGCGCCGCAGCAGGATGTGACCGTCTCCTCCCTGGACCGTCGGAGGGTGGCGATCGTTCGTGGGCAGGTGAGGGACCGGGCAGGGATGCCCGTGGAGGGCGTGGAGGCGAGGGTCGCGGACCACCCGGAGTACGGAAGGACCAGCACCCGCTCGGATGGGTTCTTCGATCTCGTGGTCAATGGCGGAGGGCCCTTGACGGTGACCCTGCGGCGCACCGGGGCGATCCCTCTTGAGCGCACGGTGGAGGTGCCCTGGGGGGACATCGCGCTCCTGCCCGAGGTGACCGTGACGCCTCCGGAGGCGCGCTCCGGCGCGGTGACCGCGGGGTCCATGGAGGCCCAGGCCGTGCAGGGGACGGCGGTCACGGACCCGAGCGGAGAGCGCACCACCACGGTGCTGTTCCAGCCAGGGACCGTGGCGACGGTAGTGCTGCCCACGGGCGGGACTGCCCCGCTGGCCACCTTCACGGCGCGGGTGACCGAACTGTCCGTGGGCTCCACGGGGCCCTCGGCGCTCCCGGCGGAGCTCCCGCCCCGGACGGGTTACCTGCACGTGTCCGAGCTGGGGGTGGACGAGGCCGCGGCGATGGGCGCCACGGCGGTGCGCTTCTCGCCCCCGGCGGCGGTCTACGTGGACGATTTCGTCGGGGCCCCGGTGGGCTCGGCGGTGCCTTCGGGCTGCTATGACCGCCAGAGCCACGCCTGGGTCCCGGCGGGCCATGGGGTGGTCGTCCGGGTGCTCTCCACCGCGGGGGGGAGGGCCGAACTGGACCTCGGCGCCGGGCGCGCTGCGGACGCGGCGGCGCTGGCCGCGGCGGGGATCACCGACGCCGAGAGGACACGCCTGGCGGCGCTCTTTCGTACCGGGGCGACGCTCCTGCGGGCGCCCGCGCCCACGGCGGGAGCGTGCGCCCTGGGCTTCTCCGCCGCGCGCCCGACGGACGCGGTGACACCCCGAGGTGCGGTCCCTCCAACCCTGCCCTGCCCCCAGGACGACCCCACCCCCGCGGCCGGGAGCGTGATCGACCTGGAGAACCAGAGCCTCGGTGAGGCGCTGCCCATCGCCGGGACCTCGCTCCGTCTGACCTATCGCAGCGACCGGGTCCCCGAGGGGGGCGCCAACACCATCGAGCTGCCGGTGTCCGGCGCGACGGTGCCCGCGAGCCTGCGTCGCATCCTGGTGGAGGTCACCGTCGCCGGGGTGCGGACGCGGTCGGAGCTGCCGCCGAGGCCCGACCAGGTCTTCACCTTCCACTGGAATGGCCTGGACGCCTACGGGCGCCCGGTGCAGGGCGCGCGGCGCGCGACGGTGAGGGTGGGGTACGCCTATCCCGGCGACTACGTCGCCTCCCGGCGCTTCGGTGGTCCGCCGGGGACGCCCCTGCGGACCCGCACCGCGACCCGCGACGAGGTGGTGGATTGGAGCGTCTCTTCGGGGCAGGTGGGGAGCTGGGACAATCGCCCCCAGGGCCTCGGGGGCTGGACCCTTGACGCCCTGCACGCCTACGACCCCGAGGCCGGCGCCCTGGTGCTCGGCACCGGCGGCCGCGCCAGCTCCTGCGGCACCGTGCCCCACGTGCTGGACACCGTGGCAGGAGACGGCAGCCGCGGCTTCGCGGGGGACGGCGGGCCCGCGCTCCGGGCGCGCTTCGACACCGCTCGGGGCCTCGCCGCGGGGCCCGACGGGAGCCTCTACGTCGCGGACACCAACAACCACCGGGTGCGACGGATCGGCCCCGACGGGACGGTGTCCACCCTCGCGGGGACGGGCACCCCGGGGGGCGCGGGCGACGGTGGACCCGCCGCCGCCGCGCAGCTCAACACGCCCTCGGGGGTGGCCGTAGGGGACGACGGGAGCGTGTTCATCGCGGACACGAACAACCACCGGATTCGCCGCGTTGCGCCCTCGGGCGCCATCTCCACCGTGGCCGGGAGCGGCACCCGAGGGTTCTCCGGCGACGGGGGCGCCGCCACCGCCGGGCAGCTCGACAGCCCGCGCGGCCTGGCGGTGCTCCCCGACGGTACGCTCTTCATCGCGGACACCGGGAACCGAAGGATCCGCGAGGTGGCCGCCGACGGCGTGCTCCGCACCATCGCGGGCAACGGCTCCGGGGTGTCCACCCTGTTCGGCGTGCCGTCTCCGGCCAACGGGGCCCTCGCCACGGACGCGGCCATCTCCGACGTGCAGGCCCTCACCGTCGGGCCCGACGGGAGCATCTATTTCGTCGACACGGGCATTCACTATGTCCGCCGGGTGGACCCCGCGGGGATCCTGCGCACCGTGGGGGGCTGCTGCTCGGTGCTCTTCCCCGGCTTCGGCGGCGACGGGATGAACGCCGTGGGCGCGCAGTTCAATTTCCCCGTGGGCCTCGCGGTGGACCCCGACGGGACCCTCTACGTCGCCGACCAGGGCAACGGCCGCGTCCGCCGGATCTCCACCGGCGGCACCGCGTCGACGCGCGCGGGCGGAGGCATGGGCGCCGACGCCCTGCCCCCCACGAGCGTCGCGCTCTCGGGGCCCTCGGGCGTCACCTTCGGCCCCGACGGCAGCGTGTTCATCCTGGAGCAGGGAGGCAACCGAGTCCGCCGCGTTCGCTTCTCCAGCCTCCCTCGCGCCGAGGCCATGAGGGACTCGCTGGTGCTCCCCAGCGACGACCGCAGCGAGTCCTTCGCCTTCGACCGCGACGGGCGCCACACCCGCACCGTCGACGCCACCACCGGAGCCGTGCGACGCACGCTCGGCTACGACGCTGCCGGCCGCCTCGTGAGCCTCACCGACGCCGCCGGGAACGTCACCCGCGTCGAGAGGGACTCCTCCGGGCGACCTACGGCCATCATCGGCCCCTACGGGCACCGCACCGCCCTCGCCCTCACCCCCGAAGGGTGGCTGGCAGCCATCACCGATCCCACCGGGGCCAGAACTACCTTCACCTACATGGGCTCCAGTGGCCTCCTGGCGACGATGACCGACGCGATGGGTGGGGTTCATCGGTATCGGTACGACGCGCTCGGGCGCTTGATCGAAGACCAGGACCCCGCGGGAGGGGCCACGCGGCTGTCGCGCGCCACGACGGCCACCGGGGGGACCACGGTGACGCGGTCTTCGGCCTCGGGGGTGACGGCCTCGCACCGCTCGCAGCGCCTCTCGGACGGGATGCTGGTGCGAGAGGTGACCAACCCCGCGGGGCTCCGGGTGACCGTGCGCTTCCGGCCCGACGGGTCCTCCGAGGAGACCCTCCCGGACGGTCGCACCCTCACCCGGAGCTCACAACCCGATGGGCGCTTCGGGATGGAGAGCCCGGTGGTGGGCTCGCTCCGACGGACGACCCCTGGCGGGCGGGTGGCGTCCTTTGGGGCCTCGAACGCGGCGAGCCTCGCGCGGCCCGGTGATCCCTTGAGCGCGATGTCCGTGAGCCAGACCTTCACGGGCCCCGATGGGCAGGGCGCCACGCTCGCCTACGACGGCGCGACCCGAGAGCTCACCGAGCGCAGCCTGAGCGGGCGCGAGGTGGTCACCCACTTTGACACCCAGGGCCGCGCCGACGCGATCCGCTTCCGGGGTATGGCCCCGGAGGGGCTCGTCTACGACGCCCGCGGGCGCGTCACCGCGCACTCCCTCGGGACCCGTCGGGTCTCCCTCGCCTACGGCGCCGGGGACCGCCCGACCATGGTCACCGACGCCGCGGGCCACAGCGTGCGTATCGAGTACGACATGGCCCAGCGCCCGACCCGACGGGTCCTGCCCGACGGCCGCGTGGTCGCTTACAGCTATGACCCCGACGGCCGACCGGTGAGCGTGACGCCGCCAGGACGGAGCCCGCACACCTACACCTACACGCCCGATGGCCTGGTGGCGACGTACACCGCGCCGGACGTCGGAGGCGCCGCGGTCACGCGCTACACATACAATACCGACCGGCAGCTCTCGCGGGCGACGCTGGCCGACGGGACCACCGTGGACTACGGCTACGACCGCGCGGGGCGGGCTGCTTCGGTCACCACGTCCCGGGGCGCCAACACCTTTGCGTACGACCCTCGGACCGGGAACCTCGCCACGGTGACCGCCGCGGGAGGGGGGACCCTCACGCTCCGCGCGGACGGCGAGGGGATCACCGGGATGACCTGGGCGGGCCCCGTCGCGGGGCGCGTGGAGGTGACGCTCACGCCCATGGAGAGGGCCCGCACCGAGAGCGTAAACGGCGGCCCTGCCGTCACCTACAGCTACGATCCGGACCTCCTGGTGACCGCCGTGGGGGACCTCTCGGTCACCCGAGACCCGTCCTCGGGGCTCCCCACGGCCACGCGCGCGGGCCGGGTCCAGACCACGACCACGTACAACACCTACGCCGAGGCCACCGCGGTCCGGGCCACCGCCGACGGCCGGGCGGTGTACGAGGCGGACCTCTCCCGCGAGGTGCGGGGCCTCCTGACGGACCTCACGGAGACCGTCGGGGGCGCTCGCGCCGCGTGGCGCTACGAGTACGACGGCTCCGGGCAGCTCACCGCCGCGCATCGGGACGGCGCCGTGGTGGCGCGCTACGAGTACGACGCCGCGGGCAACCGCACGCGCACCACCGCGGCCGACGGCACCTCGGTCACGGCCACCTACGACGCGCGAGACCGGCTCCAGTCCTTCGGCGAAGAGACCTTCGCGTACACGTCCGCGGGCTTCCTGCGGAGCCGCACCAACACCAGGACCATGGCGTCCACGCGCTACACCTACGACGCCACCGGGGCGCTCCTCGACGTCGAGACGCCCACGCGCCGGGTGGAGTATGTCCTCGACGGCTTCGGGCGACGCATCGGACGGAGGGTCGGAGGGGCCCTGGCGAGGGGGTACCTCTACCGCAACGCCCAGCAGCTCGCCGCCGAGCTGGACGGCGCCGGGAGGGTGGTCTCGCAGTTCCTGTACACCGACGGGAGGCTCTGCCCGGACGCCATGCTCCGGGGCGGGGTCACCTACCGGATCTTGAAGGACCACCGGGGCTCTCCCCGCGTGGTGGTGAACACCGCGACGGGCGCCGTCGAGCAGGAGCTGGAGTACGACCCCTGGGGGCGCGCGGTGCGGGACACCAACCCCGGCTTCCAGCCCTTCGGCTTCGCCGGTGGGCTCTACGACGCCGACACGGGGCTCCTGCGCTTCGGTGAGCGCGACTATGACCCCGCCACCGGCCGCTGGACCGCCCCGGACCCCCTTCGGTTCACCGGCGGCGACTGGAATTTCTACCGTTACGCCTTCAACGACCCCATCAACCGCTTTGATCCCACCGGGCGCTCGGCCATCTGCGAGGCCATCGTCCAGCTCATCTCCGACCTCATCTGGCTCTTCACCGGCAAGGACGTCCCGATCCAGATCATCGCGGGCTGCTTCGCCGGCTACCTGATCATCCTGGCCGCGGAGCTGGCCGCGGCCGTGGGCGGCTGGGTGCCGGGCATCGGCTACTGGGCGGGGATGGCCCTGGTGCCGCTCTATACCCTGGTGGCCTACTGGGCCGGGCTCTTCCTGGAGATCGCCATCAAACCCTGGGCCGCGGTCAGACCGTGGTTCGCCGTGGCCGCGGCCCTCACCGTCGCCGCGGTGCTGAACGCCATCTCCAAGGGACCACCGCCGCCGTAGCGCCTACGACAGCCCCAGCCCCTCCAGGAGGCGCGGCGAGCCCAGCGCCTCCAACGCCTGGAGCCTGCCCAGGAACCGCCGGTAGTCTTTGTACACACCACCCGCCCCGCGGCGGAGCTCGAAGTCCGTGACGCGCGTGACCGTGAACCGCAGCGCAGCCCGCCGCGCCGCCTCCGGGAGCTCCGCCACCTCGCGCGCAGAGAGCGCCCTCTCCGCGCGATAACCCTCCACCATGCGCCGCGCCAGCGCGAGGTCCAGGGCGTCTCCGTAGCACCAGGCCAGCACCGTCACCAGGAGGTCGAAGACGAAGCTCCCGAGGGAGGCGCTCTCGAAATCAAGCAGCGCGGTCAGCGCGTCGCCCTCCCAGAGGACATTGTCCCGGAAGAGGTCCCCGTGGATCAGCCCCTGATCCCTCGGAGTGGTGCGCGGGTCCAGGGCCTCGATACGCGCCAGGAGGCCATCAACCACGCCCCGGAGCTCCCGGGTGAGGTCCACGCCCCGGAGCGCCTCCAGGCGAAGTCGGAGGGCCTCCGGACCAAAGCGGCTCGGCTGGAGCCCGACGAGCCCCTCGCCCGCGCGGTGCACCCGGGCGAGCGCCTGACCCACGGCGAAGGCCCGACCGGCCGTGACCGACCGCTGGCAGGCCATGGTCCCCGGCACCCATGGGAAGAGCACCGCGGGTTTGTCCCGATGGAGCTGCACATAGGTCCCCGGGACGTCCCGGAGGGCCCTGGGAAACGGCGTGGGTACGCCCCTCGCGGCGAGGTGGGCGAGCATCGCCGCCTCGCGGCGGGCCCCGTCGACGCCCTGCTCCTCGTACACCCGGAGGAACCACCGCGCGCCGTCGGTCCCGTCGAGGGCGAAGCTCGAATTGACGCTCCCGGCAGCCACCGGAGCGAGGGTCCGCAGCGCCACGCCCCAACGCTCGCAGAGACCTCCAGCGTCCTCCAGGGACAGCTCCGTCAGGACGCCCACCGCGCCTCAGGGCTCCGTCGGGGGCGTCGGCGGAGGCTCCGGGGGCGGCGGCGGAGGCTCCACCACCGGCGGTCCCTGGCGCCCGCGGAGGCTCCGCACGAAGTCCAGGATGACCTCGAGCTCTCGTGCCGTGAGCTCCCTTCGAAAGGACGGCATCTGGTTGTCGTCGCCGTAGTTACGGCGGTGGGCGGGGTTCAGGACCTGGCTCCGGAGCCACTCCCGAGAGCCCCAGCCGTCCAGCTCCGGGGCGCCCCGCTCTCCCGCTTCGGCGCCGGAGGTGTCTCCCTCACCCTGGTGACAGGCCGTACAGCGGCGGTGGTAGATCACGCCACCGCGCTCGGCCAGGGCGCGGTCTCCGGTGTCCCGGTCGCCCGGCTCCACGCCCTGAGTGAACAGCCATTCAGCGACGGCCCGGAGGCCGTCGTCGCCCTCCAGGCGGCGCAGCCTCCGGCCCTGGGGGGGCATCCCCCGGATGCGCGTGGTGCCCATCAGCGTCGGGGCGTCGGGGAACACCATGAAGGCCTCGGCCCAGCGACGCCCGCCGAAGCCATCGAGGGTCGGGCCCTTGCGCTCCCAGGACACGCGGTCCACCGCGTGGCACACACCGCAGCGCTCGGCGAAGAGCCTCTTCGGGTAGAGGGCCGGGTCGAGCCTCACCATCTCCAACGGCCCCTCCGGGGGAATGCCCCGCGCGGCCAGGGCGTGGGCGACCTCCGCCCGGTGCGCGGCCTCGCGCGTAGCTCGCTGGAAGGCGCGATCCCCGCGGTCCTTCTGGTCCATCCTCCACCCGAGGCCCGCGGCGCCGAGGAACACCGCCAGCACGAGCCCCACCAGGTGGAGCCTCCCGCGGAGCCTCGGCTCGGCGCGGCGGTCCAGGAAGGGGAAGAGCGCAAACACCGCCCCGAGGACCCCCGGCAGGATGTGCGAGCCGAGCACCTGCTTCGAGGCGGGGAAGCTATGCAGGAGCTGCGAGAGGGGCTTGAAATACCACACGGGCCGAGCCGGGTAGTGGCTCGTAGGGTCCGCCGGGGCGTCCAGCGGCGCCGGGAAGCGCTGCGCGGCCAGGTACACGGCCCCGACGGCCAGGAGGGCCCAGAGCGCGTCCCTGGCGGCCTGCCCCGGCCACCAGCGAGCCTCCTCGGAGCCCTCGGGGACGCGCGCGGGAGGAGTCAGGCCGTGCTTGCGCACCAGGGCGAGGTGCCCGAGCACCAGCGCCACGAGACCGAGCGGGAGCACCGCCACGTGGAGGGTGTAGAACCGCGTCAGCGAGAGCTGCCCGTGCCCGTGGCCCCCGAGGAGCGCGCGCTCCAACTGCGGGCCAATGCCCGGAGACGTGCGGGTGATGCCCATCTCGATGCGCGAGGCCCAGTAGCCCCACTGGTCCCACGCCAGGGGGAAGCCCGTCATTGAGAAGCCCACGATCAGCCCCACCAGCGCCAGGCCGCTCCACCAGGTGAGCTCCCTCGGGGCGCGGTAGCCGCCGCGGAGCACCACCGCCAGGAGGTGCACCGCCACCAGCACGATCACCGCGTGGGTCGCGTGGTGGTGGAGGGCCCGCACCCACGCCCCCCACGGGAGTGTATGCTGGAGGTGAAAGGTGCTCGACCACGCGCCCTGCGTGCTCGGGGTGTACACGGTCATCAGCGCGAGGCCGGTGACGGCCTGCACCAGGAAGAGCGCCAGGAGCGCCGTGCCGAAGCCTCGGCTCCAGCGGGCCCCGCCGGGCGTGGGCACGTCGAAGAGGCGCCGGAGGGCCCCGCCGGTGCCCGCCCTGGAGCTCGCCCACGCGCGGAGTTTCTTCAATGATTCCAACATGTTTCAGCCCACCGGGCGGCGCTCGGGGACGCCCTGCTCGAAGCGCCGGAAGCGCACGCTGACGCGGCCGTCTGCCACGCGCACCTCCAGCGGGTCCAGGCCACGCGGCGAGGGCCCCGAGAGGCAGCGCCCGTCCAGGGCGAAGCTGGAGTCGTGGCAGGGGCACTCGAAGTGGTCGCCGGAGAGCTCCGTGCCGCAGCCGAGGTGCGGGCACACCTCCGAGAGGGCCCGCACCTGGTCTCCCTCGCGCTGGAGCCACACGGCGCCGAGGCGCCGCTCGGGCGCGACGGTCCAGGCGTCGCTCTCGATGCCCGTCACGGGGAACTTCCTGGGGCGAGAGGGCTCCAGGGCGTCCAGCCGGCAGAGGGTCACCCACCCGGCCTCCGGCGGCGGCGGAGCGCGCGAGGGCGCCAGCACCAGCCCCGCTGCGGGCACCACCGCCGCGGCCGCGACGCCGGCGGCGCCGGTGGTCGCGAGCACCTTGAGCACGGTCCTGCGTTCGGTCATCGGGGGCTCGATCCTCCCACCGACCCTTCGGTGGTCGGCGCCCTCCCATGGAAGCACCGTCGGGGCGTCGCGCACAATAGTCGTTTATCCTGTACGCTCTCGCGGGTGTCCGGGCGGTGCCGGAGGGAAGCGGTAATTTCCGCGCTGGCGCTCGCGCTGACGGGCTGTCCGGCGCATTTCGAGAGGGGTCGCACGGCGGTGCGGGAGCTCACCCTCCACGGGGTGCGCCAGGTGGACGAGGACTCCCTCCGGCAGCGCCTGGCCACGCGGGACACGCCCTACTGGCCCTCGTCGCGGTACCGGCTCCTGCGGTGGTGGCGCTGGTGGTGGACGTCGTGGCAGTACCTGGACGAGCCCTCCCTCGCGCGGGACCGCCTCCGGATCGAGCGCTACTATCAGGCCCGGGGCTACTTCGACGCGGTCGCCCGAGGCCCCACCCGCACGGCCCTCTCGGAGCGTGAGGTGCGCCTGCACTTCGACGTCACCGAGGGAGAGCCCACCCACGTGGCCGACGTGCACCTCCGGGACTGCGACGGCCCCGACCCCCAGAGCCTCCCGGCGGACACCTGCCGGGACCTGGAGCGCGGCCTGAGGCTCGTCCCCGGCGCGCGTTTCGATACGGAGCTCCTGGAGCGCGACCGGCTGGAGATCCTCGACGCGGCGAGGGCCCGAGGGCACCCCACCCCTCGCCTGGCGGTGTCCACAAGCGTGGATCCGACGCTCCACCGGGCCTGGGTGGAGTACCTCCTGCGCGCGGGTCCCCTCGGGCGCTTCGGGCGGTTGCGCTTCCACGTGCTCCCGGACGAGCGCGAGGTCTTCGGCATGCTCCCTGGGAACATCTCCACGGCGCTGGTCCGGAGCCTCCTTCGGATCGAGCCCGGCGCTCCCTTTGACGGCAGGGCCGTGCTCTACGCGCGCCAGGCGCTCCTGGACCTGGGGGTCTTTGGCATCGCCCGCCTCGACGAGCGCCCTCGGCCCGACGGCACCGTGGACCTGGACCTCCGGGTGTCTCCCACGCGCCCCTGGCGCTTGAAGCTCGGCCTCGGCCTGGAGGCCGACACCTCCAGGCTCAACGTCCACGCGGGCGCGGCCTTTGACCACCGGAACTTCCTCGGGGGCCTGCGGCACCTGCACCTGGAGGCCAGGCCCCAGGTGTTCCTCCCGCCGCTCACCACGCCCGCGAGCGATTACACGGAGAACCTCCAGCTCGGCGTGGCCGCCTCGGCGGCGCTGCGCCAGCCCGAGATCGGCTGGCACCTCGGGACCTCCCTCGGCGCCAGCGTGGACATCGGCCCGGACCCGATCAACCCCCTGATCGTCTTCCGCCGCGCGTACCGAGGCGCCATCGCCCTGGACCGGCGCTTCGGCCTCCACACCACGGCCTCCGCGGCGCTGCGCCTGACCCACGTGCAGTACCTCCCCTTCTCCGACCGAACCGCCGCGCAGTTCCATCAAGACCCACTCTACCGCCAGCAGTACCCCTCCCGGCTGTCGTACCTCTTCGTCGAGGAGAACCTGGTCTATGACCGCCGGGACAACCCTACGCAGCCCCACCGGGGCTACCTCTTCCAGGCAACCATCGACGAGTCCATCGCGGGGCCCCTCTCCGACGCGACCTTCTTTCGCATCCTGGCGGACGGGAGGCTCTTCGTGCCCCTGTCTCCGCGCACCACCCTCGCCCTGCGAGGGCGCTTCGGGTGGGTCCTGGCACCGACCGGCGCCACCACCTGGCCGGTCCCGCAGGAGCTGCGGTTCTATTCCGGTGGCGCCAACTCCAATCGAGGTTATCCCTTCAATCGCGTGGGCGTGCTGAACACCATCCCCGCTACGATGGGAACCTCGCCGGACGAGCAGCAGCGCTACGCGGCCCTCGGCGGGATCGCCCTCTGGGAGGGCTCCGTGGAGCTGCGCTGGCAGCCTGGGAGCCTCGGCGCGGTGCTCTTCTTCGACGCCAGCAACGTGGCGGGCATTGACCCCACGCCCTGGGTCTCCCCGACGGGCCCCTTGAACGCCCGCTGCGCCGTGACGGAGGGCAACCAGGTGGTGCCCGCGAGCGCCTGCGCGGGCCGGGAGCCGCCGTCGTCCCCGGCGCCGAGGGCCTCCGTGGACGCGCTCCTGGCGCTCTTCTCCGAGGCACACCCGACGGTGGGCGTGGGTCTTCGCTACGTCACCCCCATCGGGCCCGTACGAATCGACGCGGGCCTGCGCCTCGCGGACCTCGCCTGCCGCGTCGCCACGGACCAGCTCGCCCGCCAGCAGGTGGCCGCCGGAGGGACCCCCCTCACCTTCGTGGTGACCTCACCCCGCTGCGACGCCTACCCTCTCCTCGGGTCGGTGCCCATGGTGGTCCACCTCACCCTCGGCGAGGCCTGGTGATGCGGGCCCTGCGCCATTTCCTGGTGCTCCTCGTCGCAACGGTGGCAATGGTGGCCCTGCACGTCCCCGGGCGCCACGGGCGCCGGTCCCTCCGGGAGGTGCTCCGGGTGAGCCTCCAGGCTGTCCCCGGACGCCTGACCGTCGACCGCGTGGACCGCGCCGGCCTCGACGGGATCGCGCTCCGTGGGATCGAGTACCGCGACGCCCACGGCCACCTCATCGTCCGGAGAGGGGAGCTGGAGACCCCAGCGCTCTTCGCCCTCCTGCGCGCCCTCGCCGAGGGCTCTCCCCTCCCCACGGTCCACGTCCGCGCGCAGGAGTTCATCGCACGGCCGCCGGTGCTGGAGGCCCACCCTCGCCGCGCCGGACGCGCGCCGCCGCCGCCGACCGCCCGCTTCGAGGCCCCGTCGCTCGTCCTGCGGGTGGACACCGTACGCCTGGCAGACGGGTCCGTGCTGGCCCGAGGCGTGTCCCTGGACGGTGGCCTCTCGGTCCACGGCGCCGCGCTCGCGGTCACCGTCCGAGGCCTCTCGGCGACGCTCGAGAGGCCCGGGGTCGGTCCGCTGCAGGTGACGGCCCAGGGCCGCTTTGCGTCGCCCGATCGGGTGGATGCGACGCTCCGGATCGAAGGCCCGGGGGTACGCTGCGCGCTCCGGGCCGAGCACCAGGACGGGGTCCAGGGCGTCACCATCGACCGCTGCCAGGCCGCGCGCTCCACCGTGGAGGCCCTCCTCGGGGTGAGGGACACCATCGCCCCGGACACCCTCGACGTCGAGGTCCGGGCGACGCTCACCAGGACCTTCGACGCTCGCGCACGGATCACGGTCCGCGCGGGCTCCTCGGCGGTGACCGTGGAGGCCTCGGGGGACCCGTGGAACGTGCAGGGCACGCTCTCCACGCGCCACCTGGACCTCCACGACCTGCGGGCGGATCTCCCCCCCACGGACATCGATGGGGCCCTCGCCGTGCGGAGCTCCGCCCCGTGGCTCCACCAGGGCTCCTTCCAGGTGGAGGCCCGGGGCCTCACAGCCTCCGTGGCCACGGTGCCGCTGCCCCCCTGGTCCCTGCGGGGTGCGTGGGTCGGCCCGAGGCTCACCGTGGAGGACCTCCAGAGCGAGCCCCTCGCGCTCCACGCGCGCGCCACGGTGGACCGGGACCGAGGCGTAGAGAGCGCCAGCGGCACCCTGGACCTCGCGGGGGTCGACCTCGCGGCGCTGCCCTTCGCGCGCGGGAGGCTCACCGGACGGGCCACCGCGCATGCCTCGCTGGCCATGGAGGGAGCGCGCCCCGTGGTGGCCTGGACCCTCGAGGGCGCAAACCTCGCCACCGCGGGCCTCCGCGTGGGGGAGGTGCGCTCCCGGGGACGCCTCGTGCTCGAAGGCCGCGCACCCTCCATCGACGCGACGGTGACCGCGCGCGGCGCCGTGCTCCCAGGAGCGCCTGCCCTGGACCTCGACGCGTCGGTGCGAGGCGCCGTCACCGAGGCCCTGGAGGTGCGCGCCTCCGGGCGCCTCGGCGCGCTCGCCTCGGTGCCCCTGCCCGCTTGCACCTTCCGGGTGGAGGGCACCGTCGCGCAGGACCGCGCCAGGGGCCTCCTCGTCGCGCTCCGGGCCGGAGAGGTACGCGCCGGGCCGGCCTCCGTGGGGGCCCTCGGGTCCCTCGCCGTGCCCCCCACCGGCCCCAGAGGTCTCGCCGGAAACCTCCTCCTCACCACCGACACGGGCGCCACCGTGAGAGTCTCCCTCGCCCCGGAGCGCTACGCCGTGGACGCCCGGGAGCTCTCCCTCGGGTGGCTCTCACGACTCACCGGGCGGACCCTCCCGGTTGGGGGTCGCGTGGATGCGTCCGTCGTCGTGGACCCGCGCTCGGGTCTCACCGAGCGCGCGAGGCTCACCCTGGTTGACGGCACCGCCGGACCCTTCCGGGGCCTTCGCCTGGAGGCCTCCCTGGAGCCCTCGGGGGGCGCCCTCCGAACCCTCCGAGCGAGCCTCCAGGGCACGGGCCTCGCCCTCTCCACCGAGGTGCCCTTCACCCTGCCCCGAAACCCCGCCGACCCGGGTGCGTGGCTCCGCGGCCTCGGAGACGGCGCCCTCCGCGGCTCGCTGGACCTCGCGTCCCTGCGTCCCCTGCTGCCTCCCGCTACCTATCTGTCGGGTACTGTAGTTGTAAGTGGTACTCTATCCCACTCTGACGCACATGTTCCCCGGGTGCTTCTTGGCTTTACTGCGCGGGAGGCCCTCGGGGGCGGCACCGTGGGGCCGTTGAGGCTCCCGGCGGTGGTGCCCCTCGCCGTGCGTGGAGCGCTCTGCGCAAGCCTGGACCCCGAGGCGCTGGAGCAGCCGCACCTGGCGCTCACCGTCGCGGTGAGCCGTGACCCGGGGGTCGCCACCGCGCCCCCCGTGGGCTGCGACCCGGACGCCGAGCTCCTCCCCTCGCCGCTCCTGGCGCTTCATGGGACGAGTGAGGGACAACTCACCGGGGCCTCCGCGCGTCGGGGAGCTCCGCCGTCGGGACCCCCAGCGCAGGTCGACCTGACGATCAATGTGGGTCCCGTGACCCGGGCCCAGTGGCCCTTGCGGGGCCTCGCCAACGTGGCCCTTCCCCCACCCCGGGTGCCGCCGGAGACGCGCCTGTCTTCCGTGGTGAGGGTCCGCGGGGCCCTCCGGGATCCGGAGGTGGAAGCAAAGGTCCAGGTGGAGCTCCCGAGGGTGGAGGAGTTGGGACTGGAGGAGCCCACGGTGCTCCGGGCGGACCTCCGGGCCGTCGGGGGATCGGAGACCGTTCGCGTGGGGGGCTCCGTGCGGGGGCGCTTCACAGCGGAGACCCTGGCCCCCACGGGGACCGCGCCCATGACGGCCACGGCGACGATTTCCTTCGGACTGGAGCGCTGGACCGACCCACGCTGGTTGGAGCACCTCCTGCGCCCGAGGGCCACGCTGGACACGCAGAACTTCGCCCTGGAGCGCTTCGGGCCCCTTCGGTCGCTGGGCCTCCGAGGCCAGGTCGAGGCACACCTCATCCCGGGCGGGGAGCGCCTCGATGGTTGGGCCCTGGAGCTCTCCCTGGGCGGCGTCCGCGGCGTCGTGGGCGCCGAGGTAGAGGGCCCCCAGCGCCTCTCGGAGCCGCTGCAGGCCGCGGTCCGCGCGGTGGTGGAGTCCAACGCGGGGGGGGCCGCGGTGAGGGTGTGCGTCCGTGGTACGACCCTCGCGCTCCGGCCCGACTGCGCGGCGTCGGCCACGCTCCCGCGCGGCGTCCGCGCGGACCTGCGCCTCCCGCTGAACGCCGCGGGGCGGCAGCTGTCCCCGCGCTTCGAGGGCCTCACCGGGACCGTGGCCCTCCACCAGTTTGACGTCAACGCCCTGGCGCCCTTCCTGCGCGGGACCGTGATCGCCTCGGTGGGCGGGAGCGTCTCGGGCGAGCTCACCTGGAGGCCCGGGGCCTCGGCGCCGACCGGCGAGCTCACGCTCCGCGATGGCACCCTGGAGTCCTGGCTCCTGGGCGCTCCCGTGCAGCGCATCAACGCCCACGCCACGCTGGCCGAGCGAGAGCTCTTGATCGACACCCTGCACGCGGCCATCGGCAACGGGACCCTGGAGGGCCACGGGCGCTGGCTCCCCTCACGGCGCGGAGGGACCCTGGACCTGGACGCCACCCTGGAGCGCTTCCCGGCCGAGCAGGAGGGCAACACCTTCGGCTGGGTCACCGGGGACCTCACGCTCCAGGCGAGGCTCCTCGGGGACCGCACGGAGGCCACGGTGACCGTTCACCACGCCGATGTGCTCGTGCAGGAGGAGCCTCCCCACGAGCTCCAGGCGCTCACGGGTCACCCTTCGGTATTTGTCCTCGGGAGGACGCCCCTGGACCCCGGAGCGCCCGAGGCCGTGGTGCCCCTGGACCTGCGGTACTCCCTGGAGACCCCCGTGCTCGTACACACCCCGGGGGCCTTCGCCGTGGCGGTGAACAGCCGAGGGACCGTGCGCCTGGACGCCTCGGGGATGTCCGTGGCGGGCACCCTCGAGGCCGCCAACCGCCAGGGCTGGTATGTCTTCAACGGTCGTCGGTTCCTCTTTGATCGCCTGACGGTGACCATGGACGGGGGCAACACCTTGAACCCGATCCTGGATATCGCCATGCACCACGACAACGCCGTCCTGGGCACGCTGCGCATCGGGGTCGCAGGCAGGCTCCGCCAGCCGGAGCTCACGCTCCAGGGGGACCGCCACCAAAACGCCAGCCAGGCCGAGCTCCTCGCGATGATCGTCACGGGCCGCGCGGATTATGTCTCCTCGTCGGGCTCCGGGGACCTCACCTCCGCCATCGCCAGGGGCACCGGGAACCTCGTCACGTCCCTCGCCCTCGGGGTGCTCACCACCACCATCTCCCGACAGGTGTCCTTCCTCCCGACGCTCATCGTGGAGCCCGGCGACGACCGCCCGGGCACCTACGGGGCGGGCATAAGGGTGTCCCCGAGGCTCTACATCCAGCTCACCTCGGGGGCGGTCCCGGGCGCCTCCGGCGCGGCGGCGGCCACGGCCTCGGAGTATCGCGTGATGGTGGAGTACGCCCTGGGGAGGGCGCTCTCCCTCGCGGGGCAGGTGGCGTCCAGCACCACCAGCGGGAGCCGCTGGGGCGTCGACCTCAACTGGCTACCGTGAAACGGGCAGGAGCAGCGGGTCCACCGCGGGCTCCACCACGCAGCGGTACACCGTCCCGTCCCCCTCCCAGCGGCGCCGCGGGAGGCACCGCGCCGAGGCCCTCACCCTCGGTCCCAGGGCCGCGGTCTGCGCCGCGAGGCCCGGGTGCGGGTCCTCGGGCTCGATCCAGTAGTACACCATCCCCTCCCGCAGCACGAAGGGTCCCCCCGCGGTCCACGGCAGCGCCCCCCCCCCGCCGTGGCGCTCCACCTGCCCGGTGCGGAGGATACCGCCCTCCTCGGTGAGCCTCGCCACGGGCCGGCGGTCGCAGTAATGCAGCACCGCGTCGGTGATGAAATTCTGCACGGTGACCACGGGCTCCGCGCCCCCGGCGATGCCCCGGCACACCCGGCGCCAGTCTCCGTAGTGGTGGTCCAGCCAGCCCCTGGGCCTCCCCTCCACTCCCGGGAGGGCGCCGCTGCGGGCCCCGAGGATGAGCCCCACCGCCGCCGCGGCGACCAGCAGCGCGCGCGCCAGGGACCCTCGGGGTCCCTCGACGCCGAGGGCGGCCAGGAGCGCCAGGAAGGGCGCCGCCGGCACGAAGCTCCGCGCCACCGCGACGGGCAGCCCCGCCGCCCCGAGGCCCAGGGGCAGGAGCACGGCCGCCACCACCATGACAGCGCCGAGCGTCCACGCCGAGGTACGAACAGGTGTACCTTGAAGGGTGCCATTTGTGGCAAGAGCGTCGCGCAGGAAGAGACCCATGGCGGCGAAGAGGAGCCCTCCCCCGAGCGCGACCCCGGTCCAGGAGAGGAAGGCACCCTCCTCCCGGGCCAGCGCAGGGGCCTGTCCGAGGCCCTGGCGAAAGGCCGCGAGGGACGACTCCAGGCGCCCCCGGAGCGCGAGGCCCTGGGCCGCGGTCAGGGCGCCCGCCACGGCCAGCGCGACCCACCCGTAACGAGGCCCCGTGCGCGGCGCCAGGGCGCGCCCCGATGGCGCCCCGGGGCGCGAGGCGAGGCCGAGGGCGAGCGCCAGAGACAGCGGCAGGCACAGCGCGAGGGACGCTCCGGGGTGCCCCCCGAGGAGGAAGGCGATCACGCCCCGGACCGCCGCCGGGTCCCAGCGCAGGTACCCGTGGTCCACGTGCGACGCCTGCCACGCGACGCAGCGCCCGAAGGGCGCGAAGAGGCCCACCGGGAGCGCGGCCCCGCAGGCCCAGAGGAGCGCCTCCCGGCGGGGCGCGCTCGCGACAACGAAGAGGGCCTGTCCAAGGAGTATGAAAAGTCCGAAATAATGTGTCAATAACAGCGCAGTCGTCAGGAAATACCAGGCCAGAATGGCCGTGGTGTTCCGGCGTAGAGTGCCCGCGAGGCACGCCGTGGAGGCCACCGCCAGGAGCCCGACCAGGGCGTACATCCGGGCCTCGCGGCCGTAGGCCACCCCGAGCGGGGAGACCGCCGTCAGGAGCGAGGCCCAGGCCCCGGCCCTCGGGCTCCCGAGGGAGCGCCCGAGGAGCCACACCACGAGGACCGTGGTGACCCCGGCCACGGCGCTCGGCAGGCGCACCCAGGCCTCGGCCGTGCCCCCGAGGCCGGTCCACCCGAGGAGGGTGAGGTAGTACAGCGGGGGGTGCTGGTCGTCGAGGGCCGTGGCCAGCAGGAGCTCCAGCACCGCCCGGGCCCCGCGACCGCGGTCGTAGACGGCGAAGAGCTCGTCGTAGGAGTAGGCCAGGGCGCCGAGGTGACCGCACCGCAGGAGGGCGCCGAGCCCCAGGGCCAGGGCCAGGACCGCGAGCGCCTCGGGGTCCCTTCGGGGGTGAGAGGCCACGCGAGGTCAGGCCAGGTCGGCCCTCGCGGCGTCGAGGATCCCTTCGGCCATCGCGCGCAGCGAGGCCTCGTCTTCGCCTTCGAGCATGACCCGGAGCTTGGGCTCGGTGCCGCTCCAGCGCACGAGCACCCTGCCGTCCTGGCCGAGCCTGGTCTCCGCGGCGCGGATGGCCTTCTGGGCGTGCGGCAGCTGCGAGAGGTCCCGGCGGGCCTTGAAGGTGGCGTTGACCAGCACCTGCGGCACCCGCTGGAGCGCGGCGGCGGCCAGCTCGCTCAGGGGCCGCTGGGAGAGCACCAGGCCGGACACCACCTGGAGCGCGGCGATGAGCCCGTCCCCGGTGGTGGCGTAGTCCAGGAACACCAGGTGGCCGCTCTGCTCCCCGCCGAAGTTGTAGCCCTCCCGGCGCATGACCTCGACCACGTAGCGGTCACCCACGGCGGTGCGCACCAGGGAGCACCCGAGGGAGGCCAGCGCCCGCTCCAGCCCGAGGTTGCTCATCACCGTGGCCACCACCGTGTCCCGCGCCAGCGCCCCGGACTCCTTCATCCTCCGCGCGCAAATGGACATGATCGCGTCGCCGTCGACCACCGAGCCCCGCTCATCCACTACGATGAGCCGGTCGGCGTCGCCGTCCAGGGCCACGCCAAGGTGGGCCTTTCGCTTGAGCACCTCCGCGGCCATGGTCTCCGGGTGGAGGGCGCCGCAGCGGTCATTGATGTTCTTTCCGCTGGGCTTCACCCCGATGGCGTGGACGTCCGCGCCGAGCTCCGAGAAGACCAGCGGGGCCACCCGGTACGCCGCCCCGTGGGCGCCGTCCACCACCACCTTGAGCCCGTCCAGCCGCAGGCTCCGGGGGATCGTGCCCTTCACGTACGTGACGTAGCGCCCGCGCGAGTCCTCCAGCTTCTCCGAGCGGCCGACGCCCCCCTCGGTGCGGCGGGAGGTCACCAGCCGCGGGTCGTCCAGGAGCGCCTCGAGCTCGGCCTCGGCGCTGTCCGGGAGCTTGAACCCGTCGGCCCCGAAGATCTTGATGCCGTTGTCCTGGTAGGGGTTGTGCGAGGCGGAGATCACCACCCCCGCGTCGGCCCTCATGGACTGGACGATGTACGCGATGGCGGGCGTGGGGAGCGGGCCGGTCATGAGCACCCTGCCCCCCTGGGAGCACACCCCGGAGGCCAGGGCGCTCTCCAGCATATAGCCCGACAGGCGCGTGTCCTTGCCGATGACGACCCGCGCGGGGCGCCCTCCGCGGGCGCTCCACCAGGCCACCGCGGCGCCGACCTTCATGGCGATCTCCGGGGTCATCGGGTGCTCGTTGGCCACGCCGCGGATGCCGTCGGTGCCGAACAGCTTCCTCGCAGGGGGCGGGGCCGGGGCATGCTCCGAGGTCGGAGCGGTCTTGCTCTTGGCGCTCATCGGGGTCCGAACCATACACCCATCGCTACCGCAGCGGCACCACGATCACCTCCGCGGGCGACACGCCCACCAGGTCCACCCCCTCGGGCAGCGGGCGAAGCTGCACCCGGGCGGTGCCCGGTCCCCTCGCGGGGCTCACGCCGGTGGTGTCCACCCAGGGGACCACCGCCGAGGCCCGCAGGCGCTCCAGCACCGTGGGGTCTCCTCGGAGCACCAGCTCCACCGCAGGCGGCCTCAGGCTCGCGCGCTGGGGCCCAAGGGCCGTGAGCTCCACCGCGCTGAACCGCCGTTCAGCGAACACCGGCACGACCTCAAAGGACACCCTCGCCCCGGCGGCGAGGTCAAAGGTCACGCCGCTCCGGGCGGCCTCCAGGGGGATCCGGCGCTCGTGGCGCCCGACGCCCACGCCGGTGATGTCCACCGGCTCCGTGTGCACCGCCACGATGGGGTCCACCAGGAGCGCGGGCCCCGTGACCCTCACGGTCTGGGGCTCGACCTCCACCACGGGGCCCAGCCTGGCGCGCCCCTGGGGGGCGCCCACCACGTCCGGACGAATGGGCAAGGCGCGGGAGACCAGCACGTCCCAGTGGAGGTCCAGCGCGTCGGGCGTAAAGCCGTAGAAGGTCACCCCGGCGGGCAGGCGCACGAGCCTCGCGTCGAGCCTCACCTGCCGCTGGCGCCCCGCACGCAGGTCAAGCTGGATGGGCCCGAGGGTCTCCACCCGGAGGTTGTTCACCAGCGAGGGGGAGCCCTGGACCGTGAGGCGCACCTTGTCGGGCACCTCGCTCAGGAGCACCGGGCGCCCCGGGCTGCGCAGCGGGAGCACCACGGTCACCGGCACCTCGATGGCCCGCTGGATGGTCCCCGCCCCGCGCACATAGGAGTACAGCACCACGGAGAGGAGCACGCTGGTGGCCTTGAGGCCGAGGTTCTCCGAGAGGCTGGCGGGCAGGACGGCCACCGGGTCAGTTCTCCGAGGGCGGGGGGCGCTCCGGGGGCGGCAGCGACGCGCGACCCGCGCGGCGGCTCTCGGCCTCCTGGGTGTCCCGCAGGTACGCCGCGGCCTTGCGGGCGTAGAAGAGCCCGTAGAGCGCCTGGCGCAGGGACTGGGTGTCCAGGCCCCGGACGATGTTCCCGTTGAAGCACATGGAGACCTCTCCGCGCTCCTCGCTCACGATGATCACCACGGCGTCGGTCTCCTCGGACACGCCGATGGCGGCGCGGTGCCGCGTCCCGAGGGAGCGCTCCAGCGCGGGGTTGTTGGTCAGGGGCAGGAGCGCCCCGGCCTTCCAGATGCGCGCGTTGCGGATCACCACGGCGCCGTCGTGGAGGGGGTTCTGCTGCGCGGAGATGAACACCGCGTACAGGAGCTCGCGCGTGCATGCCGCGTCGAGCACCACGCCGTGGCTGGCGAAGTCGTCCAGGGCGGCCTCGCGCTCAAAGACGATGATCGCCCCGAGCTTGCGCTGGGCCAGGAGCCCCGCGGCCTGGATGGCCTCCTCCACGGCGCCGCTCTCCTCCACCTTGCGCCAGCGCCACAGGAACGACCGGTTGCCCACCCGCATCAGGGTCCGGCGGATGTCCCCCTGGAAGATCACCACCACCAGGAGCAGGAACGACGCCAGGAGACGGTCCAGGAGCGAGTACACGGTGACCAGCCCGAGGCGCTGGGCGGCCAGGTACACCACCACCACGAAGCCGAGGCCCTGCCCGACCTGGAGCGCGCGGGTGCCTCGCAGGATCAGCAGCAGCCGGTAGATCGCATACGCGACGATGGACACGTCCACCACGTCGCGGAGGAGCTCCGCCACGCCCCGGGGATGGAACAGTCCGAAGAGGCCCTCGAGCACGCCCTCACCCTCGGAGGCTCAGCGCGTGGGCCACCCTCGCCGCCTGGCGGCACGCGCCCACGTCGTGCACGCGCAGCACGGCGGCGCCCTGCCACACCGCCAGCGCCACCGCCGCCGCGGTGCCCCCGAGGCGCTCCGTGGGCCCGGCGCGACCCTCCCCCGGGGCGTCATCCCACTGGTCGCGGTAGGGCTCGGAGGCCACCAGGAAGCTCTTGCGCGACACGCCCACACAGAGAGGGTACCCCAGCGCCTTGAGGGGCGCGAGGCGCGCCAGCACCCTCAGCGACTGCTCCGCGGTCTTGGCGAAGCCCACCCCGGGGTCCAGCAGGATCCTGCCCCGGGGCACCCCCACGGCCTGGAGCCTCGCCGCCACGGCCCCGAGGGCCTCACACACCTCCCCCACCACGTCATCGTACTCCGTGAGGGCGCCCATGGTGGTAGGTGTCCCCCGCGCATGCATGGCAATGTAGGCTGACCCATGGCACTGTGCGATAGCCCCAAGGGCCTCGGGCGGGTCACCGAGGCCGGTGTCATTCACGATGTTGGCGCCGACTCCAAGGGCTTCTCGGGCCACGCGGGCGCGGAAGGTGTCCACGGAGAGTGGCGCGGCGGTCGCCCTCCGCAGTCCGCGGAGCACGGGGAGCACGCGCTGGAGCTCGATTTCCTCGGGAACGATTTCCGCGCCGGGGCGGGTGCTCTGGCCGCCGATGTCCAGGGCGTCGGCGCCCTCGCGCAGGAGCTCCAGGCCCTGGGCGATGGCGCGGTCAGGGTCTAGGAAGCGACCTCCATCGGAGAAGGAATCCGGGGTGACGTTGACGATGCCGAGGAGGTAGGGCCGGGACCAGTCCCAGACGACGCCCCCAAGCGCCAGGGGCTCCACGCGGCTACGCCCCGGAGGGCACTCCCCGCGGGGGCGGGAAGATGGAGGCCGTGCGCGAGCGGCCGCCCTCCTTGGTCTTGTCGCGGCGGTCGCTCCAGGAGGGGATCACGGTCTTGACGCGCACCGGCAGCGGCCGCCCGTCGAAGATGGCCATGACCTCCTCGGCGTCCAGGGTCTCGCGGTCCAGGAGGGCCTCGGCGAAGCGGTCGAGGATGTCGCGCTTCTCCATGAGCACCGCGAGGGCGCGCTGGTACTGGTCGGTGATGATCCTGCGGACCTCTTCGTCAATGGCGATGGCGGTCTGCTCGGAGTAGTCCCGACCCATGTGACCGAAGTCCCTGCCCAGGAAGGGCTGGTCCTCGCTCTCGCCGTGGAACACCGGGCCCAGGCGCGCGCTCATGCCGAAATCGCACACCATCCTGCGCGCGGTGCGGGTGGCGCGCTTGATGTCATCCGACGCGCCCGTGGTGACGCGCTGGAAGGCCAGCTCCTCGGCCACGCGGCCGCCCATCATCATCGCGATGCGCGCCAGGGCCTGGTCCTGTGACATGGTGTACCGGTCCTCCACGGGCAGGTGCATGGTGACCCCGAGGGCCGGCCCCCTGGGGATGATGCTCACCTTGTGCACCGGGTCGTTGCCCGCGATGAGGTGTGACACCAGCGCGTGGCCCGCCTCGTGCCAGGCGGTGACCTTGCGCTCCTCCTCGGACATCACCATGTTCTTGCGCTCGACGCCCATCAGCACCTTGTCCTTGGCGAGCTCGAAGTCCGCCATGGACACCGCGTCCTTGTCCTGGCGCGCGGCCAGGAGCGCCGCCTCGTTGACCAGGTTCTCCATCTCCGCGCCGGCGAAGCCCGGCGTGCTCCGGGCGATCACCGCCAGGTCCACGTCGGGGGAAAGGGGCACCTTGCGGGTGTGCACCCGGAGGATCTCCTCGCGGCCACGGACGTCCGGGCGCGGCACCGTGATGCGACGGTCAAAGCGCCCCGGGCGCAGGAGCGCCGGGTCCAGCACGTCCGGGCGGTTGGTGGCGGCGATGATGATCACCCCGTCGGACGCGTCGAAGCCGTCCATTTCCACCAGGAGCTGGTTCAGGGTCTGCTCGCGCTCGTCGTGGCCGCCCCCGAGGCCCGCCCCGCGGTGGCGCCCCACGGCGTCGATTTCGTCAATGAAGATGATGCACGGCGCGTGCTTCTTGCCCTGCTCGAAGAGGTCCCGCACCCGCGAGGCCCCGACGCCCACGAACATCTCCACGAAATCCGACCCGGAGATGGTGAAGAAGGGCACCCCCGCCTCGCCCGCGATGGCGCGCGCCAGGAGGGTCTTGCCCGTCCCCGGAGCGCCCGCGAGGAGCACCCCCTTGGGGATCCTGCCCCCCAGGCGGCGGAACTTCTTGGGGTCCTTGAGGAAGGCGATGATCTCCTCGACCTCGTCCTTGGCCTCGTCGATGCCCGCCACATCGGCGAAGGTGACCTTGTTCTGCGCGTCGTTCACCAGCCGCGCGCGGCTCTTGCCGAAGCTCATGGCCTTGCCCCCGCCGGACTGGAGCTGGCGCATGAAGAACACGAACATCGCCACCAGGAAAAGCATCGGGAGCCAGGTGAGCACCACGCTGGTCAGGAGCCCGCTGCCCTCGTCCTTCTCGTTGTGCACCTGGATGGGGTGCTGAGGGTCGCTCTGGGCCAGGATCTCCCGCTGGAGCTCCCAGTTGGACGGCGCCAGCGTCTCCCGCTGCTCGATGGCCCCGCTGGGCAGCACCCGGCGGTACGTGAGCTCCCGGTCCTTGACGCGGACCTCCACCACGTGGTGCTGCCTCACGTCGTTCATGAACTCGCTGAAGGCCACGCTCCGCGCCGGTTGGCTGCCGATGGTCACCTGGTACAACAGGAAGAACATCACCAGCAGGAAGGCCCACAGCAGCAGTGTCTTGTGCGATTGCTTCACAGCTCCCTCGACGCGGGGCGCGGGAGGGCCCGGAGGGCCCGCACCCGCGGGTACGGTGCAAGAACTCTGCTAGCACGCTCGTTCCAGTGCATCAACCACCGTCCTTGGCGCGGCCCTCGGGGGCCGCGATCTTCTGTAGGATGACCTGGGACCCCTCGGGGACCCACCGCGCGCGGAGGCTCTGCCCGAGGAGCCGGTCCGAGGGACCCCTCGACGGCGCGCGCAGGAGCCTGGCCAGGGCCCCCTCGGCCCCGCGGTCACCGCCGAGGAGCCGAAGCGCCTGACGCGCCGCCTCCCGGGAGAGGTCCCGACCCTCCAGCGGCGCCTGGAGGAGCAGGGTCCCCGGGCGTCCGGGGCGGGTCCCCGCGCGCGCCGTCGCCCGGAGCCCCCGGCGGTAGCGCCGCGCCGAGCGCCCGAGGCCCGCCAGCGCCCGGTCCACCCCCGGGTGATACGCCCGGAGCGCCGGGAGGAGCCTCCGGGAGAGGTGGGTTTCCTCGCGGGGCTCGCTCGACGGCGGCCATGGGCTCCAGCTGGTGACGCCGAGCGCCGTCGCCTCGCCGTAGGTAAACGGGAGGAAGGGACGCACCACCCCGGTGGTCTCCCTGGGGCAGAGCCCCCTCACGGCGAACAGCTCCCCGTGGCGGAGCACCTCTCGGAGTACGGTGCAGGCATCGTCTTCCAACGTATGTCCGAGGGCGACCACCCGGAAGCCCCCCTCCCTCGCCAGGGCCTTGAGCTCCTTGAGGACCGCCACCCGCGCCCCGGCCCCGCGCGGGCGGACCGCGGTGAAGTCCAGCCCCAGGCCCCGGGCCGCGTGGCCCAGCTCCGCCGCCAGCTCCGCGGAGTCCGACGCCTCGTCGCCGGTCTCGATGAAGGCCCCCAGCACGGACCCGAGCCCCAGCGCCTTGCGGTGAGCCTGCAGAAAGGCCCCGAGGGCTAGCCCGACGCCCCCGGGCCCGAGCCCCACCAGCACGTCCGCGCCCCGGGGGAAGAAGCCCCCGCGGAGGACGTGCCGGAGGGCCCTCTGCGTCAGAGGGTGTTCACGCAAGCTCGAACTCCTTGCAGAAGATCCCCACGAGGGGAACGCCCAGGAACGCCCTGCGGAGGTGCAGCGCGTTGGGGTACCCGTGGGCGCAAACGCCCTCCCTCGGCACGAAGTGCGCGCAGTCCTCGCAGGTGTGCCGAAGCTGGTAGCGCGCCCTCTCCGCAAGAAACGCAGGTGTCGGTGGGAGGTTCAAGGGTCCCGGAGGCTACCATCGCGCGCGGGGCTTCCGCAGGAGCGTCACCACGCACTCAAGATGCGGCGTCTGGGGGAACATTTCAAAGGCGTCCAGGTGCTCCACCCGAAAGCCCCCGAGGAGCACCTGGAGGTCCCTCCCGAGGGTGGGTGGGTCGCAGGAGACGTACACCACGCGCTTTGCGCGGCCCTTGAGCAGGGCCTCGCACACCTCCCTGGCGCCGGTCCGGGGCGGGTCCAGCACCACCACCTCCGCGGGGTGCCCTCGCACCGCGTCCTCGGCCATCCCTCGGAGCACCGTCACACCCTTCTGCGCCCTCGCCCGGAGGTTCTCCTCCAGGGCCTTCACGGCCCCCAGGTCGCTCTCCACCGCGCATACCGCAGCCGCCTCGCGCGCGAGTGCCAGGGTGAAGTTCCCGCTCCCGGCATGGAGCTCCAGCACCTTCCTCCCTCGGGCCTCCGCCCGCCTGGCCACCAGCGCCACGAGCGCGCCGTTCAAACCCTCGTTGGCCTGGGCGAAGCCGTCGGGGGGCAACAACAGAAGCTCCCCGTCGGCCCCTCGCTGGGCCGGCCTCGGGTCCCCGACGGTGATGGGCGCCGAGGCCCCGGGGGCCCCGAGCGCCACCCCCTCCAGCCCACCGCCCAGGAGCGCCGACAGTTCCTCGACCAGCTCCGCGGTGACCGCCACCTGCGGGTGCAGCGAACACACCACCCGACCACTACGCCCCAGGGCCAGGGAAAGTTCCCCCTGGTCTCCTATTTTTCGGACAAATTGTCCGATTTCTTTGGCTGCCTTCTGGATTCTCTCGTCGAGGACCGGGCAGGGGTCCGCGGGGACCAGGTCCTGGGAGCGCCTCGCGCGGAACCCGAGGAGGAGCGCCGGGCCGCGGGCGTCCCAGGCGAGGCGCGCGCGAGAGCGGTAGCCATAGGGGGCGGGCGAAGGGTGCCACGAGACCGGGAGCGCCCGCACCTCCGGGGGGAGCGCCCGTTGGAGGAGCGCGAGGTGAGCGCTCGCCTGGAGCGACGCGCTGGCGTGTTGCCACGCGCAGCCGCCGCAGACCCCGAAGCGCGGGCAGGGCGGCGCGACCCTCTCCGGGGAGGCTTCGAGCACCGCGGGGGCGCCGTCGCCGCCGAGGGTCACGACCTCGCCCGGGAGGGCCCCAGGCACATGCATCCAGCGGCCATCGACGCGGCAGAGGCCGTCGCCGGAGGGGCCCAGGGCCTCGACGCGGACGGTGGTCACGGGAAGCGCTGGGCGGGGCGTCCGCGGGCGAAATAGAACTGAAAGCGCCCTTCGAGCTCGCCCGAGGAGCCAATGCGGTCCTGGGGCTCCGGCGTGGCGCTATCGACGAAATCCCTCACGGGCCTCGGGTCCCGGAGCGCGATGGAGAACTCGGACACCTCGGTGTTCCTGGCCTCCGGGGTCGCGATGGAGCTGCCGCGGTAGATGGACTGAAAGATGATGTAGCCGCTGTACGCCTCGAGGGCGACGTTCTGCCCGCGCTGGGTGGTGCCCCGCCGCCCGCAGCTACGGGTCAGGCCAAGCACCGCATGCACCGGCGCCTGGCCCGCAGCGCCTACCAGGAGCCGCCGTCCGAGGTTGCGCGAGACGTACTCCGTGTCGTCCACCTGGAAGGTGAGCTCGTCGGTGAACTCCGCGTTGTCCCCGCCGTGCTGTAGTCGAATGGTGAAGCTCCCGGCGTAGAAGTCCCCGCCAAAGAACGTGGGGTCCAGGGAGAAGTGCGGGTCGTTGATGCCGCACAGGTGCACCCTCAGGGGCCCTCGCACCTCGCCGATGCCCTCGCCTACGCTGCACGACAGCGCGAGGCTCACGCCCACCAGGGTCCAGGGCGCGCGGGGGCTCACTGGATCCATCCTCCGCCCAGGACGCGGTCTCCGTCGTAGAACACCGCGGCCTGGCCTGGGGCGACGCCCCGCTGCGGGTTTGAGAGCGCGAGCTCCAGGGTGGGGCCGAGCGCCCTCACTACGCGCGCTGGTTGCGTCGGCGCGCGATACCTCAGGCGCACCTCCAGGGCCTCCGTAGGCGCCGCGAGCCAGCGGACCTGCGAGACGGTCACCCGGTTGGTGGAGGCCTCGGCGGCCTCTCCCACG
This sequence comes from Deltaproteobacteria bacterium, assembly GCA_016218725.1. Classification (GTDB taxonomy): domain Bacteria; phylum Myxococcota_A; class Polyangia; order Polyangiales; genus JACRDB01. The sequence goes on from JACRDB010000019.1 coordinate 36,163, forward strand.
ACCACCGTGGCCGTCTCCGGCACGATCCGGAGGACGTACCTGGGCGCCCCGGAGGGACCCACGCCGCGGCGCTGGCCCACGGTGAAGCCATGGAGTCCCGCGTGACGCTCGAGCACCGCCCCCTCGAGGGTCTCCACGGTGCCTCCACGCACTCGCTCCGGGCCGTGGGACTGCACGAACTCTTTGTAGCTCCGTCCTTCAAGAAAACACAGGTCCGTCGAGTCGGGCTTCCGGGCCACCGCCAGCCCCGCCTCCCAGGCCACGGCCCGCAGGGCGTCCTTGGCGTACGTCCCCACCGGGAGCACCAGCGCGCGGAGGGCCTCCAGGGGCGCCGCCCAGAGAAAATACGACTGGTCCCTCGCCGGGTCCGTCCCTCGCCGCAGGTCCACGCCCTCGGCCGTGGGGGCCACCCGGGCGTAGTGCCCGGTGGCGATGTGCGAAGCCCCCAGGCGCCTCGCGAGGTCCCACAGGGGCCCGAACTTGATGCCCTCGTTGCAGCGCACACACGGGCTCGGGGTGCGCCCCTGGAGGTACTCCTCCAGGAAGGGAGCGACCACGGTCTCCCGAAAGAGCGCCCGGCGATCAAAGGTGTAGTGGGGCACCCCCAGGGCCTCGCACACCCTCGCGGCGTCGTACTGGTCCTCCGGGGCGCAGCACCGCCCGGCGTGGCCCTCGCGCACATAGTCCCACAGGTGGAGGGTCACGCCGACCACGTCCCAGCCCTGGCGCTGGAGGAGGAGGGCTGCCACGGAGGAGTCCACCCCTCCGCTCATCCCTACGACAATGCGTTGAACCACGAGAGCTTCACCCTTCGGGCGAGAGCTTGGCCTTTTCCCAGTAGGCGTCCAGTTCGGCCAGGGAGTGCGCCTCCAGCGGGCGGCCGGTCTCCCGGGCCTGGGCCTCCACCGCGCGGAACCTCCGGGAGAAACGCCGGTTGGTGCGGGTCAGGGCGTCCTCCGGGTCGAGCTCCAGCTTGCGGCAGAGGTTCACCACGGAGAAGAGCAGGTCCCCGACCTCGTCCCGGGCCTCTTCGAGGGAGCCCCGGGCGAGGGCCTCGTCCAGCTCGCGGAGCTCCTCGGTGATCTTCTCGCGGGGCCCGAGGGCGTCGGGCCAGTCAAAGCCCACCTTGGAGGCCTTGTCTCCCATGCGGAGGGCGTAGAGCAGCGCCGGGAGCGCCCTCGGGATGCCGTCCAGGGCGCCCCGGTCGGACTTCTCCGCGCGCTTGAGCACCTCCCAATTGGCGAGCACCTCGGCGCTGCCCTGCACCCGCTGGTCGCCAAAGACATGCGGGTGCCTCCGGACGAGCTTGTCGCAGATGCCGGCTACCACGTCGTCCAGGGTGAACCAGCCCCAGGAGGCCGCCAGCTCCGACTGGAACACCACCTGGAGGAGCAGGTCCCCGAGCTCCTCGCGCAGGTCCTTGACGGCGCCGTCCTCGGGTCCCAGGGAGGGCACCTGGGAGGTCACCGGCCGCGCGGCGTCGGGGCCTAGGCCATCGATGGCGTCGCAGACCTCGAAGGCCTCCTCCACGGCGTAGCGCTTGAGGGTGGTCAGGGTCTGTTCGCGGTCCCAGGGGCAGCCGTCCGGCGCCAGGAGCCTCTGCATGACCTCCACGAGCCGGGCCGTGGCCTCGCCCCGGCGGGTCTTTACGCTCATGGCGAAGGCTGCTAGCACGCTGGACCCGGCCCGGACAACTCCGGCGGGAAGGAGCGAGGCGAGGTATGGCACTCCGCGCAGGCCAGGAGGTGGACTCCTGGTGCACCCGCTGCAAGATGGACCTCCTGCACCGGATCGTGGCCATGGTCGGCGACAAGCCCGCCAGGGTCGAGTGCCGCACCTGCAGCTCCCAGCACAACTACCGGGCCCCGAAGAGCGCGCTTGCGTCCCCGCGGAGCGCCTCCGGCTCCCCCCGGGCCCCCTCCGCGGGGACGGGTCGGAGCCGCGCCCCGGAGGCCCACGCGGCCATGGTGCCGCCCTCCACCGCCAAGGTGCACTCCTACGCCATCTCCACACGGTTCATGGCCGACCAGTGGATCGTGCACCGCACCTTCGGCAACGGCCTGGTCCTCCGGGAGCTCGGCCCCGACAAGATCGAGGTGCGCTTCGACGGCGGCGTCAAGACCCTGGTGCACAACCGCACCGAGGGGGCTTGACAAGAACTTAGAACGGTTCTAGATAAGCTCACACAGGGCTATGGAAGAGAGAGTTCGCACCATGGCGGAGGCGCTCCGTCAGCGGGGTCACCGGGTGACGGCGCAGCGCCTGGCGGTGGTGCGGGCCCTGGCCGGGGACAGCTCGCACCCCACGGCGCAGGCGCTGTATGAGCGGCTGCACGGGAGGGTGCGGGGGCTGAGCGTGGCCACGGTATACAACACCCTGGCGGTGCTACGAGCGGCGGGGCTGTGTGAGGAGCTGTCCCTCGGGCCCGGGGCGTCGCGCTTCGACCCGATGGTGGCGCCGCACGACCACGCGGTGTGTGACCGCTGCGGGGCGGTGAGGGATATCTTCGCTCCGGGGGCGTCCGCGCCCTCGGAGGCGCTGCTCCCGGAGGGCTTCCGGGTGCGGGCGGTGGAGCGGGTGGTTCGTGGGCTGTGCGCGGCGTGCACTACGGCCGCCGCGCTGGATGGGCGCGCGAGAGCCCCGTGAGGGGTTCGAGCTTCGCGCGCTGAATGGTGGTTCATCGGAGAGGGATCATGGCAAAGCTGAACGGCACGAAGACGCACGACAACCTGAAGCATGCCTTCGCGGGGGAGTCGCAGGCCAACCGGCGCTACGAGTACTTCGCCAAGGTGGCGGACGTGGAGGGCTACCCCGACGTGGCGGGGCTCTTCCGGGACACGGCCGCGGGGGAGACGGGGCATGCCCACGGGCACCTGGACTTCCTGAAGCAGGTGGGGGACCCGGCCACGGGGCTGCCCATCGGGAACACGGAGAAGAACCTGGCCGCGGCGGTGCACGGCGAGACCGAGGAGTACCAGAGCATGTACCCGGGCTTCGCCAAGACGGCCCGGGAGGAGGGCTTCGAGGACATCGCGGAGTGGTTCGAGACGCTGGCCAAGGCGGAGAAGAGCCACGCGGGGCGCTTCACCAAGGCGCTGGACGGCGTGAAGCGCTAGCGCCCGGGGACCGCCGGTCGGGGCGTCGGGGCGAGCGCCCCGGAGCCCCGACCGCGGCGCCCGCGCAGGGAAGGGAATGCCCATCGTGGAGCTCAAGCCAACGCCCGAGAGGCCCCCGTGCTTCGACCCGAACGACGCGCGCTTCTGGGACCCTGACGACCTGGAGGCCGAGCTCCGGCGGGTCTTCGAGATCTGCCACGGCTGTCGGATGTGCGTAGGCTACTGCCCGAGCTTCCCTTTTCTCTTCGAGCGCATTGACGAGAACCACGAGCAGCGGGCCATGGCGCACTCGGCGGTGACGCTGGACGCGGGGGACCTGCGCACGGTCACGGACCTGTGCTTCCAATGCAAGCTCTGCTATGTGAAATGTCCCTACACGCCGGAGGACCCGGGCTCCACGTGGCTGGTGGATTTCCCAAGGCTCCTTTGGCGCGAGAAGACCGTGCGCACCCGCCGCGAGGGGCTCTCGCTCCAGGAGCGGGTGCTGGGGGAGCCGGGGCTCCTGGGCGCGCTCAACGCGGGTCCCCAGGCGGGGCTTGTGAATTTCGTGAGCGCCCAGGCGCTGGTGCGCAAGGCCATGGACAAGGTCGCGGGCATCGCCCCGGAGTTCCCGCTACCCACGTACGCCTCGCAGCCCTTCTCCCGGTGGTTCAAGCGCCGCCCGAAGGGAGAGGGGAACGCCGGCGGCGTGGCGCTCTTCTCCACGTGCCTGGTGGAGTACAACCGCCCGAGGACGGGCCGCGCGGCGGTGGCGGTGCTGGAGCATGCGGGCCTCTCGGTCACCCTCCCGGAGCAGGGCTGCTGCGGCATGCCCACCATGGACACGGGCGACTGGGACAGCCTCCGGGAGAAGGCCCGCTACAACGTCGAGCGGCTCGTGGAAGAAGTGCGCGCGGGGCGTGACATCGTCTGTCCCGGGCCGAGCTGCTCCATGACCCTCAAGAAGGAGTACCCGGAGCTCCTCGGGTCGCCCGAGGCGGCGCTGGTGGCCTCGCACACCTTTGACCTCATGGAGTACCTCGCGAAGCTCGACCGGGCCGGGACGCTCCCGCGTAACTTCGTGAAATCCTTGGGGAAAATTGCCTACCACGCGCCATGCCACCTGCGGGCCCAGCGCATCGCGACGCCCACCCGTGGACTCCTGGAGCAGGTCCCGGACACGGAGGTGACGGTGGTGGAGCAGTGCTCCGCGGTGGACGGAACCTGGGGGATGAAATCGCAGTACTACGACCTCGGGGTGCGCTACTCCCGCAAGCTGGTGCGTGGCATCCGAGACGCGGAGGCGGCCCACGTCGCGAGCGACTGCCCGCTGGCGTCGCAGCGGATCGCGAAGGAGAACGGCGTGGCGGTGTCGCACCCGGTGGAGCTCCTCGCGCTGGCCTACGGACTGGACCCCGACAAGGGAGGTTGAACGATGCGCACGGTGACCGCCGACGAGCTCCTCCCCCTGGGCGCCTACGAGGCGGTGAGGGACCGCTTCCGCGCGAGGATCATCGCCCACAAGCGCGCCCGGAGGGTGCTTTTGGGTGCGGAGATGTCGTTCCTCTTCGAGGACCATGACACGGTGCTGAGCCAGGTGCAGGAGATGCTCCGGGCGGAGCGAATCTCCAGCGCCGCGGGCGTCCGGGACGAGCTGGAGGCCTACAACGACCTCGTGCCGGAGGACGGGTGCCTGAAGGGGACGCTGATGATCGAGGTGGAGGACCCGGAGACCCGCGAGCGCCGCCGCCGGGAGCTGGTGGGCCTGGACGACGCGCTGTGGCTTGAGCTCGGAGGCCACCGGTGTCCGGGCGAGTTCGACGCCCTGGGGCGCTTCGAGGACCGCACCGCGGCCGTGCGGTACGTGCAGTTCCGGCTGCCGCCCGCGGGGCGAGCGCTCCTGCTCGACGGGGCGGCGGAGGCGGCGCTGGTGGTGCGCCACCCGCGCTACGAGGCCCGCGCGGCGCTCAACCCGGAGGCTCGGCGCTCGCTGGCCGAGGACCTGGACCCGGCCAACGGGAGGAGCGTAGCCACGTAGCCTTGGGCTTCTTGAGGGTGTGCTACACCACCGGTGTACCTCCAGAGGGAAGCCGAGGAACGAACCCATGGCACCGCGCGCCCCTCCCTCGAAGAAGCAGAAGCCACGAGCACGCTCCAGGAAGGGTCCGGCGAGCACCGAGGGGGCCTCCGTGCCGCGATCCAGATGGCGCAGCCCGCGGAGCTCGCGGGGCTCGTGGCGGCCTTCGTGAGACCCGATGAGCTCGCCGCGCTCAAGTTCCTCTCGGGGCGCCCTCAGGACCTCGCCGATGTGGAGGCTCTCCTGGGGACCGGTCGGATCTCCGTGGAGAGGGTCCGGTACCTCCTCTCTACGACCCACGGAAGCGCCGCGGCCCTTCGGTTCGTCGCCCTGGCGCACAAGGCGCCCAGGCTCGGTGACAGCCCGCACTACCTGAGCCGCGCACAATTGCGGGAGCTGTTTGCGCAGCGGCGGGGGATCCCCAGAGACCCACCAGGCAGGACGCCTTGACAGGGGCCCTGAGGGGTGGTATAAAGCCCACCCTCACCGCGGGCATAACTCAGCGGTAGAGTGCCACCTTCACACGGTGGAAGTCGCAGGTTCGAATCCTGCTGCCCGCACCCTGAAGACCCGTGGAAGAGGAGGACGACCACCGGCTTCTGGAGAGCGCCCGGTCCGGGGACGAGCAGGCGCTCCAAGACCTCCTCCAGCGCCATCAGGCGCAGATCTACCGCTTTGGCCTCAGGCTCTGCCACGACCCCGAGGACGCCCGGGACGTGCTCCAGGAGACGCTCCTGGCCATGGCCCGCGGCGTGAGGGACTTCCGCGGGGCCTCGTCGCTGTCCACCTGGCTCTACACCATCGCGCGGAGCCACTGCATCAAGAAGCGCCGTCGGAGCACCTTCGCGCCCGTCGAGGAGCGCTCGCTGGACACCGACGCCACCCTGGAGGTCTCGCGCGTCGCCGACCTGGCCCGCGGCCCTGACGAGGCCCTCGCGGGCCGCGAGGTCGAGGCGGCGCTGGAGAGGGCGCTCGCTGCGCTGGCGCCGGGCTACCGCGAGGTGCTGCTGCTCCGGGACGTCGAGGGCCTCACGGCGCCAGAGGTGGCCGAGGTGCTCGGGCTCGGCGTGGACGCCGTGAAGAGCCGGCTGCACCGGGCTCGGGTGGCCGTCCGGGCGCAGCTCGCGCCGGTGCTGGGCACGCCCGAAGGCGAGGCCGCGCCGGGCGCGTGCCCGGACGTCCTGGCGATCTTCTCCCGGCACCTGGAGGACGACCTGAGCGCCGACGCCTGCGAGGAGATGCAGCGCCACCTCCAGGGCTGCGCCCGGTGCCGCGGCACCTGCGAGTCCCTCCGGCGCTCGCTGGCCCTGTGCCGCTCGGCCGCGGCCGGGATCAATGTGCCTGCCCCGGTGCAGGCCTCGGTCAGGGTGGCCCTGCGGGAATTCCTGGCCGAACACAAGACCTGAACCCATTTCCTGCGGGGTGGCTCCCACCCGTCATGGAGGCCCCATGGCGACCTTGCAGGTGACCCGACAGAACTTCGCCGAGACCGTCGCGCGAGGGATCGTTCTCGTGGATTTCTGGGCGTCCTGGTGCGGCCCCTGCCGGGCCTTCGCCCCGGTCTTCGAGGCCGCCGCGAGGCGCCACCCGGACGTGGTCTTCGGCAAGGTGGACACCCAGGCAGAGCCGGAGCTCGCCCGCGCCTTTGAGATTCAGGCCATCCCCACGCTCATGGTGCTCCGCGATGGGGTCCTCTTGGCCGCCGAGCCCGGCGCCCTCTCCGCCGCCGGGATCGACGCCCTCCTGCGCGAGGTGCGCGCCCTCGACATGAACGAGGTGCGCCGCCAGCTCGACGCCCAGGCCTCCGGGGGTGGAGAAACCGCACGGATTGGAAGGTGAGTCATGGATCGAAAGCGCATCGTGGTGGTGGGGACGAGCTTCGCGGGCTACACCGGCGCCCTGGAGCTCAAGGCCCTGCTCGGCGACGAGCACGACGTGACCGTGGTGGCCAACACCCACACGTTCGTCTTCATCCCGTCGCTGATCTGGGTGCCCTTCGGGCTGCGTGAACGGGAGGACATCTCGTTTGATGTGAGGCCCGTCTACCAGAAGAAGGGCGTCACTTTCCTGGAGCGCAAGGTGACGGGCTTCGACCTGGAGCGCCGGGAGGTGCTCACGGACGGGGAGCCGGTGCCCTACGACTACCTGCTGATCGCCACGGGCCCGAGGGTGGACTTCGCCAGCATCCCTGGCCTCAAGCCCGGGGACACGGCCTGGTCCATCTGCACCATGGACCACGCCCTGGAGACCCGCGCCGGCTGGGAGCGGTTCTTGAACGACCCCGGTCCCGTGGTCATCGGCGCCACGCAGGGGGCGGCGTGCTTCGGGGCCGCGTACGAGTTCGTCCTGAACGTGCGCTACCAGCTCAAGCGCCACGGGCTCCTGGAGAAGGCCCCGCTGACCTTCGTGACCGCGGAGCCGTTCCTGTCGCACTTTGGCATCGGCGGCTTCGGCAACGCCAAGGCGATGTGCGAGCGGATGTTCGAGGGCTACGGCATCCGGTGGAGGGTGAACGCCGAGGTCGAGCGCGTGGAGCGCGGCGCCGTGCACCTCAAGGGGGGCGAGGCGCTCCCGTCGAGGTTCACCATGCTCATCCCGCGCTTCGTCGGCATCGACGCGGTGCGCGGCACCCCGGGCCTGGCCAACGCCGCGGGCTTCGTCGAGGTGGACGAGGGCTACCAGCACCCGGCGCACCCGGAGGTCTACGCCGCGGGGATCGCGGTGCACGTCCCGGCCCCGGCGCAGACGCCGGTGGCCTGCGGGGTCCCCAAGACGGGCTACCCCTCGGAGCAGATGGCGAAGACCGCGGCCCACAACATCGCCGCGGCGATCAAGGGCGGCGAGCGCCGCGCGCTCCCCTTCGGGGAGATCAACGCCCTGTGCGTGCTGGACACGGGCAACATGGGGATGATCATCGTCGGGGACCACATGCTCGGGCCGAGGGCGCACGAGCTGATCATCCCGGGGCCCCAGGCACACTGGGCCAAGGTGGCCTTCGAGAAGCACTTCCTCGGCACCAGGAAGCTCGGCTGGGTCTGACATTCTGAGAGTTCAACGCACAACGAAGAGGGATGGCGCGATGACCATTGGAATCCGGCGGTACCTGCCCTACACCTACGACGAGGCGCTCGCCCGGGTGCCCGAGGCGCTCAAGGCCGAGGGCTTCGGCGTGCTCACGGAGATCGACGTCCAGGGCACGCTCCGGCAGAAGCTCGGGGTGGAGTTCCGGAGGTACAAGATCCTCGGCGCGTGCAACCCGCCGTACGCCTATGAGGCCCTGCGGGCGGACCTGGAGGTCGGGCTGATGATGCCCTGCAACGTGGTGGTCTACGAGGACGACGACCGCCGCGCCGTGGTGCTCGCGGTGGACCCCACCAGGACCGTCGCGGCCACGGGGGAGCCCAAGGTCCAGGAGCTCGCGGGCGCCATCCGGCAGAAGCTCGTGCTCGCCCTCGAGCGCCTGGGCTGACGCCGTGATGGCCAGGATCTTCCGGGCACTCCGGAGCGTGGGCGCCGTGGTCCTCGCGCTGTTGGTTGCGTACCTCCTCCTGGCGCGGGGCGGCGACACCGACGGCCCCGAGGCTCGCCGCCTGGTCGCGAACGGCGCGGCGCTGGTGGACGTGCGCACGCCCGCGGAGTTCGCGGCAGGCCACCTGGAGGGCGCGGCGAACATTCCCCTCCAGGAGCTCGACGCGCGGATCGCGGAGGTGGGAGATCGCGCGAGGCCGGTGGTGGTGTACTGCCGGAGCGGGACGCGCAGCGCCGCTGCGGCGCGCATGCTGCGGGGCGCGGGCTACCGCTCGGTGCACGACCTCGGAGCCATGAGCCGCTGGTGACCGCGCCTTACGGCCTCGCCCGCACGCCGCCCCCCAGCGCCGCCTGCACCACCGGGAGGCGCAGCGCGCGCACCCGCTCGTCCACCCCTCGGAGCGGCACCACCTGCAGCTCGCCCCCCTGGTGGCTGAGCCACAGCACGTTGGCGTAGAGCCCCGTCACCGCGAGCCTCCCGTCGTCGCCGCGGGTGAAGGTGACATGCAACAGCGCGCTCTCCCGGAGCGTCGGGTCGTACACCCATGGGCTCTGCGCGATGGACGCCTCGCCGATCCCCGGGTGCCACCCTCCCCCGTGGGACGACACCAGCGCCCCCAGGGACCACGCCAGCACCCCATCGCCCCGCGGCGTGGCCACGCGCTCGACGGGTCCGAGGCGGTCGCTCCCATGGCACACCACCACGTCGGCGCCGGCCTCCAGCGCCGCGGTGGCCCAGCCCCGGCGGGTGGCGTCCCAGGCCCTACCCCGCTCCGTCGCGTGGGTGAGGCTCAGCACCACCACGTCGGCCTGGTCCCTCGCCGCGCGCACGGTGTCCAGAAGGTGCCGAGGGTCCTCCTCGGAACCGAGGGCCTCCACCCTCGGACGCCCTTCGGCGTCGGGCTCCAGCCCTCTCCCGCTGGCGTTGTAGCCCAGGAGCGCCACGCGGAGACCGCCGCGCTCCAGCACCACCGCCGGGCACGGATGGTCCGCCGCCGCGCAAGCCCCCAGGGCCTGAACGCCCGCCCCACGCAGCGCCGCCAGCGTGTCCGACACGCCACCGGGGCCCAGGTCCAGCGCGCGCTCGCTTGCCACGTCCAGCGCGTCGAAGCCCACCCTCGCCAGGTCCCGGGCGTACTCCTGGGGGGCGCCCCAGCGCCCGGGACGCGCGCCCGCCAGCGTCTGCGGCGCGCCGAGCGAGCCCCGGAGCGAGGCCACGGCGATCGCGTGCGGCCTCAAGAATGACGCCACCGGCCCCAGCACCCACCCCAGGCGCCCGCCCTCGCGGTGCACCTCGGCCTGGTGCACCACCGGCGGCGAGAGCACCAGGTCCCCGGTCAAGGTCAGGAGAACCCGTCGCGAGGCCCCGGCGTCCGGTGCGACCGCGTCCGTAGCCGCGTCCGACGCCGCGATCCCAACGTCCCAAAGGGCACCCTGGTCGCGTGTTGCGACGTCCGAGGGCGCCGCGTCCGGGGAAGCTCCGCGCCCGCGGCAGCCCGCCAGGAGCGCCACGAGCGCCGCTCCCCAGCACGACATCGTCCACGCCCCCACCGCGGGCACTGTCAGGGCAGCGCCACCGCGAAGGTGCGCGTCTCCGGCACGCAGTTCTCCGCGGAGCACACCGCGAAGCGCGCCCGACCCTGCACCCTCGCCCCCGGCGCCGTCGTGTGGATCGGGAACGCGAAGCGCGCCCCCGCCTGCGTGTACTCGGCCGCGTCCTCCCGCCGGAGCGTGCTCTTGGACGCCGTGGCGTTGGCCAGCTCCAGCTCGATCGCGATCGGGTATTGCTCGTTCACATGGTACCCCGTGGTCCCGTGGAGCTCGAAATTGAAGGTCGTGTCCCCCGGCGACGGAATGGGCGCCAGCCCCACCACCAGCGTGTAGTTGGGACCGTTCAGGTCCTGCCTCGCCGTCGCCGCCTGGGGCCCGCCCTGAGCGCCCAGGGTGTCGGGTGATGTAGGCGTGGGCTCCGTGGTGTGCGCGGGCGGCGTGGGCTGGGGGTCTGAGGTGTCTGGCGTGCGGCGCTTGCACGCTTGCGCGCCGAGGGCGACACAGAGCGCGAGGGGGAGGAGAGGGCGTGCCTGACGCATCGGATGGCCGAGGGGGTACCACGTCCGGCCCTGCGGCGCCACGCGCCGAGAACCCCTTCCTCTTGACCTCCCGGGCGTCCTCGACTCACGATCCCCTCGATGGAGGCCCGCGGCTCGCTGCTCGTGGTGACCTGGAGCGCGCTGGCGTGCGCGTCCGCCGCGCCTTGTGGGCCCTCCAGGGCGTGCGGCCTGCCGAGCCTGGTGCCCGCCCCCGGGGCCACCATGGAGTCCCGGGTGGCCCTCGCCTGGGCCGACCGCGCCGCGGGCCAGGGCCGTGACCTCTCCGGGCGAGACGCCCTGGGCGTCGGCCGCCGGAGGGTCTACCTGGGCTTCCAGGTGCCCACGGAGGCCCTCGAGGGGCGCCTGGAGCGGGCTCTCCTGGTGCTGGTGCCCGACCCCGGCTGGAGCCCCTCGGGCGCCCGGGGCTCGGTGCGCGTGAGGGCGGTGCTGACGCCCTGGACCGCGGAGTCCACGGCCCCCGGGGCGGAGCCCTCGCTGGGCGGCGAGGTGCTCGCCGAGGCGAGGCTCCCCGCGGACGCCAGGGCCGTCGTGCGGCTGGAGGTGACCCCGGCGCTCCTGGCCTGGCGCGCGGGCACCGGCGGCACCGGGGACCTGTGCCTCGAGGCCGACGGGGACGGGGTGAGCTTCGTGGGCGTCGGGGCCCTGGACCCCGCGGAGCGCCCGAGGCTGGAGGTGCAGTACCGATGAAGCGCGCCCGGCCCGTCGGGAAATATCACCTCCTGGACCGCGTCGGCAGCGGCGGCATGGCCGAGGTGTACCGCGCCCGCGTGCGCGACGCGGACTGCAACGAGACCCTGGTGGCCATGAAGCGCGTCCTCGGGATGTACTCCGACGACCCGAGCTTCGTGAAGATGCTCGTGGCCGAGTACCAGCTCTCGGCGCTCCTGGAGCACCCGAACATCGCGAGGATCTTCGAGCTCCTGCGCACCGACGACGGGTACTACATCGTCATGGAGCACGTGGACGGCAAGGACCTGCGCTCCACGCTCCAGCGCGGCGTCGAGTGCGGCCGCCCGGTGGACGTCTTCGACGCCGCGTACCTCATGGCCCGCGCCGTGGACGGCCTGGACCACGCCCACACCGCCGTGGCCCCGGACGGCAGGCCCCTGCAGCTCGTGCACCGCGACTTCTCGCCGTCCAACATCCTCGTGGGCTACGACGGGAGCGTGAAGATCATTGATTTTGGCATCGCCAAGGCCAACGTCCAGCGGGACCGCACCGCCGTCGGGATCATCAAGGGCAAGGTGCGGTACATGTCCCCGGAGCAGGCCAACGGGGACAACGCCCTCACCGGCCAGAGCGATGTCTTCTCCGCCGGGAGTGTGCTCTACGAGATGCTCACCGGCCGCGCGGCCTTCTCCGCGGCGTCGGAGCTGGAGCTCATCTACACGGTGCGCCGCGCCCAGCCCACGCCCGTCCGGGAGCTCGCGCCGCACGTCCCGGAGGCCCTCTGCGGCATCGTCGAGCGGGCCATGGCCCGCGGCCGCGGCGAGCGCTTCCCGGACGCGGCCACCTTCCGCGAGGCCCTGGTCACGTTCCTCCGGGCCTTCATGCCAGGGTACCGCCGCACGCGCCTGGCCAACTGGATGAAGACCATCTGGGCCCCGGAGATCGAAGCGGAGATCAACACCCTGATGGAGTTCGCCGGCAGCGACGACCCCGTGGCCGCCTCGGAGAACCTCCTGGAGAGCGCCTCGCTGGAGCAGTCCCTCCAGGCCGCGGGCGTGCGAGCGCCCGTGGACGACCTCTTCGCCTCGCACTTCGCGGACATGTTCGAGGCCATGCCAGACCCCGGCGACGACGTCTCCAACCGCAACACCGTCCCGCCCGCCATGGAGCTCGGTGAGTTCGACGTGGCCACGGTGCCCGAGAGCCGGCAGTCACGCCTCGGGATCCTCCGCTCGGACCACCTCGACGCCGCCACGGTGCCCGAGCGCCCCGCCCTGCGCGTGGACCACCTCGACGCCGTCACCGTGCCCGAGCGCCCCGCCGTACACATCCACGACGAGGGCGAGAACCCCGACCGCACCACCAGCCCCCTCAAGCGCTCTCCCCCAAGGGCTCGCAAGCCCCGGTGAGAGCGCTCGCCGCGGTCACCCTCGGGGTCCTGGCCTGCGCCGGGCGCGGCCGGGCGCCCGCCGCGCCCTCGACCAGCCAGGCGCCTACGGGCGTCGTAAACACCGACTCCGTCGCACCCTCCGAGGGTGCGGCGTCCATGCCGCAGGTGCCGTCGACCTCGCCGTGTGCGCCCTCCGGGGACGGGAGGGTGTGCTTCCCGGCGGGCCTGGGGTCCTTCGGGCGCTCCGGTCCGGAGGGAGTCTTTGAAGAGCGACCCCAGCATGCGGCGAGGCTTCGGGCCTTTGAGATCGACCGCCGGGAGGTCACCGCGGGGGCCTATGGGGCTTGCGTGGCCGAGGGGCGCTGCGCGGCGCCCGGGTGTGAGGCTCCGGGCGCGGCGGAGCCGGTGCGCTGCGTCTCCTGGCAGGACGCCATGGCCTACTGCGCGTTTGTCCGCGCGAGGCTCCCCACGGAGGCCGAGTGGGAGCGCGCCGCGGCAGGCACCGTGGACGCGCCCAGGGCCTTCCCCTGGGGCTCCACGGTGGAGGGAACCACGGAGGACGTGACCCCCGAGGGCGTGAGGGACCTCGGCGGGGGCGTCGCCGAGTGGACCCTGGACCCCGGGGGCTTCTACCCCTCGCTCCCCAGGCCCGAGCCCCTGGACGCTGGCGCCATGGTGAACTTCGCGATGGACGCCGCGGTGGACACGACGGACGCGATGGACGTGGCGCGGGAGCCCGTGGAGCGCACGGAGGCCGGGGTGGTGATCCTCGACGATCCGAGGGGGCCGTCCAGGTCCCCCTGGAGGGTCGCCCGCGGGGGTGACAGCACCCTCCCGGTGGCCCGTCGGACCAGCACCCTGCGGCGCTTTCGGCTGCCGCCCGACCGCCTCCCGTGGGTGGGCTTCCGCTGCGCGGCGTCGCTGCCGTAGGGGCCTACTCCGCGGGGAGACCTCGCAGCGCCCGGTCGTGGAAGAGCAGCATCTCCACGCCGCCGGCCCCGCGGTTGAACACATAGTCGTGGGGACCCTCGACCACGCGCAGGTCGTGGGCGATCCCTCGGGCGCTCATCGCGGCGTCCAGGGCCAGGATGTGGCGCCGGAAGATGTCCCGGGTGCTGGTCACCAGCCGCACCCGCTGCGAGGGGCGCGAGGGAGACGCGCGATGGCGCCCCAGCACCAGCGCGACGCGGTCGTTCACCGCGGGCTGGAGCGCCCCCACGACGCCGAAGAGCTCCGGGTGCTCGAAGCCCAGCGTAAGGGCCTGGAAGCCCCCGAGGGACACCCCGTCCACGCCGGTGGCCTCGCGGGTCGCGAGCACCGGCAGCTCCCGGCGCGCCCTCGGCACGAGCACCTGCACCACCCAGTCGCTGTAGGCGTCCTGGAGGGCCCCGGCCTCCGCGGGGAGCACGTCGGGGGTGAAGGGCGCCACCACCGCCACGCCCTGGTAGGGCCTCCGGGCGAGGTCGGCCCGTAGTGTATTGAAGCGGGAGGCGGCCACGAAGCCCAGGAAGGCCTCGCGCCGCAGGGGCGAGCGCCGCAGCTCCGCGTCGCTGGCGCCGAGCTCGTAGTCCCGGCTCCACGCGAAGGCGCCCCGCTGGACCCCGCGGAGGGACTCGCCCCAGCCGTGGAAGCACACCAGGAGCGGGAGGCGCTCCGAGGGCGAGCGCCGCGTCGGGAGCAGCACCACGGCCCTCAGGGGCCCGATCGGCGAGCGCGGGAAATCCCAGACCGTGGGGTTGAGCGTGGAGGGCCTGGGGTGCGGGGCCTGGGCGCCCGCGGGCTCGCAGCCGAGGGGGGAGAGGCCCGCGGCCGCGAGGCCCTGGAGGAGCGCGCGGCGCTCGAGGCGGGGCCTCGTCAGGGGATGCCCCGGCAGGAGCCGAAGACACAGAACTGCCCACGCGGGCAGGCGTTCCCGCAGCGGGCGCAGTTGGCCGGGTCGAAGTTCACGTTGGTGCAGCGGCCCCCGCAGCTCGACAGCGGCGGCGGGCAGGCGCAGGTCCCGCCGATGCAGGCCTGCATGGCGGGGCACACGTTCCCGCAGCGCCCGCAGTTGGACAGGTCGTTGTTGGAGTTCACGCACCGTCCGCCGCACTCCAGCGACGGGGGCGGGCACCCGCAGCGGCCGCTGATGCAGAACTGCGTGGCGGGGCAGCGGTTCCCGCAGGCGCCGCAGTTGGTCGGGTCGTTGTTGGTGTTGATGCACCGGCCGCCGCAGCTCGACAGCGGCGGCGAGCAGGTGCAGCGCCCGCCCACGCAGGCCTGCGTAGGCGCGCACATGTTCCCGCAGGCGCCGCAGTCGAGCGGGCTCGCGTTGATGTTCACGCAGAAGCCCCCGCAGAGCACCGTGGTCCCGGGGCATGCGCAGCGCCCGCCCATGCAGGGCGTCCCCGCCGCGCATGCGACCCCGCACCCGCCGCAGTTGCGCGGGTCCGTGCCGGTGTCCACGCAGGCCGCGCCGCACGCCGTCCTCGGGGCCATGCACGTGGGGGTGGCCACGCAGCGGCCCCCGGTGCAGGTGGACCCGGGCATGCACACATTTCCGCACATCCCGCAATTGGCGGGGTCGGAGCTGGTGTCCACGCAGCGGTCGCCGCAGGTGGCGCGCGGCGGCGGGCACGGGGTGCCGCAGCGGCCATCCACGCAGACGGCGGTGCCGGCGCAGGTGATGCCGCAGCCGCCGCAGTTGGACGGGTCACTCCGGATGTCCGTGCAGCCGCTGCCGCACTCGATCTCCGGGGCGACGCAGCGGGAGGCGCACATCCCGCCCGTGCATGCCGCCCCGTCCGGGCAGGCGTTGCCGCAGCGGCCGCAGTTCGCGGGGTCCGTGGTGGGGTCGAGGCAGCGGCCGGAGCACATGATCTGCGGCGGACGGCAGGAGGTCCCGATGCACATGCCCCCGGCGCACATCTGCCCGGCGCCGCAGACGCGGCCGCAGGCGCCGCAGTTGCGGGGGTCCGTCTGGAGGTTGGTGCACCCGGCGGGGCACTGGGAGTTCGGGGGCATGCAGCCCGGGGGCGTGCCGCAGCGGCCGAGGAGGCAGAGCTCCCCGGCGCCGCAGCGGTTGCCACAGCGGCCGCAGTTGGTGGGGTCGATGCGGAAGTCCGTGCAGCCGCCGTTGCACTCCACGAGGGGGACCGCGCAGCGGCTCTGGCAGCTCCCGAAGGAGCAGAGCTGCCCGGCGCCGCAGCGGTTGCCGCAGGAGCCGCAGTTGTTGGGGTCCGTGAGGGTGATCACGCAGGTCCCGCCGCAGCGCGCCGTGGGGAAGGGGCAGGTGACCATGCACGTGCCGATGGCGCATGCGGCCCCTGGGGGGCAGCTGCGGCCGCAGCCGCCGCAGTGGGCGGGGTCGTTCTGGGTGTTCACGCAAGCGGCCCCGCAGGCGACGTTGGGCGCCGCGCAGGTGCTGACGCAAGCGCCCGCGGAGCACACCTGGCCGGCGGCGCAGCGGTTGCCGCAGGCGCCGCAGTTGGCCGGGTCCGTGCGGGGGTTCACGCAGGCGCCGCCGCAGTCGAGGAAGCCCTCGGTGCACACCGTGGAGCAGATCCCCGCGGCGCAGACGGAGCCCGCGCGGCAGAGGTTGCCGCACCCGCCGCAGTTGTTCCGGTCGGCGCGCAGGTCCACGCAGCGCATGCCGCAGAGCGTCTGCCCCGGCGAGCAGATGGACGCGCAGCTCCCGGCGGAGCATGTCTCCGTGGGCCCGCAGGCGACGCCGCAGCCGCCGCAGTTGAAGCGGTCCATGGAGATGTCCACGCAGGCCCCGGCGCAGTCCCGGGTCCCCGGCGGGCACACCGTCACGCACACGCCCCCGGAGCAGCGGGCGTTGGTGCCCGCGCAGGCGCGGCCGCAGAGCCCGCAGTTGCCCGGGTCTGAGGTGACGTCCACGCAGCGGTCGCCGCACATGGACAGCGGCGGCACGCACATCGGCGGGATGTCCGGCATGTCAATCGGCACGTCCACCGTATCGAAGGGAACGTCCACCGTATCGAAGGGAACGTCCACCGTATCGAAGGGCACGTCCGCCGTATCCACGGGCACGTCCGCGTCGGAGGTGTCCCCCGGGGCGTCTCCGTCGGCGGTGTCCCCCGGGACGTCCGAGCCGCTGTCCTCCGGCTCCAGCTCGGTCCGGCCGCAGCCCGCGCCGAGCAGGGCCGCAAAGGTCGCCACCATCGTCCAACGAAGCATCTTCATGGAAGTACCGTCCGGGTCTCTGGGTCGCCCGTCGAGGACCCCGAAGGGGGTCCTCCGCCGAGGGCATCATGCGACAATTCCACCGCCTCGTACAGCCCGCGACCCGGCGCCGGGTGCGGTCTACACTCCGCGCATCCGTGATGCGCCTCTATTGTCCCGGAGCCTTCCTGGCCTCCCTCGCCCTCCAGACCGTCGACGCTCCTGGCCGCTGCAGGGTCGTCCCCGGTGAGGACGGCGCCGTGGCCGTCTGGGCCATCTCCGGCGGCGCCGCCCGGTCGCGACCGCCGAGCGACCTGGCGCTGCGCCTCGACGCGTCCTTGCGCCTCCCGCCGGGGCTCGACCCCGCGGCGGCCGCGCTCCCGGCCGGGTGGAGGCCCTCGGCGTCGAGCCACAGCTACCTCGACCTCGGCGCGAGCCTGGGTGGCAGGGGTCCTCGGAGCGCCCGCGCGGCCCTGGTTTTGGAGACGCAGCGCCCGGGCCGGCGGTACCTCTTCGTCGGGAGCGACGACGCCCTGGCGGTTACCCTCGACGGGCGTGAGCTCGCGCGCAATGTTCGCCCCAGGGCCTCGCGCGACGACGACGACGTGGTGCCCCTGGAGCTCACCGCGGGGAGGCACCTCCTGGTCCTGCACCTCGCCTCCCGGGGCGACCTGGACCTCTTCGCGCGCATCGTGGGGGAGGACTTTGCCCCGGACCCGACGCTCCGGCTGGAGCTCCCAGGCGTCCCGGACGACGCCTGCGAGGCCCTCGGGACCGCGAGCGCCGCGATCGAAGTGCGCCGCACCGCGGAGAGCCTCGGAACGACGGCCACGGTCACCCTCTCCTACCCCGGTGGGACCGCCGCGGCAGGGGTCCCTCGCCGGGTGAGCCTCGCCGCGCCGGCCCTGCCCCCGGTGACCGCGAGCGTCGGGCTGGGAGGGCCTTTCATGGCCCCCACCACGCTCACCCTCACGGTGCCCGCGGCGACGCGCGCGGTGTCCCTCGAGGGCATCGGCGCGCCCCGCGCCTTCCCGGTGGTCCTTGAGGCCGACACCCGCGCGGTGCTCCTGCGCGCCGCCCGCGTGCTGGCGGGGCGAGATCCCACCGCGACGGACCCTGCGGGGCCCCTGCCGCAGGTGCCCCCAGCGGGCCCGATCCCGTGGGGGTCTCTGTGGTCCGTCGAGCGGGCCGAGGAGCGCCTCCGGGCGCTGGTCTCCGAGGGAGACCGCGACCTTGCCTTCGTGCGGGCGGAGACGGCGCTCCTGCGGAGTCTCCTGGACGACCTGGAGGCCGGTCGGGACCCCTACGAGGCGCGTCGCGGGCCGCTGCGGAGGGCCTACCGCTCGCCGCTGGACGGCTCGCTCCAGGAGTACTCGGTGTACGTACCGGCGTCGTACCAGCCGTCCCAGGCGAGCCCGGTGGTGGTGGGCCTCCACGGGCTCCGGGGCAGCGCCCACCGCATGCTCCCGGTGCTCTTCGGGCTCTACGACGAGACCGAGGGGCGCACCCACGCCGAGCGCCACCTCCCTCCGCTGCCGGACGCTCGGGCGATCCTCGTGGCGCCAGACGCCTACGGCGATTCGTTCTACCGCCACGCGGGCGAGCACGACGTCCTCCGGGTGCTGGAGGAGGTGCGGGCGGCGTACCGCACGGACCCCGATCGTACGTACATGACAGGGCTCTCCATGGGGGGCATCGGCGCGGCGAGCGTGCCCTTCCATTTCCCGTCGCTCTTCGCGGCGGCGGCGCCGCTGTGCGGCTACCACAGCTACCTGATCCGGAGCGACACCCGCGGCGTGCGGCGCCCGTGGGAGCTGTTCCTCATGGAGTACCGCTCCAACGCGAGCTGGGCGGAGAACGGGCTGCACCTGCCGTTGTACATCGTGCAGGGCACGCTGGATCAGCCCCTGGCGAACTCCACGGTCCTGTCCGAGCGCTACACCCAGCTCGGCTACGCGCTGGAGACCGAGTGGCCCGCGCTGCCCCACAACGTCTGGAGCCAGACCTACGCGGGGGGCCGGATCATCCCGCGGTTCCTTCGCTACCGCCGGGATCCGGCCCCGCGGAGGGTGCGCTTCCGCACGCCGGACCTGCGCTGGCGGCGCGCGTATTGGGTCACCTTCGAGGCCCTGGAGGCGCCGGGGCGCTGGGGGGAGCTCGACCTGGACCTGGACCGCCAGGGGCGAGGACGTGGGCGCAGCGCGGGGCTCTCCGCGGTGACCGTGACGCCCCCGGCGGCGGCGTTTGCGCCGGGGGTCTCCGCGGTGCAGGTCACCCTGGACGGCGACGCGCTCACGGCGCCGGTGGGCCAGGCCACCACCTGGGTGCGCTCGGGCGGGCGCTGGGCGCCGGGCGCGGCGCCTCCGCAGCGGGGCCACGGGCCGCTCCGCGAGGCGTTGGACGGCCCGGCGGTGTTCGTCTACGGCACGCAGGTGGCGGCGGAGACGGCGCTCAATCAACGCGTGGCGCGGCACTGGGCGCGGCGCCCGGGGATGGCGCTGCGCTACCCGGTGGTGAGCGACGTGCAGGCCACCGACGCGGTGCTCCGGGGGCGCACGGTGGTGCTGGTGGGCACGCCCGGGAGCAACGCCCTCCTCGGGCGCTGGCAGCCGTCACTCCCGGTGAGGGTGCAGGGGGATGCGATCGTGGTCGGGGCACGGAACCACCCGGGCGCCCACCAGGGCGTGGTCTTCGCGACGGCGGTGCCGTCGGAGCCTGAGCGCACGCTGGTGGTGGTCACGGGCACCGACGCCCTCGCCGTGGCCAGGAGCCGGTCCCTGCCGGAGCTCCTGCCGGACTTCGTGGTCTACGACGATCGGGTGGCGCCCGCCCGCGGCAGGGTGCTCCTGGGCGAAGCGGCGCGCGTGGTGGCCGCTGGCTTCCTTGACGGGGCCAGCGCGGTGCACGGGTACACCCGGGACACGCTCCCGTGAGGGATCCACGGCAGGGGCGGAGCGACGCGCGAGCCCCGCGTCCTTGCGTGACCCCCGCCGCGTCGGCACCATGGAGGGAACAATGCGCCCTTCGTTCCTTCACGCGCTCCTCCCCTTCGGGCTCTTTGCCCTGGTCGCCTGCAAGGGCGCCGACCGGCCTGGCTCCATCACCGGCGACGGCGCCGTCGCGCCCCCTCCTCCGGACCGGCCCCTGAGCGAGCTGCCCCCGCTGGTAGACCGCACGGACCCCGTGGACGGGCCCGATGGCCCCCCCTCGGAGGTCGGCGCAGACGCCCCCGTCCCGGACACCGGCGCCCCCACGGACCTCGGCCGCGACGCCGGCTCCGACGCGGCGCCCATGGACACGCCCCCAGCGGTCAATCGCTTGTGTTCCTTCCGCCCGGAGCAGCTCAACGCCATCGCCGTACGCCTCGCCACGTGCCTTGGACAGCCCGTGCAGCCGCTCCTGGAGGCCATGTACCGCCCCGAGTGGTGGGAGTCCGGCCCGATCCCCCTGCGGGCCTGCGAGGCCCTGGCCACCTGCGCCGCCACGGTCCGGAGCTGCCCGGACCTCTTCAATGATTGCCTCAAATACCGCGTCACCCCCGTGGACGGAGGCTCCTGCGCCTCGCTCCGACCGTCCTGTGAGCTCGATCGCCAGGCCACCCGCTGCGAGGGCTCCAACATCATCTCCGACGACTGCGAAGGCGTCTCCCGGCGCTGCGTCGCCACAACCACCGAGGCCGTCTGCGTCCCCATGAGGGCGGACCCCTGCGCCCCCGGAGCGCCCCCCCGCTGCAACGGCGACAGCTACGAGCAATGCCTCGCCGGGGTGTACGTCCCTGTAAGGGATTGTGGGAGGGCCCTGGCCCGCTGTGACGTGGCCGTCGGCGGTTGTGTGGGCACGGGAGGGGCGTGTTCGGGCGAAGCCGTCACCTGCGACGGCACCCGGGTGTCTCGCTGCCGCGGAGGCCGCGCGAGCGTCGTGGACTGCGCCCTTCTGGTCACCGGCGGGGCATGCCGCACCGTGGGGAGTCGATCGTTCTGCGGCGGCGGGACCGAGTGCGACCCCTCCGCGGCGCCCGCCACGGGGCGCTGCGAGGGCGACACGCTGGTGGTCTGCGCGGGGGGCTCCACCCTCCGCTTCGATTGCCGCGGGGCGGGCTTCTCCCGCTGCGGCGGCAACGGTTGCGTGCCGTGAGCCCTCGTCAGCGGTAGCCCCCGCGGGGGGCCTCTTCATGGCCCGAGCGCTTGAGGACGAGCTCGCGCTCGGCCAGGCGCAGGTCGCTCTCCACCATCATCTTCGCGAGGGCGCGCACATCCGTGGTCGGGGCCCACCCGAGGAGCCGCCGGGCCTTGGCGCTGTCTCCCTCCAGGTGGTCCACCTCGGCCGGGCGGAAATACCGAGGGTCCACCTCGACCAGGGCCTCCCAGTCCAGGTCCAGGGCGCCGAAGACCAGGCCCAGGAACGCGCGGATGGTGATGCTCTCCCCGGTGGCCACCACGTAGTCGTCGGGCCGGTCCGCCTGGAGCATCCTCCACATGGCCTCCACGTAGTCCCCCGCGAAGCCCCAATCCCGGCGGGCGTCCAGGTTGCCTAGGTAGAGCTTCTCCTGGAGCCCGAGCTTGATCCGCGTGGCCGCGCGCGTGATCTTGCGCGTGACGAAGGTCTCCCCGCGCCGCGGGCTCTCGTGGTTGAAGAGCACCCCGTTGGCGATGAAGAGCCCGTAGCTCTCCCGGTGGTTCACGCACTGGTAGTGGGCGAAGACCTTGGCGCAGGCGTAGGGGCTCCGCGGCTCGAAGCGGGTGGCCTCGGTCTGCCGGGGCTTCGCCGAGCCGAACATCTCGCTGGAGCCTGCCTGGTAGACCTTCACCTGGCGGCCCGTGCGGCGCTGGTGCCCGCGCACGGCCTCCAGCACCCTCAGGACCCCGAGGGCCACCACGTCCGCGGTGTACTCCGGCTGGTCGAAGCTCACCCGGACGTGGCTCTGGGCGCCGAGGTTGTAGAGCTCGTCCGGCTCGACCTCCTCCAGGAGGTTGCGCAGCGCGCCGGAGTCCGTGAGGTCCCCGTAGTGAAGGTGGATCCGCGACTCCTGGTGGGGGTCCACGTACAGGTGGTCGATGCGGTCCGTGTTGAAGAGCGAAGCGCGGCGCACGACCCCGTGGACCGCGTAGCCCTTGGAGAGGAGCAGCTCCGTGAGGTAGCTGCCGTCCTGGCCGGTGATGCCTGTGATGAGCGCGGTGCGCGGTGCCGTCATGGGTCGGTGCCTCTCTGGTGCGCCGAGAGCGCCGAGGGTTCACCCCTGGCGCTTCGCGGGCACGGGGATGGGCCGGGGCTTGCGCAGCCCCGTGGCGCGCACCCACCGGAGGATACGGTTGCGGGCGCGCCAGGGGATCAGCTCCGCCGCCTCGTTGAGCACGCGGTTCACGTTACGGCGCGCGGCCTCCCGGGGGGAGAGCATCGGCCGCGCCGAGAGGTCCACCTCGACGCCCTGCTCGCGGCAGACCGCCACGCCGTAGGGGATCCAGCGCCCGGTCACCACCCCGGCGTAGAGCTCCAGCGCGGGCTCCCACACGGAGTAGAAGCCCCGGGCGAAGAGGTCGCTGCGCCGGGCGCCGAAGATCTCGAACTGCCATGCGTTCTCGCCGTCCTTGAGGAGCTCCAGGAGCGAGGCCTTGTGCCACAGCGCGGGCTGCATGGACGCGCGGTAGGGCGCTCCCAGATCGATCTCGCCCACGCGGGGGTGGCGCACCAGTCGCACGTCCGGGGCCGGGAAGGGCCGCAGGCGCAGGTACGCCCCATCGAGGGCCTGGAGCGTCCCGAGGAGCTCCGTCAGGAGCGCGGTGGGCACCTCCCGCTGGAGGAAGAAGTCCTCCAGGAGGATCAGCACGTAGTCCTCGGGGATCGCCTGGAGCATCTTCCGGGTGCTGGAGGACCAGTCACGATCGTCGCCCACGAGCAGCGGCGTGACGCCGGGCTCCTCGCAGGGGACGTGGTTGCTCCCGGCGTACACCGGGAGGGGGCAGTCCCGCCAATGGCGCCGGAAGAGCGCGTGGAAGGGCCTCCAGAGGTCCCGGTAGGGATCGCAGGACGGGACCAGTACCGCCAGCGGTGCGCTCACAGGAACCCGCGCGAGCTCCGGCGCTCGAAGGGGCCCAGGCTCGCCACCCAGAGGCCCAGGCGACCGCCCGTGGGGCCGTCCAACGGCACGGGGGCGCCGAGGACGAGCGGGCCCGCGGTGGGCGCCGTCACCCCACGGTAGAGGTACACCCTCGACGTGATGTAGTCCCCGACGCCGAGGTCCGAGAGACCGTCGCCGTTGATGTCGCCGCCACAGCCGGTGGCGAGGCCGAAGCCCATGGCGCCCGCGGGCACCGCGAGGGCGATCGCCGCGCCCGCGGTGGAGGTCATGCTCCCGAGGTAGACGTTCACCGGGTTGTTGCTGTTGTTCCCTACGATGAGGTCCCCGAAGCCGTCGCCGTTGAGGTCCCACGCCATGGAGAGCCCCTGGCCGAAGCCCACGGGGATCGCCGGCGTGGACGGCGAGGACACCTCCCGGAGCTGAGTGATGACACCGCCGACGCTGCCGTAGACCCGCACGACCCGCCCCTGGTAGCTGGACACGGCGAAGTCCGCGAGCCCGTCGCCGTTGTAGTCCACCGCGCCGGCGACGTTGTTGCCGAAATAGAGCGTGGACGCCGTGCCCGTGAGGGTCGCCGAGGCCACGGGCATCACGCCCGCGGGGGTGCCTCCTCGGTAGAAGTACGCCGTGGGCGCGGCGCCGCCGGGGGCGCTCGGGGCGCCGACGACGAGGTCCTCCGCGCCGTCGCCGTCCACGTCACCGACGCCCACCACAGACTGCCCGTACATGGTCCCAGCGGGGGCGGGCGGCGCGAGGGTCTGGCTGGCGGTGGTGCTCACCCCCATGGAGCCGCCGAAATAAATGAAGGCCTGCGCGGAGTTTGGCGCGCCCACGGCGAGGTCTGCGTAGCCGTCGTTGTTGACGTCCCCGAGACCCGAGACCGAGAAGCCGAAGCCCGCGGGGCCCGTGAGCGCCACCGGCGTGGAGAAGCCCGTGCGGTTGCCGTAGTACACCGACACCTGCGTCGCTGTGCCGTGGCCCACCGCCAGGTCCCCGAAGCCGTCGCCGTTGAGGTCCCCGGCGTTGGCGACGGACTGGCCGTAGCCCGAGCCCGCGGCGCCGGTCAACCGCGGCCCCGCCGTGGGGGTACCGGTCGCCGAACCGTAGAACACCTGGGCCACGCCATTGCCCGTGTTGCCGCTCGCCACGACGTCCCCGAGGCCGTCGCCGTTGTAGTCCGCGTTGGAGCCGTAGGACAGGTCCCGGGGCGTCGTCGCAATGATCCTGGGCGGAACCCGGAACTCCCAAACCGCCGACGGGTCCATGGACATGGTCCCGCCGACGCGATCGAAGGCCCGCCAGAACCACACCCCCGGAGCAAGCGCCAGGGGAACCGCCACCGAGGAGCCCGAGGCGTCGATGGTCTGGGCCACGGAGGCGCAGTCCCGGGTGCGGCACAGCTCGATCCGCGCGCCGGTGCTGCTCGTCGTGCCGCGCTCCCACCGCAGCGTCGGCTGGGTGATGGTCACCATCGCCGTCGACAGCGGGGCGAGGAGCCGCGGCGGCGTGGACCGCACACAGGTGTCCCCCACCAGCGCAAAGCCCGGCATGCACGAGAGACCACAGGTGCCGCTCACGCAGGTGGGCCTGCCGTTGGTGACACCTGGGCACACAGTCCCACACCTCCCACAGTTACGCACATCGGTGAGGGTGTTCACCTCACAGCCGTCGGCGTTCATGGCGTTGCAGTTCTGGAAGCCCGCCATGCAGCTCATGAGCTGGCATGCGCGGGCCGCGCAGGCCGGGACCGCGTTGGCGAAGGCGCAGGCGTTGCCGCAGCGCCCGCAGTGGGCCACGGTGGTGCGCAGGTCCGCCTCGCAGCCGTTGCGGGTGTCCCGGTCGCAGTCGTCGAAGTCCGCCGCGCACATGGAGTTGCACCGGCCCATGCTGCACATGGGCGCGCCGCCCGCCACCGGCGGGCACGCCCGGCGGCACCCCCCGCAGTGCGTGGCGTCGGTGTTGGTATTCACCTCGCACCCGTTGGCGGTGTTGCCGTCGCAGTCTGCGAAGCCCGCGGCGCAGTCGATCCCGCAGGCCCCGTCCTCGCAGACGGCCGTGGCGTTGGCGCCGCCCGCGCATGCCATGCCGCAGCGGCCGCAGTGCATCACCGAGGTCCCCAGCGTGGTCTCGCAGCCGTTCCCGAGGGCCATGTCGCAGTCCCCGCGATTGGGGAGGCATGCGCCGATGACGCAGGCCCCCGCCTCGCAGCGCAGCACCGAGGCCCCCGGGGCCGAGCAGACCACGCCGCAGCGCATGCAGTTGCTCGGGTCCACCTGGAGGTTCGACTCGCACCCGTCCGCCGTGTTCCCGTTGCAGTTGCCGAAGCCCGGGTTGCACTGGAGCTGGCACTCGCCCAGGACACACGCCGCGGCCCCGTTGGCGCCGGTGGGGCATTGCCTGCCGCACATCCCGCAGTTGGACACGTCGGTCCCCAGGGTGGCGCAGCGGCCCGCGCAGTTCATCTGCCCCGGCGGACAGATCACCTCCCGCACGCACCGCGAGGCCTGGCACTGGAGCCCCGAGGCGCACATCCCGCGCCCGCTGTCCCCGCCGCAGCAGGGTTGGTCCAGCAGGCCGCAGGACGGGCCGGTGTCCGCGTCCACGTCGGGCAGGTCCGGGGCGGTCATGTCCGTAGAGGCATCGGGGACCGCGGAGGGGTGCTCCAACGAACACGCCAGCGCCCCCACCAGGACACCGTACAGCGCAACTCGAAAGCAGGTCATGGCGGCAGGGAGCCTACCAGAGCCCGCGCAAGGCTTCACGGCCCATCGCGCAGGGCCCCCCGGCCCAGGGCCCCCAGGACCCGCCCGCGAAAGCCCGGCGAGAGCCCTGCCAGGAGCGCCGCCAGGAGCCCGCCAAGGGCTACCGCCCGGAGGAGGAAGCCCCCGACGCCCGTGGCCGCCGGCACCAGGTGGTCCCAGCAGAGCCCCGCGGCCCCCAAGGCGGCGAGCTGCAGCACCATCGCACCGACTAGGCGCAGGGCCTCCCCCCGGGGGAGCCTGACGGCGCGGGTGAAGCGCACCCAGAGCGGCACCGACGCCACCCCGAGGGCCGCCGCCAGCCCCGCCACGGGAACCGCTACCAGACCCATCCCCGCAGCCAGGAGGAGCGCCAGGAGGAGGGCCTTGGCCAGCGCCTCGGCCAGGGTCACCAGGGAGGTCTCGCGGATCCGACCCGTGGCAAAGAGCGTCTGGGCCAGCACGGCCTCCACCGACTGCCAGGTGAGCGCCAGCGCCAGGAGCGCCGACACCCGCTGGCCTCCAAAGAGCTCCGGGCCCACCCACACCGCGACGAAGGAGCGATTGAGGCCCACCAGGCCGCCGAAGCCGATGGCCCCGACCCACCCGACGGCCCCGAGGAGCCGGGCCGTGACGTCCCGGAGCTGGGAGAGGTCCCCCTCACCGGCGAGGTGGGCCACCGCGGGCGCGAAGGCCGTCCCGACCCGGGTGGTGGCCTGGAGCACCACGTCCGCGGCGCGGCGGGTCATCGTGAGGGGCGTGACCTCCCGGGTCCCGAGGAGCCGCGCCACCAGCACCCTCTCGACGTTCTGGAGCAGGCTCTGCCCGAGGCGCGAGACCCAGGTGTAGCCCGAGAGACCAAAGACCGCCCGGAGCTCCGCGCGGTCGAAGCGAGGGCGCAGCCCGAGGCCCCGGTGCACGACCCGCCGGTAGAGCACCGCCGTGGCCACGAGGTACAGCCCCGCCCGAAACATCAGCCCCAGGGGGATCGCGTGGACCCCGACGCCCGCCCGGAGGAGCACCACCGTGGCGACGATGCCCAGGCTCGTGCAGGTGAGGTACAGGCTCCCGAGGGTGAGCGGGAACTCCATCAGGGCCATGATCACCGCGGCGATGCTCAGGGCGCACAGGAGCACCGCCTCGCCCACGGACGCGAGCGCGAAGGAGCGCACCATCACCCTCGCGACGGTGGGGTCCGTCACGCGCACCAGGGCGGGCACCCAGGGGGCCACCAGCACCCCGAGGGCCCCGAGGAGGAGCCCCAGGGTGAGGTTCACCCGGAGCCCGGTGCCGATGGTGCGCCCGAGGGCCTCCGGGTCCTTGCGACCGAGGGCGTGGCCGATGCGCTGCTGCATCACCCCGGCCACGCCCGGGTCGATGAGGGCCAGCCACGCCACGACGTCCCCGGACGCCAGCCAGGCAGCATACACCGGCCCCTGGATGTGCCGGAGGTACAGCGGCACGAGCACCACGCCCTGGACCATGGCGAGGGCCACGGAGCCGTACTGGTTCACCAGGCCGATCACCGTGGCCCTTCGGCGGTTGGGGGTCTTCAAGCTCCCTTTGCCCGGCCGCGGAGCCTGCGAAGCGCGCCCGAGGCGCGGTTCAGGCCCTGCGGCAGGAGCCTCGGAGCGACCTTGAGCACCGCAAAGCGCAGCAGGTCCCCGGGGTGCTCCCGCAGCCACGGCCAGCGCGCCGGGAGCCTGCGCACCGAGTCCCACCAGGCGGCCTCGTCGTCGGGAGGCACCTCCACGCCGCCGCAGCGCCAGCTCCAGAGCACCGACAGGAGGCTCCGGTAGGCGTCCCGCGGGGCCCTCTCCGCGAGCTCCGGGGCATGGGCGCGCAGGAACGGGTGCTGCAGGAGTTCGTCGTAACGTCCCCACTCGTCCGGCACGAAACGGAGCTTGAGGTAGTCCTCGTCGCAGGTCGCCTGCGGCGGCGAGAGCACCGCCACCGAGGGCGTCGCGGCGTCTTGAAGGAGCGAGAACGCCAGGGCGATGAACGCAAACGCCGAGCGGTCAAGCTGGTCCGTCACCAGCCCGAGGGCCTCGAGGGACAGCTCCCGGCGGCGGTACACATACTGCGAGAGCTTGGGCTGCCTCCACGCGAAGCGCGCGCACGCCCCGGGGTCCGTCTCCAGGTGGAGGTCCGTCGGGAGGTCAAAGGTGCGCTTCGTCGAGCCGGGGGGTTGAATAAACGAAAACACCAACAATTCCGGACACTTCTCTGCGAGCGCCCGGAGGATCGTGG
The DNA here is from genome assembly GCA_016218725.1 of Deltaproteobacteria bacterium. GTDB lineage: Bacteria > Myxococcota_A > Polyangia > Polyangiales > JACRDB01. The sequence continues at coordinate 64,264 of JACRDB010000019.1, forward strand.
GCACCGCCCCGGGCAGCGGCAGGTCGTCGTCGGCGAAGGTCCAGAGGTAGTCCGCCTGGCAGCGCTGGTAGAGGGACCAGACGTTGCGGTTGAAGCCGACGTTCTCCGTCTGGCGCAGGACGTCCACGCGCACGCCGTCGGGCTCTCGCCGGGCCTCCTCGCAGACCTCCTGGGTGGCGTCGGTGGAGGCGTTGTCGTGCACCCGGAGGCTCACCCGGTCCGCGAGGCCCTGGTCCGCGATCTGCCGTCGAAAGAGCCCGAGCACCCGCCGGAGCTTTGGGGCCCGCTGGTACGTCGGGATCCCGATCTCCAGGGTGGTGGCCACGCTACGCGCGCCTCCCGAGGGCGAAGACCACCGCCGGGAGGGTCTCCTCCAGGGGGCGGGGGGTCCACCGCAGGAGGCGCTCCCTGCGCGCGGTGGACGTCACCAGGTGGTGGGCCTCGCGGGGGCGGTAGGGGCGCTCTCCGGGCCGAAGGAGCGCCTCGGGCGCGCCCGCCAGGGCCAGGACCCTGCGCCCGAGGTCCAGGAGCGAGGTGCCCTGCCCCGAGCCGATGTTCACGGTCTCCACGCCCTCGGCGGGGTCCAGGGTGACGGTCTCCAGCACGGCGTGGGCGGCGTCGTCCACGTGCACGAGGTCGCGCACCTGACCGCCAGGGGACATGGGCATGGGAGCGCGCGCCCTGGCGGCTTTCACGGTCATGGGGATGAAGCGCCCGGGGTCGTCGTCCGGTCCGAAGAGCGACGCGAGGCGCAGGTACCATAGACGGTGGCCCAGGTCCCGCGCCAGGGCCCTGGCCAGGACGCCCCCGGCCGCCTTCGAGGCGCTGTACGGATCCCAGGCCTCCAGCGGTGAGTCCTCCTCGCAGGGAGGCGCCGATGTCGCCTCGGGCCAGGAGGGCTCCGGGAGCCTCCCTCGGCCCTCGTACTCGAAATAGCTCCCAGCCACCACGCTGCGCGAGGCGCCCACCTGCGCCGCGGCCTGCACCCAATGGAAGGTGTCCACGGTGTTGGCCTCCACCGCCCGGAGCCAGTCCCGGTCCCTGCCCTGGACTCCGTAGGCCGCCAGGTGCACGAGCACCGAGGCTCCCTCCAGCGCGCTCCGTGCGTTGTCCCGCACGGCGCCCGCGAGGCGCAGGGCCTCAGCGCCGTCGGGAGGTGGTCCGCTGTCCGGGCGAAGAATGGCCCTCACATGGTGACCGGCGGAAACCAATAATGATACCACCGCTCGGCCAAGGTTGCCCGTAGAACCGGTCACTGCCACGATCACGTCGCTTGTCCTGGGCGTCCGTTGCGGGGGACCGGGGGGTTGGTTCAGCGGGACGCCACCGCGGCGCCGAGGCACACCAGGGCCGTGCCCGCTGGGACCTCTGGTTCCTCCGCGGGCTGCTCGCGGGAGACGGGCCCCTGGGCGGCGTCCGGGCGGGGCTCCTCGGGCGGGCCATGGAGCACCCCCGGGGGGAGCTCCTCCAGCGCCGCGAGGATGGTCTCGTCGTCCGCCGGGGCGGCGTCACCCTTCTCGAAGTCCTTCTCCAGCCAGTGCCACAGGGGGCCGCCGTCGACGCAGCCGCGAGCCCTCTCGCCGGGCGTGCAGGCCAGCCGGACGTGGAAGTGATCATCGTGGGGGGCGCTGTCCCCGGGCTGCACCAGCAGCGCCTCGGCACGCTCCAGGACCTCCTCGCGGGCCCCGTGGGCGCGGGCGTACGCCAGGAGCGGGCCCTTGATCCACGACGCCACGAAGATACGAATGATGCCCGCGTCGGCGTCCGCCAGGAGGGCCTCCACCAGGCGCCAGTTGCGGGCCGTGTCGAAGCGCAGGGCCGTAGGGTGGGCCACGCTCTCCCCGCGGGAGTTGTACCGCACGAAGGCCGGGGCCCGAACGGGCTCATCGGTGGCGGCGTCCCGTGCGAAGAAGAGCAGGTCCACGTCCCGGCCATTACGGTGCGAGTGGTGCCGCGTGACCATGCCCCCACGGCGGGCCGAGAGGTCCCCGACCACCAGGGGCACCGCGTTGGTGCCCACCCTCCGGGCGCACTTCTCCACCATGCGCACGAGGCGCTCGGTGCCCCAGCGGTTCCAGCCCTCGCGCTCCGAGCGCAGGGCGATAAAGCCGTGGCCCCGCACCGGCGCCGCGTAGCCCCGGCTGAGCCACCCGTTGGAGGGCGAGCCCCGAGAGCCCTCGTCCCAGACGCCCCGCTCGGTGAAGAACGCCGCGCAGCCCTGGAGGGCCAGGAGGCCACCGAGGCACGCTGGGAGGAGAGGCCGTGGCCCGCGCATCGCTGCTCCCTTGAGGTAGCATCCCGGAGGCGCCGACACCAGGGCGACCCTTGACCCGCCGCCGCGGGCTTCCCATGCTCCGCGGCCCCGGACGGAGACAACGGACCATGGATCAGCTCTCGGCGCACCTCGACCGCGGTTGGGACCTCATCAACAAAGGGGACCTGCGCGGGGCGAGGTCCAGCGCCCGCAGGGCCCTGGAAATCGACAAGGACAGCCCCGAGGCCCACAACCTCCTCGGGTACACCGCCGCCCAGGAGGGCGACCCCGAGGAGGCCCTGGAGCACTACCGCCAGGCCATGGCGCTAGACGATGGCTACATCGACCCGATGCTCAACGCCGCCGAGGTGCTCATCCACCCCCTCCACGAGTATGACGAGGCCGTCTCGCTCTGCGACGAGGTGCTGGACTTCGCCGAGGGGCGCGAGGAGATCTGCGAGGCGCTGCTCCTCAAGTTTGACGCCCTCCTGGCCAAGGGCGAGGAGGACGGCGCCCGGGCCACCCTGGAGGCCCTCCCGGACGGCCCCGTGGAGGGACCGGTGTTCCCCTTCCTCATCGGCCGCGCCTGGTACGAGCTCGGGGAGGTCGAGCGCGCCGAGCCCTTCCTGACCGACGCCGTGCGGGAGGACCCTCGCAACGCCGACGCCCACTACTACCTGGGCCTGGTCCATGATGCCCGGGAGCACTGGCGCCAGGCCACCCTCTCGTTCATGGAGGCCCGGGACCTGGACCTCGCCGCGCCTGCGGTGCGCTGGAGCCTGCCTCGGGAGCAGTTCCACCGCCACGTCGAGCGCGCCCTCCAGGGGCTGGAGGCCAGGTTCCTCGCGCACCTCGAGGGCGCCCTGGTGCTCGTCACCGACGCGCCTGGGATGGAAATGGTGGTGGACGGCGTGGACCCCAGGGCCCCGCTCCTGGTCGAGGGCTTTGACCAGGCGCACCGCGACCGCGAGGACGGCCCGAGGATGTTCGTCTACCAGCGGAATATCGAGAAGCTCTGCCGTGGTCCGGAGTACCTGGAAGAAGAGCTCGCCTGGCAGTTCACCGAGGAGCTCCAGCACCTCCTTGAGGCCGCGCCAGCGTCCCTCCCGGCCGTGATCCCCGCCCCGAGCCCCGCTCCCCCCAAGGACGACCCCGGCACACGCAAGAAGCCCCGAAAGAAGGACCTCTAGAGAATGTAGGTGTAATACCTACAGCACCCTACGGCGCCCTTGACAAACGCTGCATGCTGGCGAAGGAAGAGCGCTCCTCGGATGGCGATCGTCGAGTCGTTGCTGGAGCTGGTGGGTGGGACGAGCGTGCTGCGGCTCCGGAGGGTGTGCGCGGCGCCGGGGGCCGAGGTGTGGGTCAAGCTGGAGCAGCAGAACCCCGGAGGGAGCGTCAAGGACCGCATCGCCGTGGCGATGCTGGACGACGCGGCGCGCCGCGGGCACTTGCACCGAGGCGGGACCGTGGTGGAGCCCACCAGCGGGAACACGGGCATCGGGCTGGCGCTGGCGTGCGCGCTCAAGGGATATCGCCTGGTCTTGACCATGCCGGAGAGCATGTCCCTGGAGCGCCGGGCGCTGCTCAAGGCCTACGGCGCCGAGGTGGTGCTCACGCCCGAGGAGGCCCAGCTCGACGGGGCCATCGCCCGGGCGAGGGAGCTCGTGGAGGCGACCCCCGGGGCGTTTCTCCCGGGGCAGTTCGACAACCCGGCGAACCCCGCGTGCCATCAAGGCACCACGGCCCGCGAGGTGCTTGACGCCTTCCCCAGGCTGGACGCCTTCGTGGCCGGGGTGGGCACCGGAGGCACCATCACCGGCGTGGGTCGGGCGCTGCGCGAGGCGAGGCCCGGCGTGCAGGTGGTGGCCGTGGAGCCCGAGGGGTGCGCGACGATCTCTCGCGGGGAGCGAGGCCCCACCAAGATCCAGGGCCTGGCCGCGGGCTTCGTGCCGCGCAACTATGACCCCTCGGTGGTGGACCGGGTGCTCACGGTGACCGACGGGGACGCCTGGAGGATGAAGATCCGCCTGGCGCGGCAGGAGGGGCTTTTGGTAGGGATCTCGTCCGGGTGCGCGGTCCACGCGGCGTGCGAGGTGGCCCGCTCGCTCCCCCCGGAGGCCGTGGTGCTGACGGTGCTCGCGGACACCGGTGAGCGGTATTTCTCGCTGGATACGTACTTCGCGGAGGCCACCCCGTGAGCCTGGTGGCGGTCCTGGGCGTCGGGGGCCTCGGGTGCCCGGCCGCGCTGGCCCTCGGCCGCGCCGGCGTGCGCCTTCGCCTGGTGGATGAAGACCGCGTGGAGCGCTCGAACCTCCACCGCCAGGGCCTGTACGAGGAAGCGGACGTCGGGCGGCCGAAGGTCGCCGCCGCGCGGGAGGCGCTGCTCCGCGCCGCGCCCGGCGCCGCGGTCGAGGCGCGCCAGACGCATTTTTCGCCCGACACCATGGACGACCTCCTGGACGGCGTAGACCTCGTGGTGGAGGGCACCGACGCCTTCGGGGCCAAGTTCCTCGTGGCCGACCGCTGCGCCGCGCGAGGCGTGCCGGTGGTGCACGGCGCCTGCGTGGGGTGGTACGGCACGGTGCTCCCCGTGGCGCCCGGCGAGGGCCCCTGCTACCGCTGCGTCTTCGAGGACGCCCCCGGCTGCGACGAGGACGCGGGGACCTGCGTGACCGCGGGGGTCTACGGCCCGGTCCCCGCCCTCGTCGGCGCGCTCCTGGCAGTGGAGGCGCTGCGCCTCCTGCGCGGAGACCATGGCAACGCCGGGCGGGTGCTCTGGTACGACGCCTGGCGCCAGGTCGCCCGGGAGCTCTCTCCGCGGCGCCGGAGCCGCTGCCCGAATCACCAGCCAGACACCATTCATCCCCGCGGGGGCCTCATGGTGCCCGCTCCACGATCGACAGGAGGCAGACTCTCATGGCCATCACGATAAGGCTCGCCACGCAGCTCCGCGCCCACGTCCAGGGCCGCGAGGAGGTGACCGCGGTCGGCGAAACGGTGCGCGCGGTGCTCGACGACGTCGACCGGCAGTACCCTGGCTTCAAGGATCAGGTGCTAGGAGAGAAGGGCGTCAAGCGACACCTCAACGTGTTCGTCAACGAGGACGACATCCGCTTCCTGGAGTCCCTGGACACGGCCCTCAGGGACCGGGATGTGCTCACCATCATGGCCGCCGTCGCCGGCGGGTGACCGTTGCGGGCGCCCCTCCCAGACGACGCCTACGCGCGCTTCGCGCGGCAGCTCCTGCTCCCGGAGGTGGGCCCGGAGGGCCAGGCTCGCCTCGCCGCGAGCCCCGTCTGCCTCCGGGGCTTCTCGCCCTGGTGCGCGCGCCTCCACCGCCTCGCCGGGGGCGCGACGGACCCCGCCTCGGGGCTCGTGGTGCGCGCGCCGGACGCTCCGGGGGGCCCCCTCGGCCCCGCGGAGGCCCTCTGCCTCGACGCCTTCGGAGCCATCGAGGCAGGGCGCAGGGCCCTCGGGGAGGCTCCGCGGGAGCTGCCGCCGCGCCTCGCCGCGCGGCTGGGCCTCTGATGCTGCGCCCTCGACGCCTCGACTCCATCCTCGACGCCGTAGGGGACACCCCCCTCTTTCGACTACGGAAGCTGGAGCGAGACACCCCCGGGGTGGAGCTCTACGCCAAGCTGGAGTTCATGAACCCCGGAGGGAGCGTGAAAGATCGGGCGGCGCGGCAGATCTTCCTGGACGCCGTGGGGCGCGGGGAGCTCACCCGCGACCGGGTGCTCATCGACTCGACCTCGGGCAACACGGGGGTGGCCTACTCCCTCGTGGGGGCCGCCCTGGGCTACCGCGTGGCGCTGGTGATGCCCTCCAACGTGACCCAGGCTCGTAAAGACATCACCCAGGCCTTCGGCACGGAGCTCATCTTCTCGGACCCGCTGGAGGGCTCCGACGGCGCCATCCGGCTGGTCCGCCAGCTCGTCGCGGCCAGCCCCGAGCGGTACTACTACCCTGACCAGTACTCCAACCCCTCGAACCCGTTGGCGCACTATCTCGGCACGGGCGCGGAGCTCCTGCGGGACCTCGGGGACCGGCTGACGCACTTCGTGACGGGGCTCGGCACCACCGGCACCATGATGGGCACCACCCGCAGGCTCAAGGAGCACCACAGGCCCGTCCATTGCGTGGCCGTGGAGCCCGCCGAGAGCCTCCACGGCCTGGAGGGCCTGAAGCACCTGGCCTCGTCCCTGGTGCCCGCCATCTACGACGCCGCGGTCCCGGACGAGACGCTCTTTGTCTCCACCGACGACGGCTGGGACATGACCGAGCGCCTCTGGGCCGAGGAGGGCCTCCACGTCGGGCACAGCGCCGGGGCCAACGTCTTCGCCGCGTGGACCCTCGGGCGGAGGCTCGCGGCCGAGGGCCGCCCGGGGTGCATCGCCACCATCCTGTGCGATCGCGGCGACCGATACTTTACACCGATGAAGTGGGAGAAGGTCTACCTATGGTGACCGATGAAGGCCCCGAGAGGCCCTGGCTTGAAGGCCCTCTGGCGCTTGATCGCGCGGTCCTGGAGGCCCTCGACGCGCACGCCCGGGAGTGTCACCCGGAGGAGTCCTGCGGGCTCCTGGTGGGCCCCGCGGCGGAGCCCTCGCGCGTGGACGAGGCCCGGAGGATGGACAACCTCGCCAACCGGGAGCACGCCCTGGACCCGGAGCTCTTCCCGCGGACGGCCCGCGAGGCGTACGTGCTCAACCCCTTGAAGGTCCAGCGCATGCTGGACGCGGGGGACCGCGAGGGGAGGCCGGTCAAGGCGATCTACCACTCGCACTGCGACGTGGGGGCGTATTTCTCCCCGGAGGACCAGCGCTTCGCCGCGGTGGACGGGCGGCTCACGCTCCCGGTGTGCTACGTGGTCACCAGCGTACGCGGCGGAGGCGTGGTGGACGACCACAAGCTCTTCGTCTACCGCGGCGGGGCCTGGGTCGAAGCGCCCCTCGAGGTCCATTGAGGGCGCTCACGGCGTATAGACATCCACGGCGGTGACGGGCGCAAAGATCGGTCGGTCCGCGCCGCCGACGAGGTACAGCCGCCCGCCGAGGGCCGCGCAGCCGTGCCCGTGGCGAGGCACCGGGAGCGCCGGGAGCGCGCGCCAGGGACCCGCTGGGAGGTCCAGACCCTCCACGGTGGTGAGCGCCCTGGCGGGCTCCTCGCCGCCGATCACCACGGCGGTGTCGCCCAGGAAGGCCGCGCAGAGCCCCCCGCGGGGCGTCGGGAGCGGCGGCGCCGAGCGCCAGCGATCCATCGCCGGGTCGTAGACCTCCACCGTCGGGAGGTTGGTGGTGAGCGAGAGGAGCCGGCCGCCGAAGGTCCAGAGCGCGCCGCCGTTCACCGCCACCGCGAGGTGCTCCCGGGCCGTGGGGAGCGGAGCCCCCTCGCGCCAGGTGTTGGCCCTCGGGTCGTAGAGCATCGTCACCGCGGCGACGCGGCCGCCGGTGGTGACGCCGCCCGCCACCACCACCCTGCCGCCCACGAAGCCCGCCCCGGCGGCGCCCCGCGGCGCGGGCATCGGCGCGATGGGGGCCCACTCCATAGCCCCGGCGCGCAGGACCCAGCACTCCGCAAAGGGCCGGAAGTCCAGGCCCGTCATCCCACCGAGGACATAGAGGTCCTCCCCCACGGCGGCCACGGCGGTGTGGTGCAGCGCCAGGGGGAGCGAGGGCCCCTCCTCCCACTGGTCCCTCGCCGGGTCGTAGGCCCTCACGTTGGCCACGATGCGCCCGCTCTCGAAGCCGCCGAACACCCACACCCGGCCCCTCGCCGCCAGCACGGCCACCTCCTGGCGGGGCATCGGGAGCGCCCTCGCCGAGGCCCATCCCCGCGGGCCGGGTCCGTCCTGGGGCGCGCCGTCGCCCTGGACCTCCGGCGCCGTGATCGTGTCCGATGCCGTGTCCGGTGGAATGTCCAATGAAGTATCCGGTGAGACCTCCCCGGGCGCGTCCGCGACGGTCGTGTCCGCCGGCGAGCCATCGAGCCCTGAAGGGGGTGCGGTCTGCGTGCCGCACCCAAGAAGGAGCGTCACGCCAAGAGCGAAGGCCTCGCGCATGGGCCCAATGGAGCGCCGGCCGCCCGGGGCGTCAAGGGCGGGGCCAAGGTCTCGGAGGGAGGGTGGGTCCCTGGTGCCGTCGGAGGTCTCCCATGAAGCATCGCCTCTCCCTGGCTCTCGTTCTCTCCCTTGGGGCCCCCGCCGCGCTCGCCCAGCCCGCGCCGGCGCCTCCCTGCGGCCCGATGGCCTCGGAGGTCTTCGCCCCTGGCTGTGACGGACCAGGCGTGCTCGTCTGCGACACCGGAGCCAGCCTCCCTGCGGGGTCCTCGTGGTGCGGGTGTGACGGCCGCACCCACGAAGCGGCCAGCATGGCGCCTCCCTCTGGGCTCCGCTACCGCTTCCGCGGCGCCTGCGAGGTCCCGGCGCGCTTCGAGCTCACCCCCGAGCGCAGCGCCCGCAACACCCTCACCGGGCGGGTGGTGGTCTTTGCCCTCGTGGGGAACGGCATCGCGGAGGCCACCCGCGAGGTAGGTCCATGTGGTACGGAGCCCACCCAACCGGGGGAGCTCTCTCGCTTGCGCTGTGGGTCCGGGGCGCGCTCTACGGTGCTGGTGCTGCGTCAGGCGGGCGGGGCGGTGGTGGTGACCCGGAGCTCCTCGGCCGGGGCAGAGCTCCTGCGGCTGGAGGTGCCTGTGGGGCAGAGGCTCCTGGCCGGGGCCCCGCGCCGGTTCTGAAGTACGACCACGGGCGCGGCCTTGGTTGCGCCGGAGGGGTCCGCGTTGAATGAAATCGCCGAAGCTCGGCAACGGAGGAGCTGAGACCCGCCCGATGGGCGAGCGGGAAGCGCGGCGCCGTAGAGCGGCGTTGTGGAGGGGCACGACCATGCAACCCGCTCCAGAGGTACAGGCTCGCGTAGGGACGGTGCTCTGTGGGAAGTACGCCGTCCGGCGGGTGCTCGGCTCCGGCGGCATGGGGGTGGTGTACGAGGCCCTGAACACCTGGACTCTGAGGCCCGTGGCGCTCAAGGTGCTGCGTCCAGAGCTGTGCGCCCAGGTGGAGCTGGTGCGGCGCTTCGTGCAGGAGGCGCAGGCCACGGCGGCCCTGAGGCACCCGAACCTCTGCGAGGTCCTGGACCTTTGCCGGGAGGAGGGCGACGGGTCCCTGTGCATCGTGCAGGAGTACCTGGACGGCGCGGACCTCCGGCGGGTGCTGGACCTTCGCGAGAGGCTCACCGCGCGGGAGGCCCTCGGGGTGCTCCTGCCTGCGATGGACGCGCTAGCCACGGCGCATGAGCACGGGGTGGTGCACCGGGACGTGAAGCCCGAGAACCTCTTCCTGGCGAGGGACCCGGGCGGGAGGCTCTCCCCGAGGGTGCTGGATTTCGGTGTGTCCAAGGTCACCCACGAGGGGGCCTTCTCCGGGCGCACCACCCTCAACGGGGCGTCCCTGGGGACCCCGCAGTACATGTCCCCGGAGCAGGCCTGCGGGGTGGAGACCGTGGACGCCCGGAGCGACGTCTGGAGCGTCGCGGTGGTGCTCTTCGAGTGCCTCTCCGGGGTGTCGCCCTTCGAGGCCGAGAGCCCCGCGGACATCGCGGACAGCGTGCTCTCCAGGCCCATCCCACGGCTCGCCGAGCGGGCCCCGTGGGTGCCCCGCGCGCTCGCCGAGGCCGTACAGCGCGGCCTGGAGCGGGACCTCGCCGCGCGCTACCCGGACCTGCGGGCCTTCCAGGCGGCGCTGCGCGCCTGTGGCCTGGGCGAGGGCTCCTGCCAGGGGCTCCTGGACGACGGGCCGCTCTCGCTTGAGCCCGAGGCCCCGGCGCACTCGGAGTTCCCGACGGCGGAGCACCGCACGCTCCGGGCGTCGGCCCCGACCGAGGAGTCCGCCGAGGCGTTCCCGCTGGTGCGGGCGTCATCACCCCCGCCGGCGTCCGCGAGGGCGCCCTACGCGGTGCTGCTGGCCGGCGTCGCGCTGCTCCTCGCCCTCCTGCCCGCGGGCATCTCCGCGGGGATGTACCTCGGACGAAGGAGCGCCGCGGCGAGGGCCTCGGTCGCCGTGGTGGTCAGCGCACCGACCTCCTAGAGGCGGGGTTGGCCCCTCACGGGTCGCACTCGCCGGCCCAGCTTGCGCCGAAGGCGCTCCGGGCCGCGAGCACGCGCCCGCTGTCACCAGCCCTCCCGAGGGCCACCATGAGCTTGGTGACGGCGGCCTCGGCGGTCATTTCCCCGGCGCTCACCGCGCCCGCTTCGCCCGCCGCGGCGCTGCCGCCGTAGCGCCCCAGCACCACCGCCCCGCGGGCGCACTGGCTCACCACCACCACGGGCACGTCCCGCGCGGTGGCCTCGGCGATCACGGGGACGAGCGAGTTCTCCAGGTGGGGCACGTTCCCGGCGCCGTAGGCCTCCAGCACCACGCCCCGGACGCCCCCTTCCAGGGCCGCGCGCAAGAGGCTTGGGTCGAGCCCGGGGAACACCCGGAGCGCCAGCACCCGAGGCTCAAGCCTCGGGTCAAAGGGCTCGACGGCCCTCGGGGGGAGCACGTGCGAGGCCACCTCCACGGTGACCCCGAGCTCCGCGAGCGGCGCGCAGGTAGGCGTCCCGAAGGCATGCATGCCCCAGGCGTCGAGCTTGACGGCCCGGCACCCGCGAAAGAACCGTGAACCAAACGCGATCCCGACCTCGGGCACGGGCATCGTCGCCAGGGACACCGCGTCCACGAGGTTCGAGCGCGCGTCCGAGCGCACCTCCACCAACGGACGCTGGGCGCCGGTGAGCACCACCGGGCGATCGAGGCCCGGCAGGAGGAACGCCAGCGCGCTGGCGGTGTAGGCCATGGTGTCCGTGCCGTGCACCACCACCACGCCGTCGTGGGTCCCGAGGCCCTCGTGCACCGCCCGGGCGATGTCCACCCAGTGGTGGGGCTGCATGTCCCCGGAGTCGAGGTTGCAGAGGATCCGCGTCTCGAGCTCCGCGATCTTACGCAGGAGCGGCAGCTCCATCACCAGGTCCTGGGTGTAGACGTCGGGCAGGAGCGGCGAGGGCTCGCCGCCGCGCATCATCAGCGTGCCTCCCGTGTGCAGCAGCAGGACCCTCGGGGTGGTCACCGGGGAACCCTAGTACCTCATCGCAGGGAAAGTGAAGGTTTGAGCGTTCGAGGCAGAAGTGCCGCAAGGGCCCTCTCCCGTCGGGGGAGCCCGGGGGTTGGGCAACCTCGTTGGAGATCCACCCCGATGGGCATGGCGATCCCCCCACCCCGGCCCGCCCTGCGATCCCGCGGGGCGGGACGGGGTGGGGGGACCGCCATGCGCCTCAACCGCCGACCTTTCACCTTCCTTGCGATAAGGTACTAGCACGGGCTCCCGGCGGCCCGCTCCAGCGACCCGAAGGGGTCCGCCAGCACCCGCAGGAGCCCCCGGGGCACGGCGGGGAGCGCCCCCGCCGAGCGCCAGAGGAGGAGCCGCAGCTCGCCGAGGAGCGCCCCCCCGAGGGGCGTCCACAGGAGGTCATTGGCCGACGGCCGGCTGTTCCAGACCTCCACGCCATACTCCCACACCGTGGACGCCACCGCCGTCGCCGCCAGCGAGGTCCACCCGTCGTGCCCGCACTGCCGGAAGCGCAGGTACACCTCGCTCCCCATGAGCCCGTGGCCGATGGCGTTGATCTCCCAGCGGTCCCCGTCCCACTCGAAGAGGCTCCGCCGCGCGTCAAACCTCGGCGGCTGCGTGAGCGCCTGCGTGAAGAAGCGACGGTTGCGCGCCCCGTCCTCCAGCGAGAAGGCCCGCCGCCAGAGCAGCATCGCCCCGACCCTCTGGGCCCCGAGGAGCCCCACCGTGTGGAGCGTCGGCACCGCCCACCGCGCCGTCTCCAGGGGCTGCGCCTGGGTGACCCCGGGCGCGCAAAGGAGCACAAGTCCCACCCACGCCGCGCGCATCCCCCGGAGCCTCGCACAGGTGACAGGGAATGTCACGAACGCTTCGACAGGGGGCGCCCGGGCGCGTAGGGTGTGGGCCATGGAGCGAATTACCCCGGCGGAGGCAAGGCGCTTCGCGGAGCTGTGCCCTGCAATCCTGAAGGTCCTGGAGACCGCCCTGGACAGCGTCTTTGACGAGCAGGGGTCCCGCTGGACGGACTTCAAGCTCCGGGTGGGCGCCGCCATGAGCGCTGTGGAGCTCGCGCGCAACTCTCGGCTCCAGACCCGGCGGGCGCTGTGGCATGCGTCCATGGTGCTGATGACCCTGCGCGGCGCCGCGCCCCCGGGGAGCGACCACCACGCGCTCCTGGAGTCCCTGGCGGAGCTGGCCCACACGCTCTCCCTGGTGGCCATCGCGTGTGACAGCGAGGTGGCCTCGCCGGACTCCGTGGCGCTCGCCAGGGGCTTCCTGACGGCCCTCACCCAGGGGCCCGGCACAGAGGTCACCTGGGCGTCGCTCCTCGCCGCGCACGAGAGCGCCCAGGGCCCTCCGCGCCGTAGCGCCTGAGGCGCCCTCCCCGGGTGCGGGGCGCACGCCGCGGCGGCGCCGTTGCGTGTTGTGGCGGCGGGGCGATGTCTGATACTTCATGGTCCATCATGGGAATGCGGTCCCCTCGCGCGCGTCACACGGCGGCCCTGGCCCTGGTGCTCTTCGGGGCCCCGGTCGGAGCCCAGAACCACTCGCCCTTTACGCTCCGGCTGGAGCTGGGAGGCGGGACCATGCTCTCGGAGTACCAGCGCAACGGGGACCCGAACCGCCTGGAGTACGACGGCAACGCCAAGGGCTTCACCGTGGGCTTCCAGGGCTCCGCGCGGCTGGGGTTCTCGCTGGTCGAGGCCCTGGCGGTGCAGGTGTCGTTCACCAACTGGGTGTTCCCCGGGAGGGAGGCCACGGGCTACGCCGCCGTCCCCTCGCTGGGCTTCCGCGTGGAGCCGCGGGTGGGGCGCGTGGGCAGGCTCTTCGTCGACGCCAACGCGGGCCTGGCGCTCACCGGGAGCTTCCTGCGATTTGGGTATGACGTCGGCGCGGGCCTGGAGCTCCGGGTCACTCCGTCAGTGTCCCTGGGGCCCGCGGTGCGCTTCGGGCAGGTGACCCAGCCGGACTCCGCGGACCTGTTCTTCTTCCATGACGCGCTCTTCTGGTCCGCGGGCGTCTCCCTGGCGTACCGGCCATACAACCCGGCCCCGCCGCCGCCGCCCCCTCCCCCGCCGCCGCCGCCGTCGGACCGCGACCGGGACGGCATCCTTGACGCCCAGGACCGCTGCCCCGAGGAGCCCGAGACCCGCAACGGCTACGAAGACGAAGACGGCTGCCCCGAGAACATGGACGCCGACCACGACGGGCTCAACATCCCCGACGACCGCTGCCCCACGGAGGCCGAAGACGTAGACCAGCACGAGGACGCCGACGGCTGCCCGGACTACGACAACGACGGGGACACCATCCCCGACCTGGCGGACAACTGCCCCAACCAGCCCGAGGTGGTGAACGGCGCGGACGACGACGACGGCTGCCCGGACGACGTCCCGGACCGTGACCACGACGGCATCCCCGACGCAACGGATCGGTGCCCCGCCCAGCCCGAGAACTACAACGGCGTCGAGGACACCGACGGCTGCCCCGACGCCGGGGACGCCCTCGCGGACATCGCCAACGGCCAGGTGCGCATCCTCCAGCAGGTGAACTTCCGCACGGACTCCGACGAGATCGTCGGCGCCCGGAGTTTCCAGATCCTGAACGCCGTCGCCGCGCTCCTCTCGGCCAACCCGGCCCTCACCTCCCTGGACGTCCAGGGCCACACCGACGACCGCGGCAGCCCCGAGCACAACCGTGACCTCTCCCAGCGCCGCGCCGTGGCCGTCCGGGCCTACCTCACCCAGCACGGCATCGCCGAGGCCAGGCTCGAAGCCCATGGCTTTGGCCCCGACCGGCCCCTCACGGACAACAACTCCGGCCGCCACCGCGCCCGAAACCGCCGCGTGGAGTTCCACATCCTCGCAGGCCCCGGAGCAGCACCCGCAAGCACGACAACTACACCCGCGCAGGTTGTCACACCTTCACCTACAGCCACGACGGAGCCTTCGGAGGGTGGCCACGGGCGCCGCGGGCGTCACGGACGCCACGGACGCGGGAGGCGGCGCTGACCGTCACATCATCGCGTACATGAGGTCCATCTGGGCCTCCAGGCTGTCATTCGCCATGGCGCCGGCCTGGGTGGCCACGAAGGACTTGGGGACGATCTCGCCGATGTTGGCCACCAGGGTGGCGACGTTGGGCGCCGCGAGCTGCTTGAGGAGCGCGTACAGCACGATGAAGTGCTGCGTCTCATCCCCCTCGATGTTGGCCGCGAGCTGGCGGTTGGCCTGCGACGAGAGCTGCCTCACGGTGCGGTTGTAGGCCACCGCCGCGGCCTTCTCCTTGTTGGCCGCGAGCTTGAGCACGTTGGCGATGGAGTTGGTGAACATCGCCGGCGCCGTGAAGGTCACGCTGGCCTCCTCCACGGGCGTGCCGCCCAGGGCCCGGATCGTGGAGGCGAGCACCGTGGCGTGCTGGCGGTGCTGGTTCATCCAGTTTGTGCCAATGGGCACCAGGGCCAGCGAGAGCGCCGCCTGGGGGTCGCCCATGGGGGGCGCGGCGAAGATGCCCACCCCGGTCATGTAGGCCTTGATGGCCTCGTACTCCGCGGTGAGGAGGCCGTTCAGGGGCATCACGTCGGGGTTCGGGCCCGTCATCGCGGGCGGGTCGCTGCCGCAGGCCACGAGGCCCCCGGCGGCGGTGGCGCCCAGGAGCGCGCGGCGGGAGAGGCTGTGTGCGTCGTTCATGGTGGTGTCCTCTCGCTCTCGGCTCACATCAAGGGTGCGTAGGTGAAGTCCATGACCGAGTCCAGGCCCATGGTCCCGGCGCCCACCTCGGCCACAAAGGACCTGGGCACCAGGTCGTTGGCGTTCATCCCGAGGGCCATCCCGGGGATCACCACGCCGCGGGCCAGGAGGTACAGCACGATGAAGTGCTGCGTCTCCACGCCGCCGATGGCCGCGATGACCTCGGCCGCGGACTGCTGCGAGATGCTGGCGTGGGTCTTGGTGTAGGCCACCGCCGCGGCCTTCTCCTTGTTGGCCGCGAGGCGGATCACGTTGAGCACCGTCCCCGTGAAGGGCGGCCCCGGGGGCGAGAACACCGCCGCGGCCTGGCTCACCGGCGTGCCCTGCGCCGCCTGGATCAGCGTGACCAGCCGCGCGGCGTGGTCCTGGTGCTGCTGGCGGAAGTGCGCCGCCACCTGCAGCGCCACCGGCGCGATGGACGCCAAGGGGTCGCCCATTGGCGGGCTCATCAAGATCCCCGCCCC
Source organism: Deltaproteobacteria bacterium (assembly GCA_016218725.1). GTDB lineage: Bacteria > Myxococcota_A > Polyangia > Polyangiales > JACRDB01. The sequence goes on from JACRDB010000019.1 coordinate 79,838, forward strand.
GGCGTTGTACGCCCCGATGGCCAGGTACTCCGCCGTCAAGAGCGCGTTGAGCGCCGGGACGTCCCCCATCCCCTGGGCCTGGGCCTCCGAGGGCCTCGACGCCGCCGCTAGCGTCGCCGTGAGCCCCGCCAGCATCGCCCCGGCGCCCCCGAGGAGCGCCTCGCGTCTGGACCTGTCTTCCGTTGACATCGCTGTGCCTCCTTAGCAATTTCAGCCTCGCTCCCGCGGAGCGCGACTAAGCTACGCTCCGGACCCCCTCGCGGATCGCCCGGAGCGCAGACGCCATGTTCCACCACGTTCCTCGCCCGTCGTCCATGATCCTGTGCGTCCTCGGCTCCCTGGCGCCCCTCGGGTGCGGGAGCGAGGCGCCCCCCTCGGGCCCCGCCCTCAACGGCTGCACCGACGCCCTCTACGTGGACCGCTCCGCCCCCACGGCCAGCCGCACCGTCGCCTTCGGGGGCTTCCAGGGCTCTCCCCCGCTGGGCTACACGCCCCCGTGCATGCTCATCGCCGCGGGCCAGACCGTCACCTTCGCGGGCGGGCCCTCGGGCTTCGGCACCCACCCGCTCAACCGAGGCTCCGGTCCCACCGTGCGGGACACGGGCTCCCCAGGCAACCCCATCCCCCGCGTGGAGGATGGCAACCGCCCCGAGGTGATGGTCACCTTCCCCGCCGCGGGGACCTTCCCCTACCACTGCGAGTTTCACTTCGGTGGGGGGATGTATGGCGTTGTGCGAGTGCGCTGAGAACTCCAATCATTCCACGGGCTTGCGCGCGAGGTAGCTGGCCCAGTCGAGGGCCTTGAGGTCCTCCACGCGGTACTTCTGCATGGCGTCCACCACGGCGCGGGCGAGCTGCAGGTTGGTGAGCAGCGGGACGTTCAGGTCCACCGCGCGGCGGCGGATGCGGTACCCGTCCGGGCGGCCGTCGTCGTCGTAGAAGCGCGGGATGTTGATCACCAGGTCGATGAGCCCGCGGTTCAGGAGCTCCACGGCGGTGGGGGACTGCTCGTCGGAGTCTTTGTAGGCGACCTCGACCTTGAAGCCCTGCTCGCGCAGCACCGTGGCGGTGCCCGGCGTGGCGTACACCGGCAGCCCCCGGGCCTGGAGGGCCAGCACCTCGTCACCAAAGCGGTACTTGTCCCCGACGGGGCCCAGGGACAGGAGCACGCCGCGGGTGGGGTACCGGAAGCCCGTGGCCAGCAGGGCCTTCAAGAGCGCCTCGTGCATGTCATCCCCGAGGCAGCCGACCTCCCCCGTCGAGGCCATCTCCACCCCGAGGGTGGGGTCCGCGCCTGCGAGGCGCGAGAAGCTGAACTGGGCGGCCTTTACGGCGACGTAGTCCAGGTCCAGCGCGTGATTGACCACGGGCCTGGCCACGCCCAGCATCCGGCGGGTGGCCTCGCGGATGAAATTGTTGCCCGTCACCTTGGAGACAAACGGGAAGGAGCGCGACGCCCGGAGGTTGCACTCGATGACCTTGACGTCGTTCTGCCGGGCCAGGAACTGGCAGTTGAAGGGGCCGGTGATCTTGAGCGAGCGGGCCAGGTCCCGGGCGATCTTCTTGATGCGCCGCACGGTCTCCATGTAGAGCTTCTGCGGCGGGAGCACGAGCGTGGCGTCCCCGGAGTGCACCCCGGCGTTCTCCACGTGCTCGGAGATGGCCCACAGCACCAGCTCCCCGCGGTCCGCCACGGCGTCGATCTCCACCTCCTTGGCGTTGGTCTCGAACTTGGACACCACCACCGGGTGCTCCGGGGACACCTCCGTGGCGCGGGTGAGGTAGTTCACCAGGTGGTGGGGGTCGTGGGCCACGGTCATCGCCGCGCCGGAGAGCACGTACGAGGGGCGGACCAGCAGGGGGAAGCCCCCGAGCTCCTCGGCCACGCCGGTGAGCGTCTGGGCGTCCACGGCCTTGGCCACGGTCCACCGGGGCTGGTCGATCTTGAGCTCGTCCAGGAGCGCGCTGAACTTGTTGCGGTCCTCCGCGCGGTCGATGGACTCCGGCGGCGTCCCGAGGATGCGCACCCCCGCACGGTGCAGCTTGATGGCCAGGTTGTTGGGCACCTGGCCGCCCATGGAGACCACCACCCCGTAGGGCTGCTCGCGCTCGTAGAGCTCCAGCACGGTCTCCATGGAGATCTCGTCGAAGACCAGCTTGTCGCACACGTCGTAGTCGGTGCTCACGGTCTCCGGGTTGTAGTTGAGCAGGATGGTCTCGTAGCCGAGCTCCTGGGCGCTGCGTACGGCGTTCACGCAGCACCAGTCGAACTCCACGGAGCTCCCGATGCGGTAGCACCCGCTCCCGAGCACCAGCACCTTCTTGCGCCAGCTCGGGGTCACGTCGTCCGCGTCGGCGTGGTAGCTCAGGTACAGGTAGTTGGTCTCCGCGGGGTACTCCGCGGCCAGGGTGTCGATCTGGCACAGCCTCGGCCTCACGTTGTGCTGCCGGCGCTGGAGGCGCACCTGGTCCTCGGGGACCTTCAGGAGCTTCGCGAGGCCCCGGTCGCTGAAGCCGAGCTTCTTCCACGTCAGGAGCTCGTCCGCGGTGGGGGCCCGGGCCTCGGCGCCCGCGGCCAGCACGTCCCTGCGGGCCCGCACCACCTGGTCGATGTTGTGAAGGAACCACGGGTCGATGGCGGAGATCTTGTAGATCTCCTCGACGCTCATGCCCTGGTCCAGCGCCCTCGCCACGGCGATGATCCTCCGGGGCGACGGGTGCCGCAGCTCCTGGCGCAGGTCCTCGAAGTGGAAGGCCTCGGGGTCCAGGCCGTCCACGCCGATGTCAATCATCCTCAGGGCCTTCTGGAGCACCTCCGGGAGGGTCCTCCCGATGGCCATCACCTCGCCCACGGACTTCATCTCGCTGCCGATGCGGGTGTCCACCTGCGAGAACTTCTGCAGGTCCCAGCGCGGGAATTTGCACACGAGGTAGTCCAGCGCGGGCTCGAAGAACGCGCTGGTGCGGCGGGTGATGGCGTTGGGCAGGTCCGCCAGGGAGTAGCCCAGGGCGATCTTGGCGGCCACGTACGCCAGCGGGTACCCGGTGGCCTTGGAGGCCAGCGCGCTGGAGCGCGACAGCCGCGCGTTCACCTCGATCACCCGGTAGTCGCAGCTCCTCGGGTCTAGGGCGTACTGGATGTTGCACTCGCCCACGATCCCGAGGTGCCGGATGGTCTTGATCGCGAGGGTGCGCAGGAGGTGATACTCCTCGTCGTTCAGGGTCTGCGACGGGGCCACCACGATGGACTCGCCGGTGTGGATCCCGAGGGGGTCCAGGTTCTCCATGTTGCAGACGGTGATGCAGTTGTCCCGCCCGTCCCGCACGACCTCGTACTCGACCTCCTTCCAGCCCCGGAGGCTCTCCTCCACCAGCACCTGCGGCGTGCCGCCCGCGAAGGCCTTGGTGAGCGCGGCCTCCAGCTGCTCGTGGGTGTCGCAGATGGCGCTGCCCTTGCCGCCAAGGGAGAAGGCCCCGCGGAGGATCACCGGGAGCCCCAGGGTCTCCACCGCGGCGCGGCACTCCTCCACGTTGTTGCAAGCGCGGGAGCGCGCGGTCTTCACGCCGATCTCGTCCAGGCGCTCCTTGAAGCGCAGCCGGTCCTCGGTGTCCCGCACGGCCTCGATGGGCGTGCCGAGCACCCTCACGCCGTACTTCTGGAGCACGCCCTTGTCGTCCAGGGCCACGCCGCAGTTGAGCGCGGTCTGCCCGCCGAAGGACACGGTGACGGCGTCCACCTCCTCGCGGACGATCACCTCCTCCACGAAGTGCGGGTCCACCGGGAGGAAATAGACCTTGTCGGCCATCTCGTCGCTGGTCTGGATCGTGGCGATGTTGGGGTTCACCAGCACCGTCGCGATGCCCTCCTCGCGGAAGGCCTTGATGGCCTGCGAGCCGGAGTAGTCGAACTCGCCCGCCTCGCCGATCTTCAGGGCGCCGCTGCCGAGGATGAGAATGCGCCGAGGCTTCTTCGGGAGATATTGTCCGAACATCGTTTCACCGTGCCATGGAGCCCGCGAGGCGGAGGAAGTCGTCGAAGAGGAAGGCCGTATCCTGGGGGCCCGGGGTGGCCTCCGGGTGGAACTGCACCGAGGCGATGGGCCTGGTGCGGCTCCGGATGCCCTCGTTGGTGCCGTCGTTCACGTTTACGAACCAGGGCTCCCAGTCCGCCGGGAGGGCGTCTTCCTTGACGGCGTAGCCGTGGTTCTGGCTTGTCACGTAGCACCGCCGGGTCAAGAGGTCCTGCACGGGCTGGTTCTGCGACCGGTGGCCGTACTTGAGCTTGTAGGTGTCCCCTCCCGCGGCGAGCGCCAGGATCTGGTTCCCGAGGCACACCCCGAAGACGGGCTTGCCCAGGTCAAAGAGCGACCGCACCTGTGCGGCCAGCCCCGGCAGGTCCTTGGGGTCCCCGGGGCCGTTGGAGAGCAGCACCCCGTCCGCCCGGGAGGCGTACTGCCGCAGGTCCGCGGTGAAGGGCACCCGCAGCACCGTGGCCCCGCGCGCCTGCAGGCTCCGCGCGATGTTGTCCTTGCAGCCGGTGTCCACCAGCACGATGCACAGCGGCCCCGCTTCGTAGATCACCGGCTCCGGCACCGTCACCAGGGACACCACCTTCTCCATCTCCACCCGGTCCGCCCGGGCCCGCCCCAGGGGCACCGGCGTGTCGTCGAAGAGCAGGCACCCGGCCATGGTGCCGTGCTCCCGGAGCTTGCGCGTGAGCGTGCGCGTGTCCGCCATTTCCAGCCCCGGCACGTTCTCGCCCCGGAGCCAGTCCCCCAGCGAGCGCGTGCACGCGTGGTGCGAGGGCCTCGCGGTGTGCTGCACGCACACCATCCCCTGCACCTGGATGCGGTCCGACTCGTACGGGGCGTCGATGCTCCCGCGGGGCCTCGGCGCGGGCACCCCGTAGTTCCCCTGCAGGGGGTACGTGGTCACCAGGATCTGGCCCCGGTAGCTCGCGTCCGTCAGCGTCTCGACGTACCCGGACATCCCGGTGTTGAAGACAACCTCGCCGGCCACCTCGCGCTGAGCGCCAAAGCTCCTCCCGCGGATCACCGTGCCGTCTTCGAGCACAAGCTTCAGTGTGTACATGCCTCCCGAACCTTCATGTGGGTGGTTGTGTGGAAAGATCCTACGCCCGTTCATCCTGCCGGAGGGTGACCACCGGGCAGTGGGCCTTCTTGAGCACGGCCTCGGCGACGCTCCCGAGGAGCCAGCGCGCGACGCCCGCGAGCCCGGCGGTGGCCACCACCAGGAGGTCGGCGTTGTTGTCCTCGGCGAAGTGCACCAGGGCGTCGGCCACGTCGTCGGCCACAAGCACGTGCGAGGCAACCTCGGGGCCGAGCTCGTCGGCCACGTGGGAGAGCCTCCCGCGGGTCTCTTCCACCGAGGGGTGATCCTCGCTGGGGGCGTTGGTGACGTGCACCAGGTACACCGTGCTCTGGGTCTGCCGGGCCAGGTCGAGGGTCCAGGCCAGCGCGTCGTCCGCGTTCTCCGAGAAGTCGTACCCCACGACGATGCGGCGGATCATCCGGGGCTCCTCTCGTCCAGCGCTTCGAGGCACAGCTCCACCAGCGCCCGGTGGGACCCCGCGCGCTCGGCGATCTCATCGAGGGTGGGCATCCTGCCGAGGTCCCGCTCCAGCGAGGCCACGGCCTCGGCCACCGGGCGCACCAGGGCCCAGCGCGGCCGGAGCGTCTCCCGAGGGTCCGTGCGCGCCACCACCGCGCGCTGAAGCTTCAAGAGCGCCTCCACCTCGGCCAGGGTCCACCCGAGCTGCGAGGCCACCCACGCGGCCACTCCGCCCGGGGGTACGCCCTGCCGCTCGGCCTCGCCCACGGCGCCGTGGAGGGCCTTCAGGCGCCCGAGCTCCCCGACGGGGACGGCCACCCTGGAGCCCAGGGCGCTCTCCGCCCAGCCCGCGGCGGCGCGCTGCCAGACCCCGACCTGACGCCCCAGGTCCCCCTCGCAGCCCAGGGCACAAAAACGGTCCACGGCTTCACCGAGGCCCAGCTCCGAGGCCACGGCGAAGACCCCCTGCGCCCCTTCGGGCTGCGCGGCGGAGAACCACCGGCAGTAGGCCCGGGCGGCGTCCTCGTGACGCGCCTTGAGGAGCGTACGGGCCTCCAGGGCCACCTGGGCGGCGTCCTCTTCGGGAGAGCCTCGGCGCTCCTCAAGCCACACCGTCAGGGGTGTGCCCAGCCAGCCCCGGAGGCCCTGGAGGCCCACCGGGAGGCCGTCCCGAACGCGCGAGACCCAGTCCACCGCGGCCCCGTCCGCGGGCACCCGGGAGCGCCCCTGGGCCAGGGCCTCGGCCTGGGGCCGCAGCACGGGAGGGAGCCCGGCGGAAGCCGCCAGGCGCTCCCCCAGGGACTCCAGGGCCAGCGCGAGGCGACGCCCCGCGTGGAGGTCCCCCTGCCGATCCCGGGTGTTCCTTCCTGGCTCCCGCACGACCGGGAACATAGTCCAAGGGCGCCGCTCGCGTCATGCTCCGCGGGGCCCCGGTGGTATATTCCCCGCGATGGTCTGGAATCGGGCGGTCGGACGGAGGGGAGGGCGCCCCTCGGCCCTGGGGGTCGTGGGCCTCGGGCTCGGGGCCCTCGGGCTCCTGGCGGGGCTGCGGTGCAGCTTCCTGGTGAGCTTCCGGGACTGCACCTCGGACCGGGACTGCGCCCCCTCGGAGCGCTGCCACCCCACCCGTCGGTACTGTGAGGTCCCCGTCGAGGAGCTCTGCAACGGCCAGGACGACGACCGCGACGGGGTCGCCGACGCCAGCGAGGATTTCGGCCCCTGCGCGGTCCCCGCGGCCCCGGGCATGTGCTCCGACGGGCGCCTGCGCTGCGGCGCCAACAACCGCGTCGCGTGCGTCCGCCGCACCACCCCCGCCACCGCCGAGGTCTGTGACAATGGCATCGACGACGACTGCAACCGCGTCGTGGACGACGGCGCCGCCTGCGTGCAGAACTACCCGGCCACCCGCGGCCTGACCCTCGGCTCCAACGACCCGTCCTTTGGCGAAGGCGACGACGCCCCGGAGCACCAGGTCTGCCTCGGGGAGTTCTCCATCGACCGCCGGGAGGTCACCTTCCAGGCCTTCACCACCTGGCTCTCCACCCTGGACCCCGCAAAGCTCCGTGTGGGTCCAACACCTACACCCCTCAATCCGACGCAGGTGTATGGGCGTTATGTTTTGTATGAAGACGGGGGTGTGGTGGTGCCGCTGGTGCTGCTCCCGGCGCAGGTGGACGAGCTCACCATTGACCGTCGGGCGTACGGGTTCGTGCCCCACGATCCTCGGAGCCGCGGCCTCCCGGTGGTGAACGTGACCTGGTACGGGGCGGACCGCTACTGCCGCTACGCGGGCAAGCACCTGCCCTCGGAGGCGGAGTTCTTCCGGGCGGCCCAGGGGCCCGACGGGCGCAGGCCTTTCCCCTGGGGCCCGGAGAATCCGACCTGTGACCGGGCGAATGTGGGCATCGGCGGGCCCGACGGGGGGCCCTGCGTGGGGGCCCCGGTGGCCGTGGGGAGCCTCGCTCGGGGGGCCAACCCGGAGGGGGTCTTTGAGCTCTATGGCAACATCAACGAGTGGATGTGGGACTACCTCGACGACAACCTGACCCACACGGAGAACCGCTTTTACCGCTCGCTGCCGCCCACGCTGGACGCCTGGTGCGCGGCCTACCCCAGGGGCCCGCTGGGGCCCGACGCGGGCTCTCCGATCGCCCTGCCCAACACCGACGGGGGGCTCTATTGTGTCCAATGTCGGATGGCCCACGGGCGTCATTACCGCACGGTGGACCTGCGCATCGGGATCCGACGGTGGCTTGACGCGGACCGCACGGACGGCACCGTGGGCTTCCGCTGCGCGTCCGGGGGCGCCGACCGTTGAGGCGCCTGCTCCCGCTCCTGGTGCTGGTCCTGGGCCTGGGCCTGGGCGCCCTCCCGGCGGAGGCGCAGCGCTACGACCGCCGGGAGCACGCGAGGCTGATCCGCGAGGCCGCCGCGCGCTACGAAGCGGGCGACGCGCCCGCGTGCATTCAAGCCCTGCGCCGGGCGTATGCGATCCATCCGTCGCCGGGGCTCCTCTACAACCTCGGTCGAGCCAGCGACCTGGCCAGGGACTTCCCCTCGGCGGTGGATTACTACCAGCAGTACCTGACCACGAACCCCGACGCCCAGGAGGCCGCGGTGGCCCAGGAGGCCCTCACGGTGGCCCGCCGGAGGGTGCAGGAGGCCCAGGACCTGGAGCGCCAGCGTCTGGAGGCCGAGGAGCGCCAGGCCCGCGAGCGCCAGGCCGCCGAGGAGCGGCGGCGCCAGGAGGCCCTGCTCCGTCGGCGCACGCCGCACCCGATCCCGCGGCGGGTGACGCGCACCGTCGGGGTGCTCTGGGTCGGGGCGGGGGTGGGGCTCCTGGCCGGGGCGGCGCTGGGGACGCTCTCGCTCCTGGACCAGTCGTCGTTTGGAGAGACGCGCCAGGGGGCTGACAGGGCCACGCTCTACGAGCGTGGGACGGGCCTCGCCCTGGGGGCGGACATCGCCCTGGGGACGGCCCTCGTGGCGGGGACCGTGGGTCTCGTGCTCTACTTGCTCCAACCCACGACCGCCGTGGAGGGTCCTTGACCGCCCGCAACAGCGAAGTCTCCCTGCGCTCGGAACCGACGGTGCCCTACCTGGACTCCGGGCGCTTCGAGTTCGGTGGCCCCGTGGGCTCCGGGGGCATGGGGACGGTGTACCGCGCGGTGCAGCGCAGCGTCGGGCGCGAGGTGGCCATCAAGGTCCTGGCGCCCGAGCAGGCCGCCAACCAGACCGGCATGACGCGCTTCGTGCGCGAGGCCAACGCCATCGCGCGGATCCACCACCCGAACATCGTACAGGTGATTGACTTCGGCCGCGACGCCGACGGGCGCATGCTTTTGGTGATGGAGCTCCTGGAGGGCGAGAGCCTCCGGGCGCTCATGCGCCGCGAGCGCTTCCTCCCCGTGGAGCGGGCGGTGTTCCTGGCGGTGCAGTGCCTCTCGGCGCTGAGGGCGGCCCACGCGGCCGGGGTGATCCACCGGGACCTGAAGCCCGAGAACGTCTTCGTGCACTCGGTGGCCGGCGAGGACCACGTGAAGGTCCTGGACTTCGGCGTGGCCAAGCTCACGCAGAACGACCCGAGCGGGAACAACACCACCGAGGGCTCCGTGGTGGGCACCCTGCGCTACATGGCCCCGGAGCAGGTGGCCGGGGACCCCGCGGGCCCAAGCGCGGACCTCTACGCCGTCGGGATGGTGCTCTATGAGCTCCTCTCGGGCACCATGCCCTACGACGTCAAGGACCGCTTCGTCTTGATGCGGCAGATCATCACCGAGGCCCCGAAGCCGCTCCTGCACAACGCCCCGATGGCGCCCCCGGAGCTGTGCGACATCGTGATGCGCGCCATCGCCAAGACCCCGCTGGAGCGCCACGCCTCGGCGGACGAGCTCCGCCGCTGCCTCCTGCCCTTTCTAGACCCGGAGAGGCAACGGCTCCTGGAGGCCGCCGAGGGGACCCCGAGGCCCCCTTCGGTGCCACAGTTGGAGGGCACCGTGCCCTCGGGCGTGGTGCGCAGCGCGAGGGTCGAGCCCCTGCCCGTGCCCGTCCCCCGCGCGCCCACGGTGCCTCCCCCCACGCTGGTAGGCCGCAGGCTCCCGCCGCCGGCGCCGGTGCCGCAGGACCTCCTGGCGCTGACCTCTCCGCCGCCCCCGAGGCCCGCCTGGTGGACCATCCTGGCGGCGGCGCTGGCGGTGTTCTTCGTGGCGCTCCTGGGCAACATGGCCGTGCAGCGCTGGGTCCTCCCGCCGAGCGCTCCCCCTCGGGTGCTGTCCACGGTGCCGGTGGTCACGCCGGTGTTGGCCCCGGCGCCCGCCACGCGCGTGGTGCTGGTGACCACGAGCCCCCCGGGGGCGTCCATTGAAGACCGCGACGGCACCATGCTCTGCCCTACCACCCCGTGCGGGGTCCCGGTCCCGGTGGACGGCCTCCGCGCGGTGAAGGTGTCCCTCGCGGACGCCACGCTGGACGTGACCCTGGACGGCCACGGGAGCTCCGCCTCCATCGACCTCACCTCCATCTGGACCCCCACCCCCCCGGGCGTGAACGCGCAGACCCCGCCGCAGCCGCCTCCCGCGAGGGTCACGGACACCGCGCGCCGCCCCCCGAGGCCCCCTCGCCCGCCCTCGAACAACAGCGGGGACAGGGTGCCGCTGTTCCTCCCGCGGTAGGGTCATTCCCGTCGGCGACCTCGCCCCCGGCCCCATAGGCGTCAAGGGCCATCACGTTGCGGTGTCGTCGGGACCGATCGCCCAAGGCACCGCGGAGCTCGGACTTCGCCTGGGTTTGGGCGGTGGAGGCCGGGGTTCGCCAGGTTTAGGGTCCCTGAGGTCGC
>JACRDB010000142.1 GCA_016218725.1 Deltaproteobacteria bacterium
CCGGGGTGAGCGACGCGACCTCAGGGACCACGGCTCGGCGAACCCCGGCCTCCACCGCCCAAACCCCAGGCGACTGCGACCGCCACGGCACCTTTGGGGGATCGGTCCCGACGACACCACAACGTGGTGGCGCTTAACGCCAATTGGGCCGGGGGGTGAGGTCCCCCCGCGCGGGATGGTGCACAATAGGCCATGGCGCTACCCCGCACGCTGGTGGAGCTCTTTGCCCACGGGGACCCCGCGCCGGAGGACGCCGCCCTGGTGCTAGCGCGGGACTTCTGCCCAGACCTCGACCCGGAGCGCACCCTGGCCTCCCTGGACTCCCTGGCCGAGACCCTCCGGGGGCGCCTCGGCCACGCGCAGGACGTGCGGTCCCAGGCCGCGGTGCTCGGGACCTGGTTCCATGACGAGCTCGGCTTTCGAGGGAACGAAACGGATTACTACGACCCCAGGAACAGCTACCTGCACGAGGTCCTCGCCCGCCGCACCGGGATCCCGATCACCCTGGCGGTGGTGCTCCAGGCCCTCGGGCGCCGGGCGGGGCTCGACGTCCAAGGCGTGGGCTTCCCGGGGCACTTCCTGGTGCGCCTGGGAGGGCCCCTGGGCGTGCTCCTGGACCCGTTCTTCGGGGCGAGGCTCCTGGACCGCGAGGCCCTGGTGACCCTCGCCCGCAGGGCCCTGGGGCCCGAGGGGGTGCTGCGGCCCGAGCACCTGGAGCCCGTGAGCACCCGCGCCCTGGCCACGCGCATGCTCATGAACCTGAAGAACCTCCACGAGCGCCGCCAGGACCACCGCGCGGCGCTGGTGGTGTGCGACCGGCTGGTGGACCTGACGGGGCTGCCGGAGCCCCGGAGGGACCGGGGGCTCCATGCCCTGGCCCTCGGGGCCCTGGCGGCAGCCGAGGCGGACCTCCAGGCGTACCTGGACGCCCGAGGCCCCGCGGCGCCCGACGCGCGCTCCGTGCGGGCGGCCCTGGCGCAGGCCCGCAGGGGCGGCCGGGCGCTGCAATAAGGGCCCTTCCCCTGCGAGCCCGTAGGGGGGTAGAGTCCCGGCCGCAAACGGCTGGAGGTGCTTTGTGTCGCGAACTGGCTACGGCTACGGACGGATCCCGGAGGAGGGGTTCCTCGCGTTCCGCAAGGAGCTCACGGAGGGCTGGTGGGGCGAGATCCCGGTTCCCGACAAGGAGGCGGGCAAGCACACGGCGACGATGCTCCTCGGGCTGCCCGCGGACACGCGCTGGAAGATGCGGCTCGCGAAGGCCATCGGGCTCCTGGCGGCGGCGGCGGCCAGCGGCCCCGCGGTGAAGGTGGACGTCCTGGACCAGCACTGGGACTCGTCGCAGCGCAAGCTTGACCTGGAGATCCAGCTCCTGGGGGAGAGCGATGACCCCCACGCCCGCGCGCTGGCCGACCGGCTGTCCACCACGCTGCTGGCGGGGGACGGCCGGGCGCAGACGCAACTCGCGTACGACAAGGAGGTGGACTTCGGGCGGCGCCAGGTGGAGCTCGGGCGCACGGAGCCCCTCGGGCAGGACCTGCGCGCCGCGGGGCTGGAGAAGCTCCTGCGGGAGATCGAGATCCGCACCGAGGCGCTGGCCGAGGGCATCGGCCGCGGGGGCGAGGGCGGGCGCCCGTCGGCGCGGTGGCTGCGGGTGAGGGACGCGCTGCGGGGCTGCGCCAACGCCTTCAACGCGGTGCACGACGCGCTGGACTACGACCTGGACCAGGCGGCGGACGGCCCGGACCGCGGGCGGCTCCTCATGCTGCGGGCCGCGCTGGAGCAGTTCCTGGAGCGGCACGACGCGCTCAAGGAGGAGCCCGACGAGGTCGCGGTGGCGGCGCCGCCCGCCGCGGCGGAGGCGCCCGCGAGCGCCGACGGGGCCGCGCCCGCGGAGGCCCCCGCGGAGCCTGCGAAGAAGAAGCCCGCGAAGAAGAAGCCCGCGAAGAAGGCGGCCCGCAGGCCCGCGAAGAAGCCCGCCAGGAAGGGCGCGTCCCGGCGGCGGTAGGTCGCGCCGCGGCGGAGGTGCTACGTTCCCTGGCGATGACCGACGTCCTGATCGCACACCACGGGTACTGCTTCGACGGCGCGTGCAGCGCGGCGCTGTTCACGCGCTTCCTGCGGGAGACGCAGCCGGGCCTTGGCGACGCGCGGGTGGAGTACCGCGGGCTGCTCTATGACCCCGGCGCGCCGCCGCCGGGGGAGCGCCTGGAGAAGGGCCGGCTGAACGCCATTCTGGACTACCGGTACAGCACCTCGGAGCTGTTGACCTGGTACTTCGACCACCACGTGAGCGCCTTCCAGGAGCCCGGCAGCGAGGCCCACTTCCGGGCGGACACCACGGGCCGCAAGCACCACGACGGCGCCTACGGCTCCTGCACGAAGCTCCTGGCGGACCTTGGACGCGAGCGCTTCGGCTGGACCGCCCCGGACCTGGACGAGCTCGTGCGCTGGGCGGACATCATCGACGCGGCGCGCTTCCCCGACGTGGAGACGGCCAACTCCTTCGAGCACCCGGCCATGGCCGTGAGCGCCGTGATCCAGGAGCAGGGCGACGACGCCCTCCTCGGGCAGCTGATTCCCCTCCTGGGGACGGAGCCCCTGGAGGCGCTGGCGCGCGGGCCGCTGGTGGCCCCGAGGCTCAAGCCCATCGTGGCCCGGCACGCGGCGCTGACGGAGCGCATGGCCCGGGCGGGCGAGCAGCGCGGGGACGTGGCGCTCTTCGACCTCACGGAGCACCCGCTGGACACCGTGGGGAAGTTCGTGTCGTACGCCCTCTTCCCGACGGCGCAGTACTCCGTGGTGCTCTCGCGCACGCCCCGGAGGGTGAAGCTCTCGGTGGGCTTCAACCCCTGGAGCAGGCACCCTCGGCGGCACAACATCGCGGCCCTGTGTGAGCGCTACGGCGGCGGCGGGCACCCCGTGGTGGGGGCCGTGAGCCTCCCTCCGCAGGAGCTCCCGAGAGGGAAGGCCATCCTCGCGGAGGTCGTCGAGGCCCTGAACGCGGCGCCCTGAGCGGCGGGGAGGCGCGCGCCGGGCCACGGGCTCCCGCGGACCGGCTCGAGCTTGCGTGCGGATCCCGCGGTGCAGCTCGAGCTCCACGGGCGGATCCCGCGGTGGGGTCCGAGCCGTACGGGCGGATCCTGCGGCGGGGTCCGAGCTGTACGTGCGGATCCTGCGGCGGGGTCCCAGCCGTACGGGCGGATCCCGCGGTGGGGTCCGACCTGCGCGGGGGGCTCCTACGGCGGGGTCGGGGCCGGGGCGGGCCGTGAAGGTGCTGGGAGCGTGAGCGAGAAAGCCGTGGCGGGGGTGGCGGTCCGCCACCCTCCGCCGCCACCCGCCACCCCGATTCCGCCACGTATGGCACTGTAACTACGCGGAAACATTACATGAACCTTGTGGCATGGGCGCTGCATGGCGCTGCCATCATGGAAGGCGCGGAGCATGAGACAGTGGTGGCGATGCTGCGGGCGCACCCCGAGCACCTCGGACCATTGGTGGCATTGCGGCACCCGGGGTTACGCGTCCCGACGGGGCTCGTCCCTGACGACTCGGTGCTACGCGCGGTGGACTCCGAGGCGGTCCGACCCGACGCGGTCTTCGTCGCGCCGGGCACTGGGCCCTGGGTGGTGCTGGAGGTGCAGCGTGCCAGGGACCCGGACAAGGCGTGGCGGTGGCCCCTGGCCGTCTCCCTTCTCCTGGACCAGCGGCGGGTTGTCGGGGACCTTGTGGTGCTCACCACGCAGCGGGACGTCGCCGCCTGGGCGCAGGTGGTGGTGCGCCATCGGGGGCCGTTAGGGTCGGTGCTCTCGCTCTCGCCGCTGGTGGTGCAGCTCACCCCCGAGATCGCTCGGAGGCTCCTGGACTCGGCCCGTCCGGAGCTCGCGTTCTACGCCGCCTGGGCCGTCAAGGGAGACGAGTCCCCCGAGGCCCGCGCCGTCGTGGAGACCTCGCTCGCCCTGGCGAGGATGCTCCCTCCCACGTTGCGGGAGGCCCAGCTCCGCGCCATCCTCAACACCCTCAGCGACGCCATGGTCGCGTCCCTAAAGGAGTCCACGGTGAACCTCGAAGACCTCCCCGAAAGCCCAGCCGTTCGAGCCTGGAGGCTCGAACTCGAAGCCCGCGGCGAAGCCCGCGGCGAAGCCCGCGGCGAAGCCCGCGGCGAGGCCAAGGCCATCATCGCGGTGCTGGCAGCGCGTGGGGTTCCCATCTCCGATGCGCAGTCGGCCCAGGTGCTCGCCTGCCAGGACCACGCGCGGCTCGCTGGGTGGCTCCGGCAGGTCGCGACGGTGCCCTCCGCGGAGGAGCTCCTCGCTGGCCCAGAGGTGTCCTGACGGCAGCCACCCCTGCCCGCTCGCCTGGGCAGTGCCTCACTTCCGGTGGCGCCGCGGCACCGGAAGGTGGTACCCCTGCCAGCGCCCATGAGAACCCGATCCCTGGGGCGTAGCGGCCTGACCGTCGGCGAGCTCGGCCTCGGCACCTGGGGCCTCTCCGGCGAGGGCTACGGCCCCGTCACCGAAGAGGCCGCCTGGGAGGCCCTCACCGCCGCCGCCGAGGAGGGCGTGACCTTCTTCGAGTGCGCCGACGCCTACCGCGAGGGCAAGGTCCAGGAGCTCCTGGGTCGGCTCCTGCGCGAGCACAAGCACGAGGGCTTCACCGTCTGCACCCGCCTCGGCATCGACCGGGCCTCGTCGCCGCCGCGCAAGCGCTTTGGCCGCGCGCACCTCACCGCGGCCTGCGACGCCTCGCTCCAGCGCCTCGGGCGCGGGTGGCTGGACGTGTGCCTGCTCCACAACCCGCTCCTGAGCACCCTCCAGGAGGGCGAAGCCTGGGAGGCCCTGGAGCGCTTGAAGGAGGCCGGCAAGGCGCGGCTCATCGGCGCGAGCGTCTCGTCCGCGGAGGCGGGCAGGGTGGCCGTGAAGCTCGGCGCCGAGGTGCTGGAGGTCCCGTACAACCTCCTGTACCCCGAGGTGCTCCACGGGCTCTCCGCGGAGGTGAGCGCCGGGCAGGTGGCGGTGATCGCGCGCAGCCCCCTCTCGTACGGGCTCCTGGCGGACACCTGGAACGCCAGCCGGCGCTTCGGCGATGAAGACCACAGGCTCTACCGCTGGGGCCCGGCGGACCTGGCCCGGCGGGTGCGCCAGCGGGAGAGCGCCCGGTTCCTGGTGCACGACGCCGTGGGGAGCCTCCGGGAGGCCGCCCTGCGCTACGTCCTGGCCAACGGGCTGGTGAGCGTCACCGTGCCGGGCCCCCGCACGGCCGCCCAGGCCCGGCAGAACGCCCGCGCCGCCGAGGGCCTGCCGTACCTGCCCGACGAGGACCTCTCGGCCCTCGGGCGCTTCCTGCGCGAGGCCGGTGTAGACGCCTGACGCTTGCGAACGGCGCGGGGACCGCCACACTCCAGGGTATGACAAGAAGGTTGCTCCTGGTGGCCCTGGCGTGCTCCCTCCTCGCGGCCAGGGCCGAGGCCCAGACCCCGCCGCAGCCGCCCTCGGCGGCGTCCGCGGAGCTGGTGCTCCAGCTTGGCCGCGCCTTCAGCGACGTGGCCCGGCGCACGCTCCCGTCGGTGGTGGCCATCTTTGTGGAGATCGTCCAGCGGAACGACAACCTCATGCCGCTCCAGGGCTTCTGGGGCATGGTGCCGGAGCAGCCCAACGTGCAGCACGGCGGGGGCAGCGGGGTGATCGTCCGGGCGGACGGGGCCATTCTCACCAACCACCATGTGATCGAAGGGGCCAGCCGGATCCGGGTGAGGCTCTCGGACGGGCGCACGTACCCCGCGCGCCTGGTGGGCAGCGATCCGGCCACGGACCTGGCGGTGCTGCGCATCGACGCCTCGGGGCTCACCGTCGCCCGCTGGGGCGACAGCGACGCGGCCCAGGTGGGCGAGTGGGTGCTGGCCATCGGGGCGCCCTTCGGGCTGGAGGCCTCGGTGACCCACGGGGTTCTTAGCGCCAAGGGCCGCGGGGGCTTCGGCGTCAACCAGATCGAGGACTACCTCCAGACCGACGCGAGCATCAACCCTGGCAACTCCGGCGGGGCCCTGGTCAACCTCCGGGGCGAGGTCCTCGGGGTCAACACCATGATCATTGGCCGTGGGCAGGGCATCGGCTTCGCGGTGCCCTCTCGCATGTGCGAGTGGGTCACGGGCCGGATCCTGCGGCACGGCAGGGTCACCCGGGGGTGGCTTGGCTTCGGCGCCCAGGACGTCACCCCGGACCTGGAGAGGGCGTTCAACGTGCGCGCCAACGGCGGGGTGATCGTGAACGAGATCGCCCGCGGGGGCCCGGCGGACCGCGGGGGGATGCACGTCGGCGACGTGCTGGTGTCCCTGGAGGGCCACCCCGTGCAGAGCGACCGGGACGTGGTGCGCGAGCTGGCGGACCACGGCATCGGCGATCGGTTGACGGTGCGGGTGCTCCGCGGGGGCCGCGCCCAGGAGCTGCAGCTCACCACCATCGCGAGGCCCGGGGACCGGGCGGTGCCCCCTCCCCCGCCGCCGACGCCGGACCCGGAGCCCACGGGCTTCGGGATGGTGATCGACGCCATGAACCCGGTGATCGCCCAGCGGGCGGGGCTCGTGGGCAACCAGGGCGTGGTGATCGTGCAGGTGCACCGCGGGGGCGCCGCGGACCGGGCGGGGCTGCGCCCCGGGGACGTGATCCTCATGGCCGACGGCGCGGCCGTGGCGGCCCCCGACGCGGTGGTGGCCGCCGCGCGCGACGGCCGCGCGGTGCTGCTGGTGCGCCGGGGGCAGAGCCAGGAGTTCGTGGGGCTCAGCGTCCGGGGCGCGCCGTGAAGCGCCTGGCGCTGGCCCTCGCGCTTGGGGCCTGCGAGCCCGCCAGGGCGCCGGAGCTGGCGTTCACGGCGGCGGAGGTGGTGTTCCAGCTCCCGGGCGTCACGCCCCGGTCGGTGTACGTGACCGAGGCGCCTGGAGGGAGGCTCTTCGCGTGGGTGACCGCCACGGGCAGCGGCGGGACCGCGGTGTGGCGCTCGGAGCGGGTGGGGGGCGGCTGGAGCGCGCCGCTGCCGCTCCCGAGGCCGCCCACCACCACCGAGGAGGAGGTGCTCTGGAGCACCAGCGCGCCCGCGGCCATGGTGCTCACCCGAGGGACGGGGCCCTCGGGGGTGGGGCTCTTTGTGCGCGAGCACGGCGGGAACGTGCGCAACGGCGTGACCAACGACTGGCTCGGGCCGCAGGTGGTGGTGCCCACCGGGGCCGAGGCGCCGTCGAGGGTGGGCTTCGCGGCCACGAGAATGCCGGTGGCCCGTGGGCGCCCGCCGGTGCACCTGGTGTATGCCATCCCCGGCGGGGGCTGCGAGGACGGCTACACCCTTCGCCACCGAGGGAGCGCGGAGCCCGGGGCGTGGTCGGCGTTCTCGACGGTGGCGGTGGTCTGTGGTCTGGAGAGCCTCGCCCTGGCCGCCGCGGACGGCGCCGACGGGCCCCTGGTGGCGGCCTGGACGGCGCGCCCTCCTGGCGGCGGCGAGCGCCGGGTGGCGACGGCCACGGCGCCCTTGAGCGCCCCGGGGCAGTGGTCCGGGTGGCAGTTCCTGGTGTCCTCCGCGGTGGGGGAGCCCGAGGTGGTGCGCCTGGCGGCGCTCGGGGGCGGTGCGGTGCTGGCCTCGTGGCTGCCGTCGCTGCGGCCCAGGAGGGCGGCCTTCGGGCTGAGGTCTACGGGGCAGGGTTTTGCCTTCGGGGCGACGTGGTTCCTGACGGGGGCGGCGCCGTGGATCGAGCCCTTCGGGGGCGAGGCCCTGGCCTTCGGGACCGAGAGCGAGGCCCCCGCCGCGAGGCTGGTGGTGCGGCGCTTCGAGGGGGCTTCGCGCTCGGTGGCGTCGCTGTCACCGGTGAGGGCCCCGCTGGGCGAGGCCGACAACCACCGGCTCCTGGTGACCCAGGACGGCGCGGTGCATGCGTTCTGGATCGAGGCCCAGGCGGGGCTGCGCCGGGTGTTGGCGGCGAGCGCGCGGAGCCCGTCGCGGGACGCGGGCCGGGACTGAGCGGGGCGCATGCCTCCGGGGCTGCACACGTTCCTGTACG
The DNA here is from genome assembly GCA_016218725.1 of Deltaproteobacteria bacterium. Classification (GTDB taxonomy): domain Bacteria; phylum Myxococcota_A; class Polyangia; order Polyangiales; genus JACRDB01. Next base: position 8,042 of record JACRDB010000142.1, read on the forward strand.
GCGGCCGCAAGGCGCTGCTGCTGCTGCATGCCGCGAGCGCGGTGCTGCTCCTCGGGAGCGCCACGCACCTGGCGGCGGTGGCCTGGAGGCGCCTGCGCGGGGGCCGCTCCGGGGGCGCGCTGGAGCGCCGCTGGGGGCGGGTGCAGGCCCTGGCCTTCGGCGCGGTGTACGCGCTGGGGGCGCTCTTGTATCCCACGTACCGGGTGCATGTGCGGGGGCTCTACCTGGATCGGCACTACCCGTGGGTGGCAAACCTCTTTGACGTGAAGGAGAACCTGGCCACCATGGCGCTGCCGTTGTCCCTCGGGGTGGCGCTCCTGGCCGGGAGGCTCACGGACGAGCCCGACGACCGCGCGGCGGTGCGGGCGTGGTGCTCCATGGCGCTCTTCGTGGCCGCGGTGGTGTGGTTCAACACCCTCAGCGGGTGGCTCATCGTGTCGTACAGGAGCGTGTGAGGGATCGTGGACCTGGACCTCCTGCGCGCCTTCGCGGTGTTCGCCCGGCTCCGGAATTTCACCCTGGCCGCGCGCGCCCTCCACTGCTCGCAGCCCGCCCTCCACGGGCAGGTGCGGCGCCTCCAGGAGCACCTCGGGGTGCCGCTCTACCGCCGCCGCGGGCGGCACCTGGAGCTCACCGCCGAGGGCGTCCGCGTCGCGGGCTTCGCCCACGAAATGGAAGACCGCGCCCGGCGCTTCGTGGCGGAGCTGCGCGGCGAGGAGGGCACCCCTTCCGTGGCCCTCTGCGCGGGAGAGGGCGCCTTCGCGCACCTCCTCGGGGACGGCCTCCGGGCCTTCCTTGCGCGGGGCACCGCGCTCCTGCAGCTCCTCACCCGAGACCGCGACGGCGCCCTGGAGGCCGTGCGCTCCGGCGAGGCGGGCCTGGGCGTGGCGCCCCTGGACCAGGCGCCGTCGGACCTGCACAGCGAGGTCCTCGCGGTGGTCCCGCAGGTGCTGGCCGTGCCCGAGGGGCACGCGCTCGCGGGGGCAGGGCCCGTGAGCGTTCGCGCGCTGGCCCACCAGCGCCTGGTGGTGCCCCACGCCGGGAGGCCCCAGCGCGAGGCCCTGGAGCGTGCCCTCTCGGGGGTGCCCTGGCAGCCCGCGGTGGAGGCCCACGGCTGGGACCTGATGCTGCGCTTCGTGGCGTTGGGGGTGGGCGTCGCCGTGGTCAACGGCTTCTGCGCGGCGCCCTCGGGGGTGTGCCTCCGCCCGGTGAGGGAGCTCGCGCCCCTGCGGTACCGGCTCTTCTGGCGCCGCACGGACCACGCCGTGCCTGGACTCGTAGCCCTCGCCGAGGACCTGCGCCGGGCGACGACCCGGTGGCGCCAGGGGGAGTGACCTCTCCCCCGTCAGGACGCGCCGCGAGGGCTCTGGAGCCAGGCGCCGACCCCGCCCGCCTCGGCCAGCGCGTCGCTGGCCAGCACCGTCTCCACCTCGGCGCCGCACGCGGCGGCCTGATCCAGCAGGTGCTCCTCCACCGGCACCTCCGTCACCGTAGCGCCGCACACGACGCACACGGGCGGCGTCGGGGGCTCGCCCAGGCGGTCGCATGCGTCGCAGAGCCACGCCCGACCGCGGAAGCCCCGGAGCACGTACAGCGTCGCGATGCGGCCCTGGTTGATCGCCGTGAGCGTCTCCCGGAGCCCCAGCGCCACCGCGTCGCCCTCGTCCCGGGCCCGCAGGAGCCGCGCCACGCCCGTGGCCTCGGCGCGGCGCTCGTACGCCTGGAGGCACCGGTGCACGCACGGGAGGAACCGCGGGTCCGTCGGCGCGAGGGCCTCGTCCACGCGGTCGATCACCCGCTCCCTCACCGCGTCCGAGAGCCCCGCGAGGAGCGCCTCGGCGCGCTCCGGGGGGCCGAGCACCACCACGTGGAGCTTCGGGTCGTCGGACACCATCGGGTAGAGCGCCGCGTTCACCTCCTCGGGCTCCGAGCGCCCGTGGGTGGGCACCACCAGCGCGCTCCGGGTGAGGTCTCCGAGGCTCACCTCGCAGAGCGTCACCCGCTCGCCCAGCACCACGCACACCGTGGACTCGTACTCCTCGGCGTAGATCAGCACCTGCCGCAGGAACGGGTCCCGCCCGAGGTCGCACCGGGCCTCCACCGGGAAGCGCAGGCACAGCGTGCTCTCCAGGCTCGGCGCCGCGCAGTGGAAGGTCGCCAGGGCCGCGTAGCCCGCGAGCTCCGCGTCCCTGGCCCGCGCCGAGAGGGCGCCCCAGCGCGCGTTCACGCGCCCGAGGAGCGCCGCGGCGCGCGCGTCCCCGGGGTCGTCCAGGCTGCGCGTGAGGGCCTCCCGGGCGGCGGCGAGCGCGGCGGACGCCCCGCCGGTGAGGTCCAGGTACAGGCTCAACACCAGCGTCTCCGGCGGCGCATGCCAGCCCACCAGGCGCCTCACCTCTGCGTCCAGGCCAATCACCGTCGGTCCTCCATCACTGCACCAGGAGCTCCGCCACGCCGCCCACCGCGGCCGTGAGCAGCGCGTCGGTCACCGCCTCGAGGCCCGCCCGATCCCTCACCCCGTCGAGGGTCCAGCGGCAGAGCCACTCGGCGCAGGGGAGGGCGACCCGCTCCCACGAAGCCCCGCAGCGGGCGAGCGTCGGGCCCCGGCGGTCCTCGCCGGTGAGCCACGCCCAGGTGTCCGCCAGGAGGAAGAGCTCGCCGACCTCCGCGGTCACCGCCGAGCGCTTCGACCGCCCGGGGACCTTGTCGGCAAGGTGCCCCGCCAGGAACTCTCGCGCCTTGGCCACCGGGTGCTTCTCCTCCAGGGACCCGTCGGCGCCGTCCCAGCCGGCCTCGAAGGCCAGGAGGAGCGCCCTCGCGCAGACGTGGCCCGCGGTCGGTGACCACGCGGGCCTGGCGTAGACCTGCCGCGACAGCTCCATCAGTTCCTTGCGGAGCGTGTCCTGGGCGCCGCTGGCGAACACGAGCCACACGGCCTGGTGGAGGTGCCGCCCGTCCAGGAGCCGCAGGTCCGCCGTGGAGAGGCTCCCCTCGGGGCGCCCGAGCACCCTGGCCAGGGCCAGGAGGTCCGCGGCGGCGTCGTCCTTGCGGGCACCGAGCGCCAGGGCCTCGCGGGCGCGGTCGAGCACCTTCTCGGGCTCCACCCGTGCGCCGGTGAGGAGCCTCGCCAGGCCGTAGCGCCAGCACTCCCCGAGGTCCGTGGGCACAAGTCCCGGGAGCCCGTCCAGGAGCCGCGCGAGGGCGTCGGGCTCCCACGCCCGGTGAGGCACCAGGGCCAGCTTGAGGAGGGCCCCCGCGCAGGGCGCCTCCGGGAAGCGCAGGGCCGAGACCTCGGCCAGCGCCCCGAGGCGCGTGGCCTCCAGGCGAAAGAGCGTGGGGTCCAGCGAGGGGTGCACCCTCTCGTCCAGGTCCGTGCGTTGTTGGAGCACCTGGTAGCGGTCCCGCAGGGGCACCACCACCAGTGGGAGGTCCAGCGTGCGGGCCGGTGAGCGCGCCAGGAGCTTGGTCCAGGTGAGCCTCAAGGTGGGCGAGAGCTCCAGCTCCAGGGGTCCGTTGCTGGCCCCCAGGGCCACCACCTGGCCTCCCACGAAGCGCAGCCTCGCGGTGAGCGCCAGGGGGCCCGGGGGCTCCTCGGCGGTGGGGCCTCCGTCCGCGCCCGGGGAGGCCTCCGGCAGCGCCGGGGGCTCAAAGCTCGACGCCACCGCGAGGGGCCTCGGGACCGCGCGAAAGGCCGGGCGGAAGAGCCACTCGTCGCGGCGCTCGACCACGGGGTGCTCCTCCAGGCGCACCACCCCGGAGAGCACCCGACCCATGTCCACGGCGTCTTGAAAGAGCCTGGACACCACCCTCCCATGGAGCGGGTCGCGGCGGTTCCAGTCGGTCCACTGGTCCCGGAGCACCACGGCCCGACCGGTCTCCAGCTCCCGGGCGAATAGCAGCACCTTGCCCGAGGCGTCCAGGTCCAGGCCCGCGGGCCACACAGTGAGCGAGCGGGTGGGGACCGCGGCCCCGTCGCGCGCCACGGAGGCGCCGCCGCCCGGGAGCCGGGCCTGCACCCGGAGGAAATCATGCTCGATGGTGAACAAGCGGGTCCAGGCCAGGAGCCTCTGGGCCTCCTGCCAGGCGCCGGACCCGAGGGCCCGGCGGGGCTCCGGGGCGTGCTCGGCATGCACGGCCTGGAGCCACGCCCGGAGGCTCCGGAGGTGCAGGACCGCCGTCGGCAAGCCCAGGGCCCGGGCTCGCTCCCCGAGGTTCTGGAGCTCGTCGGGCAGCTCCGGGTCGGGGTAGGCCACCCCCGCCACGAACACCTGCGAGAGGGCCTCTCTCACATCCGCGAGGAAGCGCGCCACGAGGTCCCCGTGGGCCTGCACCTCGACCAGGGCCTCGGCCCCGGAGAGCTCCGCGGGGGCCCGGGCCTTGAGCAGGTCGGCCTCCCGAGAGATCGCCTGGAGCGCGCGCTGGAGGTCCTCCGGGGGTTGCGTCGGGGCCACGGTCAGCGCTCCGTCGCGGTCACGCCGCGGAGGGACTCCAGGCCGAGGTGCAGCTCGTTCACCCTCCGGCGGCCCCGGTCCGAGGACACCACCGCGTGGTTGAAGATGGCCGTGTACGGGAAGAACGTGAGCCTCCCCTCGGACACCGTGGCGCGGCCAAAGAGCGCGTCCGGGAGCGCTCCAGTCTTGCGCTTCCTGGTCCCGAGCATGGCCTCCAGGTTGTCCACCAGGAGGTTGTTCTCCGCGCGGGTGGGGACCTCCAGGGTGAGCGAGGCCCCGCGGGCGTCGCCGAGCTCCGCGCTGGCGCGCTGGAGCTTCTCGTCAACGTGGAGCTCACCCCAGCGCGCGGGCTCCAGGAACACGTGCCGTCCGCCGGCGCCCTCGACGGGCTGCACGTCCCCCGCGCGGAGCCGGTCCACGAGGGTCGACCAGTCGGGCACCGAGAGGGCGCTGTAGGCCCGGGACCCGAGGTAGGGCGCCGCGGACACCACCAGGTCCTTGTGGAGCGAGAGCCTCCCGTCGCGGCTGACCTTGGCGCGGCGCAGCTCGTAGGCGCCGTGCGAGAGGTCCCTCATGGTGACCGAGAGCGTCCCGTTGACGGACTCGTCCAGGAGCTGCCGGGGGTCCTTGCCGAAGTACATGCAGGGCTTGCAGTTGGACGCCTGGAGGGGCTCCCCCTCGCGGCCCTCGGCCCAGAAATGTACGGTGACGCCAACGAAATCCGTGTCCGACACCCAGCCCACGGCCCCGAGGGGCTGGAGCGTGAGCGGCGTGGGGAGCTCCTCGTAGGACCGGCGGGCCTCGCCCAGGAGGTCCACGAGCTGGTCCGGGGTGGCGCCGGTGGCGTGGCGCCTGCGGGTCTGGTTGTTGAGCAGCCACAGCCGGTTCAGCGTGGTGCTGTAGGCCTCCATGGTGAACAGCGGGTCCTTCTCCAGGTAGCGCTGCACGTGCGTGGCCAGGGTCTCCACCTGGCGCTCCACGCGCACCATCCCGGCGTTGTGGGCCGTCTGCTCCAGGGCCTTGAGCTCCGAGACGCTCGACGGGGTCATCCGTTGGAGCCCCTGGAGCCCGAGGTCAAAGAGCACCTTGTCGATGCGCTCGAAGGCGTCGCCCATCCGTACCAGGCGGTCCCGGTCGGCCTTGCCCAGCGGTTCCTCGTCGGCCATCGCTCGGAGGGTATACCGCAGCGGCGCTACCCCAGGGAGAGGTTCCGGGCCCTGGCGGCCAGGGCGTCCCTGGCGCCCCAGAGCTCCACCCCCACCAGGTCCGGGAGCTCCTCGGCCAGGGTGGAGATGGCCTCGTCCACGTCGCCGTCGGAGGGCTCCGGCCGCCCCGCGGAGGCCGCCACGGCGTGGGCCCCCTGGAGCACCACCCGCGCCGTGAGCCTCCCCACGAGCTCCGCCAGGCGCTCCAGGTCCTCGCCCAGGGTGGCCGCGGCGCCCGCGGCCTCGGCCCGGGCGACCTGGAGCTGGGCCGTCGCCGCCGAGAGCTTGCGGGCGTACCGATCGCGGTACCCCGCGGTCTCCAGGAGGCGCTCCTCCAAGGCTTTGCAGCGCTCGGCGGTGAGCTCCTGCTGCTCCGAGAGCGCCACCCTCGAGGCCTCCAGGGCCTCGGTGAGGGTGGCCTCCCGGGCCTCGGCGTCCTCGGCGCGGGCGCGCAGCCCGGAGCCCTCCAGGGCCTGGGCGGCCAGGAGCCTCGCCAGCTCCTCGGCCTGGGCGGTGCGCAGGGCCGTGAGCTGCGCCTCATGGGCGCCCTGCTGCCCGCGGAGGGCCTCTTCGTGCGTGCGCCCGAGGGCCTCCAGGTGGTCGGTATGGGCCTGGTCCCGGAGCCCGAGCTCCATGAGCTGCTCGCGCTGGAGGTGGGCCACGGCCTCGCGGTGCGCGGCTTCCAGGGCCTCCCGGTCGGCCTCGTGGCGAGCGCGGAGGCCCGCGAGCTCCTCGGCCAGGGCGCGGCGCACCTCGGCCAGGGCGTCGGCGTGGGAGGCCCGCACCTGGGTGAGCTCCTCCTCGTGCTTCGCTGCGAGCCCGTGAAGGCTCAGCACCCTGGCGTCCTCGGCGCGGGCGAGGAGGTCCCGGGCCTCCCGCTCGGCCTCCAGGGCGGCCCGCTCCCGGGCGGCCAGGCGGGCCTCCAGGGCGGCCACCTGCGCTTCCAGGGCAGCCACCTGCGACGCCAGGGCGGCGCCCTGCGCCAGGGCGGCGTCCCGGGTCTGGGAGGTGTCCGCGAGGGTCTGCTGGAGGGCGTCGCGCTCCTGCTCCACGGCGGAGACCGAGAAGAGGGCGCAGTCGCGCTCGCGGCGCGCGGCGTGGAGGAGCTGGCGGGTCTCCTCCAGGGCGCCTCGGGCGCCATGGAGCTCGTGCTCGGCGACGCGGAGCGAGTCCCCCACGCGGGCCAGCTCGGCGGCGTGGGCGTCCACGTCCGCGGCGCGTTGGGCGAGGGCCTCTCGGACGGCCGACAGCTCCTCGGCGTGGGCGTCCCGGAGCGTGCGCAGGGTGATCGCGTGGGCCTGGCGGGCCTCGTCCAGGGTGGCGCGCACGGCCTCGCGCTCCCGCAAAAGCGTGTCCCTCTCGTGGGCGAGGGCCTGGTGGCCGTAGGTGGCCTCGTGGCTGGCGCGGGCCACGGCGGCGTCGAACTCCCGGCGCTGGGCGTCCAGGCGCTCGGCGCACTCGCGCTCGGCGCGCTCGACCCAGGCGCGCGCGTCGGCCACGGCTTGGGCGGAGGCGACATCAAAAGCCTGGCGCTCCTCGGTGTGGGCCTGCCACGCCCGGAGGAGCTCCGTGTGGGCGTGGGAGAGGGCCTCGCGCTCCTGCTGGCTCCGGCAGAGCTCCTCCTGGCCCTGGGCGAGGAGCCCCTGGACGCGGCTCAGCTCCGCGGTGGTGCGGGCCAGCTCCGCGCGCACCGCGGAGCTCTCCTGGCTGCCGCTCTTGAGCCTGGTGAGTTCCGCCTGGAGCTCTGGCACTCGCGGGTCGGGCTCGCGCAGGACCCGCACCTCGGCCGAGGGCCTCCGGGCGCTGTCCCGGGCCTCCTGGAGCTGCTGCTCGCGCGCCCGCAGGTGGTCCTTGAGCCACAGGAGCTCCTGGTCCTTGCGGGTGAGGGCGTCGCGCAGGAGCACCACCCGACGGGAGACGCCTTCCTTGCCGTCGTCGCTCTTGAGGGCTTCCAGTTCCTTCCTGGCGCGGGCCAGCTCCAGGGCCAGGGCCTCGCGTTGCTTGTGGGCGTCCCGGGCCTCCTCCAGGGCGGCGCGGTAGTCCGCCTGGGGGATGAACTTGACGCCTTCGTCCAGGGTGTCCGTCGCTCGGGCTGCGTTCGGGGTCATCGGCCTCGGCCCCACGGATGCCCACAGGCGACCCCAGCGTCCACTTTTCAACACGCCCGGGCCGTGGCACCACCCGCAGGGTCGTGTCCTCGCGTGGTGCTCTCTCCGCCCTCCTGTCCCTCGCCCTGGTGGGTTGCCACCCGGTGCCCCGCGGGTCCTCCCCGGGGTCCTCCCTCGCCCACCCCGCGGCGCCGGACGCGGGCCCCTCGGCGCCCTCCACGGACGCTCCCGAGGCGGCCCCTGCACCCCCTCCTGCGCCTCCCCCGCCGCCACCTCCTCCGCCGGACGCCCACGCGCTCTTGCGCGGGCTCACGCCGGAGGGGATGAGCCTCGTACTGGTCACCGTGGACACGCTGCGCTGGGACCTGCACTACGCGGGCAACCCTCGGGAGCTCTCGCCCAACCTCGACGCCCTCGCGGCCCGGGGGGTGGTTTTCGATCGGGCGTATGCGCTGTCGTCGTACACGGGGCGCTCCATCGGGCCTCTCCTCGCGGGGCGCTACCCCACCGAGTGCCCGAACAGCATGGGGCACTTCACGCAGTACTACGGCGCCAACGTGATGCTCGCCGAGCGCCTGCGCGACGCGGGCCTGGTCACCCTCGGGGCGGCCTCGCACAGCTATTTCCGCATGGGCTACGGGCTCCCCCAGGGGATCTCCCACTGGGACTACTCCGCCCACCCCCCGGACGACACGGACATGCACGTCACCGACGACCTGGTGACCGACCGCGCCTTGTCGCTCCTGCACCGCTACGCCAGCCGCGGGCAGCGGTATTACCTCTGGGTTCACTACATTGACCCACATCCCGAATATCTCTGGCACGGCGACCAGCCGAGCTTTGGCAACGGCAACCGTGCTCGCTACGACGGCGAGGTGCGCTTCACGGACCGGCAGTTCGGGCGGCTCCTGGCGGGGGTTCGGGGGCTGCCTGGGGGCGAGCGCACGGCGGTGGTGGTGACCGCGGACCACGGGGAGCTCTTCCAGGAGCACGGGATTTCCCGGCACGGGAGGGAGCTCTGGGAGAACCTCGTGAGGGTCCCGTGGATCTTCGCCGTGCCGGGGCTGGAGCCCCGCCATGTGACCACGCCGCGGGGGCACATTGACCTGGTGCCGACGGTGCTGGAGCTCCTGAGGGTCCCGGCGCCCGCGCCGGGGACGCTGCACGGCGTGAGCCTGGCGGGGGACCTGGTGGGGCTGAACGACCCGCCGAGGCCCGTGCTGATGGACCTCCCGGAGGGTCCCTTGAACACGCCTCGGAGGGCCGTGCTGGACGATGAATGGAAGCTGATCCTGAGGCCCGGGGGGCCCGAGCTGTACCACCTGACGGAGGACCCGGGCGAGCTGCGCGACCTCCGCGCCTCGGAGCCCGCCCAGCGCCGGAGGCTGGAGGGGCTCCTGGGCACGCTCACGGAGGGCTTTCGGGGCCCCTGGCGGCGCGCTAGCGCCGGGTCATCCGCGCGCCGTTGAGGGAGCGGGCGCGGGAGGAGCAGGGGTCGTAGCCGAGGTTGAAGGTCACCGCTCCGCAGGCGGGCCCGAAGGAGAGGTCATAGGTCCCGGGGCCCGAGCCGTCGCAGGACCTGTCCATGATGGTCATGCGACCGCCGAGGTTGGTCCAGGTCCCGGAAATGACCGGGTCCGTGGGGGGAACGCCGGCGGTCACCATGGCGGTCCAGGTACCGTCCGCGCGGAAGTCGAACTGGATCGGGGGGCTGCCATCGAACATGGTGTTCCAGCTCCCGACCAGGGAGCAGCCCCCGGCGTCCGGGGCGGGGCCGAGGTCCGGCGGAGGACCGGCATCCGGCGGGGGGCGCACGTCAATGGGCGGACCGGCGTCCGGCGGGGGGGCCACGGTCTCGCACTGCCAGCCTCGCTCGGTGCAGCGACAGACAAAGAGGCTCCCGTCCGGCGCGATGGAGCCGCAGCCGACGCCCAGGGAGGGGCAAGGCGTCCCGCTCTCGGACGGGTCCATCGGACAACGCACCGGACCGCCATCGATGGGCGGTGGCGGCGGCGGCGGCGGGGGCTCGCCTCCGTCGGGGCAGCCGGGGTCCGGGGGCGAACCCCGGCACACCCAGCGCAAATCCGCGCCGCAGACGCACTCCACGGCGGCCCCGCAGGGCCCCGAGCTCCCGCAGCCGGAGCCGGGCGTATCGCACGGCAGCCCGGTGCCCGACGGGTCTCCCGGGCAGGGCACCGGTCCCCCGTCCGAGGGAGGCACGGCGTCCGGCGGAGGCAGCGGTCCCCCGTCGGGCCTGGCGTCCGGCACCGATGGGACGTCGGGCCGCACCGGGGCGTCTGGCGGGGGCGTCGGGACAAAGGTGTCCTCCCCGCGGCTGTCCACCTGCGGGGTCGAGTCCGCACCCGCCTCGGTCGGGGACGAGTCCGCGCCGGCGTCGGAGGCCGCGTCGTCCATGGGGATGAAGGGCGACACGGTGCTCCCGCACCCGAGGGCCCAGAGCGAGGACAATACCAGCCAGCGGAGGGTTCTTCTCATTGTTTCACCATGAATGGCGGGACCCATGCAAAGCCGTTGCCTGGACTGCCCCGCCCGAGGACTGGCCGAGCTTTGGGTTCCTGGAGCGTGCCAGGGATTCACGGCGTGGCACAGTCCCCGGTCAAGTGTGCCGTTGAAAGGGGCATCCCCAGGGGGTGGACTGTGTGTAGGATGCGCCGACCGGGGTGCTCCAGCGGGGCCCCGTGGGAGGAGACGAGGACATGGCCAAGGCGATCCAGGTGAAGCCGGGCTCCAAGGTGAAGCTCAAGGAAATCGATCCGGACAGCACGGAGGGCGTGAAGAACCGCGACGAGGCGGAGAAGCAGCTCGAGAAGGACCGCAAGCGCATGGCGGAGCTCCAGGAGCGGCTCTACGCGGAGAACCGCCGGTCGATCCTGATCGTGCTGCAGGCGATGGACACCGGCGGCAAGGACGGCACGATCAAGAACGTGCTCTCGGGGCTGAACCCATCGGGCTGCGAGATCACGGCGTTCAAGGCCCCCTCGGAGGAGGAGCGCGACCATGACTTCCTCTGGAGGATCTACGGGCGCGTGCCCCGCCGGGGGAACATCGGGCTGTTCAACCGGTCGCACTACGAGGACGTGCTGATCGTGAGGGTGCACAATTTCGTCCCCAAGGCCGAGTGGGAGGCGCGCTACGACATCATCAACAACTTCGAGGAGATCCTGAGCGACACGGGAACGAAGCTCCTCAAGTTCTTCCTGCACATCTCCAAGGACGAGCAGAAGCTCCGGCTGGAGGAGCGCCTGAAGGACCCGGGCAAGCACTGGAAGTTCGACACCGGGGACATCAAGGAGCGCGAGCGCTGGGAGGACTACCAGGAGGCCTACGAGGCCGCGCTCACGCGCTGCAACACGAAGCATGCGCCGTGGCACATCATCCCCGCGAACAAGAAGTGGTACCGCAACCTCCTCGTGGCCCGCACCATCGTGGACGCCCTGGAGGAGATGGACCCGCAGTGCCCCAAGTCCTCCCTGGACCCGACGGCGATTGTCATCAAATAGTACACCTGCGACGCGCAGGCCGCACCCGGGACGGTGATTGACCGCGCGGAGCTCCCGTCGGTACCCTATGGGGATTCCGCGGGCAAGCGCGCCCGCGGCAGCCGCCGGAGGACCGTCGCGTGCGTCGAGGAGCTTGCCTTGCACTGGTTCTGGGTCTCGCCGCGGGGGCCTCCGGGGCCCTGGCGCAGCCGGCCCCCACGCCCACGCCCACGCCCACGCCTGCGGATCGTGCGGCGGCGAGGCAGTTCTTCCAGTCCGGCGTGGCGGCCTATGGGCGCCGGGACTGGCAGAGCGCGCTGGAGGCCTTTCAGCAGGCCTACCGGCTGGCTCCGCACCCCTCCGTGCGGGTGAACATGGCCAACTGCTACGTGGAGCTCCAGCGGCCCACGGAGGCGCTGCACCACTTTGACGCATGGCTCCGGGAGTCTCCCGCCGCGGCCCCGGCGCAGCGCCAGGTGATCGAGCGCCGCGTCCGGGAGCTCTCCGTGGGCCTCGGGCAGCTCAGCGTGACGGTGCTCCCCTCCACGGCGGCGCCCACCATCACCGTGGATGGCCGCGCCGCCGCGGTGGGCGAGCCCCTGCGCGTCGCCCCGGGGCACCACCTCATCGAGATTCACGCCGAGGGCTTCCGGGACTGGCGCCGCGAAGTGGACGCGAACCCGGGCGGCCGCATGGAGGTGCCCGCCACGCTGGAGCCGGTCCAGGCGCCGCCGCCACCGCCGCCGCCACCACCGGAGGCGCCGCCGCCGCCACCACCACCGCCTCCACCGCCCCAGACGCCGCCGCCACCGCCGCCGCCACTGCCGCCTGGCGACGAACCCGGTCAGGGCCTGAGCCCCGGGCTCTTCTACACCACCCTCGGCGTGACCGGCGCGGCCACCGTGGCGTGGGGGGTGTTCTTTGGCCTTGCGCTCTCGAACAACGGGACCTTCAGCGACCTCCTGACGCGGTACCAGAGCGGCCAGGGCGACGCCTCGGCGCTGCGCCTGCAGGGCCAGGCCGCGGCGGACCGCGCGTCGCGCTACTGGCTCCTCACGGACGTCGCCGGGGCGGTGACCCTCGTCGGCGCGGCCACGTCGCTGCTGCTCTACACCCGCACCAACTGGGGGCGCCGCGCGCAGGTGACGGCGCTGGCCGCACCAAACACCCTCGGGGTCCTGGTCGGAGGGAGCTTCTGATGCGCGGGTCCTTCACGCTACGTGTCCTCTTCGCGGCGCTGCCCCTGGCGCTCGGGTGCTCGGTGCTCTTCAGCCCGGACCGCGACCAGTTCAACGCCGCGGTGGACTCCGGCGCCACGTCCGAGGTCCCCACAGACGCCCCGGAGGAGAGCGCCACCGACGGCGCCCCGGACACGGCACCACCAGACACCGATCCCGCCGACACGCCCCCACCAGACACCACACCACCCGACACTGTAGGGGGAGACACCACACCACCCGACACCATCGCAGATACGTCGGTAGATGGGCGGGTGGACGCGCCTGGGGACACGGCGAGGGATGTGGCGCCGGACGTGGCGCCGGACCGGCCGATGACGCGCTGCCCCGGGGGCTGCAACGACGGGGTGCCTTGCACCGAGGACGCCTGCGACGAGGCCGCGGGGCGCTGCGTCTTTCGGCCCATGAGCGCGCTTTGTCCCGAGGGGCAGCTCTGCAACCCCACCACGGGCTGCATGAGGGTGGGCTGCACCAGCGACGCGATGTGCCAGAACGGCAACCTGTGCGACGGGGCCGAGCGCTGCGCCGAGGGCCGCTGCGTGGCGGGCGCGCCGGTGGACTGCGACGACCGGATCGCGTGCACCGTGGAGCGCTGCGAGCCGGCCACGGGGATGTGCCTCCGGTCGGTGAACCACGGGGCCTGCGACGACCGGCAGTTCTGCAACGGCGTCGAGGTGTGCGACCCGACGCTCGGGTGCCGCCCCGGCCCGGCGGTGTCCTGCGACGACCGGGTGGCCTGCACCGTGGACACCTGCAACGAGATGGCGGGGCGCTGCGCGCACTCGCCCAACCCCGCGCTGTGCCCCGCGCCGGGGCCCTGCGTGACGGGCGCATGCAGCCCCACCTCGGGCTGCGTGTTCACGCCCCTGCCGGGCTACTGCGACAGCTTCTGCGTCACCGGCGCCCGCTGCGACCTGGCCTCGGGGATGTGCATGGGCGGCGGGACCCCGAGGTCCTGCGCGGACACGGACCCGTGCACCACGGACTCCTGCGACCCCGCCGCGATGGCCTGCCGCAACGCCCCCACGGACATGGACCGCGACGGGTACGCCGCCAACCGCGTGGGGGGCACCGTGTGCCCCCGGGGGCCCGACTGCGACGACATGAACCCGGACGTGCACCCCGGCGCCACGGAGCGCTGCAACGGCGCCGACGACAACTGCGACGGCGTCATTGACAACGGCGTAGGGTGCGTGCGCCCCGGGGACACCTGCGACCGGGCCATCCCGGTGAACATGGCCGGGCGGACCATGGACACGCAGACCGGCACCACCGCGGGCTTCACCGACGACCTCCGGGACGCCTGCGGCGGCCGCGGCGCCGACGTGGTCTACGCCGTGGCCGTGCCGGCCTCCGCGGACGTGCTCTTCGAGGCCCTGGGCGGCTCCCCCGCCGCGGACCCGGTGCTCTCCGTGCGCACCGCCTGCGGCTCGGACCCGGTGGTGTGCAACAACAACGCCTCCGTGGCCTCGGGCCACACCGCGCGGGTGTACCTCCGCCCGACGAGCACCGCCGGCACCGTGACGTACTATGTCACCGTGGACATGGCCGGCGACGCGGGGCCCTTCACGCTCCGCACGGTGCTGCGCACGCCGGGCCTCCGGCCCGCGGTGTGCGCCACGCCGCCGGGCTTTGACATCTCCCAGGGCGGGACCGTGTACGGCGTCTACGCGCCGGGGCTCAGCCAGCACCAGTCCTCGGGCTGCCGCGCGGGGGCCATCGCCACCGAGGACGTGCTCCTGCTCCCGGGGACCGCTCGGCGCCGCGTGCAGGTGACGCTCTTCGACACCAACGCGGTGGTGTACGTCCGCCAGGGCTCCTGCACCGGGGGCGGCGCCCTGGAGGTCGCCTGCGCCACCAACCGCACCCGGGCGGAGTTCACCGTGGACCTGGCCGCGGGCCCCGCCTGGCTCTTCGCCGACAGCGGCGCCAACCTCAGCGCCTCGCGCTACGTCCTGGTGGTGTACCCGCAGTAGCGGACCTACACCTCGAAGGCGCCGGCCTCCAGGAGCTCCGTGACCCGGTAGAGGAACTCGTTGGCGGCCACGCCGTCCACCACGCGGTGGTCATAGGAGAGGGCCGCGAACATCACCGGGTGGATCGCGATGGAGTCCACCCCGTCGCACTCCACCACCACCGGCCGCTTGGTGATCTCCCCGGTGCGGAGGATCCCCACGTTGGGCTGCGAGATCACCGCAGCGCCCACGAAGTTCCCCTTGGGCCCGGGGTTCGAGATCGTGAAGGTCGCCCCCGAGAGGTCGTCGGCCTCGACCTTGCCCTCGCGGGCCTTGCGCGCGATGGCGTCGATGGCCCGGGCGAGGCCCTTGACCGTGAGCTGGTCGGCGTTGCGCACCACCGGCACCAGGAGCCCGCCGGGCGTCTCCACCGCGACGCCGAGGTGGATGTCCCGGAGCTTCACGTACGCGTCGTCCAGCACGCGGGTGTTGAGCTGCGGGTGCTCCCGCAGGGCCCGCGCCACCGCCGCGGCGATGAACGCCAGGAACGTCAGCGGGATGCCCTCGGCCTTGAGGGCCTCCTTGCGCGCGTCCCGCAGCCGCGACACCCGGTGCAGGTCCACCTCGGTGAAGGTGTACACGTGCGGCGCCACCTGCTTCGAGTACACCATGTGGTCCGCTATGATCCGCCGCCGCCGCGTGAAGGGCACCACCTCGTCCCCTGGCGCCGGCGCGTACGGCTGCGGGCGGAAGGCCCCGGAGGCCCTGGTCGACGGCGGCGCGGGCGCGGGCGCCGTCACCACCGGCGCCGGCACCGGGATCGCCGCGACGCGCGCGGGCGGCGCCTCCCCACCGGGCGCGAGCGCGGCCGCCCGCGGCGCCAGGCCC
>JACRDB010000013.1 GCA_016218725.1 Deltaproteobacteria bacterium
CGACGGTCATGCGCGGGGGCGGACGCGCATCGGTCACGTTGTGGCACCGAGGCGGACGCGCATCGGTCACGTTGTGGCACCGAGGTGGAGTGTGGCGCCAGGCCAGCCTCGCCCACTCGTTACGTCACCTGGAGCGCTGAGAGGGAGGGAGGAGCGCGGCGGGGCCACGGGCCCCGCCGGCGGGCGTCAGCAGGGGACGCAGACGGGCATCATGCCGTAGCTGTAGATGTCGTACTGGCCGTTGTCGCAGGTGGGCCGACAAGCCCAGATCTCCGTCTCGAAGACGAAATGCGGCGTCTGCCCGGGGCCGCAGGTGACGTCCGGTCGCGGGGCGCACACCACCGCGAAATCATACAGGTGCCCGTACTGGATCACGATCTCGCAGGGCCGGTCGCAGCGCCAGTAGCCCCCGCGGACGTAGTTCGGGTAGCGCCCCGGCGGGCACATCGGCGGCGTGGGCACGCACCGGAAGGTGCCCGCGGACACCTCCACCGCCACCTGGCTCTCCGCGCAGCGCCGCGGGCCGCAGGTCTGCGGCATGATCGGCAGCCCGTCTGCCGGGCGCAGCTCGCTGCGCGAGCCCATGGACGCCAGCTCCCGGCGGTTGAAGGTCACCGTCTGGTCCGGGCCGCAGAGGCACCACTCGTCCGCCGTGCCGTTGCAGTCGTTGTCCATCCGGTCGCAGCGCTCCGTCGTGGGGAGCACCATGCCCTCGCACGCGCTCCACTCGCCCGAGCGCACGCAGCGCATCGTGCCCGCGCGGCACACACCCCGCCCCGCCGTGCCCGCCGGCCCCGAGTAGCACGGCCGCGTCTCGCCCATGGTGCACGGGCACCCGGGGTCGATCCGCCCGTCACAGTCGTCGTCGGCCCCGTTGCAGGTGTCCGTCCTCGCGGGCGTCACCTCGCCCCGGCAGCGGCTCCAGTCCGAGGTGCCGTCCGGGCGCTCCTCGCAGGTCTGGGCCCCGCCCTGGCACGTCCCCGTCCCCATGCTCCCCATCGGGCCCGTGTAGCAGGGCCTCACCTCGCCCAGGTTGCAGCGGCAGCCCTCGTCCCTCATGCCGTCGCAGTCGTTGTCCAGCGTGTCGCAGTGCTCGATGGTCGGCAGCACCGCCCCGGTGCACGGCCCCCAGGTGGAGCCCGTCCCGGAGGTCACACACATCTGCCGCCCCGCCTCGCAGGGCCGGTGCATGCTCGTCCCCGCGGGCCCCGGGTAGCAGCTCCGGCTCGACCCGGGCATGCACGGGCAGCTCTCGTCCACCTCGCGGTCGCAGTCGTTGTCGTTGCCGTCGCACACCTCGGGCATCGGCCCGCCGAAGCCCCGACACTCGCCCCAGGTGCCGATCTCCTCGCCGCCGGTGCAGTCCTGCATCCCGTAGGTGCAGCCCGCGATCCCCGCCTCCGAGGGGCGCCCGGGGTAGCAGTTCTGCCGCGTGCCCGGCAGGCACGTGCAGCCCTCGTCCACCATGCGGTTGCCGTTGTCGTCAAAGCCGTTGTCACACACCTCGCCGGTAGGCGTCACCACCGGGCGGCGACCGCCGTCGTCCCCCGTGGTGCCGCCGTCCCCGCCGGACCCGTCCCCGAAGGGGCTGAAGCCGTCACCCCCACCCCCGCCGTCACCCCCACCCCCACCGTCACCCCCGCCCCCGCCGTCGGCGAAGGGATCCCGAAGCCCGGTGTCCGGACCGCTGGTGCCGCCTCCATCGCCCGTGATGTTGCCGCCGTCCCGACCCCTCCCGGTGCCGTCCGTGTCCTCCGTGCCATCACCCGTCGGACACCCCGTCAGGGTGAGCGAAAGTGTCGCGATCAGCATCCCCGCTCGTCGTTGCCAGCTCATCGGAACCTCGTTGGGTAGGAGCCTCGGAATCCCTCGGGACCAATCCCTCCCCCGGAGTGGGAGGGTAACCTCACACCCGGGAGCGCCGTAGAAGCTCAATGCACGCGCCGTGCGACGCGCTCTACACACCTCCTGCACCCCCCCAACAGGGACCGTCTGCCCCGGAAACGCACATTTTCCCCTGCGACCGCTATTTCCCGAAGGCGCTCCGAAGCCCCCGGCGGGAGCTTCGACGCCCACTGGTCACAACCCCTACCAGTGCCATTTTTCGGCTATGATGGCCGAATTTGTCAGGGTCTTCGTTGGATGGGACCGGTGAGCACGGCCTCGAAGGCGGTGCCCGGGACGTCCCGGAGCTGGGCGAGGTCGTCGTCGTCCCAGCCGGGGTCCATGGCGCCGGTGATGAACCAGTTGGTGCCCGTGTCCGCGGTGAACATCCCGTAGCGCTTCAGGGC
Source organism: Deltaproteobacteria bacterium (assembly GCA_016218725.1). GTDB lineage: Bacteria > Myxococcota_A > Polyangia > Polyangiales > JACRDB01. The sequence goes on from JACRDB010000013.1 coordinate 2,292, forward strand.
CTCCAGAATGACCCTGGTGGCGCCGTGGAAGCGCGAGAGGTCGTAGTCCGCCCGGAGCCGCAGGCGCAGCCCCATGGGCGGGGCGTCCGGGTCCGAGTCGTCGCCTCCGGGGTGCCGGGCGGGCGCGATCCACCCCGCCTGGGTGTGGTCAAAGGTCACCCGGAGCGCGTGGCGGATGGCCCCGGCCTGGACCTCGTCCCGGCGCACCAGGCCCGGGAGGATGGGCAGGCCCGCCTGGTCGCAGCTCGTCCAGGTGTCGGGCCGCAGGGCGTTGGAGCGCAGGTCCCAGCTCGCCCCGGAGCCCGCCACGAAGCCCCGGCCCTCTCGCCGGGAGTGGTAGAGCTCGAAGAGCCGGCAGGTGCCCGACTGCACCACCAGGATGTGACGGTCGTTGCCGCCCTCGATGGCCACGTCCAGCGGGATCGGGAAGGGCCCCGGGTCGCTCTCGTCGCCGTATTCATCGTAGCGGATGGGCACCGGGGGGGTGCCCGCGGGCGCCACCGTGTAGGGGATCCCATAGGCGCGGTCGCTGCCGAAATCCGGGTGGAGGTTCGGGTCCCCGTGGGCCTGGATGTTCGCGATGAAGCGCCCGCTCTGGGGGTGCACCGGCAGCCTGGAGATGTCCTGGTTCCAGGGGTTGTCCGCGGGGAACAGCGGGCATCCGCCCAGCACCGGCCCGGGTCCGGACGCCGGTGGCGCGAGGAGTCCGTGGTCCGTCGCGGGCGCCGTCATCGCCGTGGTGGTGGTGTTGCGGTCGGCGGGAGGGCTCCCGTTGCGGCGCTCCCGGCAGGTGACCAGGGCAAGCGGGACCGTCGTCAGGAGGAGCGCGAGGGGCTTCACCCCCACCGCACTACCACCTCCAGACACGGCGCCGCAACCGGGCCAGGAAGGCCCTCTCGTCGGGCTCGCGGAAGATCAGCAGGGCCGCCAGGACGGGGTACGCCAGCACGATGGCCCCGGCCCGCAGGAGCCCTCCGGCGAGGGAGTGCCCGGGGGCCAGCACCGCCAGGAGGGCCCCGGCCAGCGCCAGCGCCGAGAGGGCGATCATCCTGCCGTACTCGTAGCGCACGGGCAGGGCGCGGCGGACCGCGCCGTGCATCGCCAGGAGATACAAGAAGAACACCACCGGCGTGGTGACGATGGCCCCGTAGAGCCCGAAGCGCTCCACCAGGACGATCCCGAGGCACAGGTCCACCACGGCGGCCGCGGGCTCCACGCCGGCGATGGCGCCGGTGGCCCTGGCCACGAAGAGCCCGTTGCGGAAGTAGTCCGCGATCTCCCGCATCGCGAAGGCGAAGGCCACCGCCGGGACCACGAGCGCGGCGCGCTGGTACGACGCGTCGGCCATCACCCGGATGGCCAGCGGCGAGAAGGCCGACAGGCCCAGCGCGGCGAACATGAACACCCCCACGAAGAGCGTGCCGATGCGGCGGTAGCTCCGGCGCTCGGGCTCACCGTCCCAGACCTTGTACATCTGCGCGCTCCAGGCGCTCCTCAGGGGCTGCCCGAGGGCCAGGGAGACCATCATCCCGAAGCGCGCCCCGAGGGACCACAGCCCCACCTCCGAGAGCGTGGTGTAGTGGGCCAGCACGTAGGAGCGCGAGTGCTGCAGGCCGAGCATTGCCACGGCCCCGGGGATCAGCGGCCAGCCGAAGCGCAGCACCCGCCGGAGGAGCGCGCGGTCGAAGTGCAGCCCCGTGCGGCGCAGGAGCGCGCCCACGGTGAGCGTCGCCACGAGGGCCGAGGAGCACAGGCTCGACAGGACGATCCCGCGGACCCCGAGGTGGAACACCACCAGGAACACCACGTTGAGCACCAGCCCGAAGGCGTAGCGCCCCACCACCGCGGCGACGTAGGTGTAGGGCCGGTCCTCGCCGCGGTACACCGCCAGGGGGATCTCGATGAGGGACTGGAAGCCCACGGCGGCGAAGGTCCAGCGAAGGAGGAGCGCCCTGGAGGGGTCCCGCAGCACGGGACCGGCCAGGGACGGGGCCAGGGCCCAGCCCCCGACGCCGATCAGGCACCCCACCACCACCAGGCTCAGCGCCGCGGTGGCCGTGGTGCGCGCCCTCTCGGCCTCGGAGCGCGCGTCGTTGAAGAAGCGCAGGAAGCTGTCCGTGATGGCCGCCGAGAAGATCACCACCACCACGTTGTCCGCGGTGTCCACGAGCTCCAGCACGCCGTAGTCCTCGGGCGTCAGGAGCCGGGTGTAGAGCGGCACCAGCAGGAACGACAGGAACCGCGACAGGACGATCCCCGCGGTGTAGATCGCCCCCCGGGAGGCCAGCAACGACAGCGGCCCGAGGGGGCTCCTCCCCGGGGTCGCCTCGGCGCTCGCCTCGCTCACAACCCAGGCACCCTACGCAGCTTGCTCACGGCGCGTCAATCACCACGGAGGGTGTCCTCGTCGTCATCGAGCAGGTCCTCGGGCGCCTCCGGGCCCTCCTCCGGGGGCGCCTCCGAGGGCGCGCGCGACGGCGTGGGTGGCGCGGCAGGTGCGTCCAGCGCCACCGCGGGGGCGTCCACGGAGAGCCCGTCCAGGGCGGTGCCCAGCATCGCCACGGAGGCCCGAAACGCCGCCAGGGCGTCGTCCGGGAGCCGCTGCCTCGGGGTGTGATACGCGAGCGGATCCACGAACGCACCCCCACGGCGGACGGAGAAATGCAGGTGGGGCCCGGTGCTCCTCCCGGTGGATCCGACATAGCCCAGGAGCTGGCCGGCGCGCACCCTGACACCTTGCCTCACCCCCGGGGCAAAGCGCGACAGGTGCGCGTAGCCGGTCTCCAGCCCGAGGGGTCGGTGCAGCACCCTCACGAGGTTCCCCGAGGGCCCCGAGGGCCCGACGGACAGCACCACGCCCTCCGCCGAGGCAGCCACCGGCGTGCCCAGCGGGGCCGCGAAGTCCACCCCGAGGTGCGGCCGAAGGACATGCAGCACCGGGTGCATGCGGTGCAGATCAAAGCGCGACGAGAGCCTCGCGCCCGTCACGGGTCCTCGCAGGACGCCTCGCTCCACGGTGAGGCCCTCGGCGTCGTAGAGGTCCCCGGGGCCGGAGCTCATCCGGAAGCGGTAGCCCCGGTGGTGTCCTCCGGGGCCCTGGTGGTCCAGCGCCAGCACCGGACCGTAGCGGTAGAACCCGTCGTTCAGGCGCTCTTCCTCCAGGACCACGCGCACCAGGTCGCCCTCGCGCAGCCTGGGCGAGAGCCCGAGGGACGTGAGGGCCTCGCCCACCGGGACCAGCACCTCGGGCTCCACGCCCAGGGCCCGCAGGTGGGTCCCCGGCGGCCCCCGGGGCACCTCCCAGCACGCGGCGAGCTGCACCGACTCCACCCGGGCCTGCACGCTCTCGGCGCTCCAGGCGCCGTCGCCGCCGCGGGTGGCCTCCCAGAGCTCGGCCCTCCCCCGGCGGTACTGCACCCTCAGGAGCGCGTGGCTGCCGGGGTCCCGCAGCGCCACCACCACGTCCGAAGGCCGCAAGGCACGCATGTTCACGTGCCTCCGGAGGCTCTGGGAGACCGCCCGGGGCTCGTCCCGGGTGAGTCCGAGGAGCCTCAGGGCCCCCACGAGGGTGCGCCCCCGCCCGAGCGTGAGCTGGCTGCGCTCCAGCGACGGCGCCCGCAGCCTCGGCCGGGCACCGGGCTCCGCGGCGGCCGCGGCTGCGGGCTGCGAGAGCGCTGCGGGCACGGCCCTCGGGGCCCGGTGCCTCGGGCGCCGGACGGGCGTGGTGGCCACCACGATCCCCAGGCCCACGCCCCCCAGGGCGCCGCCCAGCGAGGCCGCCCCGAGGGCCACCAGGAAGAGCGCCCGCAGCCCGATGCCCACGGGCTCCGGGGCTTCAACCAGCCTCCTAGGCCCACGCACCACCGGGTCGTGGTCCAGGGCCTCGGCGTCCAGGTCATCGTCCGGGACCATTGCTCCGCACAGACACCACCTAGCGCGCCAACACCTGCCGCACCACCAGCGCGGCCCGATCCTGGGGCACCCGATCGCCCACCAGGACGGTCCTCCCGCTCCGGGCCACCAGCGAGACCCTCCCGGGGGACACCACCCTCGCCACCATGGCACCAGGAACCGACACCACCGGTGCCTGTGGGTATCTGTGGGCTAGAACCGCCTGGGCTCCAGCGGCAAATTCCGTCGCCTGGGCGTCGGTTGCGGCCCCCGTCACCGGATCCATGGTTACGGTCCACAGGAGGACATCCCGAGCGAGGGCCTCCGGGGAGAGCTCGACGCCGGCGTCCAGGGGGCGGAGGGAGCCGTTGGGGACCAGGAGCACGGCGTGGTCACCGCCCCAGCCCGCGGCGCCGGAGTCCGCCCGAGGCACCGGCAGGGCCGTCTGGAGGAAGAGCCGCAGCCCGAGCTCGCCCTCCACGTCGTGGTAGGCGAGCTGGAAGTCCCGGGCCAGGGCCGCGGGCACCGTGGGGGGGACCGCGATGGGCGGCTCCCGGGCGGCGAGCTTGTCCGCGTGGAGCACCTGCTCGGTGGACGCCGGGGGCGTGGCCAGGAGGTCGTTGATGGCGTGGTAGTCCCCGTCGGCGCGGACGATCCTGGCGCAGAGCGAGAAGCCCTGGAGGTAGGGGAAGAGCAGCGTGTCCCGGAGCGCCGCGGGGGCCGCGGCGAGGCGTGGCTGGTCCGCGGTGGCCTGGAGCTGGCCTCGGAGGAGGGCGTCGGGGTCCTGGAGGTCGCGCAGGGTGCGGCCCGCGGCGCGCATGGCGAAGTCCATCATGGCCGCGGTGGCGTCGCCCTCGACCACGCTCATGGCGGCGAGCTGGGCGTCGTTTCCGCCCTGCTGGTGGTGGGTGAAGCGCCCGATGTTGAAGTGCTGGTCCTGGAGGGCGTGGGTGAGCTCGTGGGCCATGGTGCTGGCCTGGGCCTCGGCGGGCACCCAGTCGGCGATGTACAACCGCTGCTCCAGCGGGTCGTAGAAGCCCAGCACCTGCTCCTCCAGGAGCGCGAACACCGTGGCCTCGTAGTCCATGGACTCCGGCAGGAGCCCGAGGCGCTTCTGGAGCTCGCCCTCCAGGGTGATCTCCGCGCCGGGGTACTCCTGGCGGGTGCGCTCCCGGAGCCGGGCCACGATCTGCGCGCGGGACATCACCCCGCGGGGGATGGGCCGACGGAGCGCGAGCCCCCGGAGCGTGGCCATGCGCGCAGAGAGCGTGTCCGCCAGGGTCTCCAGCGCGCGAGCCCCGGCCCCGACGCCCGCCGAGGGGCCGCCGCCGGCGTCCCGGGCCGTGGCCGCCACGGGCGGCGGGGCCATCGGTGGCGCGTCGGCCATGGGGGCCGGGGTGTTCGGGTGCCGGCACGTCAGCGCCCCGAGGGCGAGCGCGCAAAGGGTTTTCTGCAAGCGCATGCGAGGGCCGGGAAGATACTCCATGGCTCCCCCTGGCGCTGGTATCTTCGCGGGACCCGATGCGTACCCGCGACCGTCACGCGCCCACGGCGCCCACCCAGGCCGGGGACCTCGCCCTGGAGGCCCTGGCCGAAAACGACCCGGAGCGCAGCCTCCGCCACGCCATCCCGGCCCTCGGGGACGTGGGCGCCGGCGCCCCGGGGCTGGACCTCGTGGGCCGCTCGGCGGTGAGCCTCGGGGCCATGAGCCTCGCCCGAGGGGCCTTCGAGGCCGCCGCCGTGGCCCTCACGGAGCAGGGCCAGGTGTGCCACGCCGTGGCCAGCGCCGTGGCGGCCCTGCGCCTCGCGGGCCGCGACGCGCCCCTGGAGGCCGTGGCCGAGGCCTTCGCCGCGGACGTGGAGCGCACCTCCTCGGCGCGCGTGGGGCCCCCGCCCCTGCACTCCGACGACGTCTCGCCCCTTGAAGACACGGTCCCAAGGGACGAGCTCCTGGCCCTCGCCCGGGACGCCGTCGCGCGGGCGCCGGTCACCGACGAGCTCCCGGCCCGCGCCGCCCACCCGCTCTGGGGCACGCTCCCAAAAACCTGCTTCATGGCCTTCGCCCAGGCGCTCCAGGTGAGGCTCTGCCGCGCCCAGGAGCAGGTGCTCACCGAGGGACAGCCCGGAGACAGCCTGTACCTCATCGCCCGCGGAGAGGTGCGCGTGGTGCGGGGCCTCGGTGAAAAGACCCGGGACCTCGCGGTGCTCGGCGCCGGGGCGGTCTTCGGCGAGATGGCGCTCCTCACCCGCTCCCCGCGCGCGGCCAGCGCCATCACCACCCGCGCCGCGCTCCTCCTGGAGTTCCCGCGGGAGGCCGTACATGAAGCTCTCCAGCGTTCGCCGGCCCTCGGCCGAGCCCTGGAGACCTGGTGCCGCGGGCGGCTGCTGTCTAATCTATTGTACACCTCGGCGGTGCTCCAGCGGGTGCCTGAAGGTTCCCGGGAGGCCCTCGGGGCGGCCTTCGAGACGGTGACCTTTCCTGCGGGGGCGGCGCTGCTCACGCAGGGCTCCGCGGGCACGGGCTTGCACCTCCTGGCGCAGGGCCACGTGGAGGTGCGGCGCCGGGAGGACTCCGGCGGGACGCTCCAGCTCGCGACGCTGGGCCCCGGGGACTGCGTCGGGGAGCTCTCGCTGGTGTTGCGTCGCCCGGCGATGGCCACGGTCACGGCCCGCGAGGAGGTGGTGGCGCTGGTGCTCCGCCCGGAGCGCTTCCTGGAGACCATGAAGGCCTTCCCGGCGCTGCTTACCTCACTCTACGAGCTCTCCGTGGAGCGCGAGGAGGAGCTCTCCTCGGTGGTGGCGCAGGAGGCCCTCTCGGCCGACGACCTGGTGCTGGTGTAGCCCGCGTGGCGGTGCGCTTCCCGGCGGTGGTGGTGGACCGCGTCACGCGGGTCTACGGCGCCACACGCGCCCTCTCGGGCGTGAGCGTGACCCTCCGCGGGGGCCTCGTCACCACCGTCGAGGGCGGCAACGGCGCGGGCAAGAGCACCCTCCTGGCGGTGCTCTCCACGCTGGCCAGGCCCACCAGCGGCACCGTGTGCTACGGCGACCTCACGCTCCCCGAGGACCGCGACGAGGTGCGCCCCCTGGTGGGCCTCGTGGCCCACGCCTCCATGGTCCCGCCGGAGCTCACCGCCCGCGAGGCCCTGACCGTAACCGCAAAGCTCCAGGACCTCCCGGACGTGTCTACTGTAGTTGACAGAACCCTGGCGTCCATGGGTCTTGAGGAGCTGGCCGAGCGCCCTGCGCGGACGTACTCCCGGGGGCAGCTCCAGCGGCTGGCGCTGGCGCGGGCGCTGCTTCCGGACCCGGCGCTCCTGCTCTTTGACGAGCCCACCACGGGGCTCGACGCGGCGAGCGTGGCCAGGGTGGAGGGAGCCATCGCCAGGGCTCGGGGGGACGGCTGCGTGGTGGTGGTGGTGACGCACGACCTGGCGTTCGCGGAGCGGGTGGGGGACGTGAGGGTGCAGCTCACCCGCGGGAGGGTGTCGTCGGTGAGGGAGCGGGGCTCGGGCGTTGGAGGGTGATGTCGGCGAAGGTCCAACCAGTACAGCCCGTTTCAGAGGTCTGGCCGCCAGTCGGCTCCAGGGTAAGGAAGAAGGGCGCGTAGCCGCGTGTTAGGATTGTCTGCGATGACCTCCTCCGCAAGACACCTACTCCAGCCGGGCGCCGCTCCGCGACCCGCGGGCGCAACGCTTCGAACGATGCGGAGTCTGGGCGTGGCGCTTCTCCTGCGGCCCTCGGAACGCCGGATGCTCCGCGATGCAGTGACGGTCTTCGTCGAGTTCACCGCCCGGCCGGTGTTGCGGGCTACGTCCGTGGACGCCGCTCGCGAGCACCTGGCCAATGCCCCGATGCCTTCGCCTGTGCTGATCGTGCTTGAAGCGATCCTGGACCGCTTTGAGCTTCCTGTGGTGCTGAGCGTCTTTGGCCAGGCGGAACGCGAGATGCAGGGATCACTACCCAGGCGCGCACGGCGCCTCGGTGCGGCATGCGCCCTGGAGCTTGAGCATGCCTTGCAGACCCACGGCGTGACCCGGCGCCTGACTGCCCGGCGCGTGCTGGACCTCTGGGAAGCCAAGGTGGAATGGCAGCGGGCGTTTTGGCGGCCGTCCTTCGTGACGCTGACCGAGGCGGTCTATCGGCTGGACGTCTACCTCTCCGTGCTCGCGATCGGCCTGGAGGGCGACGTCCACCCCCGCTCGCGTGCGGTCCTCGCATGGCTCTGCGAGGAGGTCTATACTCTGACGGCGGCACACTTCCGGGCCGCCAGGACGTGGATCGCAGAGTGTGCCGCACTCCTCCCCGAACGTCCGGACCACCGAGCCGAAGGCTCGTCCCTTCCCGACGCTGACGCCGAGCTCGACCCTGTCACGCGGGCAGCCGTCAGACGAACCCGCGCCGTCGTCGCACGCATCACCAAGGGCGGTTGACGTCGTGGCGGAGCCTGTACCGTGGGGTGTATACTGGACCCCGGTCATCTCACGAGCTCGCGGCGGGTCGTCGCTGGAGCACCCCGTTGTGGTTGTCCAACAGCAGGCGCTCATCGCGAAACTGTCCACGGTCCTCATCGTGCCGCTGACCTCCAACTGGGGTGGCCCAAAGGCATGCGTTCGCTGCGTGACCGCCAAGCGCAATCCGTTCCTGGCCCATGACTCCTGGGCGCTCGTTCATTTGGTAGGACCAGCGAACAAGGAGACCCTCAACCGCCTGGAGCTCGTGGGAAAGTTGCATGAGATTGATGTTGACCAACTCAGTGCAGCGCTGCTCTATGTCTTTGGCCTCGGGGAGTAGCCTCGAGGAGGGGGGCCTTGCCGCGCTGGTGCGCAAGTTGTGATCTTCGTGAAATCATGAGAGAACCATCGCAGGATCGAGGGTCTGTTGGCTCCGCGTTGAGGGTGCCCACCTGGTGCAGTGTCGGGGGGTTCTCGGCGAGTGATGGCCGAGGCGCGCCGCCGAGATAAGCGCACTTCGGCGAAAATCGGGATGCTGGACCCGGAACCTGTCAACACCTTCGAGACGGCCGTAGTGCGAGGCCCGAGAGCCCTCCTCCGTGAGGCGTCGGGGGTTGCGGGCCGTCGACGCGGGTCGTATCGCCGGGGTACGCTCCCTGGGGCGTGGAACGAACCGAAGGCACCGGGGCTGGACCGTCGGAGCGCGCGCCTGGGGCGGCCTCGCTGGGCCCGAGGGTGGGCCCTTTGAGCGCGGCGTTGGTGACCGTGGGGGCGATGGTGGGGAGCGGGATCTTCACGGCGCCCGCGGAGGTGGCGGCGCAGGTGGGGGCGCCCTGGCAGGCGGTGGCGGTGTGGGCGCTCGGGGCGCTCCTGACCCTGCTCGGGGCGCTGTCCCTGGCGGAGCTGGGGGCGGCGCTGCCCGAGGCCGGTGGGCTGTATGTGTTCCTGCGGAGGGCCTACGGGCCGAGGGTGGCCTTTGTCTTTGGCTGGTCGATGCTGGCCGTGAGCGTGCCCTCGTCGGTGGGGTGGTTCGCGGTGGTGACCGCGCGGCAGCTACGGCACTTCCTGCCGTGGGGGGAGCGCCCGCTGGCCCTCGGGGTGATCGCGCTGGTGACGGCTCTCAACCTCTTCGGGGTGGGGCTCGCCGCGGGGGTGCAGGCCCTCGCGGCGACGGTGCGCTACGCGGGCCTCACGGCGGTGGCGCTAGCGTGCGCCCTCGGCGCTCCGGCGGTGGAGGCCGCGGCCCCGACGCCCTCGGGCGCCGTGACGGGCGGCCTCGCGGCGGCGCTGGTAGGGGTGCTCTGGGCCTACGACGGCTGGATCGATGTGACCTCCATGGCCTCGGAGGTGCGCGACCCGGCCAGGAGCGTGCCCCGGTCGCTGGTGGGGGGCGTCCTGGCGGTGGCGGTGCTGTACCTGCTGGTGGTGCTCGGGGTGACGCGGGCGCTGGGCTTCAGGGAGCTCCAGGCGCTCGGTGCCCGGGGGGGCTCGCTGGCCGAGGCCCTGGGGGCGACGCTCGGGGTCTCCTGGGGCCCCGGGGCGATGGCCGCGTTGGTGGCGCTCTCCACGAGCGGCGCGTGCCTGATCGGGATGCTCACCGGGACGCGGGTGGTCTTTGCGTCGGCCGAGGACTCCAGGCTCTGGGGGTGGCTCCGAGAGACCAGCCGGTGGGAGGTGCCCGCGGCGGCGATCCTGGTGACGGCGGCCCTCGCCTCGGGGTACGTGGTGTCCTCGTGGATGGCCAGGCTGGCGGAGGTCTTCGTGGTGGGGGCGTGGCCCTTCTACGCGCTCGGGGCGCTGGCGGTGGCGCGCCTGCGGCGTCAGGAGCCCGCGCTCCCGAGGCCCTTCCGGGTGCCGTGGTACCCCTGGCCCGTGGCGATCTTCGTGCTGGCCTCCGCGGCGATGCTGGCGGCGCTCGCGCTGCGGCAGCCCGGTCCGACGCTCGGCTCCCTCGGGCTCCTCGCGCTGGGGGTGCCGCTCTACGCGCTCTCGCGGCGCCTCCCGGGGACCCGTATGGAGGACCCGTGAGCGCGGTCCTCCGGGTGTTGGCGCCGCGGGCGAGGTCCCTCGGGGACGCGATCGCGCTCGGGCCCTGGGCGCTCGCGAGGGCGCAGGAGACGCGCGCGCCGTGCCTCGCATCGAGCGTGGTGCGGGGCCCCGCGGCGGTGCTCGGCGCCCTCCAGCGGGCACCTCGGGTGCTGGCGCCCGCGCGCTGCGAGGCCGCGGGCGTGGCGATGTATCGCCGCGAGACCACCGGCACCGCGGTGTACCTCGGAGGGCGCGCGCTCGTCTGGACGCTGGCCCTGCCTGCGGTTACGGCGCTGGCGCCGGACGCCACGATGGCCACCGCGCTCAACCGCAACGTGCGGGGCTTCCTCCAGGGGCTCACCCGCGTGGGTGCGCTCGCCCACTACTTCGGCCGCGAGTGGGTGAGCGTGGGCCACCGCCCGGCGGCGGTGCTGGGCCTCGACGCGACGCCCGAGGGCGCGGTGCTGCTGGAGCTGTGGGCCGGCTGGGACGAGCCCGTCGCGCTCCCGGACGCCCTGGTCACCGACGACGAACGCGCCGTGGACCGCTGGCGAGGGAAGACCCCGAGGGCGCTCGAAGGCGCCTGTGGAGGGCGTTCGCCGGAGGCCGTGGGGGCTGCGGTGGCGACCGCGGTCGCCGCCAGGGCAGGGCTGACACCGACGGACGAGCCCGCGCCAGAGCGCGCCCTGCGAGCAGTGCAACCTATTGATTTTACAAAAGAAATTGGTGGTGTCTGGCGCGCCCTCCGGGTGCCCATCGGGTGGGTGGAGGTGGGTGCGACGGAGGGTGGCGCCCGCGCGCTCCGAGGGGACGTACTGACGGCCCGCTGGGCGCTGGAGGCGCTGGCCCGGAGCGGGGCGGTAGCGCCGGGAGCGCCGCTGGAAGGCGCGCGGTGGGAGGACCTGAGGGCGCTCCTGGAAGGCGCTCCGTGAGGACCCCCGCGGCGGCGCGTCTGGATCGTGGGAGCTGCGGGCGACGCCGTCACGCGACGGGCGCGACGTGGATCTCCCCGTGCTTTGACCGGATCTCGTAGTTGAACCGCCGGAGGAAGCTCAATCCGAGCAGGCCGTCGATGCCGAAGCCGTCGGGGAAGTCGTGCGCGGCGACCTCGAAGTCGGCGAAGGCGTACCCGAGCGCCTCGAACTCACGCACGCGGATGCGGTACCCGTACTCGCGGCCGACGATCGAACTGACCGACGACAGCGACTCGGCCTCGCGCGCGCCGTAGCCGAGGTCGTCGAGCACGCCGAGCGCGAGGATGGTCTCGACCGCACCGGTGTCGAGAACCAGGTCCAAGCGCCGCGGACCCAGCGGCCCGACGACCCGCCCCTCGACGAGGATCAGCGCGCCGACAGGATCAAAGGGGGTGACGATCACTCGGCGCCGAACAGCCCAACGAAGCCGGGCGGGATGCGTAGGGGGCCCGTGAACTTGAGCGCGCGCTCTGCGCCGACCTCCGCCCTCGGCGCGGCAGCGAAGGCCTCGCGCCTCGTCGGTGCGTGCGCTAGCACCCGCCCCTCGCTGACGCGGCGTCGCACGGGGTCGATCACCAGGTCGTCGAGAATCACATACTCGCCAGGGTAGGCGGCGCAGATCCCTTCCCACGTCATTCGCGGCCTGGACTCCATCGCGAGCCTCCGTGTGGCCTCAGGGTACTAGCCCGCCTCTCACCGAGCAAGAACTCCTCGCGGGTGAGCTACGCCTCACCACCGCTCACGCAGTATCCACATCGAGGGTCGGGCGTCTGCCACAGGTGGAAGTACCTGGGCGGGACAGAATGTCCCCATCGAGAGCAGACGGCGGGCGCCGTGCGCTGCGTGGTGACGTTCTGACGGCCCTCTAGACGCAGACGCTCGTCATGCACGTGAGGGCCCCCATGCACGGGGTGCCCGTGGCGCAGCACGGCTGCCCTGCACCGCCACAAGGCTGGCAGGTGTAGCTCATCCCAGACGGTCGGCAGGTCGTGGCGCTCGCTGTGCAGGCGACGCCGCAGCCGCCGCAGCGAGCGTCCGTGTTCAGCCGCGCCTCACAGCCGTTGGCGCGACTCGTGTCACAATCTCCGTAGCTCTCTACACAAACGGGGCTGCACGCCGCGCTCGCGCAGGCATTGGAGGAGGTCCCGATGTTCGTAAGGCAGGATGCCCCGCAGGCGCCGCAGTTGGCGGCGCTTGTACGGAGGTCCGTCTCGCAGCCGTTGACACCGTTGCCATCGCAGTTTCCGTAGGTCGCGGCGCAGCTTGGAATACACATGCCGCTGACGCAGGTGTTGAAGGTCGTACCCACGGGGCGCGCGCAAACCAGGCCACAGAACCCGCAGTTGGAGGCGTCCACCGCGGAGTCGACACAGGCGCCGGAGCAGTTGGTGCGTCCGGTTCCGCAGCAACGGGTGGTCCCTGCATGTACGCTGCACGTCAGTCCACCGTTGCAGGTATTGCCCGGACAACACACGAGCCCCGAGGCCCCGCAGGTGCTCGTGCAGGCGTAGGTCCCGCCCATGTTCGCGCAGGCCTGCATGGCGGTGCACATGGTGCCGCAGGCCCCGCAGGTGGCGCTGGTGGTCAGGTCCGCCTCGCAGCCGTTGGCGCCGTTGCTGTCGCAGTTGCCGCGGTTCGCTGCGCAGGATGGGACGCACACGCCCGCGGCGCACACGTTGGACGTGGTGCCCGAGGGCGTCGCGCACACATTCCCACATGCCCCGCAGTGGGTGAAGCTGCTGCGCAGGTCCGTCTCGCAGCCGTTGCGGGGGTTGCCGTCGCAGTTGCCGAAGCCCGCTGCGCAGACGGGCGCGCACACCCCAGCGACGCAGGTGTTGGTCGTGGTGCCCGTAGGGGTCATGCAGGCCTGACCGCAGGCCCCGCAGTTGACGAAGCTGGTGCGGAGGTCCGTCTCGCAGCCGTTGGCGACGCTCCCGTCGCAGTTGGCGAAGTTGGCGTTGCACGACCCGACGCCGCAGGCGCCGGTGGGGCAGGCCCCCGTCGCGTTGGCCGGGGCGCAGGTCCGCCCGCAGGCGCCGCAGTTGGTGAGCGTCCGGCCGTTGACCTCGCAGCCGTCCCCGGCGTCCGAGTTGCAGTCGAAGAAGCCGGTGTTGCAGGTGATGTCGCACATCCCGGAGCCCAGGCACGCGGGGGTGGCGTTCTGGTTGCCGCAGACCTCCCCGCAGCGGCCGCAGTTGGACACCGTGCGGGTGTTGGTCTCGCAGCCGTTGGCGGCGCTCCCGTCGCAGTTGCCGAAGCCCACGTTGCATGCGCCCAGCATGCAAGTGGACAGCGCGCAGGAGGCCGACGCGTTGGCGAAGGCGCAGACGTTCCCGCAGGTGCCGCAGTTGCGCGGGTCCCGGTCCCGCGCCGCGCAGACGCCGCCGCAGTCGGTCAGCCCCGTGGGGCAGCGCAGGGTGCAGGCCCCCGCGTCGCAGACCTGGCCCGAGGGGCACGCGTTGCCGCAGCGGCCACAGGTGGCCGGGGACCGCAGGTCGGCCTCGCAGCCGTTGGCGGGGTTCGCGTCGCAGTCCGCGAAGCCCGCATCGCACGCGCCGAGGACGCACCTCCCGGCGACGCAGGCCGCCGCTGCCCGCAGGAAGGAGCACGCGTTGCCGCAGGTGCCGCAGTTGCTGACGCTGGTGTTCAGGTCCACCTCGCAGCCGTCCGAGGCCATCCCGTTGCAGTTGCCCCTCCCGCTCATGCACACCGTGGTGCTGCACATGCCCCGGGCGCAGGTGGGGGTCCCCCCCACCGTGGAGCACATGACTCCACAACCCGAGCAGTGCATGGCATTGGTGTCGATGTTGATCTCGCACCCATTGGCAGCGTTGAGGTCGCAGTCCGCGAAGCGCCCGGCGCATGGGCCCATGGTGCACACCCCGCGAGAGCACTCTGCAAGGGCGTTGGCAAAGGTGCAAATGTTACCACAGCGCCCGCAGTGGGAAGGGTTCGTGGCAATGTTGACACACTCCGTCCCACAAGGAGTCTCCGTAGGTAGGCAGCGCCGTCCGTCAATTCCCGATAGGTCTACAGACACGTCCGAGGGAGGTGGGGCGATGCTGCCCTCCGCCGAGTCCATGGGAGGAACTTCCCCCGGCGTAATGTCTGGTAGGGACGTATCTGGCAGCGATACCACTTCCTCGGTGTCGACTCCCAGAAGGTCTGAAGACACGTCCGAAGGCGGCGGCACTACGCTGGCCTCGGGCGAGTCGAAGGAAGATACATCCACGGTTGGGGTGTCCGGTAGAGACGAATCTGGAATTGGCGCCAGATCCCCGGCGTCGCGTGGCCTCCGCGGAGGGATCACCAGCGGGTCGAGTGAGCACGCCTCCAGGACCAGCGCCAGGAGCGCCCAAGCGAGGCGCCTCACAGCGCACCGCCGAAGCTCACCGTCAGGCTCCCCGGGCCGGGGCTCAGGGACCATCCCACGGTCGGCGTCCTGGGCTCGCCGCGGCGCTTCGCAAGGAGCCACCACACGACCCCCCCCACGACGGCCGAGGCGCCCACCCCCAGGGCGACGTTGGTGAGCGCGTTCCATGTGCGGGCCCTCGCGTCGGCCTCGGTGGCGCTTGTGTAGTCGCACCGCGCGGCGTCCTCGTCGCAGCGGGGCGCGGTCTCCGCGAGGGCGCGGTCGCGCTCCTGCACGGCGCCCCCGCGAAGCCCGAAGAACACCCCTGCGAGGCCGAAGGACGCCACGCCCACCCCCGCGACCACCCAGGGCCCGGCGCCCGGACCACGCGGCGACAGGACCGGCCGCGGCGCCGTGGCTGGCGCCGTGGATGCCCTCAACGGCGGCGCCGCGGTCGTCGTCGGCGCGCGCAGCGGCGCCGTGGTCGTTGGCGGCGCGGGCGGCGGCGCCGCGGTGGCCGCAGCGAGCGCCACCGTCAGTACCTGCGTCGCCCCGGCGACCAAGTCGAGGTCCTGGCGGAGTGCCTGACGGCCCGGCGCCGTGGCCTCCACGGTCACGCGACCCGGGAGCACCGGGACCTCGATCCCCCAGAGGGCCGCGCGCAGCTCCGCGCCCTGGACCGCGATCCGGAGGCCCTCGGGCGCCGGCGTCGCGACCCTGACGGTCACCCGAGCCACCCGCGCCTGGAGGGACTCCTCCAGGGCCGTACACGCCGCCAGGATGCGCTCCCGGTTGTTGAGCGCGGCGTCTGCCCGAGCCTCCGTCGCGCACAGCGTGGACAGCGCGAGCGCCTCCAGGGTGTGACCCAGCGTGGCATGCTCCTGGGCGATGAGCAGCCTCACCGACGGGGTCATCCGGAGCTGCCCCGCCCGCGACGCCAGGTCCAGCGCGCGCGCGTGGTCGCTCGCCTGCCTGGCCTCCTCGGCCTGACGCAGGAGGTCGGCCCTCGCCACCTGCTCCTGCGCTGTCTGCGCGGACGCCAGCGCAGGCAGGGTCAGCGCGCCAAGGAGCACCCACGCGTGTGCGTTCGCCACGCGGGGTATGTTACTCCAACGGGACCTGATCGTTGCCAGGGCTCGTCGGAGGGCGTTGTGGACGCCCGGACCCTGAGCGGCCAGCGCGGCTGGAACGACGCCCGGCGTTCACGCCCCGAGGGGGCTCCGGGGGCTGCGTGGACGCGTCGGCCGCGGGAGACGGCGCCTCCAGCGCGGGCTGCGCGGGCGCCGCGAGCACCGCGGGCGCAGGCGCCAGGGTCAGCGGCGGCGAGGCCGCCGCCGGTGCGTGCGCCGCGGGGCGGCTCACCACCCGACGCAGCCCCGCGCCCACGCCGACCACGACCAGGGCGAGCACCCCGACCAGGAGCCCCAGGGCCCCGAAGCCTCGGCGCGGCGCGAGGCCGGGCCCCGTCGCGTCCTGGGGCGCGGGCGCGGAGGCCGGGAGCTCCGAGGGCTTCAAGGTCGTAAAGGGCGCGCCCGCCATGGTCCCTGGCTGCGCGCCAGCCCGCGAGGCACCCGCGTCGGCGGCGCCCTCCAGGGAACCTCGGGCACCGCCCGAGGCGCGCGGCAGCGCCTCCTCCAGGGCCGCGAGGAGGGCCCCGGCGTGGGGGTACCGATCGGCGGGGCGCATGCTCAGGGCGCGCAGCAAGACGGGCTCCCAGGCGCCCACGTCCACGCCGAAGCGCCCCGGGGTGGGGCGCTCGCGGGCGAAGGTCTCCTGGCCGAGGGCCTCGTCCCGCGCGTCGTTGTACGGGTGCCTGTCCACCAGGAGCTCCGTCAGGATGAGCCCCAGGGCGTGCACGTCGGTCCAGGGTCCCGTGCGGGTCCCGGCGCATTGCTCGGGCGCGGCGTACATGGGCGAGAAGGCCCCGCGCGTACCCGTTCGGGTGTGGCCGCTCCCCGCGGCGTGGGAGGGGTCCATGGCCTTGGCGATGCCGAAATCCAGCACCCTCACCGGGGGGTGCCCTCGCACCGTCGGCCGGGGCTCCCCCGCGCGGATCCCCGGGTCCTCCACCATGAGGTTCTGGGGCTTCAGGTCCCGGTGGGCGACGCCCAGGGCGTGGGCCTCCGCGAGGGCCTCCAGCACGGGCCCCAGGAGCTCCATGCACTGCGAGGGCGTGCGCCCTCCTCGGCCGCGGCGGCGCACGAGGTGGCTGCGCAGCGTCTCGCCCTCGACCCACTCCATGGCCATCCATGGGCACGCGGTGCCCTCGCGGGTGAGGAAGAGCCCGAAGTCCAGGGCCTTCACCGTGGCCGGGTGCCGGAGCCTCGCGGTGATCCCGGCCTCGCGGCGGAAGTCCTCCAGGAGCTGGTCCATGCCGTCGCGGTTGCCCTCGGTGGGCGCGAAGACCTTGAGGGCCACGGGCTTCCCCAGGGCCTGGTGCACGGCGTGGTAGACGAGCCCGAAGCCGCCCCGGGAGACCACCGCGTGAACGGCGTATTTGCCGTCCAGGAGGTGCCCTACCAGTCCGTAGGTGTCGTCCAGGTTCCGACCGGCCAACGCTCGCTCCCTCGGCGTGAGTCTACCATACCTCCACCGCTACGGCGGCACGCACACGTTCATGGTGTTGCACACCCAGCCCGCGGGGTCGCAGCCCACGGCGTCGTCGCAGCACGGCAGGAAGCTCCCCACCCCGCACGTCAAGCTCGCGCAGCGCATGCCCATGCAGAAGAGCCCCGCCGCGCAGCCGGACTCCATCCCCCCGTCGGTGACGAGGCAGCAGCCCTCGCCGTAGTTGCCGCAGCCCTGGGAGCGGCACACCCCCGCCACGCAGCGGGCGCCCGGCGCGCAGGTGTCCCCCGGCGCGCAGCATGCGCGCCCCACGCGCCCGCAGGAGGCCCCGCCGGCGCTCACCAGGCAGGCGCCCGAGACGCAGGTCCCGAGGCCCGCGCAGCGCGGGTTGCTGTCACAGCACGGCGAGCCGGGCTCGCCGCAGGTGAAGATCGGGCCCTGGCACACGCCCAGGGCGCAGGTGAGCCCCGCCATGCAGGTAGACCCGCGGCAGCAGGGCATCCCCCGCATGCCGCAGGGCCCGATGGGGTCCCGGCAGACGCCCACGCTGCAGGTGAGCCCGGGGTTGCACGAGACCCCGAGGCAGCATGGCTGGTCCAGGAGCCCGCAGGGCAAGGTGGGCGGCAGGCACAGGCCCGCGGAGCATGCGAGCCCGGGCGAGCACACGCTCCCCGCGCAGCAGGCCTGCTCGGGCCCGCCGCAGGCGCACAGCCCCGCCGCGCAGCTGAGCCCGGGCGAGCAGACACCCAGCGGTCCGCCGCAGCAAGCCTGACCGAGGCCCCCGCAGGCACACACGCCCCCAAGGCACGAGAGCCCCGGCTCACACCCCAAGCCGCCGCAGCACGGCTGCCCCGAGGCCCCGCACTGGCACGCGCCCCCCGCGCACACGAGCGAGGGCCCCGCGCACTGCGCCCCGAAGGCGCAGCAGGGCTGCCGGTGCAGGCCGCACTGGCAGACCCCGGCGTGGCACTCCAGCGCCGGGCCGCAGGGGCTCACGCCCGGGAGCCCTTCGCAGCACCGCTCGTCCCGCCCTCCACACGCCGCCGCGGTGGCGCAGAGCCCGCCCAGACACCGCAGCCCCACCGCGCAGGGGACCCCGACCAGGCAACACACCTGGCCGACGAGGCCGCAGGACGGTGACCCGTCGGGCTCCTCCAAGGCGCCGTCGCGCGTGTCCTCGGGGCTGTCCATCCCGACCTCCGCCGCGCTGTCCATCGGCGCGCTGTCGGGCGCCGTGGTGTCCGGTACGGCGCTGTCCGGTGTTGTCGTGTCCAGTACGGCGCTGTCAGGCAGGCCGCTGTCCGGTGGGGCGCTGTCCGGTTCCGTCGTGTCAGGCGGGGCGCTGTCGGGTGTCGTGGTGTCGAGTGGGGCGCTGTCGGGTGTTGTCAGGTCCTGTACGGTGCTGTCCGCAATTCCAGGCTCGCGGTCCGGGGCCGTGAGGTCCGCGGTGTTGGCGTCGTGGAGGCGACCCACCACGGCGGTGCCGCCGCCGCAGGCCAGGAGCGCGACGCAGAGGAGCCAGAGAGCGCGCGTCGCGGTGCCGTGGGCGAGGAGCATCGAGGCGTTGGATGAGCCTACGGGCGCCGGGCGTTCACTCTTCCAGGTCGGCCAGCACGGAGGTGATGTGGCTGGCGCGGTCGTCGGAGATGCGCAGCTCGCGCTGGAGGAGCTCCAGGAACTCCTGCTCCTCGTCGCCGACCTCGCCGTCAAAGAGCACGAAGAGCGTGGCCAGGGCGAAGGCCTCTTCGCGGGTGTGGGTGTCCTCGCCGATGGCCTCGGCGATGGCCCTGACGCGCCCCGCCAGGCCCTCGTTGGCGACCCGTACGGCCACGGCCTCGACGGTCTTGGACAGGTCCCGGGTGTCCATGTGCTCGAAGCCCGGCGTGGCCAGGATCTGGAGCTTGAGCGCGTCGGCCTCGCCCTCCTCCAGCATGCCGTCCACGCAGGCGGCGATGGTCATCACCTCGACCAGGGCCTCCTGGGCCTCGCGGGAGGCCTCCGTGTGCGCGGGGCGCGCGTGCTCCGAGTAGCGACTGTGCGAATCCCTGAACCTGGCCATGGGCACTCGGCCTCCTGCGGCGTCGGAGGATATGCCCCTTCGGCGCTCCGGTGGTGAACCTTTTGGGGGTCCGTTCCATTTCCCGGCCCGGGCCCGGTGCTACGCTCCCGTCGCCGCCCCGATGAGCGACCGAGACGACCCCACAGGCCCCCGAGGAGGCGCCGGCGCCGCGCTGGACGACCTCGGGCGCCTCCGCGGGATCCGGTGCCCGCGCTGCGGCTGGCGCCCTCGGGCCCGGGACCGCTGGTGGTGCCACTGCGGCCACAGCTGGAACACCTTTGACACCCAGGGGAGGTGCCCCGGCTGCGGCCACCAGTGGCTGGAGACCGCCTGCCCCGGGTGCCACCGCTGGAGCCTCCACGCCGACTGGTACGAGCGGTGACCGGCGCTCCGGAGCGCCTCACCCCCGCGCTCGCCGAGCGCTTCGCCGCGCTGGCCCTGGACTGCGTCCACCGCCCGTACCCCAACCAGGTCCTGCATCTCCTGCAGGACGACGGCGACGCCCGCCCGCCGCGGTCCCTCACCCCGGCTTTCTACGGGTGCTTCGACTGGCACTCGGCGGTGCACGGCCACTGGCTCCTGGCCCGCCTCGCCCGGTGGTTCCCCGAGGAGCCCTTCGCCCCGCGGTGCCGCGAGGCCCTCGCCCGGAGCCTCACCGAGGAGAACCTCGACGGAGAGCTGCGGTACCTCTCGGCCCCCGGGCGCGAGAGCTTCGAGCGCCCCTACGGCCTCGCGTGGCTGGTCACCTTGACGCGGGAGCTGCGCCGCGTCGAGGGCGCCGTAACCCTCGGAGGCGCCCGGCGCCTGGACGCGCTGGAGGCCCTGGCCTGGAGGCACCTCCACGCGGGCTTCGACGCGCTCCCGAGGCCCGTGCGCAGCGGCCTCCACGGGCAGACGGCCTTCTCGCTGGGCCTCTGCTTCGACGCCGCCCGCGACCCTGGCGAGCGCAAGCGCCTGGACCTGCACGCCCTGCGGCTCTTCCTGCGCGACCAGCGCGCGCCCCTCGCGTGGGAGCCCTCGGGCTACGATTTCCTGTCGCCCACGCTCGCCGCCGCGGACCTCCTGGCGCGCGCCCAGCCCCGGGCTCCCTTCGGCCGCTGGCTCGAAGAGTACCTCCCCGGCATCCCCACGGACGGAACCGCCGACTGGCTCCGCCCCGAGGAGGTCCCGAACCCCGCGGACGGACACCTCGTGCACCTCGCGGGGCTCGACCTCTCCCGCGCCTGGATGCTCGAAGGCATCGCCGCGGCGCTGCCCCGCGGTGACCTTCGCCGAGCCTCGCTCCTCGCATGCGCCAGAGCCCACGCGCACAAGGGCCTCGGGTACGTCTCCGACCAGCACTACGCCGGCGCCCACTGGCTCGGCACCTTCGCGCTGTACCTCTTCGATCGCCGCGCCGAGCCCCGGAGGTTGTGACCCCCCCGATGTTCTCCGCCCGCACCCGCTGGGCCCGCAGCCCCAACGCCGTCACCCTCGCGCTCCGCCAACGCCCCGAAGGCCCTGCCCTCCTGGACCTCACCGAGGCCAACCCCACCCGCGTAGACCTTGCCTTCCCTCCGGAGCTGTCCCACGCTCTCCTACAATTGTCTACACCCATGGTACACACCTACACGCCCTCACCCTTCGGGCTGGACTCCGCCCGCGAGGCGGTGGCGGGGTATTACGGCTCCCGAGGGCTGGCGGTGGACCCTGGGAGGGTGCTCCTGACGGCCAGCACCAGCGAGGCCTACGGGTGGCTCTTCAAGCTCCTGTGCGACCCCGGGGACGAGGTGCTGGTACCCCAGCCGAGCTATCCCTTGTTTGAAGACCTTGCCACGCTGGAGGGCGTGAGGGTGGTGCCCGTGCCTCACCGATGGACGGGCTTCCGCTGGGAGCTGGACCCCGACGAGCTGGAGCGCGCGGTGTCTCCGAGGACGCGCGCCGTGCTGGTGGTGCACCCGAACAACCCCACCGGGGCGTTGTTGGATGGGGACGCGCTCGGCGCCCTGACGTCGGTGTGCGCGCGGCGGGGCCTGGCCCTGGTCTGCGACGAGGTCTTCGGGGATTATCTCCTCGCGCCCCGGAGGGGGGCGGTCGGGTCCCTGGCGACGCACCGGGAGGTGCTGACCTTTACGCTCTCGGGGCTGAGCAAGGTGGTGTGTCAGCCGCAGTTGAAGCTCGGCTGGGTGGTGGTCTCGGGCCCCGAGGAGGCCGTGACGGAGGCCCTGGCGCGGCTGGAGCTCCTGGCGGACTGCTACCTCTCCGTGGGGGCGCCGGTGATGGCCGCCGCCCCGGCGCTCCTCGGCGCGAGGGAGGCCGTGCAGTCGGTGGTGCTGGCGCGCCTTCGGAGGAACCTCGCGGCGCTCCGGGCGGCGCTCGGCGCGGGCTCACCCTGGACGGCGCTGCCCGTGGAGGCCGGCTGGTACGCGGTGCTCCGGGTCCCCCGGACGCGCCCCGAGGAGGACCGGGTGTGCGCCCTCGTCCGGGACGAGGGGGTGCTGGTGAGCCCTGGGTACTTCTTCGAGCTCCCCGCGGACGGGTACCTGGTGCTCTCGCTCCTGCCGCGGGAGGAGGTCTTCGACGAGGGCCTGCGGCGCGCGCTCCGGCACGCCGAGTGAGCCCCGTGGAGGGACCGCCCGCTACGAGATCCCGTAGCCCTTGAGCTTCTTGTGCAGGCCCTCGCGGGTGATCCCGAGGGTCTTGGCCGTGGCGCTCTTGTTGTTGCCGTGCTCCCGCAGGGCCTCGATCAGGAGCCACTTCTCGATGTGCTCCATCATGTCCTTGAGGGTGCCCCGAGGCGGGCGGATCCGGTCGAGGAGCCCCTCGATGTTCCGGATCCGCGGGGACAGGTGCTCGGGCATGAGGTAGCTGTTGGGCTCGCTCTGGATCACCAGCCGCTGCACCTCGTTCTCCAGCTCCCGCACGTTGCCCTGCCACTCGTAGCTCATCAAGAGCTCCATGGCCTGCTGCGAGAAGCCGAGCACCGGGCGCCCGAGCTCGTGGGCGCACCGCTTCAGGAAATGGTTGGCCAGGAGGGGGATGTCCTCCCGCCGCTCCCGCAGCGGCGGCACCCGGATCGGGAACACCTGGAGCCGGTAGTACAGGTCCTGCCGGAAGCGCCCGGCGGCCACCTCCGCTTCGAGGTTGCGGTTGGTGGCCGCCACGATGCGCACGTCCACCGTGCGCGTGACGCCGCTGCCGAGCGGGCGCACCTCGCCGAGCTGGAGCACCCGCAGGATCTTGGGCTGCAGCGCCAGGGGCATCTCCCCGAGCTCGTCCAGGAAGATGGTCCCCTCGTGGGCCAGCTCGAAGAGGCCCTTCTTGTCCGCCGTGGCGTCCGTGAAGGCCCCCTTCTTGTGGCCGAAGAGCTCGCTCTCCAGGAGCGTCTCCGGCAGCGCCGCGCAGTTCTGGGCGATGAACAGCCGGTCCCTCCGCCGGGACAGGTTATGGATCATCGACGCCACCAGCTCCTTGCCGGTGCCCGTCTCCCCCTCGATGAGCACCGTCACCCGCGTGTCCACCACCTTGGCGAGCTTCTCGTGCAGCGCCTTGATCGGCGCGCTCTCCCCGATGAGGTCCACCTTCTTCTGCGTGCGCTGGCGCAGGAACGAGTTCTCCGTCTTGGTGTTGGCCTCGGCCAGCTTCACCCGGCTGTAGAGCCGCGCGTTGGCCACCGCCATGGACGCCTGCTGCGCCACCACCATCAAGAGGTCCAGGTCCCGCTCCTTGAAGATCCCCGCGCTGGCCCGGTTGTCCACCTGGAGCACCCCGAGGATGTCGTCCCCCTTCCAGAGCGGCACCCCCATGGTGGACAGGATCTTCGCGCCCAGGATGCTCGCCGTCTCGCCCACCTCGCGGGCGTCCGCCGCCAGCACCGCCGCCCGCTGCTCCACCACCTTGCGCACCACCGAGCGGGTGATGGGCACCGCCTCCGAGGGCGCCCCGGTGGCCCCGCGGATCCGCGTGGTCACCGGCACGTACGTGGGCTTGTCCCCGGTGCTCTCGTCCTTCAGGGCCACCGTGAGGTGCGTGGCGCGGCCCACGAGATCGAACACCGCCGTGGCCACCGCGTCCAGCACCTCGTCCATCTCCAGCGCGCTGGAGAGGGCCCGGAGGCTCGTCAGGAGCGCCTTGAGCGACAAGGGGTCGCTCTCGATGGCCTCCCGGGCCTGGCCCACCGTGGCCACCGTACGGATCGCCACCACCCGGGCCTCGGGCTCCGGCGGCTGCGTGGCCGTCGGCTCCGGGGAGGACACCAGCACCGGCGACGGCGGCAGCGCCACACCCCCGGAGACACCGCCCGAGACGCCTCCGGACACAATCGCCTGGGCCGTGGAGCGGATGCTGGCCGCCGCGGGGCTGCCCGGCTGCACCGTGTCCGCGAGGCCCGGCACCGTGGGCATGGAGTACGGGTCTGTGCCAGTGGCCGTGCGCCGCGGGGTGAAGCCCACCCGCACCACCACCGGGTGGTGAGGGTCCCCGAGGATGAGCTTGTCCCCGGGGACGAGCTCCCGCTCGAAGAGGCAGCTGGAGTCCACCGGGAGCACCGCGGTCCCGCGGGACACCCGGGAGCCGTTGGTGCTGCGGTTGTCCCGGAAGTGCACCGTGCCGTCCGCCGGGTCCAGCCGGAGCACCCCGTGGGCGCCGGAGACGTGCCAGTCGGGCAGGAGCAGGTCCGAGTTGGGGGCGCGGCCCACGGTGATCTCCGGCGTGTCACGCTCCAGGGTGCGGCCCCGCGCCTCGCCCTGCTCGACCTCCAGCCGGATCACGTCCGCCAGCCTAGCACGATCGACCGCACGGACACTACTGCGCGCGCGCCCTGAGCCGCGCGATCAGGAACTCGGCGTCCAGGTGCAGGAGGCTCTTGGACTCCTGGTTGTGCTCCCCTTCGATGATGGCCTCCAGGCGGGTGATGCAGTCCGCGCAACCGTGCGGGCTCATCGCGTCCACCGCGAGGTGGATCGCCTGGCGGATCGGCGGGTCCGTGGCGTTGCCGCGCGACAGGAGCAGGGTCCTCGCGTCGGCGTTGTCCACCAGGGTCCAGGACATCATCCGGAAGACCTTGCGGAGCACGTCCCGGTCGGTGGAGGCGAGCTTCCCGCGGTAGCAGGCCAGGTCCCCGTCGTTGCAGTCCCGGGCCACCGCGGCCACCGCGTCCACCGCCTGGAGCCCCGTGCGGATCTGCCGGATCTGCGTCTGCGAGTCCTCGTCCTGGGCCTCCGGGTCGTGCGAGAGCCGCTCCAGGAGCGAGCGCGTGGTGGTGGACACGCGGTCGTACGTGGCGATGTCCCCGTGGCGCACCGCGCGCGCCAGCGGTGACATGAGCCCGATGCGGTACGCGATGGGCTCCGCCCCGGGGTTCTGGAGCTGCCGGTCGTTGAGCCTCGCGGCGATGAGCCCCGCGGCCCTGGGGTCCCCGAGCATGGCCAGGGAGTCCGCGGTGAGCCCCGCCATGTCGCTCTGGGCCACGGGCTCCTCGTTGAAGAGCGCGGCGATCACGTCGTAGGCGCGGGCGCGGTCCGGGTCGTTGGGGGGCAGCGGGAGCGCGGAGTAGGCCAGGGCCTCCGCGGCGCGGGCCCGAAGGAGCCGCGAGGACGGGGCGTCGGCGAGCACCGTGCGGTTCTGCGCCAGGGTGATCAGGGGCTGGATCGCCCGGCGGTCGGCGAAGCCCCGCAGGGCGTCCAGGGCCACGCCCTGGAGCGTCCCCGGCGGGGGGACCTCGGCCCCGGGGGTGCTCCCGTAGGACTGCAGGAGCAGCATCACCTCGCCGTTGTGGCCCTCCATGGTATTGATGATCGCGGGCACCGCGACGGAGGCCCCGAGGTGCACCAGGGCCCGGGCGGCGTAGGGGAACACCCCGTTGGTGCGCACCCGGAGGTAGAGCGCGTACACCAGCGCGTCCGCCGCGGACGGGTCGCCGAGCCGGGACAGGGCCTGGCAGGCCCCGCGGGCGGTGCGGAAATCCTGCTGGTCCAGCGGGCGCTTCAAGATGTCCCGAAGGCGCGGCACCACGCTCCGGTCCCCGGCGGCCCCGAGGGCCAAAAGGATCGCCTCGCGGAGCTGCGGGGCGCTGCCCTGGGAGCCCACCGCGCGGTCGATGCCGGCCAGGAGCTTCTGCACCGCGTCCGGGCTGTTCGGGTGGAGCACCTCCAGGGCCTGGGCGGCCTGCAGGGCGATCCTCTCGCTGTCCGTGTTGCCGGGCGAGAACTCCAGCGCCGAGAGCAGCGCCGGCACGGCCCGCGGGTCGTGGCAGCCCGCCAGGATGGTGATGGCCTCCTTGCGGGTGGACAGCTCCGACGGGTGCGCCCGGAAGGCGTCCACGATGGCCGGCAGCGCCTCGTTCAGGAAGCCCTGCACCTGCGGGTCTTGAAGGTTGTCATGGGCCGCCGTGACCCGGGTCTCCCAGAGCTGCCGCAGGTGCCGCATCGCGCCGGGGCGCTTGCGGTCCTCGCCGAGCTTGCCCACCCAGGTCTTGGGCGCGTTCTCGTCCTCGCAGCCGGGGGCCACGGACCCGAGGGCCAGGAACAGCACCAGGTACCACCGCGACAGGAATCCCTTGGAGCGCATAGGGACCGGAGGGTATTCCCGGCCCCACCACGCTGGCAAGCGCCCGCGGGGTTGCGCTCGGCCCGGAGGGGTGGTAGACAGCCCGCCGTCCTCGGGGATCTCCAACTTCTACGGGCCCCCTCGAAGACCACCTCCCACCACATTTCCTTGGGTGTGGGGTGAGTCCCCACACGCACCTACGCTGCGTTCTGGGGGCTGGCGCGAACGGATCGCTGGGCCCTGTCGAGGCCCTTCGAGGAACGTCGTGCGTGTTGATCCCTACAAGCTCCGGAGTGAGCTGGACCCCCTCGCGGAGGTCCACGGGGTGGAGCTCGTGGCGCTGGAGTGGCTCCAGGGGCCCGGGCGGGGGATCCTCCGGGTGTACATTGACTTCCCGGGGGGGGATCCCCGGAAGGACCCCACGGCGCACCCCACGGTGTCCGCGGAGCAGTGCGCCCAGGTAAGCCGGGACGTGAGCGCGGCGCTGGACGCGCTGGACCTGATCCCCGGGGCGTACGACCTGGAGGTGAGCTCGCCGGGCTTCTCCAGGCCGCTGCAAAAGCGCAATGATTTCAACAGGTTCGCTGGACTCCCGGCGAAGCTCAAGCTCCGCCAGGCGGTGGACGGCAGGCTGTCCTTCGAGGGGACCCTGGCGGGGACCGAGGCGCCCCTGGAGACCTCTGGGGGCGCGGAGGACGCGTCGCGCTGGCTGGTGAAGGTCTGCGTGGAGGGGGGGAAAATGGTTTCGGTGCCGTCGTGGGTGCTCACCCGGGCGCAGCTCCTGGAGGCGAAGAGGCCTCCGGCGGCGAAGCCGGGCAAGGGCTCCAGGGCGGCCCGAGAGAAGGTCCCCGGCGGGGTCTCCGCCGCCGGGCCTGTGACGACCCACGCTCCCCTGGCGGGGCCAGACGAGGGCGAGAGGTAGAACATCCATGGCATCGAAGGCAAGCACCGCTGTGACCGCGCCGGCTCCGTCCGCCGGGCCGAACCTGGCGCAGACCCTGGACATCGTGGCCAAGGACAAGGGCATCGACCGTCAGGTGTTGGTGCAGACGCTGGAGAGCGCGATCCTCTCGGCGGCGCGCAAGCACCTGGGCGGGGCCCGGGAGCTGGTGGCGCGCTTCAACGAGAAGGACGGCGGGGTGGACCTGTTCCAGCGCATGACCGTGGTGGACGTGGTGACGCAGCCCGAGCAGGAGCTCTCGGTGGAGGACGCGCGGCGGGTGGGGCTCGACGCCGAGGTGGGCGAGCAGCTCGCGTTCCAGGTGTACTACCGCCCGGAGGAGGCCCGGCGGGCCGCCGAGCAGGACGAGGTCTTCGGGGACATCCTGCAGCTCAAGGCCGTGCGCAAGGGCTTCGGCCGGATCGCCGCGCAGGCGGCCAAGCAGGTGATCATCCAGCGGGTGCGGGACGCCGAGCGGGAGATCGTCTTCAACGAGTACAAAGACCGCAAGGGGGAGATCATCACCGGGATCTTCCGGCGCTTCGAGCGCAATGACATCATCGTGGACCTGGGCCGTGCGGAGGCCATCCTCCGGAGCAGGGACCAGGTGCCGCGGGAGAGCTACCGCCCCGGCGAGCGCATCGTGGCGTACGTGAAGGAGATCGAGCGCGAGGCCAAGGGCCCGCAGATCATCCTCTCGCGGGGGGACGTGGGGCTCCTGATCAAGCTCTTCGAGGGCGAGGTGCCGGAGATCTACGAGGGCATCGTGAAGATCGTGGCGGCGGCCCGGGAGCCAGGCGTGCGCAGCAAGATCGCGGTGCAGTCCCGGGACCTGGACGTGGACCCCGTGGGGGCCTGCGTGGGCGTCAAGGGCTCGCGGGTGCAGGCCGTGGTGCAGGAGCTCCGGGGCGAGCGCATTGACATCGTGCCCTTCGACCGGGACCCCGCGCGCTTCGTGTGCAACGCCATCGCCCCGGCGGAGATCTCCAGGGTGATCATCAACGAGAACGACCACGCCATGGAGCTGGTGGTGCCGGACGAGAAGCTCTCGCTGGCCATCGGGCGCAAGGGGCAGAACGTGCGCCTGGCGTCGCAGCTCTCGGGGTGGAAGCTGGACATCATCTCCGAGACCAAGTTCAAGCAGATGGAGGAGGAGTCCATCGCGGCGCTGTCGCTCATCGCGGGGGTCACCCCGGCCATCGCGCAGACGATGTACAAGCTCGGGTTCCGGTCCCTGGAGGAGGTCTCCGAGGCCACCGCCGACGAGCTCGCGGGCATCCCGGGCCTCGGCGGCGGGGAGAACGCCGACCGGATCAAGGCCGCCGCGGAGACCGCCATGGAGGAGCTGCGCCAGCGGCGCCTGCGGGACGCCGCGAAGCGCACCGAGCCCCTCACGGAGAAGGAGCGGCTGCTCTTCGTGCGCGGGGTGGGCGAGCACACCATCGAGCTCCTGGCCCATGCGCAGGTGCACACGGTGGAGCAGCTCCACCAGGCCACCGAGGAGACGCTCCTGCGGGAGTCGGGCCTCGGGCTCCGGAAGGTGCGGCAGGTGAAGGCCGGGGCGGCCACGTTCCTCACCTCCGAGCAGAAGGTGATCGACGAGGCCCGCAAGGGCGTGCGGGAGGCCCAGGCCCAGGAGGCCCGGGAGGCCCAGGAAGCCGCAGCCGCAGCCGCAGCCGCAGCCGCGACCGCGGCCGCGGAGGCCGCGACGGCGGCGAACGGCGCCGGGGAGTCCTCGGCCGGGGAAGCGAACTGAGGAGGAGCCGCGCCCACGATGACCGCCACGGAAGACAGAGCCTCCGCCCGGAGGCGCCCCAAGGAGGGCCCGGAGCCCGCGGCCCCTCGGGCCCCGGGGCCCGAGCGCACCTGCGTGGGCTGCCGCAAGGCGGGGCCCCCGGCGGCGCTGGTGCGCCTCGTGGCGGACGCCGAGGGGAAGGTCACCGTGGACCACCGCGGGCGGGGCGCGAGCGGGCGCGGGGCCTGGGTGCACCCCACCCGGCGGTGCCTGAAGGCCGCGGCCCAGCGCCACGCGGCGGAGCGCTCCCTCGGGGTGGCGGTGGACCCCGCGCTCTCGGCGGACGCGCTGGCCGAGGCGCTCAAGCGGGCCCTGGCGCAGAAGGCGCTGTCGCTGCTGTTGGTGAGCGCGCGCACCGGGAGCCTCGCGGTGGGCGCGGCGGCGGTGGAGCGCGGGATGGACGGCCCGGTGGCCCTGTGCCTCGCCGCCGCGGACGCCGGGGCGAGCGCGAAGGTTCTCGCGGAGCGCGTCGCCGAGCGCGGCGTGCGGGTGCTCATCTACGGCACCAAAGAGTCTCTTGGAAATCTGTTCGGCCGCGGTGAGGTTGCGCTGTTGGGGTTGCGGGACGCGCGGATCGCGACCGAACTTTGCGCCACCATCGACCGCCTCGCGGGTGTGGAGGACTGATGTCGAGCCAGGTTCGTGTATTCCAGATCGCGGATGACCTCAAGATGGACTACGACATCGTCGTGTCCAAGATCCGCACGCTCGGCATCGATGTGAAGAACAAGATGTCGAAGGTGGACGCCGGCTACATCGACCAGATCAAGTCCGCCCTCGCCAGGGACAAGCAGGCGGCCTACATCGAGGTCGAGGTGGCCCCCGGGGTCATCCGGCGCAAGCCCGTCAAGCCCCCGGAGCCCGTCAAGGCCCCCCCGGCGCCGTCCCCGGTCATGGAGCGGGTGACGCCCCGGAGCGTGAGCCTCCCGGACCGCGCGGCCACGCCCGCCGTGGAGGCGAGGCCCCGCGCCGTGGAGCGCCCCGCCCCGGCCTCGCAGCCCGCGCCGGAGCCCCCCCGCGCCGAGGCCCCCGCCCGCTCGGAGACCCCCCTCCGCCCGGAGGTCTCCCCCCTCGCTCCCCCCGCCCGGGACCCCGAAGACCCTCGGCCCCCAACGCGGGACACGGCCCCCGTTGCGACCCCCCCTGCGGCCCCTGCTCCCACGCCGGTGGTCGCCGCGCCGGAAGCACCTCCGGCGCCCGCTGCCCCGGTGGTGGTCGCCCCGGAGCCCGCGCGCGCCGAGGAGCCGAAGGCGCCTCCCCCTGCGGTGGTCTCTCCCAAGGTAACCACCCCCCAGGCGCCCGCACCGGTGGCGGAGACCGTTTCCTCCCCACCCGCGCCCACGCCCACCCACATCGTGGAGGCCCGGAGCGAGGCGCCCGAGGTGTCCGTGGTGTCCCCGGTGACCTCGGGGCGGCCAGCGGTGGCGGAGGATCCCACCAGGGCAACCGTCGAGGAGCCCGTGAGGGCCTCGGCGGAGGAGCCCCCCCGGGAGTCGCCCGCGGCGCGCGAGGAGCCCGTGGCGGCGACCCCGTCGACGCCGGCGCCGGAGCCCGCGAGGGCCGAGGGCACGACCCGGGACGAGGGTGCCCAGGAGGGCCCGAGGCCGTCGGTGGTGCCGCCGGGGGGCACCCCCTCGTCGAGGCCGTCGCAGCCGGCGCCGCGCAAGGGCATCGCGCAGTGGAACCCGGTGACCAAGCAGATCGAGTACTTTGACTCGCCGTCGTCGGCGCAGGCGCCGAGGCCGCCGATGGGGATGGCCGGTGCGTTGCAGTCCAAGGCCCCCGGGGCGGCGCAGCCGGCGAAGCGGGTGGAGTACATCCCGAACAAGACCCCCGGGCTGGCGGGCAAGCGCCCGATCCCGGGGCGGCCCATGACGCCGGGCTTCGGCGGCCGCCCTGGGATGATCCGCCCCGGGGGCGTGTCCCAGGGGCTGTCGGCCAACCGCGCGGCCACGGCAGGGCGGGCGGCGCAGCCGTCCACGCAGATGGCGGCCCACAAGCGGGTGATCAAGATCGAGGAGCAGATCTCGCTCCAGGAGCTGGCCCGGAGGATGAGCCTCAAGGCCACGGACGTGCTGTTGAAGCTCCTGGGCATCGGCGGCAAGGGGAACATCAACTCCACGCTGGACTCGGACACGGCCAAGCTCCTGGCGAGCGAGTTCGGCTACGAGGTGGAGGACGTGGCCCTGGACCTGGACGCGATCATCAGGACCGCGGCCCGGCCGGAGACGCTCAACGAGAAGGACATCGGCCCGCGGGCTCCCGTGGTGACGGTGATGGGCCACGTGGACCACGGCAAGACCACGCTCCTCGACGCGATCCTCGGGACGCGCGTGGCCGAGGGCGAGGCCGGCGGGATCACCCAGGAGGTGCGGGCCTACCGGGTGAAGACCCCGAAGGGCGAGGTGGTGTTCTTTGACACCCCGGGGCACGAGGCGTTCACGGCGCTGCGGGCGCGCGGGGCGCAGACCACGGACGTGGCGGTGCTGGTGGTGGCGGCGGACGACGGGGTGATGCCCACCACGGTGGAGGCGATCAACCACGCCAAGGCGGCCAAGGTGCCGCTGGTGGTGGTGCTCAACAAGATGGACAAGCCCGACGCGCGGCCGGACCGGGTGCTCCAGGAGCTCCTGAAGTACGACGTGGTGGCCGAGGAGTTCGGCGGCGAGACGCTGGTGGTGCGGGTGAGCGCCAAGGCGCGCACGGGGATCGAGCAGCTCCTGGAGAGCCTGGCGGCCCAGACGGACGTGCTGGAGCTCAAGGCCAACGCCCGCAAGGCCGGCGTGGGGACGGTGTTCGAGAGCAAGCTGGACAAGGGCAAGGGGGCCGTGGCGCGGGTGCTGGTGCAGGAGGGCGTGGTGCGCAACGGGGACGTGGTGCTGGCGGGCACGGCCTACGGGCGCATCCGGGCGATGTTCGACGACCGGGGCAAGGCGCTGGACAAGGCCGGGCCGAGCACGCCGGTGGAGATCCTCGGGCTCAACGAGCCCCCGACGGCGGGGGACAAGATGTACGTCTGCGCGGACCTGCGCAAGGCCCAGGAGGTGGCCGACCGGCTGCGCACGCTGGGCAAGAAGAGCATCGCGGGCCCCGGGCCCATGGACATCAACGCGTACCTGGCGTCACAGAAGGACACGCAGATCACCGTGCACGTGGTGATCAAGGCGGACGCCCAGGGGGCCGTGGAGGGCCTGCGCAAGGCCCTGACGGAGCTGTCCACGGACAAGGTCAAGGTGCAGGTGATCCACGGCGCCGTGGGGGCCATCACGGAGACCGACGTGCAGCTCGCGGTGGCGAGCCGGGCGGTGATCATCGGGTTCAACGTGCGCCCCATCGGCAAGGCCGGCGCGGCGGCGGAGGAGCAGAAGATCGAGCTGCGGTTCTACAACGTGATCTACGAGGCCGTGGAGGACATCAAGGCGCTGATGCTCGGCCAGCTCAAGCCCACGCTGGTGGAGAAGGGCCTCGGGAAGGCCGAGGTGCGGCAGGTGTTCAACATCACCAAGGTGGGGACCATCGCCGGGTGCATGGTGCAGGAGGGCGAGGTGCGCCGCGGGGCCCGCGCGCGCCTGGTGCGCGACGGGGCCATCAAGCACGATGGGCGGGTCGGGAGCCTGCGGCGCTTCAAGGAGGACACGGCCAAGGTGTCCCTGGGCTTCGAGTGCGGCATCGGGCTGGAGAACTACAACGACCTGAAGCCCGGCGACGTGATCGAGTGCTACGAGCACGAGGAGGTCGCGGCGCAGCTCTAGGCGCCGTGACACACAGCCCCATGGAGGTCCCGGGCACCACCCAGTTCCAGCTCATTGACGAGGACGGGGACGAGCTCCCCGGGACCTGGGAGCTCGCCTGGGAGGGCCGGGACCCCTTCGAGGTGGTGATCGCCGCGGTGACCGAGGTGTCCCTGCGGCCCTGGAAGTGGTCGTCCAAGCGGGCGGACCTGGGGCGGCTGTCACCCAGGAAGTGCCAGGCCCTGAAGCTCCGGGTGGGCAAGGTGCTGCGCCAGGAGAACCGGGGACGCACGGCGGCGGTGATCGCGCGGGTGGTGGCCGAGGAGTACGGCCTGAAGCCCGCCCGGCGGGCGGAGCCCGGGGCCATCGAGGCCGCGCTCCGGGGCGCCGGGGCCGAGGACCCTGACGGGCACCCGGAGCTCCTCGCGGCGCGCATGCTGCGGGTGTTCCGGGTGGCGCTCAAGGCCGCGGTGGAGGTGGACGCGGGGCTCCGGGTGAGCTGGCAGGTGGGCTCCCGGTGAGCGCCGACGGGACGCTGTACGTGGGGGTGCTGCGGCTGCGGCTGCACCTCCCCAACGCCCACTCCCTCAAGGACCGCCGCGCGCTCGTGCGGCGGGCCCTGGACCGCCTGCGGTCGAGGCTGCCGGTGAGCGCCGCGGAGGTGGGCCCGAGCGAGCGCTGGCAGAGCGCCACGCTGGGCGTGGTGACCGTCTCCGGAGACCGGGCGGTGGTGCAGGAGGCCCTGGACCGCGCCACGGCGCTGGTGGCCTCGGCGCTGGCGGGCGAGGCGCTGGTGGTGGGCCGCGCGGTGGACCTCCAGACCCACGACGCGCTGGGCCCCTTCGGGGTGGAGGCCTCGCTCCTGGAGAAGACCGGTCATGGCGAAGACGAAGCGTGAGCACCGCCCCGCGCGGGCGGCCCAGCGGGTGCGCGAGGAGCTCGCCCGGCTCCTGGGCCAGGAGCTCGGCGACCCGAGGCTCTCCGCGGTGCTCATTTCCCATGTAGAAATGACCGAGGACCTGTCCCTGGCCCGGGTGCTCTTCGTGGTGACCGACGGCGCCGAGGCCACGGCGAAGGGCGCGATGGTCGTGCTCCGGAAGCTGGAGCCCATGCTCCGGGCGAAGCTCGCCCCGCGGCTGGCCATGCGCCGGGTGCCCGCGCTGCGCTTCGAGCCGGACACGAACCGCGAGGAGACCGCGAAGCTGGAGAGGCTCCTGCACGAGGTGGGCGAGGACCTCAAGGCCCGCCCCGAGGAGCCCTCGGCACCCGAGGAGCCCGCGGTCCCGCCGGAGGGAGCGGCCTCCCCGGCCCCGGACGCCGCGCCCGAGGGATGAGCCAGGCCGTGGATGCCTCGCCCGAAGGGCTCCTCCGGGTGGACAAGCGCGGGGGGGTGACCTCGCACGACATCGTCGCGGAGGTGCGGAAGTGCCTTGGGACCCGCGCGGTGGGCCACGCGGGCACGCTGGACCCGCTGGCCACGGGGCTCCTGGTGGTGCTGGTGGGGCGCGCGACGAGGCTCTCGGCGCACCTGACGGCGGGGGACAAGCGCTACCTGGCCACGGTGCGCTTCCACAGCGCCACGGACACGCTGGACGCGGACGGGAGGGTGGTGGCCTCGCGCCCCGAGGGGACGCCCGCGCCCGCGCGAGAGGCGGTGGAGCGGGCGCTTGCGGGGCTCCTCGGGCCCCTGGAGCAGGTGCCCCCGGCGGTGAGCGCGATCAAGGTGGGGGGCGTCCCCATGCACGAGCGCGTGCGCCGCGGCGAGGAGGTGGCGCTCGCGGCGCGGGCGGTGACGCTCCACGAGGCCGCGGTGCTGGCGCAGCGGGGCCTGGACGTGGACCTCGCGGTGCATTGCAGCAAGGGGTTCTACGTGCGCTCGCTGGCGCGGGACCTGGCGGGGGCCCTGGGCACCCTCGGGCACCTGGTGGCGCTGCGCCGGGTGGCGTCGGGCGCCCTCACGGTGGACGGCGCGGTGGACGGGGCCGTCCTGGCGAGGGCCCGGGGCGGCGACGCCGAGGCGCTGGGCGCGGTGCGGCGAGCGCTGGAGCCGCTGGGGTCCCTGGGGCGCTACCTCCCGACGGTGACCGTGGACGCGGCGGCGGCCGAGGCGCTGTCGCACGGGCGCAAGGTGCCCCTGGAGGGGGTCCAGGGAGAGCGCCTGGTGTACGGCCCGGGCGGGGCCGTGGTGTGCCTCGGGGTGTGCGAGGGCGGGGTGCTGTCGGTGCTTCGGGGGTTCTAGAGCGGCGCTCTAGAGCCACCCCTGGCTGCGGAACCAGCGGAGCATGGCCACCGGGAGGGTGATGCACAGCACGACCACGAAGGCCAGGATCCAGCCCTGGTGGATGGGCAGGGCGTCGAAGTTCTGGCCGAAGAAGCCCGTGACGAAGGTCAGCGGCAGGAACACCGCGGACAGGATCGTCAGGCGCTTCATGATCTCGTTGGTGCGCTGGCCCACGGAGGAGAGGTAGGCGTCCAGGGCGTTGCCGAGGATGTCCCGGGCGGCGTCGATGGCCTCGGAGATGCGCACGAGGTGGTCGTACACGTCCCGGAAGTACACCGTGGTGCGCTCGTCGATGAAGGCGCTGCCGCGCTTGGCGAGGATGGCGAGCACGTCCCGCTGCGGGGACAGGGTCCTGCGCATGGTGATCAGCACGCGCTTGAGCTCGAAGATCCGGGAGAGGTCCCGGTGCTGGGCGCGGGCCAGGACGGCCTCTTCGATGTCGTCCAGGGCGTCGCTCACCAGGTCTACGTGCTGGAAGTCCAGGTCCACCATGGCGTCGAGGACCAGGTAATAGAGGAAGTCCACGCCCCGACGGACCAGGGCGGGGTCCAGGCTCACGCGCTTGAAGACCGCGTCCAGGCCGGGCACCTCCTCGGCGTGGACCGTGACCAGGTAGTCCTTCCCGAGGAAGGCGTGGAGCTCCACGGGGGTGAGCTTCCGGGGGTCCTGGTCGGGGCACGCGAAGCCGTGGACCACCAGGAACAGGTGGTCGTCGAACTCCTCCAGCTTGGGGCGTTGATCAAAGTGCAGGCAGTCCTCGACGGACAGCGGGTGGAACCGGAAGTGTCGGGTGAGCACCTGGAGGTCCTCCTCGCCGTGGGCGGCGAGGTCTATCCAGCGGAGCTCCCCGGCGGCGGGCGGGGCGACGGCGTCGTCGCCCTCCAGGACCGTGACGGGCCCTTCCGGGCGGGAGGTGAGCACGCGGAACATCGCCCGGGAGCATACACAACGGGGGCGCGGCTTGCGTGGGGACGAGGGAGACTCTAAGACTCTCAGGGCGCAGGGGCGCCCGCGGAGGGCGCACCCCACGCGGAGGAGCGATGGCGGCCATGGCGAAGCGGGACGTGGTGATTCTCTCGGCGCGGCGGACGGCGTTCGGCGCGATGCAGGGCGCGGTCAAGGGCCTGAGCGCCACGGACCTGGCGGTGCACGCCTCCAAGGCCGCCCTGGCGGACAGCGGTGTGCCCGCGGAGGCCCTGGGGCACGTGGTCTTCGGGAACGTACAACAGACCTCGCCGGACGCCATCTACCTGGCGCGGCACGTGGGGCTCAAGGCGGGCCTCCCCGTGACCACGCCGGCGCTCACCGTGAACCGGCTGTGCGGCTCCGGGTTCGAGGCGGTGGTGCAGGGCGCCTGCCAGCTCCTCCTCGGGGAGTGCGACGCGGTGCTGGTGGGCGGCACGGAGAACATGTCCCAGGCGCCGCACGTGCTCCGCGGGGCGAGGGAGGGCTGGGCCTTCGGGCGCGCCCCGGCGGTGGAGGACACGCTCTGGAGCGCGCTGACGGACAGCTACTGCAACACCCCGATGGCCATCACCGCGGAGAACCTGGCGGTGAAGTACGGGATCACCCGGGAGGACTGTGACCGCTACGCGCTCGCGTCGCAGCAGCGCTGGGCGGCGGCGCAGGAGGCGCGGCGCTTCGCGG
Organism: Deltaproteobacteria bacterium; assembly: GCA_016218725.1. Lineage (GTDB taxonomy): Bacteria > Myxococcota_A > Polyangia > Polyangiales > JACRDB01. The sequence goes on from JACRDB010000013.1 coordinate 38,537, forward strand.
CGGAGGTGGTCCCGCTGGAGCTGCCCTCCAAGAAGGGGCCGGTGACCTTCTCGGCGGACGAGCACCCGAGGCCCCAGAGCACGCTGGAGTCCCTGGCGAAGCTCCAGCCGGTGTTCAAGAAGGACGGGGTGGTCACCGCAGGCAACGCCTCGGGGATCTGCGACGGGGCGGCGGCGCTGGTGCTCGCGGGCGGTGACTGGGCGCGGGAGCGCGGGCTCAAGGCCCTGGCGCGGGTGGTCGCCTGGGGCGTGGCGGGGGTGGAGCCCTCGCTCATGGGCATCGGCCCGGCCCCCGCGATCCGCCAGTGCCTCGCCCGGAGCGGGATGACCCTCGACCAGCTTGACCTGGTGGAGGTCAACGAGGCCTTCGCGCCGCAGTACCTGGCGGTGGAGAAGGAGCTTGGCCTGGACCGCGAGCGCACCAATGTAGACGGCGGCGCCATCGCGCTGGGGCACCCGCTGGGGGCCTCCGGGGCGCGCATCACGGCGCACCTGGTCCACGCGCTCCGGGCGCGCGGCAAGCGCTACGGGATGGGCAGCGCGTGCATCGGCGGCGGTCAGGGGATCGCGGTGCTGGTCGAGGCGCTGTGACCCGGAGCGCGCCGCCGGAGGGGCCCAGGCCCGCGCCGGAGCCCGGCGCGTCGGCCCCCTCCGCGGAGCCGCCCCTGCGCGGGGCGCGTTGCCATTGCGGGCTCTCCAAGCGGCTCCCGTTGTGTGACGGGACCCACTCGGTGCTGGGCCACGGGTCCGCGCCGGCGCCGGGCGGGCCGTGCCCCGTGGAGGTCACCATACGGAAGCGCCGCGGGCCGGCTTGAAGGGCGCGCGGGTCACGCCCCGCGGAGGGACTCCCGCGGCGCTGGAACCTGTGCGATCTTCAGGGGCCCGACGCTCCCTGGCTACAGGAAGGTGCAACCATGCAACGACGTCCCACCGCGGCCCGGCAGTGTCTCGCGCTCCCCGGCCTTGGCGCGCTGCTGGGTAGCGGCGTCCTTGAGGGGTGCTCGCGGCCCGTGGCCGAGGCCGCCACGGACGCGGGCCCCCGGCGAGCGCCCCGGCGCGACGCGAGCGCGACCACGGCGGCGACCGACGCCCAGGCGTCACCACCGTCACCGCACACCCCGCTGCCGCCCGGCGGCCTCGGGCAGCTCGTGGGCATCGGCACGCCGATGCACATCTCCGGCGGGCCCATGAACGTGACGCCCGTGGGACCGCCGCAGGGCACGGTCCGGGTGACGACGGTCACCACTACCGGGCCGCTGACGCAGGAGGATGCGCGGCGGGTCGCGCTGCGGCACCTCACCCACGCGAGGCAGTGCTACGCCGCCGTCCACGGCGTCGGACGCGGCGGGGTGGTGGTGCGCTACGCGGTCGCTCAGGACGGCACCGTGGCCAGCGCCGTCGTGCGCGCGGCGTCGTTCCCCACGGCCAGCGTGGTGGAGTGCCTGCGGACGGAGGTCGCCACCTGGCGCTTCCCGCCGCGCAGGGACCAGGCGCCCGTGTCCGCGGAGGTCACCTTCGGGCTCTCCCCCGGGGCGTAGCGCACCGATCAGGGGAGCCCATCTGCGGGCTCCCGGCGACAGTCGTGCTGGCCCACGGGATCCGTCGCCGCCCCCCACGAGAAGACCACTCCGGCGAACCACCCCACGCTCCCACCCCCGAGGAGAGCCCCGTCACCCCCAGGAGCCCGTCGGGGTCCCTCGCGCCGGAGTCGACTCCACCCTGCGACCCTACGGGAGAGCCTCCGGGAGGAATCGGCTCCCCCTCGACGGCCTCCCGACCCTCCGCGGCCAGGGTGGTCTCTCAAGAAAATGCGTCCGACCCGCAACCAGTGCCTCCCTCGCCGCGACAACGGGGGCGTGCGACGACGACCACGCGGAATTCACCGCCCCGGACGGCGCACGCCGGTACCCGCCATGAACCACTCACGCCATCATTCACCCACCGCCAGGACGCCCCAGGGCGTCCGCCCCGCCGCGTCGCAGGCGTCCGCCGCGCGAGGGGAGCCACCGAAGCCCTACGACGCCGTCGATCTGGCCCTCGCGGAGCTCCCCCGCGAGTCCATGGACCAGAAGCTCCGCCGGCTCCTCCCGGTGGCCCTGGCTCTGGACCCGGCCACGGTGGAGCCCTTCCGCTGGGACCCCATCGCCGTCTATCGGAACGCCAGCTCCGGCATGGAGCGCCTCGCCCCGCACCGGGAGCACCTCGCGACGGCGATGCCCGGCATCGACTGGGACGCCGCCTTCGAGGCCGGAGACGTCGCCGAGGCCCTGGTGGCCGCCTGCCGACGCCCCACCGTGTCCCCGGTCTCCGGCGCACGAAAAGAGGCCGTGCGGGCCGAGCTCCAGTCCCTCCGGGGTCCCGCCCTCCGCATCGCGAGGGCCCTGGCCGAGCTCGGTCACCTCCCCCTGGAGGCGGTCGAGCGCATCGAGGCCGGCTCCGGCTGGATCGACACGGGCCTCGATGGGATCGCCCTCGCGGACCTGTTCGAGTCCCACCAGGAGGGCGTCGCCGGGATGCACCCCTTCACCGGCGAGGCCCTGGCCCGCATGCGCACCCTGGGCGAGTGGATCGTCCGGAACGTCTCCCCCGCGGGCGTCCGCGCCGCCGACGGCGCCGGGGAGCGGGCTGCCCGCGCCGAGCGCGACCGACTCTGGACGCTGCTCACCCTGCGCTACCGGGACCTGCGCCGCGGGGGCTTCCTGGTGTTCGGCGACGGGCTCAACGACGCGCTGCCGCCGCTGCGCTCCTTCACCAAGCGCCGCAAGGCCGGAGAGCCCGAGAACCCTCCCGAGGCCCCCAGGACCGAGGCGCCCGGGGCGCCGAACCCTCCGCCGGGCGCCGCGATCCCCGCGGGTCTGCCCGCGCCCACCCCTCAGGTCCCCGGAGGCAGCGCCCCGCGGTAGATCCGCTCGGTCATCGCCGCGGCGGCGGTTCGTGGGAGGAAGCGCAGCAGGAAATCACTCAACTGGTTGAGCGCCCCAGGTACCACGAAGCGCCGCCGCGCCAGGAAGCCCCCCAGGGCCACCCTGGCGCACTCGTCGGCGTCCATCATGCCCATGTCTCCCTTCTTGAACTTGCGCGCCGTGCCGGATTTCTGGCCCATCTCCGTGGCGATCCCGCCGGGGACGAACACCGTCACCCCCACCCCGCGCGCCCCGAGCTCCTGCCCGAGGGCCACGCCGTACCCGTTCAAGAACGCCTTGGTGCCCCCGTACGCCGCCTGGTACGTCATGGGCATGGTGCCCGCCAGGCTCGACACCAGCATCACGCCCCCGCCGCCCCCCGCGTCCGGCTCCAGCAGGTGCGCCGCGAAGCGCTGCGCCAGGTAGAACACGCTCGTCACGTTCGTCGCCAGGAGCTTCTCGAAGTCCTCGAAGCCGAGCCCCAGCGAGGGACCGAAATACGACACCCCCGCGTTCAAGATCGCCGCGTGGATCCGCCGCCCCCGGGTGCTCTCTTCAAACACCCGGGTCACGTCCTCGGGCCTCGTCAGGTCCGCCGGGAGGCACTGCACCTCCACCTTGTGCTCGCGCCGGAGCTCCTCGGCCAGCGCCTCCAAGCGGTCCTGGCGCCGCGCCACAAGCACCAGGTTGCCCCTGTGCTCCCTGGCCACCAGCCTCGCCAGCTCCAGCCCCAGCCCCGACGAGGCCCCGGTCACCAGCGTGTACTTCCCACCGAGCTCCAGCCGCTTCATTGGACTCTACCTTTCTGTGAGCGCTTCAACGCCCGCTCCAGGGGAGGGCCCGGCGCACGGCCTCCACGCGGTCCAGGGCGCGGAGCACCGCGTCCTGGTGGCGCTGGAGGAAGCGGTCCAGGGGCCCTCCCCCGGTCGCCGCCTCCAACGGATCCGTGGTCTGGCCCGCGGGGGCGTGCATGGCCTCCAGCACCTTGGTCACGCTCCGGCGCACCATCCAGGGGAAGGGCACCTTGGCCATCATCCCGTACATGGCCGCCTGGCCGCTGGCGCGCAGCTCGGGATGCGCCCGGACGTGCTCCACCGCGTCGCGCAGGTCCCTCACGTACGCCTCGGCGTGGTCCACGTGCTGCGTGGTCACCGTGAGATGGATCGTGGGCGGGCGGTGCTGGCGGTCGATGTGCCAGCCCTTGTCCGCCATGCGGTCGGCCACCGCGTAGAGGTCCACGGCGGGGTCCGTGCTCAGGTACGCGAAGATCGTCCCCGCGGGCTCCCCCAGCACCGCCAGGCCGGGGATCGCCCGCACGCCCGCCACCAGCGCGTCCGTGGCCTCCAACGCGCGGCGGGTGTGGGCCAGGTAGCCCTCCTCGCCCAGCGCCCGGAGCGCCGCCCACGCCGCGGCGATGGTGCCCCCGGGGCGCGTCCCCAGCGCCGACGGCGACGCGTAGATGCCCCCAGGGAACTCCGTCGCGATGAAGAACTGGTGCCGCAGGTAGCTCATGTCCCGGTACACCACCGTGGACGCTCCCTTGGCCGCGAGGCCGTACTTGTGCAGGTCCGCGGACATGCTGGTCACCCCCGGCACCCGGAAGTCGAAGGGCCGCAAGGGCCGCCCCAGCCGCTCCACCCAAGGGAGCATGAAGCCCCCGATGCAGGCGTCCACATGGAAGGGCAGGCCCTTCTCCTGGGCGAGCAGTCCCACCTCCTCGATGGGGTCCAGCACGCCGTGGGGGTACTGCGGCGCCGACGCCAGGAGCAGCGCCGTGTCCGCGGTGACGAGCCTGCGCATGGAGCCCACGTCCACGCGCCCGTCCGGCAGCACCCTCGCGCGCCGGAGGCGGAGCCCGAAGTAGTGGCATGCCTTGTCCACCGCGGGGTGGATCGTGTCCGGGGCCACCACGTCGAGCCTGCGGCGCCAGGGCGCGCGGCCGCGGGCCCGGTCCCGGTAGGACTTCACCGCCATCAACAGGGACTCGGTGCCGCCCGAGGTCATGGTCCCCACGGCCTCCGGCGGCGCGTGGAGCATCGAGGCCGTCATCTGCACGACCTCGCGCTCCATGCGCTGGAGGCTCTTGAAGGCCATGGGGTTCAGGCCATTCTCCATGAAGAAGAGCCCGTGGGCCTCCTGGAGCGTGCGCTCGTGCTCGGCGCCGGCGAAGTACACCAGCGAGAAGCAGCGCCCGTCCTGCCAGCGCGCGTCGCCCTCGCGGAAGGCGCGCATCTCGGCCAGGAGGGCGTCGCGGGGGGTGCCCTCCGCGGGGATCTGGAGTCGTTCGGTCATGGCGCGCTGGTTCTCGCACATCCCGCGCACTTTTTGGGGCTCACCGCAGGACCGCCCGGAGGAGCGGTACGCCCCCCGCCACCAGGAGGAGCGCGTACACCCCGACGCGGAAGCGCGCCTCCGGGAGCCTCCGGTGGGCCCACTGCCCGAGCGGGAGCCCCAGCGCCAGCGCCGGGAGAAGGATCGCCGAGCGCCGCAGGGACGCCGCCCCCAGGGCCCCGGAGGCCCCGTAGCTCGCCAGGAGGAGCCCGTGGAAGGGCAGCCACACCGCGGCCAGGGTGGCCCGGAACCCGCGCTTGTCGGGCAGGAGTCCCTCGCAGGCGTAGACCACCAGCGGGCCCCCGGTGGCGAAGACCCCGTGCACCACCCCCGCGGCCAGGAGGCACGGCGCCGCCGGGAGGCGCGGCGAGGGCGTAGCTCCCGGGCGCAGCCCCCAGAGCGAAATCGCTGACAGGACAACGACAAGCGCGCCGAAGAGGGCCGGGAGCCACGGGGCCCCCGAGGCCCGCTGGTACACCGCCACGCCCGCGGCGAAGCCCGCCCCCATCCAGGGCAGGACCCGCCGGAGGAGCACCGGGCGGTCCACCCAGGCGCGCTCCCGCGCCACGAGGTACAGGGACAGGAGGAGGTTCACGGGCACGAAGGCCGCCAGCACCGCGGGGATCGGGAGGATGAGCGCCCCGAGGGCCACGGTGACCACCGTGGCGCCGAAGCCCGCGCAGGCCTCGACCAGGAGCGCCAGGAGCACCACCAGCGCGAGGGCGAGGTCCTCGGAGCCCGGCACCGGTGGGGCCTACGCCGTCGCGGTTTCCGTGGCCCGGGAGGGCTCCCGGAGCCTGAGCGTGGCCAGGAAGGCCAGGGCCATGAGGCCCGAGGCCACGAGCACCGCGGCGCCCGGGGGCCTGCCCTCGCTGGCGCCCGCGACGCTCCAGGCGAAGACCGAGGTGTAGAGCCCGGGCCCGAGGAGGCCGGTGACCCCGAGCATGCTGGAGTTGGCGCCCTGGAGCTGGCCCTGCTCGGCGCCGCCGACCTGGCGGGTCATGATGCCCTGGATCCCCGGCTGGATGAAGCCCGTGAGCGCGAACACCGGCACGCCGAGCCAGTATGTGTGGGCCGTGGGAGCCATGGCGTAGATGCCGAAGCCCGCGATCCCCGCGAGGATCCCGAGGCGCAGGGTCCTGCGCTCGCCGAGGCGGCGCACCACGGGGCCCACCAGGGCGGCCTGCACCACGATGTTGGAGACGCCCACGGCGCCGAGCATGACGCCCACGTCGCGCGGGGACCAGTGGTACCGGTAGCTCGTGTACAGGACAAAGAGGCTCGGCAGCACGTTGTGCGAGAGCTGACAGAGGAACATCACGGCCCCGAGGGTGCGCAGCCCCGGGGTGCGGGACAGGAGCTTGAGGGACCCGAGGGGGTTGGCCTTGGCCCAGCGGAACGGCGCGCGGCGCTCCGGGGGGAGGGACTCAGGCAGCACGAAGAGGCCGTAGATCCCGTTGGCGAGCGCGAAGGCGGCCGCGCACCAGAAGGGCAGCCGCGGGGATACCTCCCCCAGGGCCCCTCCCAGGGCGGGACCGAGGACGAAGCCGGCGCCGAAGGCGGCCCCGAGGATCCCGAAGGACTGGGCGCGCTTCTCCGGGGGTGTGATGTCCGCGAGGTACGCCCCGGCGGTGGAGAAGCTGGCGGCGGTGATGCCCGAAATGATCCTGCCGGCCCACAGCCACGAGAGCCCCGGGGCGAGGGCCATGAGCACATAGTCCAGGCCGAGCCCGAAGATGGACACCAGGAGCACGGGCCTGCGGCCGAAGCGGTCGGACACCATCCCGAGGACGGGGGAGAAAATGAGCTGCATCAGGGCCCAGGACGTGCCGAAGAGCCCGAGCCAGTGCGACGCCTGGGCGGTGTCTCCGCCGGAGAACTCCTTGACCAGGTTGGGCAGGACCGGGATCACCATCCCGAGGCTCATCACGTCCAGGAGCGCCGCGAAGAAGATGAAGCCTACGGCGGCCCTGCGACCCGTTGGCGGAGCGGACACATCAACGGGCGTCACGGGAGCGTTCACCTCTGGTGCGATGCACCAACCCCCCCTTGGTTGCAAGGGCCCGGCGCACTTTTGTGCGTCAAGGTGTCAGCGTGGGCCCTCGGAGGACCTTGTGGTCCCAGCGAGGTCCGTGGGACCCGAGGGCCACCGGGAGCCCGAGGGCGTCCTCCAGCGCGTCGAGGAAGGCGTCCGAGTGCCCGTAGGTGGTCTCCGTGATGACGGGCCTCGCGGCGGAGAGCCGCGCGGTGAGGCGCTCCTGGTGGGCGAGGTCCATGAAGGGCCCGAGGGGCAGGGCGTCGGCGTCTTGATAGCGCGCGCAGGTGGGCCATGGTGCGTCGGCGACGAGCCTGTCCAGGTGCGTGACGGCGAGGGCGTGGACGTGCTTCGACGCCGCCAGGGCGTAGCGGGTGAGCACCAGGTCCAGGGGACCGGCCCGAAAGGCTCCCTGCCAGGGGTGCGTGGTGTTGTGGGCCTCGGGGCAGCGCTGGAGGAAGCCCGAGTCCTCGGTGGGCATGGGTCCTGCCCCGTGGCGCGAGGTGTAGCTCCGAAGCACCCCGAGGACGGTGCTGGGGTCATGGTAGCCGTGCTCCGCGAGGAGCCCGAGGGCGTTGTCCGGCGTGCAGGTGCTCCAGGTGGTGTACGGGTGAAAGCCCCGCCACTCATCGAGGAGCACGCCCTGGGCGCCCTCGAAGACCACGGCCCCGGGCGCCCGGAGCACCCTGGCGAGGCGCGCGCCGTCCACGAGCCGCAGGCGCTCCCGCAGGGCCCTCCAGCGCTCGGCCACGCGCTCGGGGGCGCCGGGGTCTTGCAGCACGGCGCGCTCGGGCGTGGCCTCCGCGAGCCCGAGGGTGGCGCCGAGGGCCTCGGCGAGCTCCGCGCGCTTGCGCTCCTGGAGGGCGCGGAGCTTGCGAAGGAGCGCCCTGGGGTCGTCCAGGTCCCCCATACGGACGGCGTCGTCACCGAGGGAGAGCGCGTCGGAGACGGTCTCGCCGACGCCTACGCCGCAGGAGCCGTGGCGGGCGCTCCCGCGGGCGAGCTCCCGGAGCCGGTTGGAGGCCTGTTGGAAGGGTGTGATGGCCAGGGCCTCGCGGTCGATGGACAGCCGCTCCAGGGCGTCCGCCACGCCCTGGGCGCGCAGGGCCTCGGCCTCCGTGAGGAGCGCGAGGGGGTGCACCACCATGTGCCGAGAGAGGTGTGTGCGCACGCCGGGGACAAAGGTCCCGGCCCCGAACTGCGAGAAGGTGTGGTGCCTGCCCTCGGGCGTGACCACGTTGTGCCCGGCCTGGGCGCCGCCGTTGAAGCGCAGCACCGTGTGGGCCCCGAGGCGACGGACCAGGAAGTCCGTCACGGTCCCCTTGCCGGCGTCCCCGAAGCCGAGGTCCACCACCACATACGCTTCCCGTCCGTCGTGGGTCATGGGAGTGGCCTCTCTGCCCCGTGGGCCACGAGGGCGTACCGCTCAGCGAGCCTTCGGGTCCGCGAGCCATCCAGCGAGCGCTGCGCCATCAAGATCGAGAACCACGTCCCCCATACGCTCGGCACCGAGCTCCTCCAGGCGAGCCGCGAAGGTCCCATGTTCGCTTGCCGTAAGCTCACGACGAAGCCTCCGCGAAAATAACCTCGCAAGCTCAACGACATGGCCCCGAGCCTCGCCCCGGGCCTCCCCTCGGGTCTCGGCTTCACCCAGGGCCCTCTGGAGGACGCTGTTGTTCCTGGCCAGGAGCGCCCTGGCGACGGTGTCGTCGGCGAGCAGGTCGTCGAGAAAGGCTGCCAGAGGCACCGGTTGCACGAGGCTCCTGTCCGCGAGGACGAAGGTCTCGGGCAAGGCGGTCCAGGTGCTGCTTCCGTGGTCCCACTCGCGCACGGAGCGATCTGTCACATCCAGGACGAAGATCCTGCGAACCCCTCGCGCGGCGAGCTTCCCCGCCTTGCGGGTGATCTCCCCCAGGCGCGTGGTGTCAATGATCTCCAGCGCGACCTCGTCCACCTTGCGGTGCCCTTCTGCGTCTCGCTCCCTCGGGAAGATGGACACATCGGGCGCGAACTCGCTCTTCTGGTCGACCCTGGAGAGCATGTCTACCGCGCCCTCGTAGCCCTCCGCGAGGCAGCTCCCGAGCACCTTGGGGATGTCGAAGTGGGCCATCGCGTGGGGCGCCTCGGCCCCCATCGTGCGGTAGACCTGTCCGTTGAGGATCTCCGAGCGCTCATCCTCCCGCAGGATCGTGTCATCCACCGCGGGCAGGCGCTGCGGGGAAGGCGCGCCTGGAGCGTACACTGCTTGCGCGCTCGCCCCGGGGGCCAGGAGCGCCGCGCTGGAAGGTCGCACCGAGGACATCTCCCGAGGAGGGTACCCCGCCAGCCGAGGCCCTGCAATCCAGCACCGTGAGGACCCGGGGGTGCGTCTCCCGACGTCCCCGCTGGGGCGGCTCACCATGGCGTCGATGCATCACCTCTTACGCACTGCGGGCGTTGTCGGACATGGAAGGGTTCAGCCCACGGTGCCGGGCAAAGGCTCAAGCACCACCGGAGCCCCCGGGACCCCGAAGAGGTCCTCCAGGATGGACTGGCCGCCGGGCACCTCGTGGACCCGGCAATGCCCACGCCGAACTGCGTCCCGGAGTGCGATCGCGTCGGCTCGGTGATCCGAGCGCTCACCCTTGAAGGACACGAAACCCTCGAAGAGGGTCACCTCGCGGTCCTGCGCGAGGGGCACCTGCCTCAACCGCGCAAGGAAGGTTCGAGCGGCCAGGAGCATCGGCGCGCCGGTGCCGTGATACCAGCCCCGCGCCTTGTCATCGCGCCGTTCAAAGGCTCCCCGGCGACACGGATTCCCATCTCTGAACGCCATCGAGAGCGGCGCCTCAAGGACCAGCGCGACGGGCCTCTCCGGGTGCCAGCTCCGGAGGCGCGCCGCGACCTCCTCGCAGCAGGCGCCAAAGGTCAAGAGCGTCGGCACTTCGTGATTGATCGCGAGGCCGCACGACGCTTCCTCGGCCGCGAAGCCCAGGTCCACGCAGAGCAGGTGACTCGCGTCGGGCTCCGCGAAGCGAGGCAGGTCCGTGCGGGCGCCGGGCCGGAACACGACGCGGCCATTCTCGATCCCGGCGGCGCGGGCCGCCCGCTCCAGCGCGAGCGTTGCGCGCCGTAGCTGCGACGCCTCGCGCACCCTGGCGAGGATGGCCTCGGCGGACATGTCCACCGTGGGCATCACCCACCTCCCCGAAGCCGCGCGATGTCCGCGAGATCCTGCGGGCGCCCCGCCGCGAGCTTGAGGGAGATCAGGACGTCCCTGGAGACCACCCAGACCCCGCCGCGCCCCCAGGGCAACCGCAGGCGCGAATGCCAGCTCGACTCCAGCGCCGCGTTCACGAGGAGGAGATCGAGCACCATCACGTCCCGCTCCACCGCCTTGGAGACCCTCACGAGGTCCATGCCGCTCGACGCGAAGTGCATCGGCGCGGCCTCGAGGTCAAAGCCGAGCCTGCCCACCACGACCCGAACACGGGGCAGGTCCTCTGGACGCAGCAGGAGGTCGATATCCTTGGTCGCCCGCGGGAGCCCGTGGATCGCGAGCGCGAGGCCGCCGCACACGGCGTAGTCGATCCCCTCCAGCTCCAGTGTGGTGACCAGGGCGCCGAACTCCTCCAGTAGCTCCACGCTCCTTAGCGTACCTCCCAGGGGCCGAGGGTCAACTCGTGGGTGTGACAGGATATGTCCACCCGTCCGGGCGCGGGCCACGCGGGGTGCCTACCCTTGGCCCACCCCACGCCTGGAGGGTTCCGATGCGCACCTACACACCCATCACCCCGACCACGATCTCGCAGGCCCTGCGGCTCCTGGCGGACGCCGAGGACGAGAGTCCGTACAACTCCACCTTTGAAGCGGGCTCCCTGCGGCGCTGGAGGCGGGCGGGCGGGCGCCTGGAGCGGGACCCCGACAACGGTGAGTGGGACGCCTGGGTCGGGGACTGCTCCCTCCACGTCGAGGACCGGCTGATCGACGCCATCGATGGCGCGCGCGACGCAGCCTGAGCAGGATGGAGGTCTCCGTGGAGCGGGTGGGGACACCCATGACCCGGGTGTCCCCTCCGCGTCACGCCCTCACTGGATGTTGTAGCGCATGGTGTACGTCATGAACGGCGCGGAGGTCACGCCCGCGGCGCGGGCCCGCTCGTCCACGACGATGATGTTCAGGCCCCGGGGCACGGTGACGTTGTTGAGCCGGGAGCCATACGCCGACGTGTCCCCGAAGGTGGGTCCCGTCCCCGAGACGGTGCCCGCGCACATGGTCCCGCCCATGGAGCCGCCGTCGTCGTTGCAGGCGACCTCGGCGCCGGTCTGGGCGCTGCGGAGGTAGATCCCCGGGTCGAAGTAGGTCATGCCCTCGCGGCGCACGTAGCTCCCGCCGTCGCTCTGGCACAGGCTGAAGAACTGCGGGCGCATGGCCCCGCCGCAGGTGGCGAACCAGCGCACGTCCTCGCCGGAGGTGGCCCCGCCGCAGGAGCCCGCCAGCACGTTCATGGCCACGATGCCCGTGCGGTCCGTGGTGCCGCTGCCCTGCAGCCGCGTGGCGTAGAAGTACGCCCCGACGTTGGTCGGGAGGTGCTGGAAGTGCAGCGTGAAGGCCCCGGAGGCGCAGCCGCCCACCACCACGTGGTAGGTCCCCGCCCCGAGCACCGCCGCGGTCTGCGAGTCCCGGATGCCCCAGCCGTCCGCCGCGGGGCAGAACGCGTCGTCGTTGCAGAGGCCCAGGTTGTTGTTGCCGGACGACGCCTGCCCGGGCAGCGGCGTGCCCGCGGCGTCGGTCAAGAGGAGCGAGCTGTCGTAGGTCGTCCCCGCGGTGTCGAAGTACACGATCTCCGCCCGCGTCAGGGTGAAGCTGTACCAGACGTCCGCGCCGAAGGTGCACCCGCAGGGCACCATCGGCCCGTCGTGGGTGGCCAGCGAGGTGTCCCCCCGCACGGTGGTCTCCGCGGAGCCCAGGGCCAGCGGGATGGAGCCCGCGCGTGTGTCGTTGGGCGGCCTGCATGCCCCGAGCTGGCAGGTGGTCCCCGCGGCGCACGCGTTGCCGCAGCGCCCGCAGTTGTTGTTGTCCCCGAAGATCAACACGCACCTCCCGCCGCACTCGGTCAGCGGCACCCGGCACAAGGTCGAAGAGCGGCAGGAGCCCCCCACGCAGCTCTCCGCGGCCCCGCAGCGGTTCCCGCAGCGCCCGCAGTTGGCCGCGTCGCCGCCCGTGTCCGTGCACGCCGCGCCGCAGAGCATCTGCCCCGTCGGGCAGGTGCAGCTCCCGGCCGCGCAGCTCTGGCCCATCGCGCAGCGGTTCTCGCAGCGCCCGCAGTTGGCCGGGTCCATCATCGTGTCCACGCAGCGCCCCGCGCACGCCGTCTGCCCCGCGCGGCATGCGCACGCGCCCGCCACGCAGCTCTGCCCCATCGGGCACGCGTTGCCACAGCGGCCGCAGTTGGCGTTGTCCGCCTGCGTGTCAACGCACACCATGCTCCCGCCCATGGCGCAGAGCATCCTCGGCGCCGCGCAGTTGCTGCGGCACATGCCCCCCACGCAGCCCTCGGTGGCCGCGCACATGCCCCCGCAGCGCCCGCAGTTGGCGCTGTCCGTCATGGTGTTCACGCACGCCGTACCGCACCGGAGCTGCCCCGCCGGGCACGTGGACGGCACGCAGGAGCCCGCCATGCACGCCTCCGAGGAGAGGCAGGCCATGCCGCAGCCGCCGCAGTGGGCCGCGGTGGTCTGCGGGTCCACGCAGGCGCCGCCGCAGTCCGTCTGGCCCATCGGGCACGTCCTGGCCGCGCGGCACATCCCGCTGGCGCAGGTCTCCATGGCCGCGCACGCCCGCCCGCACATCCCGCAGTTGGCCGGGTCGCTCATGAGGTCCACGCACGCCCCCCCGCAGGAGGTCTGCATGCCCATGCACACCGTGGTCGGGCGGCAGGTGCCCATCATGCACGCCTCGCCGCTGGCGCAGGCGCGCCCGCACATCCCGCAGTTGCCCGGGTCCACCGAGGTGTCCATGCAGGCCCCGGCGCACACGAGCTGCCCCGGCGCGCACAGGGGCCCGGTGTCCCCGGTGACCTCCCCCCCGGTGTCCATCGCCGTGTCCTGTGGGACGCCCGTGTCCATGGGGGCTCCCGTATCCCCAGGGGCGCCCGTGTCCAGCGCACCGGTATCCACCGGCCCGCCGGTGTCCGGCGCCCCGGAGTCCTCGCCGCCCTGCACGCCCCCGGGGCAACCCCAGAGGCCCAGCGCCAGCACAAACAGCCATCGCGTCGTCTTCATTACAGAAAGCTCCTGCGGCATCGGTACCGCCCGCCCGGAGGGCGTGTCAATCTCACGACGGTGGTTGCGCAGGACCACGGACCCCGCCTGCGCGCGGGGCGGGCGCAGGCCCTCAGCGCAGGAGGAGCTCGGCCGCGGTGACGCCCAGGCCGGCGGTGACCGGGATGGTGAAGTTGTCATCCCAGCGGCTGGTGTAGAGCTCCGCCAGCGTGGCGGGGAGGGCTCCGGCCAGGGCAAAGAGGCCAATGGTCCCCAGGCTCGGCGCCAGGCCCCCCAGGGCCAGGGCCCCCAGCGCCGCGAGGACGCCCACCACCAGGAAGGTCAGGGAGCCCTCCAGGGATTTGTTACCATAGAGCTTCGTGCGACCGAAGCGGCGCCCCACCAGGCCCGCCGCGGGGTCCCCCAGGGCCAAGACCGCGATGCCCACGGCGCAGGCCCGGAGCGAGAGCAGGGTGGCCAGGAGCACCAGCGCCGAGGCGAACCACGTGGAGGAGTTCACCCGGTGGCGCTCATAGTCGTGGGCCATGTGCCGGAAGAAGGCCATCATCCGGTCGTTCCAGGGGGGGCTCACCCGGCGGAGGAGCTCCAGGAACCAGAAGGTCCCGGCGAACACCAGCGTGGCCACCACCCGCCCCCGGGGCGTGAGCACCCAGAGGAGCACCGACAGCGAGAACAGCCCACAGAACACATGGAAGAGTGAGCGGGTGTGGTTCGTAGGCCGCAGCGGCGGGACCCTCACGGCCTCGCGCTTCAACTGCGCCGAGAGCTCTTCATAGGCCGCGCCCAGGCGCTTGCGGAAGGCCTCCCACTCCGCCGAGAGCTTGCCGCTCGCGCTGGCCCAGCCCAGCGACGGGGCCTGCGCCAGGAGCGCCTCCAGCTGCGCGAAGGCCCGGTCCACCCGCGACACCCGCTCCTCGGGCACGGTGCCCGCGGCCAGGAGCTCCCCCCGGGCCTCCCGGACCCGCTGCGCCAACACCTCCAGGCGCTGCCGGGCCGCGTCCTCAAGCTCCGCCCGCCAGCGCGACGGGTCCAGGGACAGGAGAAACACATGGAGCTCCACCGCGAAGGCACGGCTCTGGGACTGCCACGTCTCAGTCATGGCTATCCCCTAGCATGGCCCCACCGTACCTCGCAATCGCCCGGCCCTGCCGTGCTATGGTCCGCGTTTGACCCCGACGGAAACTTCCATGGCCGAGGTGCTCCCGGACAGCCCCGAGGAACTCATCCCGACGAGCCGCCAGCTCGGGCGCTACACCCTGCGCTACCGGGTGGCCCGGGGGGGGATGGCCTCGGTGTTCCTGGCGCAGCTCCTGGGGGACGCGGGGTTCGCCAAGTGGGTGGCCGTGAAGGTCGTGCACCCGCACATCGCGACGGACCCGCACTTTGCGCAGATGTTCCTGGATGAAGCCCGCCTCGCGGCGCAGCTCCAGCACCCCAACCTGTGCACGGTGTTTGATTTCGGCAACAAGGACGGCTCGCTCTTCCTGGCGATGGAGTACCTCCACGGGGAGAGCCTGGCCTCCGTGGCCGTGAGCGCCTGGCGCGACGGGGCCATGCCCATGGAGCTCAGCGCGCGCATCGTGGCCGACGCGGCCCGGGGCCTCCACGCCGCCCACGAGCTGCGCCGGGAGGACGGCTCGGACGCCAAGGTGGTGCACCGGGACGTCTCTCCGCAGAACCTCTTTGTCTTGTATGACGGCGTCACCAAGGTGGTGGACTTTGGCATCGCCCGCTGGACCGACCGCCTCGGGGAGAGCACCGGCAACGGGACCCTCAAGGGCAAGGTGGCCTACATGGCCCCGGAGCAGCTCCGCGGCGGGGCCATCGACCGCCGGGCGGACCTCTGGGCCCTGGGGGTGGTGCTCTGGGAGTGCCTGGTGGGCCGCAGGCTCTTCAAGCGCTCCGTGGACGCCGCGACGCTCATGGCCGTGCTCAACGAGCCCGCGCCGGCGCCCTCGGCGCACCGCCCGGAGGTGCCCGAGGCGCTGGACCGGGTGTGCCTCCGGGCCCTCTCCAGGGACCCCGAAGGGCGCTTCCCCACGGCGCTGGAGCTCGCCCGGAGCCTGGAGGCCTGGCTGGCCACCGGAGGCCAGACCACCGGCTCGGACGAGGTGGGCGCGTGGATGCAGGCCCGCTTCGCCGAGCGCATGGCCTACCGGGACAAGCTCCTGCGCGCCCCGACGGGGCCCGTGCAACTGGTCGAGCGCTGGATGGACCCCACCGGCAGCCACCGCGCCCTCTCCGACGTGGACGCCCCGGAGGCCCCCGCGCAGCCCCCGGCCCCGAGGTACCCCGGCGATGCCCCGGAGCGCTCGGAGGTGCAAGCGCGGGCGGTGGTCCCCCGGCCGCCCATCCGTACCACCCGCTGGGACCGCGTGGCGCCGTGGCTGGCGGCCTTCGCGGGGCTCCTGGTGCTGCTCGTCCTGGCGCTGGCCCTCGGGCCCTGGCGAGGAGGGACTCCCTGACGGCGCCTTGCGCGGCGCCGGGCGGGGCTATACTCCGGGGCCGTGCGAGCACCCTTCGAGGCCATCGGCGACTGCGCGTCGTGCAAGGTCGAGGGGACCGTGCTGGAGCTCTATGACCCGCTCGCCCCGGCCAGTGTCTTCGGCCTCCCGTCGGAGGCCCGCTGCCGCCTCTGCGCCGCCCTCTGGCGCGCTGAAGTCCGCGAAGGACCCGACTCCCAGGGCCTGAAGGACCGCGGCACCGGGCGCTGCCCGGGGTGCGCCCACGCCCTGGAGGACGTCGAGGTCCACGCCCACGCATGCTCCCGCTGCGGCTCCCGGGCGCGCCTCGCCCTGGCGCGCGCGCCGGAGCCCCTCCGGGACCCCGCGGCGCTCCTGCGCTGCCTGGAGCGCTTCGCCGAGGAGGAAGGCGGCGGCGGCGTGCAGGCCTTCGTGGAGAACAATTTCCTCGGGCTCACGGTAGACGAGCTCCACGCCCGGATCGCCCGCGGGGAGCCCGTGGAGACCTCCCTGGACGCGTGGTTCTCGATCTTCCAGCGCGGCGCCCGCGGCGGTGGGGGCGGCGGGGGTGCTGGCGGCGCGCGCCCGCCGGGCACCGTCGCCCCGCGGTCGTCGCGCCCCGAACCCCCTCGGACGGAGCCCCGGGCGATGGTGCTCGCGCTGGTGAGCGTGCTCGTGGCCGACGGCCAGCGGGACCCTCGGGAGCTGGACTTCATCAACCGCTTCCTGGCCCGCGAGGGCCTCGGCCCCCTGGACCCGGCGGAGCTCCGGGTGTGGCGTCCCGTGGAGATCGCCACCCGCATCCCCGCCGCGCGCCGGGCGGAGGTGGTCGAGCTCATGACCCAGCTCGCCTGCGTGGACGGCGAGGCCGACCCCTCGGAGCTTCGCCTGGTGCAATCCTACGCCCAGGCCTGGGGCATCGTCGACGACGACCTCGACGGCTGGCTCCAGCAGTACAAAGCCCGCTACGCCACGGACGTGCAACGCTTCTGGCGCGGCCTCCGGGGCTTCTTCCTGGCCCCTCCACCCGACGACCCGGTGGAGGTCTGACAGCACCCGACCGCTCCCTACGTCCCCCGACAACACCCCACAGGACCCGACACGCCGTGCAGCCTCACCTACCGACAGCCTCCCAGCCCCTCGCCTCGGGCGCTCCTGCCTCCATGCCCGCGGGCGCGCGGGACGAGTTCACCAGGACCATCGCCACGGTGCGCCAGCAGTTCGAGGCCGTGGTGGAGAACATCCGCAAGGTGATCCTCGGCAAGGAGGACGTGATCGCCCGGGTGCTGGTGGCCATGACCGCGCGGGGGCACGTGCTCCTGCGGGACGTTCCGGGCGTGGGCAAGACCATGCTGGCCAAGACCATCGCGGCGTCGATGTCCTGCGGGTTCAAGCGCATTCAGTTCACGCCGGACCTCCTGCCCATGGACGTGGCCGGGAGCAACACCTTCGACATGCGCAAGAAGGCCTTTGAGTTCCAGCCCGGGCCGGTGTTCACCAACATCCTCCTGGCGGACGAGATCAACCGCGCCACGCCCAAAACCCAGAGCGCCCTCCTGGAGGTGATGGAAGAACGCCAGGTGACCGTGGAGGGCGAGACCCACAAGCTGGAGGCGCCCTTCCAGGTGCTGGCCACCATGAACCCGCTGGACCACGAGGGGACCTATCCCCTCCCCGCGGCGCAGCTCGACCGCTTCATGATGATGCTCTCCATGGGCTTCCCCTCGGAGGTGGCCGAGGTGCAGATGCTGTCCGTGCACCTGCAGCCGGAGCCACCGCTCCTGGACCTGCAGCCGGTGGTCACCCGCGAGGACTTCGTGAAGTGGCAGGAGGCGGTGCCGTACGTGTTCTTCGCCGAGGAGCTCAAGCGCTACCTGGTGGCCGTGCTCCACGCGCTCCGGAGCGACGCGAGGAACCTGCAGTCCATCTCGCCCCGGAGCACGCTGCTCCTCGGGCGCGCGGCGCAGGCCCGGGCCATGCTCCGGGGCCGGGACTACGTCACCGCGGAGGACCTGCAGGCCATGGCCCCGGACGTCCTCGGGCACCGGGTGCTCCTGGCCGACGGGAGGGCCGGGCGGGAGTTCATCACCGAGGTCCTCGCGCGGGTGGCCGTGCCGTCGTGAACGCCACCGAGGGAGCCCTCGGGCCCCAGGGGCGGGGCCTGCGCAACGACCAGTCCTTCGTGGTGCTGTTGAAGGTGCTCTTCCACGGGGTGCTCCTGGTGTTCCTGCCCTTCCTCGTGGGGGGCCTCGCGGCCTCCATGGCGGAGGTGTCCCAGGTGCGCGACACCCTCGGGGCCCTGGTGCGCTTCGCCGCGGCCTTCCTCCTCCCGGTGCTGGTGCTCCAGCTCGTGAGCATCACCGTGAAGGTGCGCCGCGAGCAGGCCGCCTGGAAGGCCGAGGGAGAGCTCCCCCAGGAGGCCCTCCTGGCGAGCGTCTACCGGCACGTACGCGTCATGACCGACAAGGGCCTCGGGCTCCTCTTCGGGGCCCTCGCCGCGGTGGTGCTCTCCCTCGCGTTCCGCTTCGCGGAGCTGGGCATCATGGCCGTCCTGGGGCTCTCGACCCTGTACCTCGTGGTGGCCGCGGGGATGGTGCTGTCCACCTTCGTGGTGGTGCGCTTCGAGGAGCGCCTGGCCTCCCGGGGCGGCTCCATCGGCCGGGATTTCTCGCCCGTGGTGTGCGAGGCCGGAGACTCCGTCGAGGAGCGCTTCCACCTGGAGAGGGTGCCGGTGCCCCCGGGCTTCAACCTCCGGATCCACCAGCAGCTACCGGCACGGCTCGAGACCGAGACCCGCCACGTGGCCAGCTCCGCCGTGTCCCAGCGCAGGGTCACCCTGGCCCGGGTGCTGCGCCGTACCCCGCGGGGGATGTACCGCATCGGGCCCGCGGCGGTGGCCTACAGCGACCTCTTCGGGCTCACCGAGGTGAGCGTGGCCCAGGCCGCCAGCGGACAGCTCAAGGTGCTCCCGCGCTTCCACCCCATCGCCCTCGGGGAGTCCCCCCTGGTGCGCGTGCCCGAGGAGGGAGACCTCTCGGTCCTGCGCAGGCTCCCCACGGACGACCACTTTCGCTTTCGAGACTACGCCCCCGGGGACGACTCCCGGAGGCTCCACTGGAAGCTGTCGGTGAAGGTGGGCAAGCTCCAGGTGAGGCTGCCAGAGACGGTGCCGGTCACGCGCCGCAAGGTGCGCCTCGCGCTGGACACCTTCCAGCCCTGGGGGGTGGCCACCTCGGACGACGCGCTGGCCGTGCTGGCCGACGCCCTGGACCACCTGGTGGAGGTGTGGCTCGCCCTCGCCCGGGCGCTCACCGAGCGCGGGGAGAGCGTCACCCTGGTGCTCCCCACCGGGGACCCGGCGAGGCCCGTGGAGTCCCTCGCGTGCCGGTCGGGCACGCAGCCTCGTTGGAGGGACCTCGGGGCCCGCGCGGCGTGGCAGCCCCGCACGGACCTCACGCAGCTCTCCGACGGCCTCGGCCGCGACGAGTTCCTGGTGGTGGTCACCGCGCGCGCGACGCCGCTCCCGCAAGACGCCAGCGCCCTCAAGGCGACCTGGGTCTTCCTCCCGCTGGCGACGGAGCTGCCGGGGCCCGTCGCCGGGAACCAATTCCAGTGGCTCCGCCAGCGGTTTCCGCCGGGCGCCACGGAGAACGGGGTGTGGGTGGGCTTCCAGCGCGGCCGCGCCCGGATGAACCTGGAGCTCGCCCGGCAGCGGGTCATGCGCATCCTCGGGGGGGGGTCGCTCGCCTCCGAGGCGCAGTTGAGGTCGCGCGGAGAGCCCTTCTACAAGGTCTCCCGCGCGGGGCTCACGTACCTCCTCGGGGCGCCGTGACCATGAACACCCAGCCCCCGCCGCCCCTGGCGCTCCCGCCGTGGCTCTGGCCCTCGGCGCCCGCGGAGCCCCTCGGGGTGGTCTTCCCCCGCGCGAAATGGCTCCTCCTGGCGTACTGGGTGCTGCTGGTGTCGGGCTTCGTGGTCCTCTTCGCGGTGTTCGCCGCGTACGAGCACCTGTCCGGCTCGGACACCGCGGCGCTCGGGGCCTTCCTGCTGGTGAGCATGGCGGGCGTGGCCCTCGGGCAGCTCCTGGGGCTCCTCCGGGTGCGCCCGTGGTTCGTCCAGACGGTGGTCCTGGGGGCCACCACCGCGAGCTGCGTCGGCCTGACCATGGCCCTCGGGCCCGCGGTGGTCTACGTCATCGGGTTCCTGTGGTCCCTGGGCTGCGGGCACCTGACGCTGCAGCGCCGGGGCTCGCTCTGGAGCCTCTGGATCCCGGTGATCTGCTACGCCGGCTCGATGATCACCCTCCTGGAGCGCCACGGGCGGCTGCACACCTGGCAGTCGGGCCGTAAAGAAGGCGTCTGGGAGCCGGTGACGCTCGCGATCCTCCTGCTCTTCGTCCTGCAGGTGTTCGCGTTCCTGGCGACGCAGGAGCACTACCACACGCTGGTCTGGCGCTCCCACGGGGCCAACGCCCCGCCGAAGGTGACCACCCATAAGGGCGGCGGCGCGAGGATGACCGGGCGAGGACTTGGCGCGCTGGTGCTCCTCGGGGCGGTGGTCACCGCGGCGGTGGCGCTGGTGTCGCCCTACCTCTGGCGCACGGAGCACCGGGACGGCCCTCGGGACCCGCCGCCGCAGGCGGAGCCGGAGCCCGACCCCCAGCGCCGCCCGGGGCGCGATGACTTCGACTGGGACCGCGTGGGCCAGGCCCTGCGCCGCGCCGCCCGCGAGGCCCAGGAGCGCTCCCGGGAGGTGCTGCCCTTCCTGCCGCTGTTCCTCCTGCACCGCCCCCTGCGGAGGCTCCTCCTCCTGCGCCACCTCCGCAAGCCCTTCTGGAGGCTCTCGCCCACGGAGCGCGCCCGCAACCTCTGGCGCTATGTGCGCATCGGCCTCGACGACGGGAAGCTCGGCCCCAGGCCCGGCGAGCCCCTGGAGGACCTGGTCCACCGCGTGGAGACCACCCGGGAGAAGCAGAGCCTCCCTCCCACCGAGGGCCTGCGCGACGTGGTGGACCTCACCGGCAGGATCCAGTTTGGCCTCGGGATCCCGGAGGGCGCCCTGGAGACCCTCGAAGCGCGCGCGCTCACCACCTACAAGTCCCTGGTGCGCCCCCTCCCCCTGCTCCAGCGCGTCGGAAGCTGGTGGCGCAAGCTCGGGTAGACACGGTGTATACCTTGCCTTTCAGCGCGCGTGGGTGGCGGCTCCTGGCGCTCTTGTGGGTGTCCTCGGGGGCGGGCTGCGAAGACGCATCGAGGCTCCTGGACGCCACCACGGAGCCGACCCCCTGGGCTCCACCCGAGGACGCCTCGGGGACCGCGGACGCCTCCCGCGACGGTGGCCCGGAGGCCACGCTGGACGCCGCGGAGGACACGGGGGCGACGGACTCGACGGCGCGCCCGTCGCCGTCCTTCGGGGCGGCCCTCGACGACGGGGGCGCGACCTTTCGGGTGTGGGCCCCGGCGGCGGACGCCGGGAGGGTGGTGGGGAGCTTTGGCGAGGCGCAGCTCACGGCGGAGGGCAGAGGGGTCTTCGCGGCGCGCGTCCCGGGCGCCGTGGAGGGCCAGCGCTACCGCTACGTGCTCCAGAACGGCGAGCGCGCGCTGGAGCGCGTGGACCCTCGGAGCCTCCAGGTGCGCGAGGGCTGGAGCGTGCTGCACGACCCGTCGCGGTACCCCTGGGAGGCGGTGACCTTCCGGCCTCCTGCGCTCCGGGAGGCGGTGGTGTACGAGGCCCACGTGGGCGCCCTGGCGGTGGAGCCCGGGGCTCGGAGCGGCACGTTTCGCACGGCCATCACGCGGCTGGACGCGCTGGCGGACCTCGGGGTGAACGTGCTGGAGCTCCTGCCCGTCAACGAGTTCGGCGGCGTGGGCTGGGGCTACAACCCGAAGCTATGGCTCGCGCCCAACAGCGCCTACGGCTCCCCCGAGGACCTCCGGGCCTTGATCGATGCCTGCCACGCCCGAGGCATCGCCGTGGTGCTGGATCTGGTCTACAACCACTACGACGGCTGGACCCGCGCGCCACTCTACTGCTTCGACGGCGACTGCCCGGACGGCACCCACGGGCCGTACTTCTTCCGCAGCGGGCCGCACCGGCTGACCCCGTGGGGCCCGAGGCCGGACTTCACCCGCCCGGAGGTCACGAGCCTGCTGCTGGACGGCGTGGCCGTGTGGCTGCGGGACTACCGAGCGGACGGCTTCCGCTGGGACTCGGTGTCCAACATCCGGGCGATCGACGGCGCGGGCACGGTCCCCGGCGGGTGGAGCTTCCTCCTGCAGGCCCACGCCCTGACGCGGGCGCTGCGCCCGGGGGCGCTGGTCATCGCCGAGGACCTCAAGGGGTGGGACGGGATCACCCGCCCCACCAGCGCCGGGGGCCTCGGCTTTGACACCCAGTGGGACGGCTTCGTGTACGACCTGGGCAACCTCCTGGCGCCCCCCGACGACGACGCCCGGGACCTCTCGGCGCTGCGAAACCTCCTCGTGGGACGCTACAACAACGACCCCTTCCAGCGCGTGCTCGCCACGGAGAACCATGACACCGTCGGCAACGGCGGGCGGCGCCTGCCCGAGCGTATTGATCCTCGGGACCCCGGGAGCTGGGCCGCCCGGAAGCGCTCCATGCTGGCCGCGGCCCTGACGCTCACGGCGCCCGGCGTCCCAATGCTCTTCATGGGTCAGGAGCACCTGGAACGGGGCACCTTCCGAGACCCCCCCGCCCCCCTGGACTGGTCCCTGGAAGAAGCCCACGCCAGGGTGAGGGCCTTCTACCGCGCGCTCGTACGGCTCCGCCGGAACCTGGACGGAGGCGCCGCGGGGCTCCAGGGCCCCCACGTGGCGGTGACCCACTTCCACCCGGGGAACAAGGTCCTGGCCTTCCGCCGCTGGGACCGCGGGGGCGACGACGTGGTGGTCGTGGCGAACCTCCGAAATCGTGGTTACCTTCGCTATGACGTGGGCCTCCCGGCGGGGGGCTCCTGGCGCGTGCGCCTGGACTCCGACGACCCGCGCTGGTCCACGGACTTCCGAGGCAGCGCGCCCGCCGCGGTGACCGCGGTCGCCCAGCGCTACGACGGCCTTCCCTACACGGGCGCCGTGACCCTCGGGCCCTACAGCGTCGTGGTGCTCTCGCGGGACCCTTGACCATGGTCAAGTCCGGGCTTCCCCCCCTGGCCGGGCGGCACCCATGGATCCCCCTCGATGGCCGAGACGATCACCCAGCTCCTCACGCGAGACCACTCCCACTGCGACGACCTCTTCGCCACGGCCGAGGCCCTCGGTGACGCCGGGGCCGCCCCCGCCGCGTGGAGGGCCTTCAGCGCCGCCATGGAGCGCCACCTCGGGGCCGAGGAGGGCCTACTCTTCCCGGCCCTCGACGCAGCCGTCGGCGGGAGCCTCCCGCCGGTGCAGGTGATGAAGCTCGAGCACGCCCAGCTCCGGGCCCTGCTGTCCGACCTCACGGACGCCGCCGAGGGGGGCTCCTGGGACGAGGTCTCGGGCCTGGCCCAGACGCTCCTGGTGCTGATGGAGCAGCATAACCTCAAGGAGCAGAGCGTGCTCTACCCCATGGCCGACCGCCTCCTCGGGGCCCGCGCTGGCGCCCTGGTGGCGGAGCTCACGCCCCTCACGGGGACGCCCCGGGCGTGAGCGATCGCTCCCTGGACGTCCGGGACCTGCCCCCCTGCGAGCCCCTGGAGCGCGTACTGGCCGCGCTCCAGACGCTCCCCGCGGGGGACGTCCTGGTGGTCACGATCCACCGCGAGCCCTTCCCCCTGTACGCGCTCCTCCCCCGGCTGGGCTGCGCCCACAGCACCGCCCCGAGGCCCGACGGCGGCTTCGAGGTGCGCATCACCCGCGCGCCGTGACCCCGGGGCCCGGCCTCTCGCTGGAGCAGGCCCCGCACCTCTCGGTGCCGCTGCGCTTCTACCTCGGGGCTCCCCTCTTCGCCGCCGCCGCGGCCGTGCTCGTGGCCGTCGAGGGCCCCTACGCCCTCAGCACCCGCTGGACCCCCGCCACGCTCGCCGCCGCGCACCTCTTCGCGCTGGGCTTCCTCGCGCAGGTGATGGCGGGCTCGCTCCTCCAGCTCCTCCCCGTGGTGGCCGGCGCCCCGGTGCCCGGCTCCCGAGGCGTCGCCCTGGTCGTGCACGCAGGGCTCTCGGCGGGCTCGGTCCTCCTCCCGACGCTCTTCCTCACGGGTGCACCCTGGGCCCTCCAGGGGGCCTACGGCGCCCTGGGGGTCGCCTTCGTGACCCTGGTCGGGGCGTGCGCCCTGGGCCTCGCGCGCGCCAGGGCCGCCCTCCCCACCGTCGGCGGCATCGCGCTGGCGCTCGCGTCCCTCGCGGTGGCGGCGACCCTCGGGCTGCTCCTCGCGCCCCTCTACGCGGGGGGCTCTTCCCTCGCCCTGGGCGTCAGGCACCTGCACCCGGTGTGGGCCCTGGCGGGCTGGGTGGGGCTCCTGGTGGTCGCCGTGGCCTTCCAGGTGGTGCCCATGTTCCACCTCACCCCGCCGTATCCCCTCGCGCTCCAGCGGCTCCTGGCGCCGGCGCTCTTCCTCGCGCTGGCGGTGGCCTCGGTCGCCGAGGGCGCCGTCCAGACCGCGGCGTATGCGCTGGTGTCCGCGGGCTTCGCGCTCTTCGCGGGGGTCACCGCGCGCCTCCAGGCGCTGCGCCGCCGCCGCCTCGGAGACGCCTCCCTGGGCCTGTGGCGCGTGGCCCTCGGCGCGCTGGTGCTCACCTCCGCGCTGGCGGCCCTGAAGCCTTGGCTCCCCGACGCCTGGAGGCCCCGGGCCGAGGTCTTTGCGGTGGTGGTGTACCTCGTGGGCTTCGCGTGGTCCGTGGTGGCCGCGATGCTCACGAAGATCGTCCCCTTCCTGTGCTGGTTCCACCTCCAGGCGCGCTTCCTCGGGAGAGGGAAGCTCCCGCACCTCGGGGTCTTCCTCGCCGAGAGGGACGCTCGGTGGCTCCTGCGCGCCCACGGCGCGGTGTGCGCGGCCCTCCCCCTGGGGATGCTCCTCCCCGCGCTGCACCCCGTGGGCTTCGGGCTCTTCGCCGCCGAGGCGCTGTACCTCGCTGGGCTCGTGGCCCGCGCGGGGTGGCGCTACCGCGAGGCCTCCCGGCGCCTGGAGGCGCTGCCGGAGCCCTCACCGGCGACGCATGCGGTACAGTGAATACTCCGCGTCCACCGGCTCCACGGTGACGTCGGGCCACGGCGAGACGACGGGCGGAGGGAGCATCACGAACACCGGGCGGCCCTGGTCGCTCCAGTGGTCCACGAGCCTCCGGGCGTTCTCCAGCCGCTCGACCTCGGCGATGTCCGCATACTCGATGTCCCTCTCCGCCCGGAGCGAGAGCGCGGCGTCGATGCCGTTGCCGCCCGCCCAGCCGAGGAGGGCGAAGCGCGAGGGCGTCGCCCGCGCCACATGCTCCAGGCGCCGCTGGTGGCTCTGGCGCTCGCGCACCCAGGCCCGCAGGTCCACGCCGGTGTTCACCGCGAGGGCGTAGCTCACGGCCAGCGCCGCCGCGGCGGGCGCCAGGACGCGCGCCAGGACGCCCGCGGGCGCGAGCCTCGCCCGGACCCCGAGCGCGAAGGCCGCGAGCGCCAGCGCCAACGGCGCGCGCAGCACCACCATGCGCCGGAAGGGGGCCAGGTCGCTCTCTGCGCGCGCGAACCACACCCCGAGGGCGAGCGCCAGGAGCGCCACCGCGGCCACCCTCCGAGGCCCCCACGGGTGCGCCCGCAGCGCCCACACCGCGAGCACCACGACCGGCGGCAGGAGCGGCGCCAGGTACCTGAGGTTCACGAAAGGGTAGCCCAGGGCGTGCAACGGCGTCACGTTGGTGCGCAGGACCAGGGTCCCGACGAGGAGCGCGCCGGGCAGCGCCAGGAGGGAGACGGCGCGGCGCTCGCGGGCGCCCTCGGGGCTCACCAGCAGCGCCAGGGCCACCATGGGCGAGGACTGGAGGAGGGACTTGACCACCCAGGGCCCGAGGTAGTTCCCCACGCCATCGGGCGGGCGCCACAGACCCAGCTCCACGCGGGAGAGGTCCACGAGGAAGGCCACGGCCAGCGTGGCCACGGCCAGCGCCCGCTCCCGCAGGAGCGACGGAGGCGCCAGCGCCAGGAGCGCGCCTGCCAGCACCACCGCGAGGCCCCGG
This sequence comes from Deltaproteobacteria bacterium, assembly GCA_016218725.1. Taxonomy (GTDB): domain Bacteria; phylum Myxococcota_A; class Polyangia; order Polyangiales; genus JACRDB01. Next base: position 64,683 of record JACRDB010000013.1, read on the forward strand.
CGGGAGCCCCGGAGGAGCCAGCCCAGGGCCGCCGTCGCCGCCGCCCAGAGCAGCACGGGGGCGTTGTGGGACAGCATCCCGGAGCCCTGAGGGTCACTGTACGTGCTCGCGCAGGACCTCCAGGGACACGCCCCGGTGCTCAGGGGGTTCCAGTCGTGGAAGCGCTGGTGGTTGAGCGCGGCGATGGCGCTCAGGACAAGCGCCACGGGGAGGAGCGCCCAGGCGCCGCGGACGAGGGAGCCTCGGGAGGGACCTCGGGGCCACAGCGGAGCCTCGCCGTCGCGGCGCAGGAGCCCGAGGAGGGCGACGGTGGCGAGGCCCATGGGGAGCGCGAGGCCGTGGGCCGCGAGGGCGATGGCCGCGAGGGCGCCGCTGCAGAGCGCGTAACGGTGGGCCCCGGGGCCCTGCTCGTCGAGGGCGCGCAGGGCCAGGAGGGTGGAGCCCGTGAGGGCGGTGACCACGAGGCTATAGGGCGACACGTCGTGGCTGAAGGTCCAGACGTGGGTGCCGACGAGGGCGCCGTAGGCCGCGGCGGTGCCCGAGAGGGGGTCCCCGGTGACCCTCCGACCGAGGGCGAACACGACCAGCGCGAGCGCCGCGAGGAGCGCGATGTTGGCGCGGGTGAGGGCCCTGGCGCCCCCGAGGAGGTACAGCGGCGCGGCGAGGTACGGGTACCCCGGGAGGTAGGAGCCCCAGAGGCGAGGGCCGTCGCGCTGGTTCCAGCGGGCCTGGAGCTCCGGCATGCGCTCGACAGGCCCGTTGAGGGTGTACGGCAGTCCGTGGCGGGCGACCCCTTCGGTCATTTCGAGGTAGGTGCGGTTGTCCACGCAGAAGGGCGCGCTCCACGGCGCGACCGCGGCCGCCGCGAGGAGCGCCAGCACGAGCGGCGCCAGGAGCAGGCGCGCCGTGCGCTCACGCCGTCGGGGGTCCACGGTCCCTCACCGCGGCGAAGATACCAGCACCGCGCGGAGGTGCTGCCTCTTCGCCAGGTGGGTCCATGCCTTTCAACGCAATGCCCGTCGAAGGGCCAAGGGCTACAACATGCGACACGGACCTATCCTCGCGCATGCGGTCCTGGCGCCTCTGCCCAGGGTGTAGGTCAATGTATGCCTTGGCCCTTCGATGGACCGTAGCGTCGCGACGATCTCTGGCTGCCGGACGGTTGGACGGTAGGCCGCCACCGTGGGCCAGGTGGGTCTTCGTTGGATCAGGTGTCTGCGGTTGGCAGCACCGGGTTGTTGGCCTTAGCTCACGCGAGCACTTCCGCCACGGTCCTCGCCTCAAGGGCCTGGTCAAACCAACGGTCGAGGGTCGCGGCGTCTGCACACGCCTCGATCCTCGCGCGATTCTCCTCGGTGAGCGCGATGCCTCTACGCTCAAGAAGGCGCAGCAACGCCTCCCGCTTCCCTTTCAGGACTCCCTCCGCGAGCCCCTCCGCGAGCCCCTCCGCTCGGCTCTCCTGTCTCGCAATGGCGAGGGCTCCGCGAGCATCCTGCTCGGCCATCTTTGCGCGCTCGTAGGCTTCCCACTCGTCGGCGGAGAAACCCGCCGTTCGTGAGACCTCCAGCGCCTCACGGAAAGGCCCTTCCGAGAGCGACGCGGGGACCACGTCCAGGTTCTTGGCCTCACGGAAGAAGTAGGCCCACTTCTCGACCAGGGTGCCCGGCGCAGCGCCCGCTGCGTACTTGGGCAATTCCAGGAAGCTGTACTGCACCTGCGGCAGACCCTTCTCCCCGCTGTGCTGCTCCTGCATCCTCCAACGGCTGAGCATCGGCACCTTGAAGCACCCCTGCGCGTCCGTCTCCGACCACAGGTTGAAGTTGCAGATGGTGACGCCGAAGACGTCGCACAGCGTGGGGTACTCCTCGGCGTTGCGGAGTTGCATCACATACGCCTTGCTGGCGTTGTAGACGACCCGCTTCTCGAAGCCCTCGACCTTGAGCACCTGCATCTCGACCACGAAGCGGCGGCCAGTCGCATCGGTGCACTTCACATCGACGATCGAGAGCTTGAGCTCCGCCACGTCGATGTGCTGTTCCCCGGTGAGGTGCTGCACGTCGAGAATCCGCTGGTCGCCGTCGAGCTCCAGCAGGTGGTTGAGCAGCGCGATCAGGAGAGACTTGCGGGTCTCGGCACCGAAGATGCGCTTGAAGACGAAGTCGGTCTTGGGGTCGGCGAAGACGGCATGCACGGGGCGATCCTTTACCTTTACCTCTACCTGAACAGGAGCGCAAGCCCAGCTTGGATCGAGGGTGTTTGGGGCGTTCGACCGTTGCCTTCAAAGCTGCCCAACGACTGGCCGGTCTGCCGCCGCAGTGGGTCAAGTGGGTCCGCATTGGGCCAATCGAGTGCGGTCGGCAGCACCGGCTTGTTAGACCCGAGCGAGTCAACCCACATCACAGCCCTCGTAGCCCTTGCGTCCCTTGCGCCCTTGCGGTTTCGCCACTCGCAGCCCGCCACTCGCAGCCCGCCACTCGTAGCTCGCTGCTCGTAGCTCGCTGCCCATCCCGCATCGCTCGTTGTCCGCTGACCGTGGCCCGTCTCTTGCTCTTCGAAGCTCGTTGCCCGTTGCTCTTCCGGGCTGTCTAACGGCTGGCCGGTCTGCCGCCGCAGTGGGTCAGGTGGGTATTCGGTGGGTCGAGTGGGGGCGGTCGGCAGCACCGGCTTGTTGGGCACGCTGGAAGTAGTCAAGAACCGCAACATAACCCTATCGTGTCCTCACACATCGGAAACCAACAGTCGCGTCGAAATCTGCTGGACGAAGACCTTGATAGCGCGATGCAGCCCGAAACCACGCAGGATCAAGACCATAGCCCCAATCATGGCCGCGTGTGACTCGGACTTCCGAAGAATGATCGTCGCAAACGGGATTCCGATGGCTGTTCGTACCCCAACATGTCGGATTTGAGTAAAGGGCGTACCAATCTGCAACCAATTCCGAGACGTTCCCCTCAAGGTCGAACACACCTTCTGGTGTTTGACCCGCAGGATAGTTCCCAACTGGTGCCGTCTCAGACGCGCCATCCTCTCCAAATCCGCTAAGAGCGGGATGATGAGGATGAGCCCGATTACACGAATCGTCACAGAGGTTGAGTCGCTGTCGCTGTGGCCGTTCGTCACCCCACGGGTACATCCTCCCACTTGTACCGCGGGCTGCGAATTCCCATTCCGCCTCCGTAGGCAGTCGGCCACCGTCCCATACACAGAACGCTATCGCAGTATTCCAGTCAACACAATTCATCGGGTAGGTCTCCCGGCCTGCCGGTAACGTTGACCAGTTACACGGCGCGTATGAGTCATTCTCATCATGGCGCATTAAGGTACCTCGACGGACCGGCTCAACAACCGGCCCATTCCATGTGATCCGATGATCGCCAGGGTACTCGATCACGTGCGGTGGGGCGGGATGTCCAGCATCCCAATATCGTCGAAAGCGTGCTACCGTCACCTCGAAAGTATCAATTCTGAAATCGTCAACTGTGACACGTTGAGTCGGGGCCGCATTATAGGGGATTGCCTGATAATACGGATCAGGGCGACGATCGCCCATGGTGAACGTTGCACTAGGAATCGCAACCGTTCCGCATCCCTGCTCCGTAGGGGTAGGACAGCTACACTGTTTCAACGTCAGCCGCGTCAACACGAGACGCGCCACAGTTGGAGGGGCGTCGCGGAAACGCAGCTCGCCATCCGCATGGCAAGGGGCCACCGCCCGCCAAATGTGTTCGCGACCATCACGGCGAAATTCGCGAACAACAGGCCGTGAATTCGCGGGCAAGCCATCGAGTAGAGACGTAGCGCTGACGGGCTCCACCCAAAGCGTTACGCGATAGGTTGGCGATTCAGCACGCGCCACTACAGGCGAACGGGTCCGTTGCCACACAACCACTGAGATCAGAGCCGCAGCAGCCAGCGCGAATACCCCCCACAGGACCGGCCGACCCAGCGTTCCTCTTCCGACCGTAATTGACGGTAGCGCAAGGAGTTGCGCCGCTGCCGGCCGCCCAGTTCGCAACATGCGTTGCGAGCCTTTCTCGGGCCACGCATCGACAAGTGCCTCACGAAGCTCGCCAGCATTAGCGTACCGGTCCGCCCACTTCGCCTGGACAGCGCGTTCGATAACGTTCCAAACTGCTGGGGGCACATCCACGCCGACCTTTAAGCGGGTCAGGAAGTCCTTCACTCCCCTATCGCCAGATTGGACGACGACGTACCAGTTGACCGAGCCCTTGAACTGCACCTGCCCACTCAGCATCTGCGAGAGGATCACCCCCAAGGCAAAAACGTCGGTCCAAGGCCCAATGGCTCCCGGATCGCCCCCAGCTTGCTCTGGCGCCATATACTCCGGCGTACCCCAAACGGCGCCGACCATCGTCAGCGGGTTGTGCGGAGTTTCGCCCTCGCGCGCGACAAGGCGAGCAATGCCGAAGTCTACCACCTTGGCGATCTGTTCCCCTGTCGCGTGTTTCCCAAGCATGACATTTTCGGGCTTGAGATCGCGATGGATGATCCCCACCGCATGAGCTGCCCTCACTCCGTCACACACTTGGAGGAAGAGATCTCGGACCTCTATCGCCTTAGGCATCCTGCCAGGCAAATGTTCCCGCGTGATCCACTTTGCGAGGGATTCGCCCTCGACGTGCTCAACAACCAGAAACCAGTGTCCACCCCATGACCAACAGTCGCTCACAGTAACGACGTTCGGGTGCTTGATTTGCGCAAGCGCCCGCGCCTCCTTTTGGAAGCGCTTCACCATCTCATCGCGATCTGCATGCTCGACACTGAGAACTTTGAGCGCCACAAAACCCTTGAGTCGGGTGTCCTCAGCCTTCCAGACTTGGCCCGCTCCTCCCTCGCCAAGACGAGCCACAAGTTGGTAGCGCCCGTCTACCATCGTCCCAGCGGCCAACGGTTCACTGTCGCCCATGGTAGTATTATCGCACTCTCGCTTCGTCGATAGCAATACAGTTCACAGGGGAAACAATGCGGTTCGGGTCCGTAGCTGGTCGCCGCCGTCGTGGTTTCGCCTGTCTTCACGCTGAATCACCGCTCGTGGCCCGATTCGTGCTCCTACGTTGCTCGTAGCCCGTTACTCGTGGGTCGTCGCGCGTTGCCTAACTCCGCGCGTCGAGGCTGCCCAACGGCCTGCCGGTCTGCCGTGGGCGCGAAGCGACCGTCGGCAGCACCGGCTTGTTGGGCTGGAGATAGATTCTACCCACCGCGGCTCCCCTGATCTGCCTTGATGGAGGCTTCGTTGCGAGCATTGGACAGAAGTTCGACGATACCCAATCGCTCAGACCAACTTGTCAGGTAGCCTTCGTCGAGTAGTCCTGCACTGACACGGAGCACTTCGACCACGTCCCGCCATTGTTTTGAGGATACCTCGCCGCCCTCTCGATACCAGAGAAGCTTGCGCAGAACCGAATCCTCCGGCGTTTTGACGACCAACTCTTCTCCTGACAGGCGCACGCGGACACGCCGGCGTCGATTGAACTCGACCTCGTCATAGGGAGTCGAGCCTACCGCAAACAGATCGATCTTCGTGACCATAGGCAGATAGAAGATATTGGCACAACGGCCATGAATCAGCGCATCGCGGAGCATTTCCTGATCGACCTCGAAGTCGCCACCCAGTTTCTCGGCGAATGCTTTGACGCGGTTGGGTGTCATGGCAACTACGATGTCGATATCGTTCGTGGCGCGCGGCTCACCGTGCAGCGAACTGGCAAGGCTCCCTCCCACGAAGTACGCGCAGCCTACGCTCTCAAGCGCCTCGGCCACGCGAAGAGCAACGTCCAGCGCGCTCGCGACATCATTTGATCCACTCATCTCTCAACTCCCATCGTCCGGAATCGAACCGAAAAGTCTGAGTGCTTGAGTAACACCATACAGACGGGCAGTCAAGCGGACACGAAGTTCATCGTCACTGATACCCGGATGGCGCTGGCGGATGCCTGCAATGGTCATCTCTCGCACTGCCTGGCTCAGGCGCATCGCTGCCTCCAGACGCTGGGCTGGAGAAAGCCGTCGCAGGAGCGTGTGATACCGAGCGTCCGCTTGTGAGGTTGTATCGTTCGCCTTCATCATACAATCCTAGAAGAACACCGGAACAATCACGAAGCCGCGGTGGCATCTTGGGGTTCCATGCCTGACGCCCAACGGCTTGCCGGTCCGCTGCAGCGGGCCAGGTGTGTACTCATCGAGCAGCGAGGGAGTGGTCGGCACCATCGGCTTGTTGGACTGCTACCGTCGGTCCTCAATCGCCGAATCTGGCAAGCTTCTAACCACTTCGACGAGTCTCAGGATCGACACAACCGCAAACCACCTATTCTCGCCCAGCGTCCCGTAAAGGAGTAGGTCGTGACCTGAGTCATCAGGGCCGACGTAAAAGTCAGCCGTTGTTGGCTCGCTGTGAGCGATCTTGTTGAGTGCCTCCCTCAGAGGCAACGGCACAAACCCCTGTAGTTCACGCACTCCCGCGTAACCTCTTTGCCGTTTGGCGTCGTTCGCATCAGACGGTGTAGCGCCTGTTCTCTTTTGTGCGCCGACTACAAGCGCGTCAATTGAAAGAAGATTGTAGTCCTGTTCCGAACGAACTGCGAGTGCGATTGCTCGCAGAAGTTGGACTCCCTGTGTAGACGTCTCGACCATTATCGCTTCATCTGTAGGGGACCGCGGCCAACCAACTCCCCAGTAGGCACGCCGAAACCGTTGACTGACCTGAGCTAGTTCGTCCGCACACTCATGCCATGTTTCACGCTTCCACATACCTCCAGACCTCGCTTTCGACCACTGGCCAATGCGGCTCTACAAGCCATCCGTCAGGGCACTTGTTGCTCGAAACTCGTTGGCGATCGTAGTACTCGTTGCCCGATACATGCTCTTCCGTTGCTCGTTGCCTGCTGATCGTGGTCCTTGGCTTGGTCTTCGAGGCTCGCCGCCCGTCGCGACGCTGCCCAACATTGTAGTCGACCGTCGGCTCGCTGCATAGCTCCGTCTCCCCGCAGCTAGACCGTGACGGCCTAGCCACCGAACGCCCCGCCCGCAGCCTAAACCCCGAATAACGCCCCTTCTCGAAGCACTCCTCGTGCCAGCGACTCCTCGCCCTCGGCGTCGATTTCCGCCCCGCACACGCAATACATTCCGCGCCGCTTCGAGAACTCCGCGCGCCCGTCTGCTCCACCCGAGGCCGCCACCCACCTCCTCGAAGCCGACACCGACCTCCGTACCATCCAGACCCTGCTCGGCCACCAGGACGTGCGCACCACGATGATCTACACGCACATCGTCGACCGAGGGCCCCTGGGGGTCGTGAGCCCCCTCGACCGCTGACCGATCCGTGATTGCACGCGATCCCATCTGCGCCCCCAGGAGGGTCGCGCTTGGGTTCCGTCGTTGTCAAGCGCATTTCACCGCTCCCCCGCGCGCCTTCGGTCCTCGGTCTTCGCCCCTGGCCAGACACCCCCGGTCAAAGGTGCAACTCCGTGAAATCACGGGGGTTGTGCCTCCGCCCCAGGGCCCAACCGTGCGGGATCCGCGTCCGCCCCCGCGCAGGACCGTCGCAGATGACGGCCAGAAGGCACGCCACCGCAGTTGCGACACCGGCCCGTCGACGATGGGATAAGCACTACAACAGGCGACATGGACCTATCCTCCCGAGGCAGGTCTTGGCGCCATTGTCCCGTGTGTAGGTCTGTGTGTGCCTTAGCACCACTGTAGCCGATCTTACCTACGTGTGGGCGTAGGAGGTGCGGGTGGGCGCCGTTGGGTGACCGTCCTCGGTGCGGGTGGGCGCCGTGGGATGACCGTCCTCGATGCGGGTGGGCGCCGTGGGATGACCGTCCTCGGTGCGGCCCACCGGCCCGTTGGGCCGGCCTGTACACGAATGCCAGCCCCCCTGCCGGGGGGCGCTTACGTGCGTGCGCAAGCACCGGCGTAGCAAGGGTTTGGAGCGTTGCCGGGTTC
>JACRDB010000014.1 GCA_016218725.1 Deltaproteobacteria bacterium
AGGCCCGCGGCGAGGCCCGCGGCGAGGCCCGCGGCGAGGCCCGCGGCGAGGCCCGCGGCGAGGCCCGCGGCAAGGCGGAGGCGGTGCTCGCGGTGCTCGCGGCGCGGGGCCTCCCGGTCACCGAGGCGCAGGCCGCCGAGGCGCGCGCATGCGCGGACACGGCGCGCCTCGACGCGTGGCTCCGGGCGGTCGCGACCACCGCCTCCGTGGACCAGCTCCTCGCGCTCGGTGCGTGAGCGCAACCCGGTCCATCAAGACGGATCAGCCGCCTTCGGCGCCGAGGCGCTCAACCAGTCCCGACGGCGAGCTCCCAGAGGTCCGTCCGCGAACCTACGGGCCTCGCCGTGAGGAGCGCAGCGCCGCCTACCAGGGCCTTCTCCTCGGCGCGCAGCCTCGGCCCCTCCTCCAGCTCCCGGAGGTCCGCCACTCCCGCGAGCCCCACCACCCGACGGCACATGCACGCCCCGGCGTAGCCCGCCGAGGCTTGCAGGAGCCCGAGGAGGAAGCCCTCCCGGCCAGGCTCCCGGCGCGGCCAGGCTCTGCGGAACGCGTCTGCGAAGGCCTCCCAGAAGACCTCCGCCTGGGAGGCGACCCACAGGGCGTAGGCCCCGTGGCCCTGCGCCTCATGGGAGAGGTACGACAGCGCGAGGTTCCCCAGGAGCTTCCCGGGGTCGAAGGCCATGGGGCCCGGGAAGGCGAACTCGGGGTCGATGACGCGTGTGTCGGTCGGGGTGACCATGACGCTCCCGGTGTGGAGGTCCCCGTGGACGATGGCCTCCGCGCGTGTCCGGAAGGCATGACGCAGCGCCGCGGCGGCTCGGGCCACGGCGCGGTCCTCCCGCAACCTCGCCGCGGCGGGCTCCAGCGACGGGCGGACGCTGTTGGAGGGAGCCGACGTGAAGGGCGCGGTGAAGACCAGCTCCTCCGTGATGGCGCAGAGCTCCGGGTTATGGAAGCCCAGCGCCAGCTCACGTCGCTCCGAGGCTGGGCACACCAGGAAGCTGGTCCCCAGGAGGGTCCTCGCGGCGAAAGCCCCGAGGGACCCGAAGGCCGTGGGGTACCTCTCCTGCTTGAGCATCCCCCTGCGGAGGACCACGTGCCCTCGCAGGTCCTCCAGGACCATGGCCCTCCGTACGGGGTCAAAGTCCAGGAGCGCCGGCACCGAGCCCGGGACCAGCGAGTCCTGGAGCTTGAGCGCCGCGGCCTCGATGCGGGCCCGATCCAGCGTGAGGGGCCAGGCGCGGCCCACACAACGCAGCCACGGCAGGGCCTGCTTGACGATCACGCTCCGTGAAGCGCCCCTCACGCGGAACACCAGGTTCACGTTGCCGTCGCCGATCTCCTCGGAGCCCGTGACCCCTCCGGGGAGGTAGGGCTCCGCAAATCCGCACACCGTCGTGGCGTCGAGCGCCACATAGCCCTCGGGGGTCTCTCGATTCGTCATGGCGTCCCGCAGGGTAGGCGCGCGGGGTGCATCCGTCGAGCCCTGGAATGCCGCCCTTGCAGGGCTGTCGGCCACCAGGGCCACGGCCGCGGTGAACTCGGTGGAAGTTCATCGGTGATCGTGCGCTGGTCGATGGCCTCCACGAGGCGGCTGCCATCGTGAGGTCACCGATCGAAGCTCGCGCCGGCGTCGGCCTCGGCGTACCAGGCGCCGATCGATCCCGACGAGGCCGCAACATGACGGCGCTTGACGACTATGGGGGTGAGGTCACGGACGGAGTCATGCCGACCGCCCGAGGGCGATGAGGTCCGGCGCCTCGAGCACCTTCAGCGCAGAGCCGCCTCGGGCGACGGCGAGCATCGCTCGGGCGAGCTCTCGCGTGGTGATGATGTGCCGCGGCGCGAGGGCCTTCGCGAGCGGGAGGAGCCACCCCATGGCGGCGTAGGCGTAGCGGTACGCGGGCGTCTTCGAGACGATGCCGTCGGTGGGCTGGATGATGCCGGGTCGGAGCATGTGGACGCCCTTGAAGGGCAGGGCGAGGAGCGTGTTCTCCGTGCGCCCCTTCACGCGGGCCCACATCGCGCGGCCCCTCTCCGAGCTGTCCGTCCCCGCCCCCGACACGTACAGAAACCGCGCCCCGGGGCTCGCCGCCAGCACCGCCTTCGCCGCGGCGACGGTCACGTCGTAGGTCACGGCGGTGTACTCAGCCTCGCTCATCCCGCCGGCCGAGACGCCCAGGCAGAAGAGGCACGCATCGTAGCCAACGAGCTCTCCCGCGAGGGCGGTATAGTCCTTGAAGTCCTTGTGCTCCAACGCCAGGAGCCTGGGGTGTTGCTCGTCCAGGGGGCTACGCACCACGGCCAGCACGCGCTCGACCCCGGGGTCCTCGAGCGCGACCTTCAACACGCCCTGCCCGATCATTCCCGTCGCCCCAAAAAGGATGATCTTCATCGAGGGCGTAATAACACACTGGCACCTTCGTGCGGGAGCCCTTCTCCTTGAGGGGCGCGTTGCAGAAGGCCCTACCGCCCGCGGAAGCGCGCGCTGCCGACCCCCAGGTTGCCCGCCTCGTCGTAGGCGCGGACGCTGACCACGTGGTCGCCCTGGGCGGCGCCGCTCCGGGGCATCGGCGCCTCGAAGTCCTCGCTCCGCTCGTCCAGGACGCCGTCCGTGGCGCGGGCCGCGCGCCACTCGCCGCCGTCCACGGAGAGCTCCACCCGCAGGACGCCGCTCACCTGGTCCACGGCGCGACCCGTGACCCGCGCGCCCGCCACCGTGACGGTGACCACCGGCGGGGTGTTGTCCACCAGCACGGCCTCCGTGCTCCGGCGGTCCCGGGTGGTGCCGTCGTCAGGGTTCGACGCCTCGTCACTGGCCTCCACCTCCACCCGGTAGAAGCCCTCGGGCAGGCCGTCCGTGGGCCACTCGTAGCTGGTCCCGGTCACCCACTCCTGGTTGCGCACCAGGGGCCTCCAGGCCACGTCCGTCTCTCCACGGAAGCGCAGGCGGTAGCGCAGGGTGTCGTTGTCCGGGTTCTCCACCTTCCACGCCAGGCGCAGCACCGACGGGCGCGTCTCCCCCGCCTTGGTCTCCGGTGGCGTCCCCGTCACCTCGGTCACCACCGCCCGCTGGTTCTCCGGCAGGTAGTACACCGTCACGCTCCTGAGCGCCGTGTCCGCCGCGCGCCCGAAGCGCGCCCTCACCTGGAGGTACCGCGCCGCGGGCGAGGCCACCACCCCGTCGGGATCTAGCGCCTGCCACGCGCTCCAGGTGGCGTCCGGCGTGTCGCTGTTGCCCGTGCGGGCGAACCAGTCGAGCTGCCCCTGGCCCCTCCAGCGCACCGCCCCCCAGCGCGAGGGCGCCGCCCCATCGAGCACCCGGCTGTGCCAGGTCGCGTCCTGCGGAGCCCCTTGCCCAACCGCGTAGAACGCCCCGGGGTCCCCCGTGGCGAAGAGCCTCGCCCGCGAAGTGATCGCCAGGGCCTGCACCTGCGGCTCGTCTACGTCAAACGCCACGCGCGCCGTGCGGTCCTCGGCCACCGCCACCACGCGCCCGTTGGCCCCCAGCGCCAGGAGCACCTCCCGGTGCGCGGCGTCCAGCTCCAGCGCCGTGACGTGCGTCTCCGCCGACGTCCACACGCGCTCCGCCAGCCCCGAGGCCCGCACCAGGTACAGGTTCCCTCGGCCCGGGCGAGCCCTCCCCGCGCTGCTCCCTCCCGGCGACGGAGCCCGCCCCTGGGACGCCGTCCTCCGCGGCGCCTCCGGTGGCTCCGGGAACTCGTTGGACGCCACCGCGATGGCGTCACCAAACACCGCGATGCCCTTGACCTCGTCCCCCGCGAGCCGCGCCAGCACCCTCGCCTGCCCGGGGCCTCGCACCCCGTACAAGAGCGCGTGGCCGCCTCCGGAGCCCACCAGGACCTCCCGGTTGGGCCCCGGGGCCATGGCGTACAGGTGCGGCTCCTCGCTGTCGAACACGACCGTGGCGGCGCCCCTCGGGTCCACCGCGAAGAGCTTGCCCTCGGGGCCCGTGGCGCACAGCACCGCCCGCCGCTGGGCGTCCAAGAGCACGCTCCAGACGTGCTGGGCGCCCGGCAGCGTGGCCACCACCACCGGCGGCTGCACCCTCCCGTTGGAGGGAGGCACAAGCCGCAGGAGCTTCCCGTCCGGCAGCGTGCCCGCGTACACGGTCCCGTCGTCCGCGCGCGTAAACGACGTCACCACCAGCGCGTCCGTCTGCGCGTAGAGCGTGGCCCGGCCGTTCTGAACGCGGTACACGCGCCCGTCGGGCCCGGTGCCCGCCAGGGCCGAGCCGTCCCCGAGGTCCAACAACGCCCACACGCTGGAGACGCCGTCGGGCGGCGCCACCCGCGCGAGCTCCGCCCCCAGCACCACCACGCCGTCGGAGGTCACCGCCACCCGGTCCAGCACCCCCGCGGAGAGGTCCTGGGCCGAGTCCAGCACCATCGTGCGCGTCACCACGCCCTCCACCGACGTCGCCCTCAGCGCCCCGAGGCCCACCAGAAAGCCCGCCAGCGCGAGCCCCTGCCACCGACGAGAAAAGCTCACAGCCGCACCTCTCGCACGCGGACCCGTACCCGGTCCCGACCCACTACCACGCGCCCCACGGGCACCACGATCCGTCGCAGGTTGGCCACCGGCTCCGCCCCCTCCGTGCCCGTGGCCGTGCGCAACAGGTCCGCCGCCGACGACGGGAGGTTGGTCACCACCCTGCCCCGCACCGCCATCCCCTGCCCCGGAGCCCGAAACGACACCACCAGCACGTCGCTCGGGTACCGCAGGGTCGCGTTGCGGGCGATGTCCTCCAGGGTCTCTGGCTCCGCCACGTCCACCGAGGCCTCGTTGCCCGCCGTGACCTCCAGCTCCACCTCGCGCCCGGCCAGGTCCCGCGGGAGCTCCACCGGCACCGCCAACACCTGCGGCGCCGCGCCATAGCGCCCCAGCACCACCCGCAGCTCCACCGTCTCCCCGGGGTCCGCCTCCGCCCGCGAGAGCCCCACCCCCCGCACGTACGCCAGGTCCCGCGCCCACCGGAGCTGTACGGTAATGTCAACTCTATTGACCGGTATCACCCCGAAGGCGTTGTCTGAAATCCTGGCGATGAGGTCCGGCGCGGCGAGGCCCTGGATGCCCCGGATGCCCTCGTGACCGGCGCCCACCTCGGTGAACTCCAGGGGGCCATGGCCCCGGAGCTCGACCACCGAGCGCACGGTCCACGCGGCGTCCGTGAGGTCCACGGCGGTCTCCTCCAGGGCGTTCTCGACCACGGAGTTTACGAGCCTGGCGACCACCGCCCGGTGGCCGGCGACGTTCATGTTCCAGTCCGTGTGGGGCGCTCCGTCGGCCCCTTCGATGCGCACGTGCACGGGCGTGGTGGGGGCCTGGGCCTGGGTGTCCAGCACGATGGCCGGGCCCCGGTCCTGCACCATGGCTCCCAGGCGCCGCACGGGCTCCCCGAGCTTCACCGACCTGCGCGTACTGGCAAGGATCCAGAGCACCCGGGCGATGGCCGCGGGGATCGCCGTCTCGCCCTGGGACAGCATCGGGTGACCAAAGGCCGCGACCCGCTGGCCGTCAACTCGAGTGACCGTCCCGATGGCCTGGGCGGACACGTCCCCGGAGACCATCTGCACGGCCACGGCGCCGCCGTCTTCGTAGCGGGTGGGGGCGTCCGCGGGGGGCACCGGCTGGCCCGCTCCCGCCGCCTGGAGGAGCTCCACCCCGAGGGGCTCCAGGGCCTCGGAGAGATGCCGGAAGGCCCCGCTCGCGAGGCCCGACACCATCCACGGGGTGCTCACCGGCACGAGGTTTCCGTACTGCGTGGCAACGGGGTCCCGGTCATCCCTGGCGCGCTGGGCGAGGGAGTCCCAGGCCCCCCTGGGCCCGAGGGGCGTAGGCTGGTTGTCCGCTCGAAGCCCCGCGTCGGCGGTGGCCAGGGGGATCTGGAACTGCGTCCCCGGGAACACCCCGGGGGGCTGCCTCCGGGGGCGGTTCATCACGTTCAGCATGGCCTCGATGGGCGTCACCCCGGCCACCGGGTCACGGCCAAACTCCCAGCCGTAGGCGTAGGCCCCCGCCATGCGACCGTCCAGAAAGATCGGGCTGCCGCTCATGCCCCCGACGATCCCCGCGTGGTCCAGGATCGGGTGGTCCGGCCGGATGAGGATCAGGTCCATGTGGGGCCGGAAATTGTGCAGTACGTCAATCACCTCGACGTTGAAGCGCTCGGGGCGCGTCCCGCGGAACACCGTCAGGCCGTAGCCCCGCATCCCCGCCCGCACCTCGGACAGGGGCATGATGTTCCCCGGAGGCGTCGGCGCCCGGACCTGGGCGAACACCGCCCCGGAGGCCGCCAGCGCACCAGACACAAGCAAAAGCGCCGCGGTCGAGCCTCGCACAGAGCCCGGAGTGTCTGCCCGGCCGGAGCGCCCTGTCAACGCTCTTGACCACTCCCCCCGCGCACCGCGCGCGCCCGGGCGCACCCTGTTCGTGAAAAAAACCGTAGAACGGGGCTTTTCAAGCGGCACGGGACGTGCTCAATGGGGCGCCGTGAGCCCCGCGGAAGAGAAGGCCCTGCTGGAAGAGACCCGTCGCTTTACGGCCGAGGACCGCGGGCGCTCGCTTCGGGAGACCGCGGTGACCTTCCTGGCCCTGGGGGCGGCCACGGCGCTGGCGGCCTTCGGGCCGCGGTGGCCCCTGAGGGCCCTGGGGACCCTCCTCGAAGCCCTGCTCATCGTGCGGGCCTTCGTGCTCTACCACGACGTCCTGCACGGGGCCCTGCACCGCGGGCAGCGCGTCCTGCGCGCGCTCTACCACGCCTACGGGGTGTGGGTGCTCAACCCCCCGTCGGTGTGGCGCCAGACGCACAACTACCACCACACCCACACGGCCAAGATCGTAGGCTCCCACGTGGGCTCCTTCCCGATGCTCACCCCGGCCCTGTACCAGCGACTCACGCCCGCCCAGCGCTGGCTCTACGGCGCCGCCAGGCACCCCCTGAACGTTCTCTTTGGCTACGTGACCATCTTCCTCCTCGGGATGTGCGCCAGCTCCTTCCTGCGCGCCCCGCGCAAGAACTGGGACTCGGGCGTGGCCCTGGTCGCGCACTTCGCGGGCGTGGGCTTGACCGCCTGGCTCTTCGGGTGGGGCGTGGCCCTCTCGGCGTATGTAGTTCCCCTCGCCCTCGCGTGCGCCGTGGGGGGTTACCTCTTCTACGCCCAGCACAACGTCCCGGGCGTGTACGTCGCCCCGAGGGAGGCCTGGAGCTACGCGGGCGCCGCCCTGCGCTCGTCGAGCTACCTCCGCAGCGGCCCCGTGTTCCGTTGGTTCAGCGGCAACATCGGGTACCACCACGTCCACCACCTGAACCCGGGCATCCCCTTCTATCGCCTCCCGGAGGTCATGGACGCCCTGCCCGCCCTGCAAGACCCGCCCGTCACGTCGCTCTCGCCTCGGGACGTGATCGCCTGCTTCCGCCTCAAGCTCTGGGACCCGGACGCCGGACGCATGGTGGGCTTCCCTTCCACGCAGTCCTGAGCCACCCTCCGGGGCCGCGCACAAGGAGCGCCCCACCTGATGCCCGTCGCGTTGATCACCGGCGCCTCCGCCGGCCTGGGCCTGGAATTCGCGAAGCTCTTCGCCAGGGACCGCCATGACCTGGTGCTCGTCGCCCGACGGAGAGATCGCCTGGAGGCGCTCGGGGAGGAGCTCTCCAGGGCCCACGGGGTGAAGTGCACCGCCCTCGCCGCGGACCTCATGGACCCGAAGGCCCCGGACGCGCTCCTCGCGGAGCTCGCTCGCCTGGGGCTGGAGGTGGAGTTCCTTGTCAACAACGCAGGCTTCGGCACCAGCGGGCGCTTCTGGGAGCTCGACGCCGCCAGGGAGCGCGGCATGCTGGAGGTGAACATCACCGCCCTGGTGGTGCTCACCCGCGCCCTGGTGCCGGGGATGGTGCAGCGGGGCCACGGCCGCGTGCTCAACATCGGCTCCACCGCGGGCTTCCAGCCAGGGCCCTACATGGCCGGGTACTACGCCAGCAAGGCCTTCGTGAACACCTTCACCGAGGCGCTCGCGTATGAGCTCCAGGGCACCGGCGTCACCGCCACGGTGAGCTGCCCCGGGGCCACCGCCACGGAGTTCGCCGCCGTCGCAGGCAACGACAAATCCAGGCTCTTCGCCCTCGGGGCCATGACCGCCGAGGAGGTCGCCCTCGGGGCCTATAAAGCCATGCTCGCGGGCCGCCCTCTCATCGTCCACGGCTTCAAGAACAAGCTCAGCGCCTGGAGCGTGAGCCTCACCCCGCGGGGGCTCGTCACCGCCATCGCCGCGGGCCTCAACAAGCGCGCGGGGTGACCCCCACCTTACGGGCCAGCACCGCCAGGGACACCCCCAGCGACGCAAACACCCCCGCGGGCACCAACCCCTCCCTGCCATCCAACAACATACAGCTCAGGGCCAGCACACCCCACCCTACAGAACCCGACATAAGCGCCAAGGTGCGCTGGCGGCGGTAGCGGTCGCTGCCTCGCAAGAGGGTGAGGGCCAGGAGGGCATAGCCCAGGGTGACCACCACGGCCCAGGTGGCTCCCACGCGCGCCCCGAGGGCCACGGCGACCTCCCAGGGCCTCCGCCACGCCGAGCGCCCTCGGGCGGACGAGAGCACGCTGCGGAAGACCTCTCGGGCTTCGGGCTCGCTTCGCCCGGGGGAGAGCACGGTGACCAGCACTCCGCCCGCCTCGAGGGGCAACACGGCAGCGACGCGGAAGACGGTTTCCTCCGTGCCGGGGACGGTCCCGTGGCCCGCCAGGGCGTCCAGGGTGAAGCCCAGGGCGCGGGCCTCCTCGCGGGCGTCGTCGAAGACAAAGGGATCGGCGCGGCGCAGGCCTCCCAGCTCGGACACCGTAAGACGTCCCTGAGGGACCTCGCCCTGGAGGCGCACCAGGGTGAGCACCAGGGCCTCGCCCCGGGGGCCCCGGCGCTGGAGGCAGCGCAGCACATCGGGCGCGGCGGTGTTCGTGGGGCAGGGCGTAAACCCTTGAGGGACCGTCACCTGGAACGCAGGGTCCGTGTGCGTGAGCACCCTCGGGTCCGCCAGGGCCACCGAAGGGAGGGCCGCCCACAGGAGCAGGGCTGTCCCGCGGCAGACCCTCAACGCGCGGGGTACTGCGTGAGGTCGAAGTCAAAGCTGGAGCCCCGAGGGCTCCCCTGGGGGGCCGGGAGGTCCCCGAGGCGCGTGGCGTCCACGATGGCCTCGTAGCGCACGGCGCGGTCATTCCCGAGGATGCGAATGCGCAACCGACGCACGTCCTGGCCGACCTGCACGCCCTGCACGCGGCGAGCGTCCGGGGCGCCGGTGAGCCCCTCCGGCTCGCTGGCGTTCACCGTCCCGCCGCCGACGGCCTCGAAGCTGAGCCTGGCGATGGGGCACGGCGGGCGGTGATCCTCGGGCGAGGCTTGCCGACAGCTTGGCAGGAGCACCCAGATCCGGCGCCCGGCTCCTCCCACCCCGAAGGCGCTGCTGCCGGCGGGTGGGGTGAAGAGCCAGACCCTCATCCGGCGGAGCATGCCGTCGACCTCGGCCACCGGCGCCGGGGTGATCTCCGCGGGCTGCTGGGGCGGCGGAGGCGGCGGAGGCGTGGGGGGGTTGCGAGGCGGGCGGCGCTGAGCCAGCGCCACGGCGCCTGACAGACACGCAGCGCCGAGCAGGGAGACGTAGGGCCTACGGAGCATGGCGACACCCATCCGTGGTGTGTGGGGCGAACGGAGCTCTACCCCGTGGTGGTGATTGTACCCCCCAAAGGGCGCGCGGCGGTGGAAGATTGCGCGAGGCCTCCGGGTCTGGTACCAGCCCGGCGAAGATGGCTGGTGAGGACGTCGTACGGTTGACAAAGCTCGCCCACGGCGCCGGGTGAGCGGGCAAGGTCCGGGCTTCGGACCTCGCGCAGGTCCTGCGCGCGCTTCCCGTTCCGGTGGATCCGAGGGTGCTGGTGGGGCTCGCGCCCGCCGACGACGCCGCCATCGTGCGTCTGACGGAGGACCTCTGCCTCGTATTCACCACGGATTTCTTCACCCCGCTGGTGGATGACCCCAGGACCTTCGGGCGCATCGCCGCGGCCAACGCCCTGTCCGACGTGTACGCCATGGGGGGAACGCCCCTGGTGGCCCTGAACATCGTGGCCTTCCCCACAAAGACCCTCGGCACCGCCCTCCTCGGGGAGATCCTCCTCGGGGGCCTGGACGCCGCCAGGGAGGCGGGCATCTCCATCGCCGGGGGCCACTCCGTCGAGGACCAGGAGCCCAAATACGGCCTCGCTGTGGTGGGCACCGTGCGCCCCTCGGAGGTCTGGAGAAAGGGCGGGGCTCACCCCGGCGACGCCCTGGTGCTCACCAAGGCCCTTGGAACAGGCGTCCTGGCCACGGCCCTGAAGCGCGAGCGCATCACCGAGGGCTCGGCGGAGATGCAAGCGGCCATCGCGTCCATGGTGCGCCTGAACGCCGACGCCATGGTCACCGCGAAGGCCCTGGGGCTCGCCGTCCACGCCGCCACGGACGTGACGGGCTACGGGCTCGTGGGGCACCTCGGGGAGCTCCTCCGGGCCAGCGAGGGCGTCCAGGCCACGGTGTCCACGGGCGCTCTCCCCGTGCTCCCCGGGGCCCTGGAGCTCGCCCGGGAGGGCGTCCTGGCCGGGGGCACCCGGGCCAACCGCGCCTACGCGGAGCCCTGGCTCACCGTGGGACCGGGCACCGACGAGGGCCTCGCGTGGCTCGCCGTGGACGCCCAGACCTCCGGGGGGCTCCTCCTGGCGCTCCCTCCAGAAGAAGCGCAAACGCTTGCAGACGCGCTTGTTGCAAAGGGTCACCCCGCCGCGGTGGTGGGCGTGATCACCCCAGGAGAGCCTCGGGTCACCCTCACGCCGTAGGGCCTCCGGCGCGTAGCCCGTCGAGCACCAGGGCGATCAGGGCGCCCGGGACCTCCTCCGGGGGGCCTACGTCTTCTCCCTGGAGGAAGCGCACCAGGAGGTGCTCCACGGCGCCGATGACCGCCGCGGCGCTCACCCGAGGGTCCACCAGACGCAGGAGCCCGTGGCGCTGGGCGGCCTCCGTGAGGGCCACCGCGGAGCCCTGGAACTCCCTCGCCAGCACCCCCACCGGGGCGCGAGCGCCCACCGCCGGGGCGCGGCACTCCTGGAGGTAGAGCCTCACCACCCCGGGCTCCGCGAGCACGAGCCCTCCCAGCCTCGCCGCCAGGGCGCGATACACCGCCGCGAGGCCCTCGGGCGAACGGGCCTCCGAGAGCCCCGAGGCCGCGCTGGAGAAGGCCTCCCGGGCGCCCTGGGCCACCGGCTCGAAGAGCGCCTCCACAAGTCGGGACTTGTCTTCAAAGGAGCGATAGAAGCTCCCCTTGGCCACGCCCGCCCGGCGGGTGATCTGGTCGATGGTGACGGCCTCGATGCCGTGCTCCAGAAAGAGCGCCAGGGCCGCGGCGCAGAGGGCCTCGGTGCGGGCTTTGCGGCGGGAGTCCCGCACCCCTCCGGCGGGGCCCGGGCGGAGCCTTGGGACCCGGCGCGGCGCAGGGGGTTTCACAGGGGGACGAAGCGGTGGGTCGTGAGGGCCCTTCGGCCTCCGGGGCCACGGGCGTAGGCCACCAGGGCGCGGGCGGCGTCCGGGGCGCCGTCACGGAGCCGAAGGGAGAGGTCCACCAGGACGGGCCAGCGCTCGGCGCGGACGTTCTCCAGGGTGGGCTGCACGTCCTCCAGGGGCACCGGGCGGACGTCCATCCCGTCCTCCACGGCGGCGAGGGCCGAGGCCAGGGACACATACCCGATGGCCCCGGGGTTGTGGGCGACCTGTTCGAGCACGCGGCTGTCTCCGTCCACCTCCAGGGCGCTCGGGAGCACCCGGCGACGGAGCCCGAAGTGGTCTTCAAAGAGGGCCTTCAGGCCATCGCCCTCGGGGCGTGAGAGCACGGCGATGGGTCCCGGGTCTGCGCCGTAGCCCTCCCAGTTGTCCTTGAGGCCCGCGAAGAGCTCCGCCACGGGCACGCGCTGGAGCCCCGGGACGCGGTTGGTGCGGTGGACCACCAGGGCGAGGCCGTCGCGCCCCAGGCGCGAGGCCTCACCCGGTGCTCCCGAGGGCACCGGTCCCAGGCACGAGGCCACGTCCACGGAGCCCTGGCGCAGGCCCTCCAGGGCGCGGGCCTCGCCGCCTCCGCGCACGGTGACGGCGGCGCCTCGGCGGTCCCTCTCGAAGGCCCTGGCGATGTCCTGGAGCGCGAGGCGCAGCGAGGAGGCCCCGGCCACGGAGACCTTCTCGGGCCCTTTGCCGCGCAGGCTCCAGAGCCCGAGGGCCCCCGCGGCGAGGGCTCCGGCGCCGACCAGGACCAGTCTTCGAGGGGGCAGTTGGGCCATGGGCCCCGAACCATACCCCAAGGACCCGGAGGGGGTGCCAGGGCGCGGAACTCTTGACCATGGTCAAGAATCGTGGCGTCGTGCGGGCTTCGGTGGGGCGTCTGGTCTCGCCGTGGAAGGGGTGTGGCGATGCGTAGGCTCTGGTGCTGGGTGGTGCTCCTTGGGTGCAGCGAGAGCCCCGCCCCGAGGCCCGCGTCCGACGGCGGCATGGACGCTCCGGCGATGGACACGGAGGATCCGGTGGACCCCTGCGACCCCCGGACGCGCGCCGCGGACGGCGGGAGCGCGTTTCGGGACGCCCCGGCGAGCTGTCCGTTGCCCAACCTGATCCCGGTGGTGCAGAACATCCAGCTCCAGACCCGGGTGTTCGGCCCTACGTCCTGCGAGGTGAGCGAGGGATGTACGCGCGTGGGGCGCCGGAGGCTCCTGCGCTTTGATCTCCTGACGCCGAACATCGGCCGCGGGGACCTGTACCTCGGGCCTCCCCGGAGGGACAACCGCCCGGACGACCGCTTCGAGTTCGGGGCCTGCCACAACCACTATCACTTCCGCGGCTACGCGGACTACCGCCTGACGGACACCTCGGGGCGCGAGGCGGGCCTCGGGCACAAGCAGAGCTTCTGTCTCCTGGACAGCGCGCAGCATATGGGCATGGGGCGCACGCTGCGCTTCTCGGAGCGCTACACCTGCAGCGACCAGGGCATCCACGCCGGGTGGTACGACCTCTACGACCGCACGCTGGACTGCCAGTACGTGGACATCACCGGCCTGGCGCCCGGGACGTACCGCCTGCGGGTGCGCATCAACGAGCGGCGGGGCCTGGTGGAGACCACCTACGACGACAACGAGGCCATGGTGGAGGTCACGGTCCCGCCGGAGGACGCCGACGCCGGGATGCGCTCCAGGGACCCCACGGACGCCTGCCCGGGGGAGGACACCGGGGCGGCGCGGGACTGCGGCTGGGTGGTCGAGCGGGGCTCCAACTGCGAGGCGGGGCAGATGCTCACCGTGGGCTGCAACGCCATGTGCTCTCCGGGCGTGGGGAGCTGCGACGGGGACCCGGTGCTCCGGGTGTGCCCCGGGGACGGGCCGTGCACCCACGCCAACGCCGTGGTCGAGAGCGACAACGCCTGCGGCAACAGTTGCCCGCGGGCGACGTTCACGTGCCCCGCGAGGGGGCGCTTCACGGTGCTCACGGGGGCAGCCCGCGCGGGCGCCGCCTACGAGTGCCGGGTAGACGTCGCGCGGTGAACCTCCCCGGCCTGAA
This sequence comes from Deltaproteobacteria bacterium, assembly GCA_016218725.1. GTDB lineage: Bacteria > Myxococcota_A > Polyangia > Polyangiales > JACRDB01. The sequence goes on from JACRDB010000014.1 coordinate 13,639, forward strand.
GGCCGAGGCTTCTCGTGGAGCCCAACATCATGCTGGCGCCAACGAGCTACGTGCCGGGGTTCCGCCGGAACTACCTGGAGGCTTGGGTTGCCCCTCGCGCCCAGGATACTTTTGAAGGGGGCGCACGAAGCGAAGCACCTTCGCCATGGGCTGTGCAGGGGCGAGAACCCCGTACAAGCCGATGGCGCGGATGTTGGTGGCGCCCACCACGTCACGCGGTGCAACAAGGCCACAGCCCTTGCACCGATAGATCCGCAGGCACTTGTGCCCGCATCCACAGACGGGACACGTCTGCGAACTGTATGCCTCGGACACCTCGGTCGCGCCCGAGAGCTTGTACCCGAGCTGCTGGATGATCTTCGCCGTGCAGGCTTGAGACACCTGCTGCGCCTGCCTTCGCCCGAGGCGTTGTGCGGCGGCATTGAAGGGCTTGCCCACGACCACACGGGCGCCGGGGAAGGCACGGGCCACGGCGCGGGTGGCCTTGTGACACAGGTCCCGCTGCTTCCTCGCGCACCGGGCGAGGTGCTTGTGCTTCCGGCGCTGGAGGCGCTTGTGCCTCCGGCTCCCGGGCTTGCAACGGTCCAGGCGACTGCGCAGGCTCGCCAGCTGCTTGTTGCGGTACTGCTGGATCGCCTTGGCCTCCCGCCCGCTCACCACCACGGCGGTCCCTCCGTCGGTGGCGGCCAGGAGGGTGTTGACGCCAAGATCTACGCCGACGATGACCCCGGTGGGCACCGTCTCCTCGTCGGCCACCTCGCAGACAAGACGCACCATGCCGAAGGTGAGCGTCGCCTCCAGGATGCGACCGGGGAGGGTCATCCCCTCCGGGATCTTGACCCGGAGCACGCCCTGGCCCCTGCCGTGGGGCAGGCGCAGGAACCCGTCTCGAACCTTGGCCTCCTGGTTGGTGTAC
>JACRDB010000145.1 GCA_016218725.1 Deltaproteobacteria bacterium
ACGTCGACGTGAGGGTCGCGCTACCGCCGCGGTATTGGATCGAGGGGGAGCGACGCGGGAGAGACGCTCCCTTCCCGGTAGCGGAGATAAGGGGAGCGACCCCGTCCCGGTCCCGGGGCGGTAGCGCGACCAGTACGTCGACGTCCCCGCGGCCGACCCCGGAGCCTGCGACGGGGTCGCTCCTTCCCGATCCAATACCCTGGCGGTAGCTCGACCCTCCCGTCCCGAGGTTGGCGGTCGCTCAACCCTTCGGACCGTACCCCGCCGGGGGAGCCGCGCTGAGCGCCTCGGCCAGCGCGTGGCGCAAGCGCTCCACCTCGACGAGGGCCGCCTCCTTGGCGGCGCGTTCTTCCTGGGTGAGCGCGAGCGCGGCGTGCTCGGCCTCCTCGGCGGTAGGGATCAGGAGGTCGCCGTCGGGACCGGTGGCGAGCCGCAGCCTCGGGTGTCCATCGGAGTCCGCGAGGCAGACGAAGCAGCCGAGGACCTGGCTCCACACGCGCTCGCCGCGTTCGCTGGCCACGCTCTTGAGAACACCTCGGACACGGCGGTAGAGCTGCCATCGTACCCGCCGGCGGCTGCGGGGGTGGCGCCGGGGTCGAAGATCACCAGCTCGCGCACACCCATGGCGTCGTAGTCCGCGGGGGCGTCGTCGTAGTCCTTCTGCCAGTTGTCGGCGCTGCACACCTCCAGCGCGAAGGACGGCGCGTGGCCCTCCCAGGTCTTCCAGCTCCCCACCTCCGGCGCGTCCTGCGGGACGCCCTCCAACACGTACACGTCTGGCGCGCGGCTCGCGTGCGGGTCGCCCTCGCGCCAGTACACGAACTGGTTGGCCCCCGCGAAGGCCACCCGCCCCTGAGCGCGAAGCCAGCGCTCCAGAACACCCCGCAGCAGCTCCGTGATGAAGCGCTGGAGCGCGTGCTCCCCCATGTTGTCCGTCTCCGGATACCAGACCGCGTCCGCTCGCCTCGACGCCGCGACCATGCTCCCACTCCTACCCCGACGCCACCCCGCGGACGAGTCAGAACCGGGTGCGCTGGATGTAGTCCCGCACGGCGTCGGGCTGCGCCGGCGACCAGCCCGAGAGCAGCGCGTCGCCCACGCAGCGGTCGTCCTCGGCGAGGGCCTTCAAGGGCTCCAGGAACGCCCGCTCGTCGCGGCCCTCGGGGTCCCTCACGGCGCGGCGGGCGAGGCCCTGGTCGGCCAGCGCCAGGAGGGCGCGCGCCAGGTGCCCCAGGGTGGTGCCCCCGAGCGGGGCCTTCAAGCCCTGGTGCACGACCCTGGCGCGCACCTCCTGCCAGGCGTCGTGGCCGTACGGCAGGAGCAGCGCCGTGGCGGCGTCCAGGGCCTCGGAGTCGTACAGAATCCCCACCCACCAGGCGGGCAGCCCCAGGGCGTAGCGGGCGGGTGCGGCGTCGGCCCCGCGGACCTCCAGCGTTCGCTTGATGCGCGCCTCGGGGAAGAGCGTGTTCAGGTGCGTCTCCCAGTCTCCGAGGGTGGCCCGGTGACCCTCCAGGCCCTCCCTCAGGAAGCGCCGGAAGGTGAGGTGCGTGGCCCGGTGCGTGGAGGCCTCGCGCTTCACGATGAACATCGGCACGTCCAGGGCCCACTGGACGTAGTCCCCGAGGCCCGCGCGCGCGCCCCAGGCGAAGGGCAGGAGCCCCGAGCGGTCCCGGTCCATGTCCGTCCAGACGCGCGCCCGGCGGCTCTTCTCACCCGTGAGCTGGCCCTCGACCACCATGGAGTTGGCCATGAGGGCGGTGACCACCGGGGACATGGCCAGGGCCACCCGGAGCTTCTTCATCGCGTCGGCCTCCGAGGCGAAATCAAAGTTGGCCTGCACCGTGGCGGTCCTGCGCATCATGTCCAGGCCGTAGGCGCCGCGCGTCGGGAGGTGCTCCCGCATGATCGGGTACCGGGGCTTCGGGACCCAGTCCAGGTCGTCCTGCCGCGCGAAGGGGTGGAAGCCCACGCCCAGGAACGCGATCCCGCCGACGGAGGCGAGGCCCTGGAGCTCCTCCCGGTGCTCCAGGAGCTCCCGGGCCACTTCGTGAACGTCCCCGTGCGGCGCCGCGGACAGCTCGAACTGCGACCCCGGCTCCAGGGTGATGCTCGCCCGACCCCTGGAGAGCGCCAGGACCGGCGCCTCCGGCGCGTCCCTCACGGGCTCCCAGCCGTGGCGCTCCACCAGCGCCGCGAAGAGGTCCTGCACCCCGGGGCGGGCGTGGTACCTCAAGGGCGAGCCGTCTGGGAAGAGCCCCACCCGCTCGCACTCGATCCCGACGGTGTGCACCCCCGGACGGAAGGCCTGTTCAAAGACCCCGAGGAGGTCCTCCTCGCGGGTGATGGGGGCGTCGCTTGTGTCCGAGGCGGTGGGCATGGGCGGACCTTACCCCGGGTGCTCCCCGGGCGTGAACCTCCCCCTGGGATGCATCAACCCGCGCCCGTGGTGCCGTCGGCCTCGCAACGGGGGGCGGTGCTGCGGTAGGCTCCGGCCCCGAGGAACCGCAGGATGACCAGTCGTATCGAAGCCGGCACCACCGTGGACGGGAGCCTGAGGACCGAGGGGGACCTGGTGGTGGCCGGGCGCCTGCGGGGCGCCGTCACGCTCCAGGGCACGCTCACCGTGGACCCCGGAGGGTCCGTCGAGGCCGACGTGGAGGCCCGCTCCATCGTGGTGGCGGGCCTCCTGGCGGGCCACGCCGTGGCCCGGGACGAGCTCCGGGTGCAGCCCGGAGGGCGCGTGGAGGCGAGGGTCCACGCCGCCCGGCTCGCCGTGGCCATCGGGGCGGTTTTCCAGGGCGAGCTGGTCTCGCTCCCGGCCCCGCCCCTGCCCGAGGTCGCCGCGCCCCGGAGCCTGCCGGTGCCGTCCCGCGCGCCCTCGGAGCCCCCGGTGGTCGAGACCGCGCCCCGCAGCGCCGCCCCCAGGGCCCCGAAGCTCCGGGCCTTCTCCGCGCCGCCCGCAAAGCCCGCACCCACGCCCCCAGCGCCTCCAACGCCTTCCGGGCCTCCGCGCATGCCAGCGCTCCCGCGTGGGCGGACGGCCTTTGTCCTCCGGGAAGGCTGAAGACCCGATGACGGACCGCGACGCGCTCCTGGAGCGGCTCCGACGGGACGCCTGGCGCCGCGGGCGGATCCGCCTGGCCTCCGGGCGCGAGAGCGATTTCTTCATTGATTGCAAGCAGGTGATCCTCACCGGCGAGGGTCACCGGCTCGTAGGCTCCCTGTTGTGCGATGGGATCCTCTCTCGATGGCCCGGGGACCCGCCCGACGGCGTGGCCGGGGTGGCCCTGGGGGGCTGCCCCCTGGCCAGCGCCGTGGCCCTCACCGCGGCGCTCCGGGGGCTCGTCTGGGACGCGCTCTACGTGCGCAAGGAGCCCAAGGACCACGGCACCGCCCGGCGGGTCGAGGGGCGCGTGGGCGGCGCCCGGAGGGTGGTGCTCGTGGAGGACGTGATCACCACCGGCGGGAGCTCCCTCGCGGCGGTCGGGGCCCTCAAGGACGAGGGCTTCACGGTGCTCGGCGTACTGGCCCTGGTGGACCGCGAGGAGGGCGGGATGGACACCCTCGGGGCCGCCGGGGTGCCCGCCACGGCGCTCTTCTCGCGCGGGGATTTCCTCCCGTGAAGGGCGCCCTCGGGGCCCGTTGCGTGCTGGCCGCGCTCCTCCCGGGCGCCTGCGCGGCGCCCACGGTGAGCCTCCGGGAGGGCGCCCGCACCTACACCGCCGAGCGCTACGAGACCGTCCTGGAGCGCTGGACCCGCGTGGGCCACGCGTACACCTTCCAGGGCCTCGAAGACCAGATCGCGGTCACCGCCACCTTCGAGTCCTGGGACTTCCGCTGGGCCTACGTGGTGCGCTACGCGTCGGACTTCCGGCTGTCGCCCTCGGCGCGCACGCAGCTCCTGGACACCTCCCTGCGCGAGGCCCGCCGGGAGAACGTGTTCTACGTCGCCCTGTACACCCAGTCCCGCCGCTGGGGCGAGCTCACGCGCCCCACCAGCGCCTGGCGCGTGCTCCTCGTGGACGACCACGAGAACGCCATCGCCCCGATCGCCGTGGACCCCCTCGCCCGCCCGGGGGCCCTGGAGCGTACGTATTTCCCCTACACCACCGTGTGGCGCCAGGTGTACCGCGTGCGCTTCCCTCGACGGGTGAGCGTCCCGGGCCGGGGCGAGGTGGAGTTCCTCGGGGACCAGGTGCGGTTCTTCCTTTTGCGCTTCGCGGGCCCCCTCGGGCACACGGACCTGCGCTGGTCCGTCGAGGGTTAGTACCCCGTGGAGCCCGCTCCCCTGGAGTTCAAGCGCGCCTCCAAGGACTTCCGAGACGGCCCCAGAGGGCTCGTGCGGGCCGTGAACAGCGTCTCCTGGGCGCTCCCGAGGGGCGCCGTGGCGCTCCTCCACGGTCCCTCCGGGGCGGGCAAGAGCACCCTCCTGGCCCTGGGCGCGGGGCTCCTCCTGCCCTCCGAGGGCGAGGTCTGGCTCCAGGGCGCGCACTTCTCTCGCCTCCGGGAGGCCCACCGGGCGTCGCGTCGGCGCGCTCTCCTGGGCGTCCTCTGGCAGGGCCCGGGGCTCATCCCGGGCCTCGCCTCGCTGGCCCAGGTGCTCCTCCCCTCGGTCCCCGAGGGGCTCACCCCCGCGCGCCGCGAGGCCGCCCTGCGGTGGCTGGCACACTTCGGTCTCGAGAGCGCCCGGGAGGCCCTCCCGGAGGACCTCTCCGGGGGTGAGAAGCAGCGCGTGGCCCTCGCCCGGGCCTTCGCCCGGGACCCCTCGCTGCTCCTCCTCGACGAGCCCAGCGCCCACCTCGACGACCCCTCCGTCCTCGCCCTGGGGCGCGCCCTCGGGGCCCTCTGTGCCCGCGGAGGCAGCGCCCTGGTGGTCACCCACGACCCGCGGCTGGACGCCCTCCCCTCGGTCTCCGAGCGACGTATCCTGGTCCAGGGCTCCCTGGAGGCCGTGTAGGTCCGTGTGGTATCTCACCCATCCCTGGATTCTCCTTCGGGCGCTTTGCTCCCTGGCCGTGGGGGTGCTAACGGTGGCGGCCCTCTGGGGGTGCGTGGCGACCCTCCGGGGGTGGCGCCGGGACGCGCCTGCGGACGCTCGGGCCCTGCACCTGGAGCGCACGGCGGAGCGCGCCCTGGGGCTCTTCTCCGCGGCCTGCGGGCTCGCCTGTGGGAGCGTGGCGCTCACGGTGCTGGCGGCCGACGAGCTGGCCCCGTCGCTCCGGGGGGCGGCGTGCGCGTACGGGGTGCTCTCCGCGGCGCCCGGGGGCATGGACGCCCTGGCGGTCTCCGGGGTGGCGCTGGCGCTGGCCTCGGGCTGGTGGCGCCTCCGGAGGGTGGACGCGAGGCTCCCCCGGGGCTCGCTGGTGAGGCTCCTGGCGGCGCTGGCGCTCCCGGTGGGGGCGGCGCTCCTCCTGGACGCGTGGCTGTCCCTGAGGGCCCTCTCGGGCCTGGACCTCGGGGTGCGGGCGAGCTGCTGCGCGGTGGCCCCGGTGGCCTCCAGCGGGCTCCTGGAGGCGCCGGTGACCTCTCTGGGAGCGCTGCAGGTGCTGGCGCGGGAGAGCGCGTTGGGGGGGGCTGCCCTGGTGGCCGCCGGGGCCCTCACGCTGGAGGTGACGGCGCTGCGGGCCTGGAGCCTCGGGGTGGTGTCCCTGGCGGCGGTGGGGCCGTCGCTGCGGGCCCTGACGGACCTTGCGGCCCCGTGGGTCCTGGGGAGGCCCGAGCACCGGTGTGCGTTCTGCCTCCTGCGGGCGGAGGCGTCGCCCGCGGGGCCGGTGGTGCTGCTGGGGCTGGCGCTGGCGCTCTCTTCCGGCCTCGGGGCGCTGTGGGTGGCGCCGGTGCTGCGCCGCGGGAGCCTGGCCCGGGAAGCGGCCCGGAGGGAGTTGCATGCCCTGGCCCGGAGCGCGGGCCTCGGGTGGGTGCTGGCGGCGCTCGGGCTCCTGGGCGCGAGGCTCGCCGGGTAGGCACCCTCTCAGTCCTTCTTGGGGGAGCCCTCCTCCCACTTGATGTCCAGGCCCTGCTCGGCCACGAGGCCGTTGTTGTAGTTCTCCGCCGCGCGCAGCACGGAGACGTCCACGCCGATCTTGTTGCCGAGCTGCACCAGCGAGCGGGTGTCCTTGGGGAGGCACTTGCCGCCGTAGCCGCGGTAGCCCTTGTGGAAGATCTCCAGGTGGTTGGGGCCCACCATGGGCTCGGCCTTGGCGCAGTCCTTCACCAGGTCGTAGTCCAGCCCGAGCTTCTCGCACAGGTCGAACATCTGGTTGGCGTAGGTGACCTTCAGCGCGTAGAACGCGTTGCCGAAGTACTTCACCATCTCCGCCACCTTGGCCGGCACGATCTTCTCGAAGGGCGCCCGCGGGAGCATGCCCATCACCTTCTCGGCGTCCCGCCGGCCCTGGCGGGTGTACCCCACGATCTGCCGGTTGGGGTGCTGCATGTCAAAGTCCGCGGTGGTCTCCGTGAGGAACTCCGGGTTGAACAGGAACCGGTGCTGCGGGTACAACTCCTGGAACCGATCGGTGGTCCCCGGCGTGATGGTGCTCTTCAGGCACAGGGTCTTGCCCGTCACCGGGATCGCCTCGATGGCCGCCTTCAGGAACGAGTCGTCGAAGCCCCCACCGTCGAGGTAGTACGGTGTAGGCACGCACACGAAGATCGTGTCCGCCTCGGCCAGGATGCTGACGTTGGTCAGCCCCTTGGGGGGGTCATAGAGCCCCGCCTCCACGTTGACGGTCTTGAAGTAACGGTCGAGGGCCCCCCCGACCATGCCGGTCCCCATGATCGCGATCTTGTACATGGCGGGATGGGGTACCACGACCCACGGAGCCACGTAAACCCCTCCCGGGGGCCTTTGGGACCAAAGCGCGCGGGGCGATCCGGGGTACAATCGGGTACCCGCCATGCATGTATCCCTGGTCCTGACCCACGACTGCAACCTGGCCTGCACGTACTGCTACACGGGGGAGAAGTTCCGCCGGGAAATGGACTGGGAGACCGCCGAGCGCTCGGTGGACCTGGCCTTCCGGGAGACGCCTCCAGGGGCCCCGGTGGACGTGGGCTTCTTCGGCGGGGAGCCCTTGCTGTGCTGGGACATGCTGGTGCGGGTGGGGGACTACGCCCGCGCCCGGGCCGAGCGCGAGGGGCGCAGGCTCCGGCTGGCGGTGACCACCAACGGGACGCTCCTCACCCGGGAGCGCACGGACACCCTGGCCCGGCTCGGCGTGGAGGTCACCCTGTCCCTCGACGGCACCCGGGAGGCCCACGAGGCCACGCGCCCCCAGAAGGGCGGCCGGTCCAGCTTTGACGACGTGGTGCGCGGCGCGGAGAACCTCAAGGCCTCGGGGCTGCCGCTGGAGGTGATCGCCGTGGTGGCGCCGGGCAACGTGCGCTGGCTGGGGGAGACCGTGCGCTACCTGGTGGACCTCGGGGCGCGCAACGTGATCCTGAACCCGTGCTTCGAGCAGTGGTGGACCGACGAGGCCCTGGCGCTCTGGGAGAAGGGCCTGGAGGACGCCGCGGAGGTGTACTCCGACTGCATGCGCCAGGGGAAGCCCGTGGCCATGCCGACCTTTGACAACAAGCTCCTGGCGGCCGCCAAGGGGGGGCTGGCGTCGTGTGACATGTGCTCCGCGGGGGACCGGGAGGTGGCCGTGGCGCCCTCGGGGAACCTCTATCCCTGCGCCCGGATGGTGGGCGAGGACCGGGACACGGCCCTGGTCATCGGCCACCTGGACACCGGCGTGGACCGGGGCACCGTGCGCAACATCCGCCGGGGGCCGCTGGACCCGGCCTGCGAGCCCTGCGCCGAGCGCTGGCGCTGCGGGGCCACCTGCGCCTGCTCGAACCTCGCGGAGACCGGGACCACGTACCTCCCCGGCGGCACCCAGTGCTGGTACGAACAGGCCAGCGCCAGGATCGCCGACGCGGCCGGACTCAAGCTCCTGGAGGCCCGGAACGAGACCTTCCTGGCCTGGACCTACGGGCGCGTCGCCGCCGCGGCGGAGCTGGCCCGGCTGGCCGCGCCCCAGACCCCGAGCACCCACGTCCGCCGGGTCCGAAGGTTGCCCGTGGTCAATGCCAGGGCGTAAAGGGTGCGTGTAGGGGCGTGTGTGCGTGGAGGGCCTCCGCGGTGGACGGGAGGCGGTCAAACGGTTAGAAGTTCGGATGGCGCGTAGAATCCTTCGTGCATGACCTCTCGTCCCAGAGCCCTTTGATGCACTCGTCGGACCTCCAGAGCCGGATCGGGAGCCATGTGGCGGGGACCTACCGCCTGCTCCGGGTCATCGGCGAGGGGGGCATGGGGGCGGTCTTCGAGGCGGAGCACACGTACACCCGCCGGCGCGTGGCGGTGAAGCTGATCAAGCCGGAGTTCGCCGCCAGCGCGGAGGTGAACGCCCGGTTCATCCAGGAGGCCCGGGCGGCCACGATCAACCACCCCAACGTGTGCCAGGTGCTCGACGCGGGCACCGACGACGACGGGCCGTACCTGGTCCTGGAGCTCCTGGAGGGCGAGACCCTGGCGGACGTGCTGGACCGCCGGGCCCTCGGGCCCCGGGAGGCCCTGTCCATCATGGCCGAGACCCTCGGGGCGCTCTCGGCCGCGCACGACGTGGGCATCGTGCACCGGGACATCAAGCCGGAGAACATCTTCCTCCTCGGCGGGAGCGATCACCTCCGGGGCGTGAAGCTCCTGGATTTCGGCATCTCCAAGATTCTGACGGAGCACCGCGAGCAGGGCCTGACCCGCATCGGCACCGCCGTGGGCACGCCGGACTACATGTCCCCGGAGCAGGCCTCCGGCAGCCGCGTGGACGGCCGCGCCGACCTCTGGAGCATCGGCGCCGTGCTCTACGAGACCCTCTCGCTCACCGCGCCCTTTGACGGCGAGACGTACCAGCAGCTCCTGGCGAGGATCCTCCTGCACCCGCACACGCCCCTCACGGAGCGGCTGCCGGACATTGACCCGGCGATCTCGGCGTTGATTGATCGCGCGCTGGCCAAGGAGGTGTCGCAGCGGTGGCCCTCGGCGGACGCGATGCGGGACGAAATCGACCGGATCCTGCAGACGCTCCCGCTGGACGAGGCGCGGGGCCCGAGGGACGAGCCGACCTCGCTCTTCGAGAGCGAGCGCAACGACCCGACGAGCATCTATCCGGCGGCCTCGTCGGTGGTGGGGCCGCTGCCGTCGCCGCCGGCGCTGTCCTCGCTGCCGATGATCCCAGGGCACCCGTCGGCGCCGCCGGTGCCGAGGCTGGGGGCGGACCCCTTCGAGGTGCCGACCACGCACATGCCCCACCGGCCGTCGGTGCCGCCGCCGAAGGTGTCGTACCCGCCGAACCCGTGGGGGGTGGAGCCGGAGCTCCCGCCCGCGGTGAACGCCGGCGGCGAGCGCCCGACGCGGCCCGGGGCGCACAAGCGCCCGCTGTGGATGGTGGGCGCGGCGGCGGGCCTGGGGGTGGTGCTCCTGGGCGTGCTGGCCGCGGTGGCCATGGGCACCTCGGACCCGCCCCCGTCGGCCACGGAGCCCGGGGCCCACACCGCGCCCGAGGCGGGCTCCAGCGCCCCTCCGGGGCTCCCCACGCCCACGGCGCCGGTGGGGCAGGGCCTGGTGCCCGTCTCCCAGCCGCTGACCACCGCCGACGCGGGCGCGAACCCCGCGGCGATGGTGTTCCCCGCGGACGCCGCGGCGCCTGCCACCCCACAGCCCGTGGCGCAGCCGCTGGTGCAGCAGGAGCTCACGCCTCCGCCGGCGCCCCCGTCGGACCCGCCCACGCCGTCGAGGCCCAGCGGGCGCAACCCCGACCGCAACCCCGACCGCAACCCCGACCGGGCGCCGCTCCTGGTGCACCACCCGGGGCACGTGCGCGCCCCGGCGCCCCCGGCGGGGCCGCCGCTCACGGTGTCGGAGATCATGGGGATCCTGCGGCCGCAGATGCCCCGGATGGTGCGCTGCGCGCGGGACGGGGGCTACCACGGCAACATCGTGGGCTCGCTCAACGTGGACGCCCGCGGGGCCGTGCGGAGCGTGCGGCTCGACGCGCCGTTCTCCAACTCCGCGGGGGCCTCGTGCGTCGCGCAGGTGCTGCGCGGGACGCGCTTCCCGCCCGGGCGCCCGAGCGACAACGTGCGCATCTTCGCCAGCGTGCAGTGAAGCCCCCGCCCCGGCGGGACCGTAGCCGGGGTCAGTTCACGCGGAGGGTGAAGGCCCCGGTGGCGCGCGGGACATACGACGTCACGCGCAGCACCACCGGCTGACGGTCGCTCACGGCGAGGGTCAGGCAGGAGTTCAGGCCGTCCGAGGGACAGTCGTCGTTGGTCGCGAGCACCGCGCCCGTGGCGGGATCGACCGCCTCGAGCACCGGGTCGAAGGCCGCGCTCCGGAGGTTGATCGTGGCGCTGCGGGAGGCGTTCGGGAGCAGCACCACGGCCTCGGCGAAGCGGCCCGCGAAGCCCGCGCCGTCGGTCGCGTCGAGCTGGCCCGGGTAGTCCTCTTGGAGGGTGCTCACGCGCGAGGCCAGCGCGAGGCGGTAGCCCCCGGCGGCGCCGGGGCCGTAGGTCGTCGCGCGGAGGATGTAGGTCCGGCCGCGCACCGTCGGGAAGAACCCGCGCGCGTCGCGCACGAAGGGCGGGTCGTCGTCGAAGACGCCCACGGTGTTCCAGGTGGCGGTGTCGATCACCCGCACGAGGGTGTCCTCGGCGTCGGCGGGCGCGCGCACCAGCGCGACGGTCACCGGGTCGTTCGAGTTGGCCGTGTAGTAGTAGTCCTCGACGTAGCGGCCGTTCTCCAGCGCGTCGCCGGGCCCGAAGTCGCCGACCCGCACCTCGCCGGTGGCCACCGAGGGCACCCCGGGCCGCACCAGGGCCAGCGGGAAGGCGCCCCAGCCGTTGGCGCCGTAGAGCGCGAGGTCCTCGCGGCCGTCGCCGTCGAAGTCGCCCGCGAGCATCCCCCGGGACTGCTGCGCCAACGCCGGGAAGACCGGCATCGGGAGCACCGCGTCGTCGAAGCCCGCGCGGTTCGAGAGCCCGAAGAGCGCGGTGGTCCAGCCCTGGACGCCCGCGAGGGCGAGGTCGTCGTCGCCGTCGCGGTCGAAGTCGCCCGCCACCACGCGCCCGCCGACGAAGGGCGCCGCCGCCGCGAGGCCGGGCGCTGGGTGGATCGACACCGAGAAGCTCCCGTCGGGGACGGTGTACGCCACGGGGATCCCGCTCCAGCCGTTCTGCGTCGGGAGCAAGGCGACGTCCGGGTACCCGTCGCCGTTGAAGTCCCCGGCCACGGGCACGGAGCCAGCGGCGGCGAGCTGCGAGAAGCTCGCCGCGGGCCGCAGCGCGGTGGTGAACGCCCCGGCTCCCGTCGAGGTCCCGACGACGATGGAGGTCCAGCCCTGGGCCCCGGTGACGATCAGGTCGTCGGCGCCGTCGGCGTTGCGGTCGGCCGCGACGACCGCGGCGCCGGGCTGCCCGGCGAAGGCAGCGACGCCGCCGGGCTGGGTCACGTTGGTCACGCGGAAGGTACCATTCCCATTGGAGAACGCGACCGGGACGCTCTGCCACCCGGGGCCCCCGTAGAGCGCGATGTCGGCCCGGCGGTCGCCGTCGAAGTCCCCCACCACGGCGCCGCGGGCCTGCGCCGACCAGGCGGCGAACCCGGGGATGTTCACCGCGTTGGTGACGCCCCAGTTGCCCGGCGCGCCCGCGAGGTTGAAGGCCACGATCACCGACGACGTGCCGACGATGAGCGCGAGGTCCGTGCGCCCGTCGGCGTTGAAGTCTCCCGCGAGGGTGCGGGAGCCCGGCGAGGCCGACCAGGCGGTCAGCGTGGCGCTCGGCGCCAGGGCGAGGGCGGTGCCGCCCAGGGGCCTCGCCGCGCGGAGGATCGGCGCCGCGCGCCCCGCCTCGCCCGAGGTGTCGCCGATGCCGGTGTACCCGCTGTTGACCGCGACGATGGCGTCGTCGCAGAACACCGGGCCGCCCGAGTCCCCGGGGCAGTTCACGTTGCTGTTGGGCCACGGGAAGGTGAACTGCTGCATCACCCCAGGGCCCGCCTCGGTCGTCCGGTTCTGGCACCCGGCGCCGTACTTCGTGCAGGTGGTGCCCGCGGGAGGGAACCGCGGAGCCAGGCGCGCGGGGATCCCTCCGAGCGCGGGCCGCGTCGTGCGCAGGAGGGCCACGTCGTTCTCGTAGAAGTTCGGGATCACCGAGCTGTACGGGTTCCAGAGCTGCCAGGCCTGATCGGTCATCGCGGTGGCGGCGCCGTTGGCGTAGACCATCGTGGCCACGAGGGGGCCCGAGCCGTCGAGGCAGTGCCCGGCCGTGAGCACGAAGCGCGGATCGACAAGCGCGCCGGTGCAGAAGCCCAGGTCACCGACGCTCGGGGGCGCGGCGGTGGTGATCGAACCCCCGAGGAGCGGCTGGGCGGCGGGGTCGGCGCGCTCGTCGGGTGCGCACGCGGCGAGCCCTCCCGTGAGCGCGAGGGGGAGGGCGAGGGAGCAAGGACGACGATTCATGGACACACCTCGAGGGTAGAGGCCAGCGGCGCCGCGCTCACGCGGCACCCCTGGCGGCCATCGGCCGCGGTTCATCGATGTTCGATGGCGCCGCGGGGAGCATCTACCCCGTGGCACCACAGGCTGCGACCGACGGGGGTCTGACGCCGCCGGAGGGCGAAGGTTTGCGGTCCAGGGGACAAATCACCACGGCGGTGAATCGCCTGTAAGACGCGCCCGCGGCGGGCGTTGCACCGTCCGGGGTCGGCTCCAACGGCGGACCGGCCGCCGAGCTCTTGCGGGGGCGCGAGCCGTTGAACACCAACGGGGTCTCCTGGACGTCGTTGAAAATACCTGTTGTGTCTTCCGACTTAGGGCCTCACGCTGCGGTGGTGCGACTGCCGGGATCGGGACGACCCGCGGGTGGGGCGGTACCCCTCTCAGGGCGAGGTGTATGCGCGTCTCCTGGCCTCCGCGCCGTGCTCAAAGTCGTCGTCGCCGCGCCCGCCTGCGCAGAGCGGCCCGGAATCCCGCCGACGACCGCAACGGTCGCGCCGCGAGGCCGTGGCCGGTGCCGTACCGGGCGCTCTCCGTCGTGGAGCTCGCGCCGAGCTTCTCCCGGAGGGCGCGCAGGTGGGCGGTCCTGGGAACGCGCCGACCCCGAAGCCCGAGTCAGGGGTCGCGACCTGCCTGGGGCAGCAGCGGGCACCGTCGCGGCGGGTCCGGCAGCGGGAGGAGGACCTCGCGCTCGGAGACACGCCAGCCGGCGCTGGTGCGGACTCGTAGCTCGATCGCGACGTGCTCGCAGCCACACCCTCGGCTCCGACGCTCGAGGTCGGGGCGACCGTCGCCGTCGAGGTCCACGCGGAGCACCTCGACCCACGGCGCATCGAGGATCGCGCGCTCGAGCTCGGGGCCCGAGGTCGCCATGAACCCGGTGGCGCTCGACGCCGCGGCCGGGAGGAGGCGCGCGCGGACCGGCGTCGTGTCGAGCGGGCCGAGCGCGATGGCGTCGCCCACCGCGTGGCCCCGAGGCCCATCGGTCCAGCGCGCGACGGCCATGAACGCGGGGCAGCGGTCGTGGCACACAAAGGTCTCGTAGGCTCCGTCCGCGGTCAGGGTCCCGACGTAGCCTCGGGGCCCGATCACCGCGAACCGATCGCCGCGAGCAGGCCGCTGTCCGTCGTTCCCCGCGAGCCGCGGCGAGGGACCCATGGGGTCCTGTAGCGCGAGCAGGGTCATCGCGCGCGCGTCACCACGCACGACCTCGGCGCACTGCGGGTCCGCCGCGAGCAGGCGCCGCTCGCGGTCCAGCTCGGTCTCGACCGCCGACGCGCTGGCGTCCACCTGGGGCGCCGGGGCCGCCGGCGCGGCGTCGGGATCGGACCGGGGTGACCTCGCCGCGCGCGGAGGGTGCGGCGGGGCGTGGCCACACGCATGGCCAGCAGCCGCGAACGCGAGGGCGGCGCCCCACGCGCCTCCGCGCCTTGGGGCCACGTGTAGGACTCCGCCCACCCCATCGCCAGGGCTGGACGCGAGGCCTCGATTGTAGGTGTCGTCCACTGGCGTCTGCCGACCGCCTCGGCGCCCTGAGGACCCGATCCAACCGTAGCGCCGCGCCGCCGTCAAGCCCCCTCCGCTGCGGGGCGCTACCGGGGCCTGGACCCCGCCGCGTCGTGGTAGATGCTGCAGGCCATGAGGCTCGTCTCCGTCGCGGCGCGGCGGGTGTACACCTCGGCGCGGGTCGCCGCGATGACCAGGTCGGCGGGCGCGGCGCGGGCCGCCCACTCCACCAGGTGGCAGGCCAGCGCGTGCTCGCCGCGCGCCGAGAGCGCCTCGGCCCGCGCCGCGAGCGCCGCGGCCCCGCCCGAGAGCGCGGCGACCTCGAGGGCCAGGGCCTCGTCGCGCGCGGGCTTGAGCCGCGAGGCGTCGCCGTCCCACCAGCCGCCGTAGAGGCGCCACACGTTGCGCACCACGAACTCGGGCTCGTCGTACACCGGCCGGAGCCACGGGCGGCCGAGGAGCTCCGCGGGCGCGCGCACGGAGGCGAGCACCTGGTCGAGCGAGGCGCCCTCGTTCATGCGCGCCACGGTCTGGTCGTGCAGGGACCGCAGGAGCGCCGCGGTGGTGGTGAGGGCCTCGCGCACCCGCGAGGCGCCCTCGATCGGGGGGCCGTGCCCCGGGAGCAGGAGCTCGGCGTCGAGGGCGGCCATGCGCTCCAGCGCCTCGGCCTGGTCGCGCGGATACCGCTGCACCTTCTGGGGGTTGCCGCAGTTGGGCGAGGCCCAGAGGAACAGGTCGCCGGTGCACACCGCGCGGTGCTCGGGGAGCCACAGCCAGGTGTGGTCGTCGGTCTCGCCGCGGGCGTGGTGCAGCTCGAAGCGCACGCCGCCCACGTCCAGGTCCAGCCGGGCGTCGTAGACCGCGTCCGGCGCGCGGTACTCCGTGGGCCAGGCGAGGGCTCCGAAGCGGAACTGCCGCGCGTTGATCGAGGCGTTGTAGCCCGCCGTCAACCGGTAGCGCTCGAAGCGCGCGCCGACCGCGCGGTGCGCGACCACCCGCAGCGGCGCGGCGCCTCGGGGCCGGGCCTCGGCCTCGAAGGCCCCGATGCCCGTCGCGTGATCGATGTGGCCGTGGGTGTAGACCGCGGTGTGCACCGCCGCGGTCGACCACGCCCGTAGCTGCTCGCGGATCGCCTCACCGGAGAAGAAGCTCCCCGTGTCGATGAGCACGAGCCCCTCGCCGGTGCTCGCCGCGACCACGTTGGCGAAGGCCGACACGAACGCCAGGCCGGGGCGGTACTCCTCCAGCCCCGCGAAGGCCGTGAAGGGGTGCGCGTCGGCGGTGCTTAGGGAGCCGCTCCAGAGCGCCTCGGCGAGGTCACGAACCTGTCCCATGGGCTCTCGGGTCTCCTGCGATGGTCTGCGGGCGGTCGCCACTCTAGGAGCTGCCTCCCGCGGCGTCGAGAGGCATCGCCCCGGACGCCATCTGCGGTAGACTCCCCTGGAGAGGAGCTCCTGGGACCCGATGCCGAAGACCATCCACCTCACAAACGCGAGCGCGCTCATCGCCGTCGTGCTGTCGTGCGCGTCCTCCCGCCCCGCGGTCACGCCCCCGGCGGGGCAACCGCCGGCGGAGGCGCTTCGTCAGCCGCCCCAGGCCCTGCGCTTCATCGAGGGGCGCTGGGAGAGCTCCGACCCCTCCAACGCCTGGCAGATGACGGCCCGTTGGAGCGAGCAGGCCGGTCGCTTCGAGGCAGTGCTCACCCGCAACGGCCAGCGGTCCGAGGCCGTGGGGTTCACCGTCGGTGAGCTGGTGTGGAAGGCCACGCCGCAGGGCGAAGGCGCGGTCCGAGAGGAGCAGCTGTTCCGCAGCGCCGGGGGGGCCCAGACCTGGAGAGAGGGGTCCGTCAACCTCCAGGAGAGCACCCCAGACCGCCTCGTCACGACGTACTCCCGGTTCGTTCGAGTGCCGTAAGGGGACCTCAGGCCCGCTCCGGGGGTCCCGCAGCCTGCGATTGGGGTCCGACGAGGTCGTCGGGGGGGTCCTGCAGCTTGCAGTTGGGGCCCGACAAGGTCGTCGGGGGGTTCTGCAGCTTGTAGTCGGGTCCCTGCGGGACGCGTAGGGGGTCCCGCAGCCTGCGGGCGACCCCACCGGTCACGGCGGGGTCGCGCTCGCCGTCGTCGCGGGCGCAGGCCCGCTGCCCGGCGCGGTGGTCGCAGCGGTGGCGGTGGACGCGGGCGTCGCTGTGGGCGTCGCCGCCGCGCGCACGTGGCGCCGGGACATCTCCCACGCCATGTCGTACTCGAAGTAGCGCAGGACCTCGGTCTGGAGCACCGCCTGGAGCTCGGCCTCGGCGCCCGGGGCGTCCCCGTCGGCGAGGCGCAGCATGGCCTCGTAGAAATGGGCCTCGGCGCGCTGCCCGTGGGTCCGGGCGTGGCGCAGGAGCGCCTCCCGCTCCAGGGACCCGGTGAAGCGCTGGGCCAGGCGCACGGTCCACGGAGAGTGCTCCGACGCCGTGGCCGCCAGGGCCTCCAGCGCCGCCCGGGCCCCGCCGTCCTGGTCCAGGTGGCCCAGCCGCGCGGCGATCACCCCCCAGAGCCCGAAATACGACTGCCACGGGCGGTCCAGCGCCAGCTGCGCCCGGGCGCTGCGGTCCAGGTCCCGGGCGTCCTCCCAGCGGCCCCGGGCGAGGCAGAAGGTGATCGCCAGGGCGGCCATGTCACGCTGGTCCGGCACCGCGTCCAGCGCCGCCTGGAGGGCCGTGCGCACCCGCCCGTGGTCCCCCAGGGCGTCGGCCACCACCGCCCGCTGGAAGAGCGCCTGGGCCTGGTCCCTCCCGGTGGCGCTCCGGGCCACCGCGTCCAGCGCCGTGGCCGCCTCCTGGAAGAGCCTCCGGGCCTCGTCCTCGCGCCCCGCCGAGCGCGTCGCCTGCGCCACCCTCACCATGAACTGCGGGCGGAAGAGCGAGTCGCTCTCGCTCGGGCGCAGCGGCATCGCCAGACCCTCGCGCAGGTGGCGCACGGCGGCGTCTCCGTCGTTGTGCCTCCAGGCGATCTCCGCCAGGGTGTAGTGCGCGTCCCGCGACGCAGGCTCCGCCCGCGTGGCCCGCTCCAGGTGGGCCCGGGCCTCGTCCAGGTTGCCCGAGGCCAGCTCCAGCTGCGCCGCGGCCTCCTCCAGGTCCGCCACCGCCACGGGCCCGCGCTGCTCCGGGTGCTGCGACCGCCAGCGCTCCAGGAGCCCCATGGCGCGCGCGTACGCCCGCCTCCCGGGGGCCAGGTCGTCCGCCCCGAGCTCCGCCCCGAGCCAGCGCGCCGCGGCCTCGATGGCCGCCCGCAAGGCCCTGGAGTCCGCCGGGCTGAGCCCCGCCGCGGCCTCCAGGTGGGCGCTCACCAGCCCGTGGTCCCGCTCCCGCTCGGCCCCCACCGCGAGACAGAGCGCAAAGCGCGCGTCCGCGGGGTGCGTTCGCCTCCCGACGCGGCACACCCCGGTGGCCGCGGCGGCGTCCACGCGCTCCAGGCGCGAGACCAGCTCCGCGAGGCCGTCGGCGCCGCCCTCGCCCTCGGCGATGGCCCCGATGGCCGAGGCGAAGCGCGCGTCGGCGCCGCCGAGGGCGGTGACCCTCCGGGCGGCCTCGCGCAGCGCGCCCACCCGGAGGAAGAGCACCGAGAGGTCCGCCGCGGTGTTGCGCAGCCCGGTCTGGAGCTGGCGCATCTCGTCGTAGGAGAGCCTGGAGCCGTCGCCTCCGGGGCGGGCGTCCTGGGCGGCCCGGCGGCGCTGCACGAGCTGCGAGGCGGCCTCGTCGAGCACGTCCGGCGCGGGGATGATCCGGGCGATCTCCCGGTAGACCTCGGCCAGCTCGCCGGCGCGCACCCAGGGGCGCTGGAACTCCGTACGGTTGCGGGTGCCCCACTCCCGGATGCGGTCAAAGGTCGCCCGCGCCTCGGGGTCCGGGGTGGCGACGGCCAGGAGCACCCGGGCGGCGGCCAGGGCGTGGGCCTCGTCCCCGCGGGCAGACGCCGCCGTGAGGAGCGCCCGGGCCAGCGGAGCGAGCTCCTGGGGCAACGCCCCGCGGCCGAGCTCCTCCGGGGAGTGGTGCGAGAGCGCCGCGCGCAGGCGCTCGATGGCGCCGTCGTAGTCGCCCGCTTCGAGCGCGTCGAGGCCGCGCCGGGCGAGGTGCTGGGTGACGGCGTCCCGGAGGCGCAGCCGGTCGGGGCTGGAGCCCTCGGTCTCGTCGAGCTCCCGCTGGGCGTCGGCGACGGTGGCGCCGTTGACCTCGGTCTGGTGGACCGCCGTGACCGGCGTAGGGCGCCGGGTGGTGGCCGGACACCCGCCGGCGAGGAGCGCAAACACGAGACCCAGACGACGGAGGTGCATACAGTGTATTCCGACGCGGGACCCTAGCGCCCGGGTGTACCCCGGAGCAAGCTCGCGCACCTACGGGGCCCCGCACATGCCTGCCGGGGGGCCGGAGACCGTGGTCGGGGCGAGGCGGGCCCTCACCGCGGAGACGTGCAGCCCCACACCGATGCCCCCGACGGGGCGGTTGCAGCTCGGAGGGCTGCCGGTGGCCAGGTCCACCAGGCCGTCCACGGCGCCCTTGAGGATGGAAATGAACATCGGAAAGCCCGCCCGGAGCTGCGTGACCAGCTCGCTCCGGGCCAGGTAGCCGCCGAAGTTCCCGCGGGTGGCGCGGCCGTAACCCAGGTCCAGCCGGAGCTGGGTTTGATGCACGTCCATCCGCAGGTCCACGCCGCCGAGGGAGGGCAGCGGGAGGGGGAAGAGGTTGTCCGGGGACGACCCCGGGGGGCCCGCGGTGACCTGCAGCCGCCCGCCCACGATGCGCCCCGGGAAGCGCCCGCGGGCGCTGGCCAGGTCCCCGGGGGTCCGGAGCGACGCATTGTCCACGCTGAAGGTGGCCACGCTCTCGAAGGCCAGGCGGCACATGGACCGCGGGAGCATGGCCCAGCCGCGGTAGAGGGACACGGTGACCTCCGGGTCGTTCAGCGTGGGTGTCAGGGGGCCATCAACTCCTTCGACGCGCACCAGGAGGAAGAAGGTCCCGCCGGCGAGCTCCGCGTTGATGAGCTCCTGGACGTCCATGCCGGTGCCCGCGGAGACGAGCTGCACGAAGGGCGGGAGCTGGTTGTCCACGCCGCCGAGGCAGGTGTCACTGGCGCTGTCGCAGCCCATCTCGTTCTGGTCGAAGTCGTAGGCCGCGCGGTAGTCCCCGTGGTTGCAGTCCTCGGGCATGCCGCTGCCGCGCTCGGAGAAGCGCCCGTCCACGTTGAAGCCCGCCTTGGGGAGCCGGAAGCCGGTGTCCGTGTCGGCCAGGAAGGTGTCCAGCACGTAGTCGTAGACCCCGTCCTCCGAGGGGCCCGCGTCGATCTCCGGGACGTCCCTGGGCGGGGGGGCGCTGTCCCCGGGGGCGTTGTCCCTCGGGGCGTCCCCGCGGGCGTCCGGCGCGGGCGCCCCGTCCCCGGAGGCGGCCTCCGAGGGCGCGTCCATCCCCGAGGCGGAGGCGTCCGCGGCGGAGAAGGCCGAGGTGTCCGACCCGCAGGAGGCCAGGAGGAGCGGTACGAACAGCGCCGCCCACCGCGGCGACCGGACCAGGGACTCGTGCGCCATGGCAACGTGTTCGCACACCCCACCCTACCTGTCGAGTGGGGCGCAAGGGCCCTCAGAGGGTGTCCAAGTGGTTTTTCCGAGGCACTTGCGAAGAGCCGCGAGCTGGACAAGGAATGTCAACGAAGCCGTGCTGGTAGCACGGCGAGTTGACATGACGCCGGCCAGCGAAGTGGATCTGACGCAAGTGCCCGGAAAAACCACTTGGACACCCTCTCAGGGCTGGAGCACCAGGGGGACGAAGAGCTGCCGCCCTCCGCGGCGGATGAGCAGCGCGGCGCGGCCGTCCTGGGTGGCGGCCTGGAGGTCCCCGGAGGCGCGTACGGGCTGCTGGTCGGCCTGGAGGATCACGTCTCCGGGGCGAAGGCCCGCGCGCTCCGCGGCGCTCTCGGGCTCGACGCGGGTGACCTGCACGGCCTGGGGGGCTCCCACCTGCCGGAGCCGGGCGGGGGTGAGGGACGACACCTCCAGGCCGAGGGTCTGCGCCGCGGGCCTTGGGGGCGTCGGGGCCGTCCTGCGGGGCGCTCGTCGGGAGTCCCCCGGGCGCGCGGCGGTGTCCAGGGTCACCTGCCGGGCGACGGAGCCCCGCAGGAGGGACAGCGCGAGGCGCTGCCCGGGGCCGTGGGCGGTGACCGCGGCGACGACGTCGTTGGAGTGCGTGACGCGGCGCCCGTCCACGAGGGTGATGACATCCCCCGGCGCGAGGCCCGCGCGGGCCCCCGGGGCGCCGGGCTCGACCTCGGAGACCAGGGCGCCGCTGCCCGGCGGGACGCCGAGGGTGGCGGCCAGGTCCGCGGTGAGGTCCTGCACGCCCACGCCGATCCAGCTGCGGGAGACGCGCCCGTGGGCCAGGAGCTGCTCGGTGACCATGCGGGCGATGCGGGACGGCACGGCGAAGCCGATCCCGCTGCCGCGCCCGAGGATCATGGTGTTGATCCCGAGGACCTCGCCGCGGAGGTTGACCAGGGCCCCGCCGGAGTTCCCCGGGTTGATGCTGGCGTCGGTCTGGAGGTAGTCCTCGATGGCGTTGGCGCCGAGGTTCCCGCGCCCGGTGGCGGAGAGCACCCCGTGGGTGACCGTGGCCTCCAGGCCGAAGGGGGCCCCGAGGGCGAGCACCCACTCCCCGACGCGGGCCCGGTCGCTGTCACCCCACGGGGCCGTGGGGAGGCCGGTGGCCTGGACCTGGAGCACGGCGAGGTCCGTGGAGGGGTCCGTGCCGAGGACCCTGCCGGGGAACTCCCGGCCGTCGCGCAGGCGCACGGTGATGCGCTCGGCGTCTTCCACCACGTGGTTGTTGGTGACGATGACCCCGTCGGCCCGGACGATGATCCCGCTGCCGTTGCCGCGGAGGAGCTCGTCGTCGCCGCGGGGGGTCCTCGGGACGACGGGGAAGGGGAAGGGCAGGGCGCCCTGGGCGAGGGCCGGGGCGTGGGCCTCGACGCGGATGTTCACCACCGCGGGCAGCACCTGCTCGGCCACCTGGACGAAGCCGTCGGACAGGCGCTGCATCTCGGCCAGGGCCAGGGGCGGTGTCCCCTGAGGCGTCCCCGGAGGTGCCTGGGGCGGGGTCTGCGCGCGCGCCAGGGGCGCCGCGAGGGCGACGGCGAGGCCCAGCGCCGCGAAGGGGAGGGGCGACGGGCGGCGAGGGACGGGGGTGGGCGCCATGGTGTTGTGAGTATGACGGAGGCAACCCGCCACGGGGTCTCAGGTATTCCCCGAACCCACGGCCCTCGGGACTGCGCGAGGGCGGACTTGACTCCGTACCAAGGTACGGACCTACGCTCTGGGGGTATGGACCCGGGACGCACCATCGGGCAGCTCGCGCGAGACGCCGGGGTCAACGTGGAGACCGTGCGCTACTACGAGCGCAGGGGCCTCCTTTGTCGCCCCCGGCGGGCCTCGGGCTGGCGGCGCTACGACGACGACCACCTGCGCACCCTGCGCTTCATCCGCCGGGCTCAAGGCCTGGGCTTCTCCCTCGCGGAGGTCGAGGGCCTCCTGGCGCTGCGGAGCTCGTCGAGCCCGAGGGTGTGCGCCAGGGTGCGCGCCGCCGCCGAGGCGAGGGTCGCCGACGTCGAGGCGCGCCTCCGGGACCTGGAGGCCCTCCGGAGGGCGCTCCTGGAGGTCGTCCAGCGCTGCCCCGCCGACGGGCCCGGCGAGGCGTGTCCGATCCTCAAGGCCCTCGCTGCGCCAGAGGGAGGTTGCTGCCAATGACCGACGTGGTGCTTCTCTATGACCGGGACTGCCCGAACGTACCCGCGGCCCGCGCGGCGCTGCTGCGGGCGTTCTCCGAGGCGAGCGTCCCGGCCCGGTGGCGCGAGCTGGACCGGGGCGCTCCGGGGATCTCGGCGGCGTGGCGCGCCCTGGGTTCTCCGGCCGTGCTCGTCGACGGCGAGGACGTCGCCGGCGCGCCCTCCGAGGGCGGTGCCTGCTGCCGGGTGTACGCCACCTCGAAGGGTCTCTCGGGGGCGCCGTCGGTGGAAGCCATCGCCGCGAGGCTGCGCCCTGCCGTGGCGGCGCCCGCGAGCCGGGGGCTGGGGTCGACCTTTGCGCTGCCCGGGGTGCTGCTGGCGCTCTTGCCGAAGGGGCTGTGCCCCGCGTGCTGGCCTGCCTACGCGGCGGCGCTCTCGGCGCTGGGGCTGGGGTTCCTGATGCAGACCCGGTACCTGCTCCCTCTGACGGCGCTGGCCCTGGTGGTGGCGACCTCGGCGCTGGCCTTCCGCGCGCGGCTGCGGCGAGGGTACGGGCCCGCGGCGCTGGGCGCCGCCGCGGGGGCGGCGCTGCTCCTGGGCAAATACGCCCTCGGCGCGTCGTGGGTGGCGGACCCGGCGATGGTGGTGTTCGGCGCTGCGGCCGTATGGAACGCCTGGCCTCGGCGCCGGGCGGTGTGTGGGGCGTGCGTCGCGCCCTGAGAAGGAGACCAGGACCAATGACTACGACAACGATGATCGAGGTGTTCGCCGCCGGGTGTCCGGCATGTCAGGACGTGATCGACCTGGTGAACCGGGTGGCGCAGCCCGGGGCGACGATCCAGGTGCTGGACATGCACGACCCGGCGGTGGCGGCCCGGGCGAAGGGCCTCGGCATCCGCAGTGTGCCGGGCGTGGTGATCGACGGGAGGCTGGCCTCGTGCTGCGCGTCGCGGGGCGTGGACGAGGCGGCGCTCCGGGCCGAGCTCGGCCCATGAGGTGTCCGCGGCGGGAGGGGTGAGGTCGCCCGCGGGGGCTCACACCAGCTCGTGGGGCATCAGGTCCCGCGGGGACCGGAAGAAGTGCTGCGGCGCGTAGTGGATGAAATTCGACACGCGGGTGGTGTAGAGGCACGCGTACTCCTCCACCTGGTCGCCGAAGGAGCTGAGCTCCGTGCCCTGCTTGAAGAGCGAGCCCCAGTACGGGTGGAACACCGCGTCCGTCGAGCGCTCCAGCGTGCGCACCAGGGCGTCGATCTCCAGGAGGGTCTGCCGGAGCCGGTCCACCACGCGCCGCAGCCGGATGCGCACCGCGTCCTCGCGGGCGTCCTTCGCCCGGCCCAGCTCCTTGAGCCGCGCCTGGTGGTGCCGCAGCTCGTCCTCCAGGCGCTCGCGGCGCCGCAGGTGGCCGTCCAGGAGCGCGATGTCCCCGTGGGCCCGCTCCTGGGCGGAGAACTCCGCGGCCATCTCCTGCACGATCATCACCGTGCGCCACGCCGAGTCCTTCTTGCTCCGGAGGATGTCCCCGTAGATGTGGTCGCCCACGTAGAGTATCCGGTCGCCGTAGGCGCCCAGCATGCGCTCGAAGTCCTTGAGGTTGCCGCCCTCGTAGACGTGCCCCCGCTCCAGCTCCGTGGCGGGCCGGGTGGTCTCCTGGCCACCCTCGACCGCGCGCTCCAGCGTGACCCGGCGCTCGGTGAAGAACGCCGGCTTGGCCGCGGCCACGCTCACCACGTCGAAGTACTGCCGCCAGGAGGGGTACTCCCCGAGCTGCCCGTCCAGGAGGTAGCGCATCATGTTGTCGGTGTAGCCCCAGCGCGAGTTGGTCAGGAGGAAGAGCCTCTTGCCCGCCGAGCGGAGCTTGTGCAGCGCCCCCGCCAGCTCCGGGTCCCGCGCCACGAAGCGCGGCAGGTCCCGCGCGATCTCGTCCACGATGGACCCGTCCCGGTGCGCTTCATCAATGCACTCGCGGATGTCATCGAAGAGGTGGACGTAGTCCACGTTGTGGCCGTAGCGGTCCAGGAGGTCCACCGCGCCCGCGTAGAGCGCCGCCTCGGGCAGCGCGTAGAGCGTGTCGATGTAGTGGTACCGCGGCGGCGCCACGCGCACCTTGCGGGCGTGGTACAGGTCGTGGCGCTCGGCCCGCGAGAGCTCCCGCAGCCCGTGCCAGGCCTTCCCCACGAATTTGTACCGGTCCATCTTCAAGATGTGCCCGTGGCGCTTGTCGATCAACAGACCCCGGATCGGGAAGCGCGTGTCGTACACTGCCTCCCCGAGCGCCGGGGGGTAGCCCCGGTCCAGGAGCTTCTTCACCGTCGCCTGGATCGAGACCTGGTCGATCTCCTCCTGGCGGTAGATCGCCAGGGTGTAGTCCATGTCAAAGCCCACCCAGTCGATGTGCTCCATCCGCAGCGAGCGGTTCACGTAGATCCGCCGCTCCCGCGGCAGGGTGTACGGCCTCGCGCTCGCCGCGGGGACCTCCGACGGTGGAGCGTCCAGGGAGGGGGCGTCCAGGGAGGGGGAGTCCTCCGGGGCGGACTCCAGGGGGAGCGCTTCCAGGGGGGGTGGCTTGTCGCGGGGAGGGTCGGGATTCATGGCGGATTGTGAGAATTCGGGCGTCGGGGGCTTGACCCTGGCGTAGGGTGTGGTTTCCTCTCCGGCCCCAATGCGTGCCGGCCGGGCCGGCCGCTCCCCTGTCGAGGCATGGTCATGCGTGACATGGTGCGTTTGTTCTGCTCCAACTGCCAGCGGAACAACTACTACACAACGAAGAACAAGCGGACCACCACCGAAAAGCTGGAGTTCCGCAAGTACTGCGAGTGGTGCCGGGCGCACCACCCGCACAAAGAGGGCAAGATGCCCAACCCGAAGAAGAACTGAGGGAGACTCCGATGGCCAAGAGCGTGATCACGGGCACCCGGCGAATGATCGGCCACAAGGTGTCCCACTCCAACATCAAGACCAAGCGATGGCAGTTCCCCAACCTGCAGGAGCGCCGGCTCTTCGTCCCCGAGCTCAACCGCCACGTGCGGCTCATGGTCTCCACCCGGGACCTGCGCACCATCGACAAGATCGGCCTCGCCGCCTACGCGCAGAAGGCCGGCCTGTCCCTCGCAGAAATCACCTGAGGGATCACCTGAGGGATCACCTGAAGACCGCGCCGTGCGGCATGCACCCCGCACGGTGATGGCGCTTCCGCGCGCTGGAGAAGCGGCCTAGAGTGTGGCCATGCGTGGCGCAAGGGCCCTGGCGAGCTTCCTCCTGCTGGCGGCCTGCGGCTCCATCGATCGCACACGCCTGACCGCAGACCCGCCCGGGGACGCGCCCGAGCTCGACCACACGGACGGCGGGACCACACCGCCCGACACCACCCTACCGTTGGATACAGCGCCTCCGACGGACCAGCCGCACCCCGGGGACCACGGGCCGCCACCACCGCCGCCACCACCACCGCCGCCGCCGCCCACCTGCCGTCCGTGCATGGGGATGGGCGAGGGGAGCGCGTTCTGTCCGGCCACGCCCGGGAGCTGCCCGCCGCTGGCCGGGTGCGAGCGGGGGTGCCAGACCTGCACCGTGCCCCGGGTGGGCGGGGACCACTGCTCGGCGCCGCTCCTGCTCGGCGGCCGGGAGCACCTGAGGGTGCCGGTGAGCACCTGCGGGGCGGCCAATGACATCAATCTACGGTGCACGGTGTTCGGGCCGGACCTGGCCATCGGGCTGCTGGTGGAGGTCCCCGGGCGGGTGCGCGTGCGGGCGGCTACGGAGCCTGGCGTGGGGCTCGCGCTGGCCTACGACCCCTTCCCCCTGCCGTGCATGAACGACCTGCGGGAGCGTAGCTGCGTGGGGCCCTTTGACATGTCCAACAACCGCGCGGTGGATTTCAACTCCCGCGGGGGGACGCACCACATCTTCGTGGCCACCTCGCGCCCCGCCACGGTGGTGCTGGACATCGACCTGCCCTAGAGACCGCTGGACCACAGCGCCTCGGGGAGACTACCGTCCCGGGTGATGGACCGTCGTCCCCTGGTGCGGGTGGACGGGACCCTGGTGCGGGTCCCGGGCTTCGTGAGCGCGCACTCCCACGCGTTCCAGTTTGGCCTCCGCGGCAACACCCAGCGCACGCCCAGAGCCACCGGGGACTTCTGGTCCTGGCGCGAGGCCATGTACCGCCTGGCCACGGTGCTCACCCCGGAGTCCCTGGCCCGGGTCTCCCGCCGGGCCTTCGAGGCCCTGCGCCGCGCGGGGGTCGTGTGCGTGGGCGAGTTCCACTACCTGCACCACCAGGCCGACGGCACCCCCTACGAGGACCGCACCCTCCTGGCCGACGTGGTGCTCCAGGCGGCCCTCGACGCGGGGCTCCGGGTGACGCTCCTGCGCGCGGCCTACGCCCGCGCGGGCCACGGTCGGGGCCCGGAGCCCGGCCCGCGGCGCTTCTGCGACCCCTCCCCGGACCACGTCCTGCGCGACCTGGACACCCTCCGCGCCCGCTGGCAGGGCAACCCCCGCGTGCGCTTCGGCCTCGCGCCGCACTCGGTCCGCGCCGTGCCCGCGGACTGGCTCAAGCCCCTGCACGACTATGCGAAGATGCATAGGCTCCCGTTTCACATGCACGTGGCCGAGGTGCAGGCGGAGGTGGACGCGTGCCTGGCGGAGCACGGGCGTCGGCCGGTGGAGCTCCTGGCGGAGCGCGGGGTGCTGGACGCTCGCTTCGTGGCGGTGCACGGGACCAACCTCACGGCGACGGAGGCGAGGCTCCTGGGCGAGGCGGGGGCCTTCGTGTGCGCGTGCCCTACCACGGAGCGGGACCTGGGCGACGGGCTGGCGGACCTCTCGGCGCTGCGGGGGGCGGGCGTGAGGCTCTGCACGGGGATCGATTCGCACGTGGTGACGGACCCGGTGGAGGAGCTCCGCGCGCTGGAGCTCCACGAGCGCCTGAGGCTGCGCCGGCGGGTGACCTTCGAGCCGCCGGAGGGGCGCACGCCCGCGGAGCAGCTCTTGCTGGAGGGCAGCGCCGTCGGGGCGCAGGCGCTCGGGTGGCCGTGCGCGGTGGACGCCGGGGGTACCACCTGGAGGCCGTCGACGGTGCTGGACCGCACGCACCCGGCGCTGGAGGCGGTGCCCACGGAGGCCCTGGCGGACGCGCTGGTGTTCTCCGGCGGCGCCTGCTGCGTGGTCGGCGTCGAGGGGTGAACGGGTACTACCTCTCCGCGCGATAGACCACGTCCCCGCGGACGATCACCCGCGGGGCGTCCCCGTCGTAGCGCTCGATGTCGTGGCAGCGGCGGTGATCAAAGACCAGCGCGGCGCCCCGGCGGGGGGTCACCCCGAGGAGCACCTCATGGGCGAGGGCCTCCCGGGGCCAGTCGCCGTGGTCCCTCGCCCACACCGGGAGGGCCTCCTGGCCGTCGCGCAGGAAGCGCGTGCGACCCCCCGCCCCGGGGGCCACGTCCGTGAGGTACAGCACAAAGGACTGGAGCGTCCGGCGCCCGTCGCCGTAGTCGTAGGCGTTGTCGTAGTGGCCGTGGTGGCGACCTCCGCGGGAGTACGCCATGAAGCGCAGGACCGGGCTCAGGCCAACGCTCCTCCAGCGACGGTGGGCCGTGGGGTGGTGCCAGTCCGTGGGCGTGTGGTCCCGCGCCTCGCGGCGCGCGGGCACCAGCGGGCGGAGCCTCGGCCACAGCGCCTCGGCCAGGGGAGGCGACCACGCCGTGGCGCGCCGCGAGCCCACCCTCGGGTCCTCCCAGCCCGGCCGGCCCTCGACGCCCACCGGCACGGCCCTGCCGCTCGCCGCGAAGAGCGCGGCCAGGGCGGCGCACTCGCCGTCCGTGAGCGCCCCTTCGGCGTAGGTGACCTCGTCGAAGAGCGCGCGCACCTCCCGAGGGGCCATCCCCTCGGCGAGCGCCACCGCGGGCGGCTCCCAGGCCCCGAGCAGGGCACCCTCCGGCGGCGGTTCGTGGTGCATGGGCAGGGAGCATCGCGCAAGCGCTCCGGCGCGGCCACCGCTGGGGGCGTCGTCCACTTCCTCGGCTGAAGCGGTTGCCGTCGGGACCTGCTCGCCGCGAGACGGCAGCGGGCCGGCCGCGAACTTGTTCGGGGACGGCCCGACGCTTCTTCCTTCGTGGGGGAGTCCTTCACGGCCGCAGCGTAGCGCCGCGGGCGGGTGGCTGGGTTCGGGACCTCCATCGGGGCCGCGCCGGAGCGGGCGGAGCATCGCACGGGGTGAGCCTCCGGCGCAGCCGTGAAAGTGCGCGGGGAGTGTGGTAGAATCCCGGCCCTTTGCGTTTCAACCGTGGGAGAGGTCTCCGTGGCACGCTTCATTGACGAGCTCAAGCGCACCCATAGCTGCGGCCAGCTCCGGGCCGAGCACAACGGCCAGGAGGTGGTCCTCTTCGGCTGGGTGCAGTACTACCGGGACTTCGGCGGGCTGCGCTTCATTGACCTCCGGGACCGCGACGGGCTCACGCAGGTGGTCTTTGACCCCGACGTGGACGCCGCCTCCCACGCCCTGGCGGACACGCTCCGGAGCGAGTGGGTGGTGGGCGTCCGCGGCGTGGTGAGGGACCGCGGGCAGCAGTTCTCCAGGAAGAAGGGTGAGATGGTCAGCGCCCACAACCCGGACCTGGCCACCGGGGCCATCGAGGTCGTGGCCCGCGAGGCCGTGGTGTTCAACCGCGCGGAGACGCCCCCCTTCGAGATCGAGGACGACACGGACACCAACGAGGAGAAGCGCCTGCAGTTCCGCTACCTGGACCTGCGGCGGCCGAAGCTCCAGCGGGTGTTCCGTATGCGATCTCGCATGAACCTCGCCGCGCGGAGATACCTCTCCGAGGAGGGCTTCCTGGAGCTGGAGACGCCCATCCTGGTGAAGTACACCCCCGGGGGGGCGAGGAACTTCCTGGTGCCCTCGCGGCTGCACGCGGGGAAGTTCTACGCCCTGGCGGAGAGCCCGCAGCTCTTCAAGCAGCTCTACATGATCGCGGGCTTCGAGCGCTACTACCAGATCGTGAAGTGCTTCCGCGACGAGGACCTGCGCCTGGACCGGCAGCCCGAGTTCACGCAGATCGACATGGAGATGAGCTTCGTCAACCAGGACGACGTGTTCCGCGCGGTGGAGGGGCTGCTGTTCACGCTCTGGCGCGAGGTCTTCGGGGTGGACCTGGGGGAGCGCTACCCGGTGCTGTCGCACGGCGGGCGCTTCCCGAGGATGGCCTTCGAGGAGTCCATGCGGCGCTTCGGGAACGACAAGCCGGACCTGCGCTTCGGGCTGGAGCACACGGACCTGACGGGCCTGGTGGTGGCCCACGAGGGCGGCGGGATCGCGCTCCTCAAGGACCTGGCGGACGCCTACGCCCGCGGCGAGGACCGCCGGGAGCTGCCTCGGCGCATCGTGAAGGCCATGGTGGTGCCCGCCAGCGCGGCGCTCTCTCGCGCGGAGACGGACAAGCTGGAGGACTACGTCAAGGGCATGGGCTCCAAGGGCCTGGCGCGGGCGCGGGTGGCCGAGGACGGCACCTGGACGCAGTCGCCCTTCGCGCGCACGGTGACGCCCGCGTTCCGGGAGGCCGTGAACGCCGCCACGGGGGCCCGGGGCGGGGACCTGTTGATCTTCCAGTTCGGCGCGACGGCGATGGTGCACACGGTGATGGCGAACCTCCGGCTGCACCTCGGGCGCAAGCTCGGGCTCATCCCGGAGTACGGCACCCGCGGGGACGACTGGCGCTTCCTCTGGGTGGTGGACCCGCCCCTCTTCGAGCACGACGAGAAGGAGAACCGCTGGGTGGCGGCCCACCACGCGTTCACGCGCCCCCACGATGACAGCGTGCCCTTCCTGGAGACCGAGCCCGGGAGGGTGCTGTGCCACCGCTACGACGTGGTGCTCAACGGCTTCGAGATCGGCGGCGGGAGCATCCGCCTGCACGACCCCGAGGTGCAGACCAGGGTGTTCCGCGCCCTGGGCATCTCCGACGAGGAGGCCCGGGTGAAATTCGGCTTCCTGCTGGACGCCCTGCGCTACGGGGCCCCGCCCCACGGGGGCATCGCCCTGGGCATGGACCGACTGGTGCTCCTGGCCGCGGGCGCCGAGAGCATCCGGGACGTGGTGGCCTTCCCGAAGACCCAGAAGGGCACGGACCTCATGACCGACGCGCCCAACCACGTCTCTCCCGAACAGCTCGCGGAGCTCCGGGTGCGCGTCGTCGAGGGGTGAAAGACCCGCCCTGGGTCGCGCGTTCAGGGTGCATGCGCCCCGACCTCACCCCTGTGCTCCGCCGTCGTCCCCGCGCGCTGGTGCTCGCCCTCGGGCTCCTGGCCTCGGCCCTGGCCGCGGGGAACGCTCGCGCCCAGAGGCCCCAGAGGCAACCACGCACCCCGCCCCCGGAGCTGGTGGTCGTGGCCCGCGTGGAGGCCGTCACCCAGACCCCCCACTGCGGCGTGCTCTTCTCGTCCCCGGCGGCGCGGCACTCGGTGCTGCGCGTCGAGCGCGGCAGGGCCCCCGCGGGGGACCTCTACGCGTTCTATCGCTGTGGCTGGACCAGCGCCCGGGCCCGCGTGGCCCCGGGGATGGTCCTGCGCCTGGCGCTCTCCCGGAGCCCCGTGGGGAGCTACGGCAGCACCGTGGATGACCTGGGCACCCCCACGGCGCCCCGGTACTACGTCCAGTCCGCCACGCCCGCTCCGGCGCCGTAAGCCCCCGCGTTGACCGCGGTCAAGACCGCGGTGCGCGGCCGGGGCAATGGTCCCTCGCAGCCGACGCCTCTCGCGGGCGGCCCGACGGAGACCCGCAGAATGTCATCCAGTGTGTGTGCGTCGGGGGCGTCGGTCGTAGGTGTGTCGGCGGTGCTCCTCGCGCTCGCGGCGTGCTCGCCGCCGGCCTCGGGGGGAGGCGGCCCCCCGGACGCCTCGGGCGCGGACAGCACCCCTGCCCGGGACTCCGGCGCCATGGACTCCGCCCCCTCCCCGGACGCTGGTCCCACGGACACCTTCGACGGGTCCGCCCTGACGGACACCACGGACGGCGCGGGCGGCTCGGACGGGGCAAGGCCCTATTGCCCTCCGCACCCGGACGTGACCACCCAGCCCGACGGGGCCCCGCTGCCGAACCTCACCGTCCTCGCCGAGCGCATGAGCGCCCGCGCGACGTTCTCCTGGCAGAGCTTCTCCGCGGCGTCGTGCGACGTGCGCGAGGAGCGCTGCGTGGCCGCCGCGGGCTGCCGAAGGATCCTGCGCTTTGACCTCGTGGTGGCCAACGTGGGCGCCGGGGACCTGTACCTCGGCCCGCCCAACCCCGCCAACCGCATGCCGCCCACCTTCGAGCACTCGGCATGCCACAACCACTACCACCTCCTGGGCTTCGCGGAGTTCCGGCTCTTCGACATGATGGGCCGCCAGGCGGGCTATGGTCACAAGCAGTCGTTCTGCTTGTTGGACATGGAGCGCCGCCCGGGCGCGCCGGACGTGCCTCGGGCACAGCGCTACGCTTGCAACAACCAGGGCATCCACGCAGGCTGGGCGGACATCTACGACCGCTCGCTGGACTGCCAGTACATCGACGTGACCGACGTGCCCGCCGGGCGCTACCGCCTCCAGGCCCGGATCAACACCGAGTGCCACCTGCGCGAGAGCGACTACAGCGACAACATCGCCGAGGTGGACATTGACGTGCCTCCCGCCACGGGCACCTGCGTCGCGCCGAACCCCACGGGGCCCTGCCCCGCGGGCATGGGCCGGGGACTCCTGCGCGACTGCGGCTGGACCGCCACGCCCCCCAGGGCGTGCGCCCCGGGCTCCCGGGTCACCCTGGGCTGCGACAACCGCTGCATGCCGCCCCTCGGGACCTGCGCGGGGGACCCCATGCTCCGGGTGTGCCCGGGGATGGCCCCGTGTACCGCGGGGGGAGCCCTCGCCGCCAACGACGACAACACCGCGTGCGGCGGCGGCGACGGCGGCACCAACACCTGCTCCAGGGTGACCTTCTCCTGCCCGGAGACCGGGATGTACACCGTGCTCACGGGCCCCTACCAGGCCGGGGAGACCTACACCTGCGACGTCGCCGTCGCGCCATGAAGCGCGGGGCGCTCCTCGCGATCGCCGGTCTCCTGGCCTGCTCCGAGGCGCCTCCTCGGGCCCCGTCGGGGCTCTGGGTGGCGAGCCTGGAGGACGGCACCGTCGCGTTCTCTCGCGCGGGCGAGCCTCCGAGGGTGACCTCGCTCCTGGAGCGCCGCGGCGCCGGGGCGGACCTGTACATGCCCCGGGACCTCGCGCTCTCTCCCGACGGGCTCACGCTCTGGGTGACGGCCTCCGCGGGGACCTACCGCGCGGGCACGCCCCACGCCCTGGAGGACCACGGCGAGGACGGAGCCTGGGAGCACCAGACCCCGGACTCCGTGGTGGCCCTCGATACGGTGACCGGCGCGATCACCGCCCGCGTGCGCGTGGAGGCGGGCGCCGGCGTGTCCTCGCTCACGCTCTCGCCCGACGGGCGCTCGCTCTGGGTCACCGCCACGGACCGCGGGGAGGTCCTCCGGGTGGACACCGCCTCGCGGAGGGTCACGCTCCGGGTGCCGCTGGGCGCGGAGAGCTCCCCGAGGGGCGTGGCCTGGTGCGGAGGGCGCGTCGCCGTGGCCGTGGAGGGGGCCAAGAGCCTCGCGCTGGTGGAGCCCGAGACCGGCGCGGTGAGCGCCGTCGGCCTCGGCGGGGCGGCCATGGACGTGCGCTGCACGCGCGACGGAGACATCGCCTGGGTCACGCTCTTTGACGCTCTGGAGGTCGCCCGGGTGGCCCTCCCCTCGGGGCTGGTCACCCGCGTCCCGATGCCCGAAGGGTCCCAGGGACCCACCGGGCTCTCGTGGTCGTCGGACGGGCGGAGGCTCTATGTCTGCGACGAGGGCTGGCTCCGAGGGCGCGACCGGGGCACCACCGTGGTGGTGCTGGACGCTGGACGGGCGGCGGTCTCCGGGGTCTACCCGGTGGGCCTCGGGCCCCACGCCGCGGTGGAAGACCCTGACGACGGGTTGCTGTACGTGAGCCTCACCTACGAGGCCCGGGTGGCGCTCCTGGAGGCCGCCACCGGACGCGTGAGAGGGACGCTGGAGGCGGGCCACAAGCCCCACGGCATCGCCCTCGGTCGGCCTCCGGGAGGAGATCACTGATGAGATCGTATGCGGTGCTGGCGGCGGTGTTTCTGGGTGCCTGTGGCGGCGGAGGCTCGGGCAATCCCCCGGCGGACTCGGCAGTGACGGACGCCGCCATGGCGGACACCTCCGTGGGGGACACCTCCATGGTGGACAGCGCCTCCACGGACAGCGCCCGCGCGGACGCCGCCCTCGGGGACGGGTCTCACCACGGCGACGGGGGCCACGGCGGGGACGGCCCCATGGGGGACGGCGCCAGGACCGACGGAGGCTCCACGGACGCTGTGGTCACCGACGGCGCGGTCACCGACGCCCCGAGGGACGCCCCCGCAGGTCCGAGGGCCCTGCAGACCATCCACGGGTGCGCGCCGGACGGCCGCGACGTGGTGGACCTGACGAGCACCGACGCGGTGATCACCAACGGGCCAGAGTACGTGTACACCCCGCGCTGCGCGAGGGTGAGGGTGGGCCAGACGGTGACCTTCCGGATGGACCCGAGCGCGTCGTGGACGGTGCACCCGCTCACCCCGGGGCGCATCGTGGACGACGGCGAGCTGGACGACCCGACGAGCCCGATCCCGCTCACGGAGTCGGGCTCCGAGCCCGTGAGGGTCACCTTCCGCGAGGCGGGCTCCTACGGGTACTACTGCACGCGCCACTGGCTGTCGGGCCACGTCGGCGCGCTGCACGTCGTACCGTGAAGGGTTCTTGACGCAGGTCAAGTCAGGGCCCTCCCCGCGGCGTCAAGTCTCACCACAGCCATGCGACTCCGCGCGACGTTCCTGGTGTTGGCGCTGGCGCTCCTCGGGAGCGCGTCCCCGGGGCGCAGGCCGCCGGGCCTGGAGGGCGTGGCCCTCGGGGGCCAGCGGGTGAACCTCTCGGCGCTCCGGGGCCGGGTGGTGGTGGTGGACTTCTGCGCGAGCTGGTGCGAGCCCTGCCGCCGCTCCATGCCGAGGCTCCAGGCCCTGGACGCACAACACCGGACCGCGGGGCTCACGGTGCTCGCCGTGAGCGTGGACGACAGCCGCGCCGACGCCGAGCGCTTCGTGCGAGAGACCGGCGTGACCTTCCCGGTGGTGCACGACGCCACCCACGGCATCGCCGAGGCCTGGAGCCCCGCGGCGATGCCCACCACCGTGGTGATCGACCGCCAGGGCGTCGTCCGGAGCGTGCTCTCGGGCGAGCAGCCCGGCCAGACCGACGCCGCGGTGCGCGCGCTCCTGCGGGGGTCGTGATGCCCCTCGCCACGCGCCGCGCGGTGCTGGGCGCCCTCGGGGTCGGGGCCCTGGGCCTCGGGTGGAGGGCCCTGCACCGCCGGGGGCTCCTGGTGGAGGACGACGGCACCCTCGACCGGGGCGTGACCGTGCAGCGCCTGGCCATGGCCACCGTGTGGAAGGTGCTCCTCCCGCCAGGGGCCCCCCGCAGGGCCGTGGGCGCCGCGGAGCGCGCCCTGGACGAGGTGGCTCGCCTGGAGGACCTGCTCTCGGAGTTCCGCGCCCACACGGAGCTGGCGCGGGTGAATGCCACCTCCGGCGGGCGCCCCCAGCGGGTGAGCCCGGAGACCCTGGAGGTGGTGTCCCACGCCTTGCGCTACGCGGCGCTCTCCCAGGGGGCCTTTGACCCCACCTGGGCGGCCCTGAGACCCCTGTGGTCCTTCCGGGAGGGCGCCCGGGCGCCGTCGCCCGAGGCCGTGCGGGAGAGGCTCCCGCTGGTGGACTGGCGCGCCGTGGAGCTCGACCCCGGAGCGCGCACCCTGCGGCTGCCTCGGGCGGGCATGGCCCTGGGCCTCGGGGGCATCGCCAAGGGCTACGCCCTGGACCGCATGGCGTCGCTCCTGAACGACGCCGGGGCAAGGGATTACGCGCTCTACTCGGGCGGCCAGGTGCTGGTCCGCGGGACGCACCTCGGCCGCCCCTGGCGCGTGGGCGTGCAGCACCCCAGGGACCCCGGGGCGCTCCTCGGGGCCGTGAGCCTCACCCGCGGGACCGTCTCCACGGGCGGCGACTACGAGCACTACTTCGAGGAGGGCGGGCGGCGCTACCACCACGTGCTGGACCCTCGGACGGGCTGGCCCGTGGCCCACACCGCCGCGGTGACCGTGGTGGCTCCGACGGGCCTCGAGGGCGACGCGCTGGACACGGTGCTCTTCGCCCTGGAGCCCACCGAGAGCGCGCGCCTCGCCTCGCGGCTGGGCCTCGCGGTGCTGCGCACGGACGCCGCGCTCCGCTCCGAGGCCACTGCCGCCCTGCGGGCGCTCTTCGAAGGGAACGTCGCATGAAGCGCCTGGGGCGCGCGCTGGCCCTCCTGGCGGCGCTCCAGGGCTGCCCCGGGGAGGCCCCCGCCGGGGACGCCTCGGTGGACGCTACGCCCTTCGAGAGCGTGCTGGTGCAGGGCTCCGACGCGCGCGCACAGCCGCTCGGGGTGAGCACTCCGCTCCGGATCTTCCTGGGCTTCCAGGGCTTCCGCTACGCCCAGGTGCGCCTGGAGACGCGCGAGACCCCGCCGTCCCTGGCCCGCGCCGTGGGGCGCCTGGCCATCGAGGGCTACGACCCGGTGGAGCAGCCCATCGGGCGCGTGGCCTTCCACCGCGTCGGGGACCTGTGGCGCAGCGACGTGCTCATGCTCTTCGTGAACGACGTCCCGCTCAACACCATCACGGGCCGGGGCTACACCCTCTCGCTGGACGCCTGGGACGCCTCCCGCCGCACCCGCGCCGACGCCCGAGGGGTGGTCACCCACGACCCCTCGTGCATCGCGGGCGTGGCCTCCTCCTGCGAGGACACTCCGTGAAGCGCGCGGCGCTCGCCCTCGCCCTGGGCCTCCTGGCCGCGTGCTCCGACGCCCCGGCCCCCTCTGGGCTGCGGCGAGAGCTCCGGGCCTACCCCCCGGCCTTTGGCCCCGGGGACCCGCTCTTCACCCCGCAGCCACACCGGGACCGTCCCCTGAGGGTCGCCGTCGCGCCCGACGGAAACACCGCCTGGGTCACGCTCCAGGGCGTCGAAGACCTCCCCTCCCGCGCCGTGGCCCTGGTGGACCTGCGACAACAACGCACCCTTGGGAGGGTGGAGGTGGGACTCTCACCTACATCCATAGGTATTCACCCACAGGGGCGCCATGCCGTGGTGACCACGCGCTATGTGAACCGCGCGGCGGTGGTGGACACGGTCACCCGGCGGGTGGTGGCCGAGGTGCCGACGGATTTCTACGCGACGGACGTGGTGTTCACGCCGGACGGGCGTCGGGCGTACCTGTCCAACCGCTGGAGGGACCAGGTGGTGCGCTGGGACCTGCGGGTGGACGGGGCGAGCTTCGCGGTGACCGATCCCTTCGCGGCGAGGCTGGCGGTGGGCACGCACCCTCGGGACCTGGCGGTGTCGCCCGACGGGACGCGCCTGGCGGTGGCGGCGCTGGACGGGCTGACCTTGCACCTCTTCGAGCTGCCCTCGGAGCGGCGGCTGGCGGACGTGAACCTCCGCGCGCCGGTGAACGACGTGGTCTTCGCGGGGCCCTGGCTGGTGGCGCTCTCCCAGGGTCCGGGCAGCGGGCACCCGCCCGCCGTGGGGCCCGACACGGACGAAGACGGCCGCCCCGGGGACTCCACGGCCAACGAGAACTTCCAAGACCAGCAGAACGACCTGGTGGTGCTGCGCGCGGCGGAGGGGGCGGTGGTGCGGCGCTACACCTCGGATTCCATTTGTTGTCGCGACTGGCGGGACGTCTCGCCGGAGGACCCACGCTTCGGGGCCTTCGTGCCGCCGAGGGACACCTGGATCGTCGGGGGCGCGGTGCCCGAGGCCTCGGCGGTGTGCGAGCGCGAGGGCGCTCTACGGCTGTGGGTGGCCTACCAGGGCTCGAGCGAGCTGGAGGTCTTTCGGCTGGACGCCGCCACCGGGGCGCTGACCCCCGAGGCCCGGGCCCCGACGGGGCATGCGCCCTCGCACGTGGCGTGCGACGGCGACGGGGTGGTGGTGGTGTCGCAGCTCGGCGAGGCGCTGGAGCTCCACGGCCCCGACGCCCGGCGCCGCGGCAGGGTGGTCGTGGGAGACGAGTCCGGCGGGGCCTTCCCGGCCACGGACGCCGAGCTCGGGGAGCTGGTGAACGTGTCCACGGCGGCCTTCACGGTGGACGGCGACCAGAGCTGCGTGATGTGCCACCGGGAGTTCGGGGCGC
This sequence comes from Deltaproteobacteria bacterium, assembly GCA_016218725.1. GTDB lineage: Bacteria > Myxococcota_A > Polyangia > Polyangiales > JACRDB01. Next base: position 37,092 of record JACRDB010000145.1, read on the forward strand.
CGGACAAGCCCTTCTCCATGCCGCTCCTGGTGCACCCCGAGGGCACCCGGATGACCATGCCCCACCGGGGCCTGGCGGACACCCGCCCGTGGTTCTTCGAAGCGGCCATGGACGAGAACAACTTCTTCCCGGTGCTCAACGAGTTCGCCCGGAGCGAGAACTTCTGCTGCGCGGACCCGGCCCTCTGGAGCGCCACGAACCCCGCCCCGACGGACTGCGAGGCGCGCCCCCCGGCGGTGTGCGCCACGCGGCCCTACCCACGGAACTTCCCCACCCGCAACGCGTTCTACCTGGACGCATCGCGGCGGGTCTTCGGTCGCACGCGCACCGTGGGGGATGCCTTTGACGCGCCGTTGAACTTCCAGGGGCTCACGCGGGCGCTGGGGCTGTCGCTCCTGCACCGCTCGAGGCTCCTGCCCGTTCCGAACCCGCCGGACACGCCCGCCGCGCGCCGGGGGGCTGCGCTCTTCGCCAACCCCGTGGTGGGCTGCCTCGGGTGCCACGACGGGCCGGGCTTCGCGGCCTCCACCGTCGCAGACGTCGTCCGGCGCGTACATTTCGGCCCGGTGGTCACGCCCAACCGAAGCCCCGACGGGCGCAACCTGGACGTGGTGAGCGCGGGCTTCCGGGCCACCTTCCCTGACACCGTCTCGGACATGACGGACATCGAGTTCGGGGCCCCGACGCTCCGGGGCCTCTGGGCCCACCCCCGGAGGTTCCTCCACGACGGCCGCGCCCGCTCGGTGAGGGAGGTGCTGGCGACCCCCGGGCACCCGGCGCTCACCCCTGGCGAGCGCGGCTTCAACGAGCTCGACGGCCGCCCGGACGCCCACGGGGCCACCTCGCACCTGTCGCCCTCGCAGCTCGCGGACCTGGTGGCCTACCTGGAGACCCTGTGAAGCGCGCGGCAGCGGCGCTCGTTTCGCTCCTCGGGTGCGTCTCCGGCGGCGAGCCCGCGGCGCTCCCGGAGCCGGACCGGGCGCTCTTCGAGGCCCTCGCCGAGCCCGTGCTCCTTGCGCGCTGCGCGTCCCTGGCATGCCACGGCACCGAGCGCCGCAGGCTCCGGTTGTTCGCCCCCGAGAGGCTCCGCGAAGACCCCCGGCGCAGCCACCTCCTGGAGCCCCTCACCGCGAGCGAGCACCAGCGCAACTACCACTCCGCCAGGGCCTTCGCCGAGGGCGCTCCGAGCGCCTCCCAGAGCCTGCTGATCGCCAAGCCCCTCGGGCTCGCGGGGCACCTGGGCGGGGCCGTGTTCACCACCGCCGAGGACCCCGAGTGCGACGCCCTCCTGCGGTGGCTGCGCTCCGGGGCGCTGCCGTGACGCGCGCCTCGGCGCTCCTCCTCGCGCTCCTCCTCGGGGCGTGCGTGACCGTGCGCCCCTGGGAGCGCGAGCGCCTCGCCCGCCGCGCGATGGAGCCCGACGGCCACGGGGCCTCGTCGGGCTTCCAGGCCCACGTCGCCTCGGTGCGCTTCGGGGACCCTCCCGCGGGCGGCGGCGGCGGGGGAGGTGGCTGCGGGTGTCGCTGAGAGCCCTCACCGCGGCGCTGGTGCTGGTGTCCTGCGGGGGCGCCACGGCGAGGCCCGTCGGCCGCGGGGAGCTCACGCTCCACGGCGGGGTGTACACCGACCGGGACCAGGTCACCGTGTGGAACCCCGCGGTGAGGGCGCGGGTGCCGGTGTCCCGAGGCACCCTGGTCACCGGCTCCTACGGCGTGGACCTCATCTCCGCGGCCAGCGTGGACGTGGTGGCCAGCGCGTCGCGCGTGGTGGAGCAGCGCCACGAGGGCGCCCTCGGCGCGCGCACCACCCTGGACGGGCGCACCGCCGTGGAGGCCACCGCGAGGCTCTCGGTGGAGCCCGACTACCGCTCCCTGAGCGGGTCCTTCGCGTGGGAGCGCGAGACCGAGGACCGCCACCGCACCGTGCGCCTGGAGCTGCGCGGCCGCCGCGACGAGGCCGGCCCCGGCTGGGTGCTCCAGCGCCCGGAGACCCTCCGGGCCGTCGCCGGCAGCGCGCTGGTCACGCAGGTGGTGAGCGCCCGCACCCTCGTCCGCGTGGGCCTCCAGGCCGAGCACCTCCAGGGGTGGCAGGCCTCCGTGTACCGCTTCGTCCCCGTGGACGGGGCATGGTACCCCGAGCGCCTCCCGGAGGCCCGCACCCGCGCCTCGGCCACGGTGCGCGTCCTGCGCTCGCTGGCACCCACCGTGTCCCTCTCCGGCGAGTACGGCGCCTCCCTGGACGGCTGGGGGGTGATGGTCAATGCAGTTGACACCTCGGTGCGCTGGGAGACGGCGCCGTGGCTGGTGCTGGAGGGTCGCGCGCGGGTGCTCCGGCAGGAGCGGGCGGTGTTCTACCAGGGCACCTACGGCGCGCTCACGGTGTACCGCACGAGGGACCGGCTCCTCGGGGGCTACACCGCGTTCTGGCCGATGGTGACGGCGCGGGTGCAGCTCCCGTCGTGGCCCGCGGAGCGCCGCTGGGAGCTCGGGGCCTCGGCCTCGTGGCTCCACCAGCGCTTCGATGACTTCCCGCTCCTGCCGGTGCGCGACGCGCTGACGGCGGAGCTGTGGCTGAGCCGGTACTTCTAGCGCGGAGAGCTCACCCCCCCGGCCCCCTCGGGTGTAGGGGCGGTGTACAACCACGTTGACGCCCATGAACGCCCAGGCTCATCGCGCGCGCCGCGGCGGCATCGTCGGGGTCGCGCTCCTCCTGGCGCGGTGCAGCGCGCCGGTCCCGCGGCCGCCGAGCGCTCCCGCGCTGCGCCCTTCGCCCGTCGAGGCCCCCTCGGAGGTGGTGCTCGTCCCGCGCGAGGGGATCCTCAACGGGCGGGTCCCTGCGGCGCCTCCGTACGTCTGGCACGGCCTCTGGGGCGGTCTGCGGCTGAGCGCCACCGGCGACGCCGTGGAGGTCTCCCAGGAGCACTTCACCGAGCAGGTCCATGGCGCCGTGCCGCTCGACCACGGCTGGGCCTTTGTCACCGAGGACGGGGTCGTCGCCGTGAGCGAGACCTTCACCGGGCCCCTGCGGCGCCTGGGCCATGTCCAACTCCCGACGGACCTCCCCGTGGCCCTGCACCAGCGCCCTCCGTGGGCGACGGTGCCACCGTTCCTCCGCGGCAGGGTGGTCGTCCTGGACCGCGAAGGCACCCTCTGGTCCAGCGAGGGCATGGAGGCCCTCGGGCCGCAGCGAGGGCTCCCGGTGCCCGCCCACGACGCGGCCTTCCTGGACGCCTCCCGGGGCGCCGTGGTCACCCGCTACGGCGCGCTCCTGCACACCCAGGACGGCGGCGCGAGCTGGCGCCCCGTGGACCTCGGTGATGGCGTGGCCGCGGGCCTCGTTGTCCACGCCGGAGACCTCTTCGCGGTCACCACCGCGGGGACTCGACCGCTCGACCGCGCGGGGGTCCTCGGCCCCCCGACCGCCCCGCCGCCCCCCGAGGAGCCCCTGGCGCCGCTCGACCCCGAGGCGCGGGAGCGCGTGGTGGAGGCCATGCTCGCGCGCCACCCCGCCCTGCTCACGCTCGAAACCACGCTCCGGGCGCGCGATGGCGCTCGGCTCGCCGCCGAAGGCCGCGACCTGGTCGCCCGCGACGCCGCTACGGGCCGCGTGCTGCGTCGCCGCGAAGGGGCCCTCCCCGACGCGGCGTGTGACCTCCGTGGGTGGGGCGAGGACCTCGCCATTGCGTGCCCCCGCGCCCCGTGGCTCCTGCGCGCCACCGAGACGGACACCGTCGCCACCGTCGCGAGGGCCGGAGAGGTCGCCAGCGACGAACCCCGGAACGCCGAACCCTCCGCCGTCCCGCTCGCCTCCGGCGTCTTCTCCGACGACGGGCTCCACGCCGCTTTCGCGGGCGCCTGCCCTTCGGAGTCGGGCGCCTCTCCGAACGACCGCAATACCGATGATGTAGGTATATGTGCGCTTGTGGACGGAGTGGGCCGCTGGCGCTCGCTGGGTGTGGCGGTGGTGGGTGAGAGACCCACGCTGGTCGGGATGCACGGCGGGTTGTTGCTGGTGAGCGCAGCGAGCGAGGCTCCGCCCCGGGGTCCCTTCCGGTTGGTGGACACGGACACCGGGCGCGGGGAGGAGCTCGCGCTGGCGGCCCCGGAGGTGGCTCGTGCCCCGGTCCTGGTGGCCGCGCAATGGACCGCAGACGGGCGGGTGGCGGGCATCGCCCTCGGGGACGCGCCAGACGCCCCGGACGAGGGCGGTGACCTGCGGGGGCGCTGGCCTTCGTCGGTGGCATCGCTCTCCGAGTGGCCCTGGCGTGCCCGCGGGTTGCGGGCCTCCCTGGCGTTGGGTCGCCCAGGCGCGCCGTGGACTCTCCGCGGGCTGCCCTTGGGAGTGCTGGCGCTCTCCATGGCGGACGGAGCGCGGGGCCTCGCCGTGGGAGCGCACCTGGGCGCTGTGTGGCGCACCGTCGATGGGGGCCGCACCTGGACGCAGCTCACGGTCCCGGTGGAGGGCGCGGCGGAGGCGGTCCCGTCGGTGCTCCCGCCGTTTCACGCGCTCCCTTCGGTGCGCTGCGAGGCGGGTGGGTGCTCGGTCCGAGGGCGCCTCGTCGTGCGCGGCTGGGGACCTCTGCGGCGTGGGAGCGTGGTGGTCCTCGCGCCGCCCTGGATGGTCAATCGGGGGGTCCAGGCCCGGGACCTGGCGGGGCTCTTCTGGCGCACCGCGGGCGGAGGGCGTCCGTACTGCGAGGACGCGGGGCGCGCCTCGCCGTCGCCCTGGGCGCTCCCCTCCGCGGGGCGCGAGGCCGATGCGGGAGCCGTGTGGTACGCCGGCGCCGCGAGGGTCGCGGCTCGGGGCTCGCGGCGCGTGGTCACCTGGCGCGCCGAAGACGACGGCGGGAGCATGCGCGGAGAGGTCGTCCTGGGCGCGCCCAACCCCGAGGAGGCCCACGCCGTCGTGCGGGGCGCCGGGCGCGGTGGATTGCTGCTGGACCGCTGCCGCGAGGACCGCACCTGCCAGCTCACCTGGCTCGGCGCCGACGGGCGCGTGGCGCCGCTGCCGGAGCTCGGCGAGGCGCGCCACCGGACGCTGCTGGCGGGCACGCTGGAGGCGCCATGGAACGTTCTCTCGAGCGCCGATGGCGGGCTCCTCGGGGTGCTGCCGGGGTATCTCGGTGGGGTCCCGGTGGCGCAGTACTTCGATCTCGCTCCCTCCGGGCGCATGCGCCAACGGCGCGACGTCCTGGTCCCGGGCGCCGAGAGGCCGCTGGGGCTAGGGCTGCACGAGGGTGTGCCCGGACTGGTCACCACCTCGGAGGAGGGGCGCCTGCTGTTCCACGCGGCGTCGGGCGCAGCGAGCGCGCAGCCCACGGCGCTGCCGCCGTTGCCCGAGGCCCTCGGGGTCTGCGAGGGTCCGCGAGACCCTCGAGGCACGGAGCTCTCCCTGGCCTGGACCGAGGGCGCTCCGGCGGTGTGCCCTGGAGGAGCCTCGCCCACCTGGGCGCGGGTGACGCTGGCGCTGGGCGCCGGTGGCTACTGCCTCCGCCACGTCGCGACCACCTGCGAGGCAGGCGACGGCGCGGGCTCCCGGAGGACCGTGACCGTGCGCCTCACGGCCCGAGGCCCTCGGGCGCTTGAGGGCTACACGGACGACGGCGCGCGCCGCACGCCACGGCGGTGTCGATGGTAGCGGGTGGGCGAGGCGAGGTCACCGCCCTCGGAGCGGGTCCGCGCCGTTGGGTGACCGTGTTCGATGCGGGTTCGCGCCGTTGGGTGACCGTGTTCGATGCGGGTTCGCGCCGTTGGGTGACCGTGTTCGATGCGGCCCACCGGCCCGTTGGGCCGGCCTGTGGTGCGCCTTCGAGCGCACGCGATCAAGGGGTTCAAGTCCCCTCCGAGCCGAAGGTCCCGGTTCGGTAACCTAAGGTAACTGCGCCTGCCGCAAGGCCGCGTGGA
>JACRDB010000143.1 GCA_016218725.1 Deltaproteobacteria bacterium
CTGTGCCCGCGGGAGCACTCCTCGCGCGGAAACCCCCTCGGCGCTTGAGAACACTCGGACCGCACTCCGCACAACCGCGCGGAGGCGCGGTGACCACCTTCCGTAGCCCGGGGTGAGCGACGCGACCTCGGAGGCCGTTGCTCTGGCGAACCCCGGGCGAAAAAGCGTCAGGAGATCGGGTGGCGCGGCGGCGCGGTCGCCGACCGTGCCGTCCTCGAAGCCCCACCCGCTGCCTGAAGTGCCTGAAATTCAGACCTCGGAGCCCTTATCCTGGCGCCTATGGGGCCGGGGGGTGAGGTCACCATCATGCACGAATCGGACCCGCGCTTATGTGTGGGAATACTGCTACCGCCTGCCGATCGGTCACCTCTCGCCACTTCTCAAAACGCAAACCAAAGAAAGATGAAGAGTTCATGGGTTGACAGTACGCGCCGCGGGACGGGCGCAGCGCAAACCGACAAAGTAGAGCCGGTCCGACGGCGGGAGCCCGCTGCGCGCGGAGGCGCGGACCCAGGCGGCATCGGTGAAGCTCCAGCCACCACCACGGAGCACGCGCGCTTTGAGACCCTTCGAACTCTCTGATGGATCCAATGTAGGCACCTTCGCACCCGGCACGAAAAGTGCTTCTCCTGCGACGCTATCTCTCTCCCACTCCGTTGATGTCCACTCCCAGACATTGCCCACAAGGAGCTTTGCTCCAAAAGGCGAAGGCACGCCGAGATATTCCCGAACCGCACACGTTGTCGTTCTCGGCGTCCCGGAGCCCGACCACCACAGCAATTGGTCGTTCAATGCTGCGTCTCCCCATGGGAAGATCCGCCCGTTAGTGTCCCGCGCAGCGTACTCCCAATGGCGCTCCGTTGGCAGCACCAGGCCTGCCCACGCACCGAAGGCCCACCCGCCAAACCAGCTCACGTTCACCACAGGATGGTCTGGGCCCTGGCCTGGCCACCGACCCTTCCACTCTTTGTAGCCTTTCCGGTCCACAAAGGCTTCAAACTGCCCGACTGTCACCGGAAACCGCCCAAGGTAGAAGCCCTCCGAGATCGTCTCGGCACGCCCCGGCACGGCCTGAAACGCCTCCCCATCCCCACCCATGGTGAAGGTGCCCGCGGGAACCCACACCATCTCCATCTTCGTCCCGTCCGGCAGCTGCCAGTGGTAGAAGCGCTCCTCGCGGCGCTCACCGGTGAGCACATCCGTCACCACCTCCACGGGGGCGCGGGTCATCCCCTCCGGGAGCGCCTCTTCGCTCCACCCTCGCCCAGCGCCAAGACCCGCCTCCTCCATCACCTCCGGGACCGCTGTCGACGTTGAGGACCTCGGCGGAGGGATCGCGCGATGCGGTCCACCAGGTCCTCGCCTCCGAGCCGCTCCATCAGCCATCGCGTCGCCGACCTTCCGTGCCATCGCCGGCCTACCGCCGACTCGTGAGGCTACCACGGCACCCGACCGTCGGCGCCCGCTACTCCATTGGGACGAAATCCGCCTTGGTGGCGCCGCAGTCCGGGCAGCACCAGTCCTCCGGCAGGCGCTCGAAGGCCGTCCCCGCGGGAACCCCCGTGTCCGGGTCCCCCACCGCCGGGTCGTAGATGTGGCCGCAGATCGTGCAACGGTAGCGCTTCAAGGCACACACCTCCTGGCAATTGGTTCGAGGGCGAACGATACTACGCGCTGGTGGCTACCTCGCCGAGGGCCGTGAGCAGCGCCTGACAGAACTCCACGTGGTGCCGCAGCACCTTGCGCGAGAGGTCCCCCAGCGCCGCCTCCGTGGCCTTCTGCACCAGGACCTCGGCCTCGCGGCGGCGACGGCGGCCCTTCTTGGTGAGAAACAACCGCTGGAGGCGCCCGTCCTTCGGGTCCCGAGCCCGCAGGAGGTGCCCGTTGGCCTCGAGCTTCCCCAGCATCGGGGTGAGCGAGGACTTCTCACAGTGGAGCCTCCTGGCCAGGAGCGTGGCGCTGCGGCCCTCGTCCTCGTCGAGCATGGCCAGCACCGCGAGCTGGGCGGGGTTCAGGTCCGTGACCCCGGCGTCCCTCAGGGCCTTCCTGCACAGGGCGTGGAGCGCCGTGGCCGCCCGGGTGGTGAGAAAATACGGGTCCTCCCAGAGCTCCGGCGGGAACGTCGCGGACATATCGTACGAATACGCACGATCTCCCCCCGCGCGCAAGAGGCCTCCCTACCCCCTCCCGAGGTCCAGCACCCAGGCCCCGAGCACCTCGGGCACCCGGGGGTGCAGGGGCCCCGGGCGGCCCTCGAAGGCGCTCCGGGCGTCGGGCTGGCGCTGGAGCTGGTGGTCCACGCCGGGGAGCACCTGGAAGCGGCCGTGGGCGAGCTGCGCCAGGCGCTCGTGCTCCTCCCTGGACGACAGGTGGTCCAGGGCGCCCCAGAGGGCCAGGAGCGGGCACCGGAGGGCCGTGGCGTGGGCGACCGTGGGCAGCGCGTACACCGCCTGCCAGTAGGTCTCCGGGTGGCCATGCCAGAGCCCCTCGGGGTCCACCCCGAAGTGCCTCGCCTCCCGGGCGAGCTCGGGCTCCTCGGCCAGGCACCGGACGAGGCTCTGGCCCAGCACCAGCACCCGGGCCGAGAGCCGTTGCTGGAGCCGCACCAGGCGCTCGGTCTCCACCGGGTCCGCGCCCGCGAGCCCGAGGTGCCTGCGGGCGTTCTGGTCCAGGTACTCGGTCCAGGAGAGGACCCCCGCGCCGTAGACCGCCACGCCCGCCAGCCACGGGCGCTCGGCCCCGAGGGAGAGCGCCTGTGCGCCCCCAAGGGAGTGCCCGAAGAGCGCCACCCTCGCCGGGTCTATGCCGGGGAGACCTCGGGCGGCGTCCAGCACGGCCCCGTGGTCCTCGGTCTCCGTGGCGAAGGGCACCGCCTCCGGGGGGCCTCCCTCGGAGTCTCCGACGCCCCGGCGCTCGCTCCGGACCACGCCGATGCCCAGGCGTCCGAGGGCCCGGAGCAGGTCCCGCAGCACCGACTCCCCCACGAGCGCGGTGTCCACGGACTGGTACCCGTGGCCCTGGAGGAACACCACCGCGGGGAAGGGGCCATCGCCCGCTGGCGCGGTCACGATCGTTCGAAGGCGAACGGTCTCTCGCTGGACCTCACCGTAGGTTGTCTGCAAGCCAGGATGAACCTCCATGGGCCGCTCGGTGAGAGTAATGGTAAGGTACCGTACGATCTCCCCTCGGAGGACCGTGAGGGCCCTCGGACCCGGGGCCGTCTGGAGGGCCTGGGAGGCCTCCTGGGGGGAGCTGACGGGGAGGTCGTCCACGCGCTGGAGGAGGTCCTCGGGGAGTAGTCCGGCGAGGTCCGAGGGCCCCCCTGGGAGCACGGCCAGGACGGGGACGCCGAGGTCCGTGCCCCTGGGTGCGAAGCGCACGCCGGCGAAGGGTCTGCGGGGGAGTGTCACGCGCGGCAGGGTACCCGATGGCGCGCGTCCCGGGCGTCCTTGCGCCGGTGCCCCGGGGCCTGCATGGTGCGGGGATGCGCGTCTGGGTGCTGCTGCTTGCGACGCTGGGGTGCGCCAGCGGCGTGGCCCGGGTGGACACTCCCGCGAGGGACGCCTCGCCGGAGGCGGCGGACGCTCCGGCCGTGACGGACACCGCGGCGCCGGAGGACAGCCCCGGGGGGTGCCTGGGCTGGGCGTACCTGACGCCCACCGTCGGGGGGGCTCACGACGCGCCGTGTGTGCTCCTGGCGGACCAGCTCTGCACGCTCCTGTCGCGGTGCTCGGCGTCTACCCTGGAGGACGCCTTCGGGGAGCTGGCCATCTGCAGGGCGAGGCTGGGCTACGCGTGTGCGAGGGCCCTGCGCGCGCCGGACACGGGCTCCGCGGAGGCGTACGGTTCGTGCGGGCCGAGGCTCCGCGGGCTCACCTGCGACGACGCGCACCGGGCCCTCCGGGTGGCCACCGGCGCCGACTGGGAGGGCTTCTCCGAGGAGCACCTCCTGGGCCTCTGCCGGGTGCCCGGTGGCCGCCCGGACGGCGCCGCCTGCGCGTGGGACATGCAGTGCGCGGGGGGTGTGTGTCAGCGCGCCGGGGCCGCCACCTGCGGCCGCTGCGCCAGTCCAAGGAGGCTCGACGAGCCGTGCGAACAGCCCTCGTCTTCGAGCACCCTGCCCCGGTGTGACCTCGGGCTCTACTGCCGCACCCGGTGGCGGGCCGAGGGCGGGGGCTTCCGGGCCGAGGGCCACACATGCGCGGCGTTCGCTGCCCAGGGGGAGCCGTGTCCTGCGCCGTCGATGCCGAACCCTGGCACCTCCGTGGGTTGTTTAGCGGGCCTCCACTGCGTGCGGGGCGTGTGCGTCCCGAGGCTCCGCCAGGGCGCGCTGTGCGACCCCACGCTGGTGACGGGGGTGTGCGACCGGGAGCAGGGCCTGTCCTGCGACCGGGACCGCCGGGTGTGCGTCCGCGGCGCGGGGCGCTCGGCCTGCGAGCGCTTCGCCCGCGACGGCGCCGCGTGCCGCTTCGCGTTCAAGGGCCTCCGTGACTGTGTGTTCCCCGCCCGCTGCGGCGGCGAGATGACGGACGTCTGCCGCCTCCCGGGGCCCTCGCCCGAGACGTGCCCGTAGGGTCCCACAGATCCTCACTGCACCACGTCTCCCAGCACCCGCCTCCGTTGCTCCGGAGTGATCGCCCCCAGCGCCTCGCATCGCTCCACCGCCCGCACGAAGGCCTCGCTACGACCCGTCGCGTGGTGCAGTTCGGGGAGCACGTCGCCTGCGCCGCACCCCACCCGCTCGCGCGAGGCAGCCTCCCTCAGCCTCCCGCGCACCTCCGAAGAGAGCGGTTCACGCCCCTCGGTCCCCCCCAGACAGTTCACCATGTGCTCCCCGGCGGCGACCGCCGAGAGCCCGAAGCGTCCGCGCACAGCCATGGCCCCCCGCACGAACTCCTCGCTCGTCGGCTCCACCGCGCGCTGCACGAGCATCTGCACCTCCTTTCGCGGCGCAAGCAGATACGCCGCGAAGGCATTCGCCATCCGCTCGCGGTCGTCCGTGCCTGGGTCACTCCCGAGCGTGCAGGACCACCCCTCCTCGCGGGCCGTCCCCCCCTCCAGCAGCAGGTGCGCGAGCGCATGAGCCGCGCCGAACCGCACCGCTAGCGCGTCGCGGTGCGTCCGTCGGTCAGAGAACACGCACGGCGGCGCCCGGCGAGGCACCACCCCCACGACGCTCCCCTCCGCGGACATGAAAGCGTCACTGTCCAGGCGCACGCCGCAGCGCTGCTCGAACTCCTCCCGCAGCGACAGCAGCGCCCCCTCCCGCGGCAGCAGACGCTCGCGCACGGCCCCCGCCAGCAGTTCGCCCTGGCGCCAGGGCGTACCGCCCCGCGGGATCCACCCCGCCATCGCCGACAGGGCTCGGCGCCAGGTGCTCAGGCGGTCGCTTCGCTCGTCCATGTTCTCTTCGAGCGTGTACCAACTCCGTGCGACCCCCAGCAGGTCGCCGATGCGCTCCGGTCCCGGTGCCATCGCCACATCGCCGAAGGCCCTTCCCAGTTCAGCCCGCGCTCGCTCCGGTGCCAGCGCGATCAGTTCGGACCAGACCCGCCAGGCGCGAACGTCTCGGAGCGCTTCGCCGACGCGATCCAGCGCCGCGAGGTCACCACGGAGCGCCGCCGCGAGGTCGTCGTGCGCGAGTTCGACCGGCTGCTCGAGCCCCCAGCGACGTCGTAGGTGCCTCAAGGCCACCGCGCGCAGCATCGCCTCCTCGGGCACCGGTGGGACCAGCGCGAACTCCGGCGAGAGGTCTGCGTCGGCCTCCTGCTGGGCGGCGGCCAGCAGACGCTCGCCCCACCGTTCGAGGCGCAGCTCGCCCCACAGCGAGTGGCTGCGTACGCGACCGAAGCGCGACGGGTCCGGCTCGACGGAAAGCAGAGCCTCCAGCGCGACGGGCGTCCGCCAGTGGCCGCTCCGCAGCACGTTGGTCAGCAACAGCCGCGGCTCGACATCCCAGGCAGCGTCGAGCGCCGCGCCAAGCCCACGCCGCGCTTGGGCGGGTCTGCGCGCGATTGTACCGGCGAGCGCGAGCCGTTCGCGTAGCATCGCGCGCCGACGGCGCTCTAGCGCATCCCGCGGCACCACCTCCCACCGCCCTGCGTCGCCGCGGACCAGCCGGTGGCCACTCGGCACCCGCGTCTCAGGGATGGCCTGCCAGAGACCCGCTTCGACGTCACAGTCCAGCTCCTCCCGATCGAGCTCCGTCCCGACGACTACCTCCGTCAATCCCTCCTCACCGTCGCGAAAATAGTCCGCAACCAGCACGCGCCCTGGCGCCCTCGTTGTGACGAAGGCCAGCTGCGCCGGGCGCCAGGACAGCGCCGGCCCCCCCGGGTCCGCCGCAGCGACGGCACACGCTTCGTCGAGCCTCCAGGCGGTCACGACGCCCCCCGTTCCCGCAGGAATTTCGCAACCAACTCCTGCGTCGCCTTGGCCACCGACTGCGTCCGCCGGTCGACTGGTTGGATCCGTCGTCCCGCATTCCAAAGCGCATTCCTTGCCAGCCAACGCTGCACAGCGTTGGTCGTGGAAGGGCAGGTCGCCAGCAGCGAAGTCTCGGCGACGATCCCGAGCAGACCCGCCGCCATGGAAACATGCCCGCTGCGACGAACTTCAAAGGTGTGGTGCGGCGGCTCGGCGGGCGCACCGCCCGTGCGCGGTGGCGCGCAGCACCATCCGGGGTACCAGCGCACGGGTGAGCGTCCCTCTACCAGGTCGTACGGCGCCTGGAAGGAGCACCGCAGTACGGCCGCAAGGTACCGACGGTATGGCGCGGAGCCCTTTGGTGGGGCGACGCTCGGCAGCGAGTAGCGCCGGACCTCCAGAGCGGCCCTCTGCACGTTGGGCAGGTTGCGGCCGAGTGTCGCTTTCGAGCACAGGCCCGCGGTGTCCCAGGGGGCCGCCGCGCCTGGAGGGGAGTGCTGCTCAGCCGAAGCGGTCCAGAGCACGACCAGATCGGGATCGGGCCGCGCGTAGGCGCAGTGCCCGACCCAGAGGTACACCGCGGGGGCCTCGCCGAGCGCCGCGTGCAGCTCCCGCCGGGAGGCCGAGCCGTCGCCGGGTGTCAGCTGCGCGCTCGCCTTCGGTCCGCAGCGGGCCAGGTAGGTGAGGAGGTCCGCCGCCTTGCCGCTGCGATGGAGAAGCGGTAGCTCCCGCGCGATCAGGTCTGCTCGCTCAGAAGCCCCGCGGTCCGTGATGGAGCCGGTCTCGCGCTCGAGCTCGGCGACCAGCTCCGCCGTGGCCGAGTCGACCGGCGCAGGAGCCACGCCGGTCATCGCATGGATTTCGTCCAGGAGCGCTTGGAGACGCTCTTCCTGCGTTGCCTCGGTAGCACCGCGCTTCATGAGAGTTCAAGCCTCGCGCAGCAGTCTGACAAAGACTCCACTGCGGCGCAACCCTCTCTTGCGAGAGTGTCGGCGCCCTCGCGCCGTCCCACGGCGCCCCGACCGGGCGCGACGGCGCGAGGCATACACCGTGTATACCCGCGGTCAGGCGGCGACGGTGACCTCCAGCGTGGCGACGTAGCCCGAGGCCGCGTCGCCCGTGATGGACGCCAGCTGCAGGGCGTAGCCGTCGGAGAACACCATGTCCCGCTCGAAGCTGATCCGGGCGAGGTTCGTCACGCTTGCGCCGTAGCCGGTGGTGGCGTAGGCGGCGTTGCATGCGTCCAGCGGCAGCGCGAGCTGCGAGGTCCGGAGCGCGCCGCGGCCGGTGGTGGCCTCGGCGAGCGCGCGGAACACCTCGAAGTGGATGTGGGGCATGCGCCCGTCGTAGCAGCCCGGGAAGATCGTCCGGAAGGTCACCACCCCGTCGGCGTCGGCGACCTGGACGCCGCGCAGGTAGTTCTGCGTCGTCACCCCGGCGCTGTAGAGCGAGTAGCGCCCCTCGCGGTCGCAGTGCCAGAGGTACACCGCCGCGCCCGCCAGGGCCGCGCAGTCCGACGCCCGCCGCAACCGCAGCCGCACCGTCATCGGCACGCCCTCGGCGGTCCCGGAGAGCCCCCCGAAGCTCGGCCGAAGGTCGCTCCGCACCACCCCGGTCTGCGTGAGCACGTTCGCCACGCTCCCGTTGGCCGAGTTGGTCCCGTCCCCGGGGTAGGGCCCCGCCGTCTCCTGCGGGATCGTCGTGCACGTCGCGGAAGCGTCCGTCGCGGGCGCCGTGTCTCCCCCGGGGGTGGTGTCCCCGCCGGCCCCCGCGTCCCCGCCCGCGTCCGCCCCCGACGGCGTCGACCCGCAGGCCACCAGCAGCCCCGCGCTGGCCGCGCCGACGAAGAGCCTCAGCACCCCCCGGCGACCCTGGAGCCTCGCCAGCGCCTCCAGGTCCCTCCGCAAGCCCCCGTGGTCGTCGTGGCCATCACCCAGCGTGGAGCGTCTTGTCATTCGTCGCGCCTCCTGTTCCGCCCTGCTTGGCCCCGCAGCGCCAGCGCCTTCACCCCCCGCGACGAAATTCGTGCGCGGCGTCGCCGCCGCAGCGCGACTCCCCGGTCATGGTATACACGGTGTATACGTCCGTCAGTCGTCGGCGACTTCGGGCGTGGGCTTCGGCAGGAGGAGCAGGGACACGAAGCTCACGAGCGCGCAGAGGGCGACGTACACCGCGATGGGCTGGGAGCTGTGGTAGCGGCGGTAGAGGGCCGTGGCGACCAGCGGCGCGGGCCCCCCCGCGGTGATGGACGCGAGCTGGTACCCGAGGCTCGCCCCGGAGTAGCGCACATGGGCGGGGAAGCTCTCGGCGATCACCGCGGCCTGGGGGCCATACTGGATGTCATGCAGGGGCTGCGCGATCACGATGGCCACCAGGGCCATCCAGGCCACGCGGGTGTCCAGGAGCGCGTAGTACACGAACACCCAGGGGATCATGACCAGCGCCCCGAAGGCGATGACCTTGCGCCGGTCCAGGCGGTCGGAGACGTGGCCCCAGAAGGGGATCGCCACCATGGACAGGAGCGCCGAGAGGATCACGTCCCGCAGGAGCTCCCCCCGGGAGAAGCCCAGGGCCGCCACGCCGTAGGTGAGCACGAAGCCCGAGAAGATGTAGAACGGCGTCTGCTGCCCGGTGCGCAGGAGCGCCGTGAGCACCACCTCGCGCGGGTACTTCTTGAGCACCTCCACCAGCGGCTGCTTCGCGAGGCGGTTCTCGCGCCGGGCGCGGGAGAACGCGGGCGTCTCCAGGATGCCCACCCGGATGTAGAAGCCTATGAGCACCAGCACCAGGGACACCAGGAAGGGCACCCTCCATCCCCAGGTCATGAACGCGTCGCCGGTGTACTTCGTCGCCAGGTAGAACGCCCCGTTGGCCAGCACCAGCCCCGCGGGGGCCCCGAACTGCGGCCAGGACGCCACGAAGCCACGGTGCTTGGGGCTCGACCACTCCGCGGCCAGGAGCACGCTCCCGCCCCACTCGCCCCCCACCCCGATGCCCTGGAGCGCCCGGAACACCGTGAGCAACACCGCCCCGTAGATCCCGATGGAGCCGTAGCCCGGCACCAGCCCGATGGCCGTGGTGGCCACCCCCATCAGCAGGAGCGTCGCGATCAGCGACACCTTGCGCCCGATGCGGTCGCCGTAGTGCCCGAAGATCGCCGCCCCCAGGGGCCGGGCCGCGAAGCCCACGAAGTTCGTCGCGAAGGCCACGAGCTGCCCCGTCAGCGCGTCGGACTGCGGGAAGAACACCCGCGGGAACACCAGCGCGGCCGCCACCCCGTACAGGAAGAAGTCGTACCACTCGATCGCCGTCCCGATGGCCGAGGCCACGATCGCGCGCCGTAGCTGCTGCCTGCGCTGCTCGATGGAAAGCTCCGGTGCCGTCTCCTCGCCCATGGGGCCACTGTACACCCGGCGGCCCCGCGGGCGGTGCGTCAACGCTTGAGGAGGTTGCGCAGCACCGTCTGGAGGATCCCGCCGTTCTTGTAATAAAGCACGTCCACCGGGGTGTCCAAGCGGGCGATGGTCGTGAAGGTCACGGCCGCGCCGTCCTCGCGCTCGGCGCGCACGCGCACCTCGGCCCGGGGCTGGAGGTCCTCGCCCAGGCCCTCGAAATGGAACACCTCGCGGCCCGTGAGCCCCAGCGCCTCGGCACTCTCCCCCGGGCGGTACACCAGCGGCAGGACCCCCATGCCCACCAGGTTCGCCCGGTGGATGCGCTCGAAGCTCTCGGCGATCACCGCCCGGACGCCCAGGAGCAGCGTCCCCTTGGCCGCCCAGTCCCGGGAGCTCCCGGTGCCGTACTCCTTGCCCGCCAGCACCACCAGGGCGGTGCCCTCCGCGCGGTAGCGCTCCGCCGCCGCGTGGATGGCCATGCGCTCGCCGCTCGGCAGGTGCAGGGTCTCCCAGCCCTCGACGCCCCCGAGGAGCGCGTTCTTCAAGCGAATGTTGGCGAAGGTCCCCCGGACCATCACCCGGTCGTTGCCGCGCCGGGACCCGTAGGAGTTGAAGTCCCCGGGGACCACCCCCAGCCCCTGGAGGTACAGCCCCGCGGGGCTCGCCTTCGCGATGTCCCCCGCCGGAGAGATATGGTCCGTGGTCACCGAGTCCCCCAGCACCGCCAGCGCGCGGGCGTGGGTGATGGCCCTCACCGCCGAGGGCTCCGGCTGCAGGTCCTGGAAGAACGGCGGGTGCTGGATGTATGTGCTGTCCGGGTCCCAGGGGTACAGCTCGCTCGCCTCCGCGGAGATGGCCCGCCACTCCTCGGTGCCCTCGTACACCGTGCGGTAGGTGTCTTCGTACATCCCCGGGGTGATGCACCGGGCCATCGTGTCCTGGAGCTCCTGGTCCGAGGGCCACACGTCCTTCAGGTACACCGGCGCGCCATCGGAGCCAGTCCCCAGGGGCTCCGTGGTGAGGTCCCGGTCCACGGTGCCCGCAATCGCGTACGCCACCACCAGCGGCGGCGAGGCCAGGTAGTTGGCCTTCACGTGAGGGTGCACCCTCCCCTCGAAGTTCCGGTTGCCCGAGAGCACCGCCGAGGCCACCAGCGAGCCCTCGGTGATCCCCGCGACCACCGAGTCCGACAACGGCCCGGAGTTGCCGATGCACGTTGTGCATCCATAGCCCACCACATGGAACCCGAGGGCCTCCAGGGCCTCCAGGCACCCGGCCTTGCGGAGGTAGTCGGTGACCACCCTGGAGCCCGGGGCGAGGCTTGTCTTGACGTGGGGGGCCACCTTGAGCCCGCGGGCCGCGGCGTTGCGGGCCAGGAGCCCCGCCCCGAGCATCACGCTGGGGTTCGAGGTGTTGGTGCAGCTCGTGATGGCCGCGATCACCACGGCGCCGTGGGAGAGCGCGCTCCTCCCGTGGGGCGCGTCCACGGTGACGGTCCTCTCCGTGGCGTCCGCCGCGAGGCCGAAGCCCCGATCCTTCACCGGCGCCGTCAGGGCCTTGCGGAAGGTGCCCTTCATCGCCGCGAGGGGGACGCGGTCCTGGGGGCGCTTGGGGCCCGCGAGGCTGGGCTCCACGGTGGACAGGTCGAGCTCCAGGGTGTCCGTGTAGGTGGCCTCCGGGGAGGCGTCGGTACGGAAGAGCCCCTGCTCGCGGGCGTAGGCCTCGACGAGGCGCACCACCGCGGCGGGCCGGCCCGTGCGGCGCAGGAACTCCAGGGTGTGAGCGTCCACCGGGAAGAAGCCCATGGTGGCCCCGTACTCCGGCGCCATGTTGGCCAGGGTGCACCGGTCGGTCACCGCGATGGACGACAGCGCCGGGCCGTAGAACTCCACGATCTTGTCCACCACGCCCTTCTTGCGCAGGAGGTGGGTCACCGTGAGCGTGAGGTCCGTGGCGGTGACCCCGGGCTTCAAGGCCCCGGAGAGCCGCACCCCCACCACCTGCGGGGTGAGCATGAACAGGGGTTGTCCGAGCATCACGGCCTCGGCCTCGATGCCGCCCACGCCCCAGCCCACGACGCCCAGGCCATTGATCATGGTGGTGTGCGAGTCCGTACCCACGAGCGTGTCGGGGTACGCGACGGGCCCTTCGCGGTCGGAGCCCCGGCAGGTGACCGTGGCGAGCCTCTCGACGTTCACCTGGTGCACGATGCCCATGGCCGGGGGCACCACGTTGAAGTTCTTCACGGCCTTCTGGCCCCAGCGCAGGAACTGGTAGCGCTCGCGGTTCCTGTGGAACTCGAGCTTCACGTTGAGCCCCAGGGCCTTGTCGCTGGCGCTATGGTCCACCTGGACCGAGTGGTCGATCACCAGGTCCACGGGCACCAACGGGTTGATTCTTGACGGGTCCCCCCCGAGGCGGCGCACGGCCTCGCGCATGGCGGCGATGTCCACCAGCACCGGCACGCCGGTGAAGTCCTGGAGGATCACCCGGGCGGGCTTGAAGGGCAGCTCCACCGCGGCCGGGGCCGGGGCGTTCCAGCGCGCCAGGCGCCGCACGTCCTCCTCGGTGACCTCGAAGCCGTCGCAGTTGCGCAGGACCGACTCCAGGAGCACCCGGATGGCGTACGGCAGCCGGTCCAGGGTGCCCCCGGGGACCACCCCCGAGCGCTCCAGGTGCCCCAGGCGGTAGATCCCCACGGGCCCCTCGGCCGTGTCCAAGGTCCCCCGCGCCCCCAGCGTGTTGAAGCTCCGTTCGTTCATGGTCGTCGGTCCTAGTGCCAGGGACACCCGCCCGTCAATGAACCCCCCCGGGAGGAACTCCCAGGCACACTGTGAACGGTGGCCACGGTGGCACACCTGCCTGGAAGCTCCAGTGGCCAGTGGTTCCTGGTCCGATTTTCCAACGGAGCCCCTCGCCCATGGCCATCTTTGGCAGGACGGGCGCCCACATAGATCCAGAAGATCTATGGTGGCACACGTGTTGCTGAATGGCTCCCGGTTGACCACGGTCAACTCCCGCTACGATGGACCTTTGGAGGAACCATGCAAAAGACCCTTCCGTGGCTGACGCTCGCGCTCCCGGCGCTCCTGACCGGTTGCCCGGACCCTGACGAGCCGCCGGAGTTTCAGTTCCCCCCGAACCGACCGGTCTTTGGTGACGTCACCGAGGCCGCCGTCCCTCCTCCGCCCATCTCCGGCGGGACCCTCCTGGTGACCCGTACAGGTTACGCCGTAGCCTCGGACCCGGACCGGGACACCATCCATCTGGTGAACACCCGCCCCTCCCAGCCCGCGGAGACCGCCACGATCACCCTGGAGCCCCGGGACGAGCCCGGCCGCGGTGTGGAAGACTCCGACGGCAGGGTCCATGTGGTGCTCCGTCGGGGAGGCGCCGTCCTCACCCTGGACCCCATCCGGGGTGAGGTGCTCCGACGTAGGGCGGTGTGCGCAGCCCCCCGAGGGATCGCCCTGGACGGGACAGACCTCCTGGTGGTGTGCGCCGGGGGCGAGTTCGTGAGGCTCCCTACGGCCGAGGGCGCGGCGACCAGGGTGGCCAGGCTGGAGCCGGACCTGCGGGACGTGGTGGTGTCCGGGGGGCAGGTGTATGTGAGCGCCTTCCGGAGCGCGAGGGTGCTCCAGGTGTCTCGTCGCGGGGAGGTGAGCGTGGCGTTCCGTCCCCGGTCCTTCCGGGAGGAGGGCGAGGACGCCCGGGAGTTCGCCCCGGCGGTGGCCTGGAGGATGGTGCCCACCCGCGCGGGTGTGGCGGTGCTCCACCAGCGGGCCACCACCTCCGTGGTGGACGTCGCGCAGACGGACGTGCACTCCGCTGAGCGCAGGCCCACGGCCCGGAGGAGCGGCGGGTACGGTCCGCCCCCGGCGGGCGAAGGGCCGGACACGCCGGGCTGTCGCACGGGGATCGTGCAGTCCACGGTGTCCATGCTCCCCGCCGCGGGGGGGACGCCGCCGGTGCCCTTCCCGGGGACCTTCCTGGTGGACCTGGCGCAGCAGGACGGCGTCACCGCGGTGGTGGGCCCCGGCAACGCCCACCTGCAGTCCCCGGACTTCCGCCTGGGCCCTGGCGGTCCCACGACCTTTGGCGCGCCTCCGAGCATCTCCGGGGGGTCGCAGCTCCTGGTGGTGCGGGACCAGGACCTTGAAGAGGGCGGCGCGACCAGGGGGTGCTCGCTACCCACGGTGTCCGCGCCCGAGAACTTCAACGCGGAGCTCACGGCGGTGGCCTTTGACCCCACGGGGGGTGATCTCTGGGTGCAGTCCCGAGAGCCCGCGAGGCTCTTTCGCGTGAGGGTCTTCGGCGCTCGCGCCCAGACCCTGGTGGACCTGCGAGGGCCCTCGCGCAGGGACAGCGGGCACGAGGTCTTCCACGCCAACGCGGGCGGGGACATCGCCTGCGCGTCGTGCCACCCCGAGGGCGGGGACGACGGCCGCACCTGGCGCTTCTCCTTCGGGGCTCGGCGGACGCAGAACCTCCGCGGTGGGATCACCGGCACCGAGCCCCTCCACTGGGACGGGGACATGCGGGACATGAACGCCATCTCCAGCGAGGTGTTCACCCGTCGGATGAACGGCGACCCGCTCCGCCCCGAGCAGGTGGGCGCCCTGCGGCGCTGGATCGACGCGATCCCCACGGTGCCCCACGGCGTCGCGGAGGACCCCGAGGCCGTGCTCCGCGGCCGCGCGGTGTTCGAGCGCGCGGACACGGCCTGCGCGGGCTGCCACGCGGGCGCCCGGGGCACCAACAACCAGTCCGTGGACGTCGGCACCGGCGGGCGCATGCAGGTGCCCGCCCTCACCGGTGTGCTCTTCCGTGGACCCTTCATGCACACGGGCTGCGCGGGCACCCTCGCCGACCGCTTCGACCCCCGCTGCGGCGGCGGGGACGCCCACGGCCGCACCTCTCAGCTCTCCCGCGGCGAGCTCACGGACCTCGTGAGCTATCTGGAAACGCTGTAATCCCTGTCAGTCTCGCGATCTAGTACGCCGTTCAGCAGCGCACGCCTTCGCCCGGACGGTCCGACGAGTCCGAGTCTGAGCAGCGACGCCGCGGCCCGCGACCACAACCAGCCTCGTCGCCGCTGTCACTGTCGCTCACGCCCGTGCGCCCACGGCCTGCGCCGTCCGACGGGTCTGCGTCCGTGCGCCCGGTGCGGCGCCGACAGGCCTGGGCCTCCGAGGGCGCGAGCACCGCGCCCCCAAAGACCGCCCCGGCCAGGACGGCCCCCACGGAGGTCAACGCCGACCGGCGGTTCACCTTTGGGGCGTCCTCGATGTCTTCAGGCAGAAGGCTCTTCTGGGACCGTGTCGTCTTGGACTTCTTCATGGCACCACCTCTCTGACGGAGACTGTACTCCCGTCGAAAGAACTTGACGCCAGTCAATTCGATGAAACGGTCCCTCGCGGTGCACCCACACCCTCAAGAGTCTCCAGGAGACCTTGTAGGTATTTGTATGTACCTGTCGGTTGGGGTCAGTCTCGCACGATCCTCACGGCCCCTTCGAGGATGAGCCGGCGCACCAGCGTCCCCTTGCCCTTGTCATCCAGGTCGTCGCCCAGGTCCCCGAGGGTGAAGCGCGAGCGAGAGAACACCTCCCCCAGCGTGTCGTGGGTGTAGTCCGGCCAGCGGGTCTCCCGGCCATTGACCGACAGGTTGCACTTGTCCCCCTCCACGCTCCGGGTGACCATCAGGCCCTCCCGGGGCGCGTAGACCGTGGCCCCGTTTGCCTCCGCGGTGACGTCCAGGAGCAGGCCCTCCAGCCGCTCGCGGTGCTCGTCCACGAAGTGCGACACCACCCTCTCGCGGACCTTCTCCCAGCGCAGGGCCTCCACCAGGCGATCCACCCGGGCCCGCACCCCGGCGAGGAGCACCTCCTCCGGGACCTTGCCCACCAGGGCCCCGAGGGGCAACCCCCGCCGCAGGTCCAGGTCCTCCACGGCGTGCTCCGCCAGGGCCTCGATGATCACCTCGCTCCAGCGCACGGCGTGGAGCCCGAGGGTCACGTGCAGCGAGCACCCGTCCCCCGAGGCCACGGCCTCGTGCATCAGCCCCCGGGGGACATACAGCGCCTCCCCGGGCGCCAGCACGAGCTGCTGCGTGCGCTCGCCGGGCAGGTGCTTCTCGCGCTCGAAGCGCTCCCCGCGCATGGGGAGCACCCGCGGCGCGCCGTAGAGCCGCCAGTCCTTGCGGCCCTCGCACTGCACGACGATCACGTCGTGGTTGTCATAGTGAATCGGGAAGCCCTGGGCGCCCGCGGGCGTGAGGTACATGTTGGCCTGCACCAGGATCCCGAGCTCCGTCTCCAGCGCGGAGCACAGCGCGTGCACCGCCGGGCAATGCTCATCCAGCCGGTTCAGGATGAAGGTCGACCCGCCCGCGAAGAGCTTCATCGCCCGGGGCATGTCCACGGTGTTCACCGCGTTGGCGTAGTCCTCCGCGTCCAGGGTGCGCGCGGAGTCCACCAGCTGCAGGTCCGGGTGCCGGTGTGGATGCTTCGTGAGCACCGCGTCGATTTCCCGGAGGCTCACCAGCGGGCGCTCCGCGGGGTACGCCGGCGAGGGCCGAACGTGCAGGGCCTCGCGCTCCCAGCACCGCTGGACGAACGCGTCCGCGTTGGCGCTCCCGAGGAGCCTGGCCAACGCGGGGAATAGCTCAGAGGGGGGCTTGTCGCCGGGCTTCTTCTTGGAGGGGCTCATCGCGGGGGCCCGGACCTTGCGTCCCATGGGGTGTCCTGGGAAGTCCCGACTAGACAACGGTCAACAGTTGACGCCGCGGCCCGGTCGGTCCCGCGGGTCCGAGTCCGTGCACCGCCGACGACGCACCCGCCGCCCGCGGCCGCAGCCGGCCTCATCGCCGCTGTCGCCGTCGGTCAGACCTGTGTGTCCGCGTCCCACACCGTCCGACGGGTCACGATCCGTGCGCCCGGTGCGGCGCCGACATGCCTCGGCCTCCGAGGGCGCGAGCACCCCCGCGCCGAAGACCGCTCCCGCCAGGAGGGCCCCGACGGAGGCCAGGGCCGACCGGCGGTTCACCTGCGGGACCTCTTCGATGTCTTCCGGGTCCAGGCTCTTGGGGGTCTTGGGGGCTTCCTTCTTCATCGCAACTCCTTGCGGACGATCCTACCGCATTGACGCGCGTCAAGGGCAAGACAATTCACTGCGCCGGAGGCGCCGCGCTCGCTGCACCCGGTGCAGGACCGGCCGGCACGATGTGAAACTCCACACGACGGTTGCGGGTGCGCCCCGCGGGGGTCGCGTTGGACTCCAGCGCCGCGTCGGGGCCAAAGCCCCGAGCCCGGAGCCTGGCCGCGGCGATACCGTGATTGGTGAGGTAGGTACGCACGGCGTTCGCGCGGCGCTCGGACAGCGTGCGGTTGGTCGCGGGGTTTCCGCGGTTGTCTGTGTGACCCTGGACCTCCACCGCGGGGATCTCCGGGTGCTGGGTGAGCACGCTCACCACGGCGTCGAGCACCTGGAAGCTGGGCCTGCCGACGATGCGGTCGCTGTTGGTGGCGAAGTTCACCTGCTGGAGGATGATCACCTGGTCGCCGCGCACCTCCGCGAGGGTGCGCGCGCCGGCCTCCGGGCACCCGTCGGTGTCGTCCACGCCGTTGAGGGTCTCGGCCTGCTCCGGGCAGCGGTCCCGAGGGTCCGGGATGCCGTCGTGGTCGCGGTCCGTGACCTGCTCCGGGCAGCCGTCTTCGTCTTCGATGCCGTTGCGGGTCTCCGGCTCGTCGGAGCACTGGTCCAGGGTGTCCGGGATGCCGTCGTTGTCGTTGTCGGGCTCCGGGCACCCGTCGGTGTCTTGAAAGCCGTCGGTGTCCTCGGCCTCGGTGGGGCAGCGGTCGTTGTCATCGACGACGCCGTCGCGGTCCCGGTCGTTGTCGGGGCAGCCGTCGTCATCGCGGTCCCCGTCGCGGTCCTCGGGGTCCCGGGGGCAGGTGTCAAACCCGTCCGGCACGCCGTCGTTGTCGTTGTCCGGATCCGGGCAGCCGTCGGTGTCCTGGAAGTTGTCCCGGTCCTCGGCGTTGTCCGGGCAGCGGTCGCGGTCATCGTGGAGGCCGTCCCCGTCGTTGTCCTCCTCCGGGCAGCCGTCGTCGTCCTCCCAGTTGTCCCGGTCCTCGGCCTCGTCCAGGCACCGGTCCAGGTTGTCGTAGACACCGTCCCGGTCGTGGTCCACACGGTACGGCGCCCAGAGGAAGCCCAGGAAGGCCCTCACCACCGGCGAGCCCACCCCCCGCACGAGCCCCGCGCCAACACCCGCCGTCAGGGAGAGGTCCCCGAGGGAGTACCTCCCGGCCAGGTCCGCCTCGGCAAGGTTCGTCTGGAAGAGCGATGAAAAATCCGTGCTCCCGAACACCTCCACCAGCCCCTGGAGCCTGGGCGTGAACTGGTACCCCCCGGCCACCCCCCACTGGAGCCTGGAGGACACCTTGGTGGACAAGTAGGTGAGTGTATCCGGGCGGAAGAGCCCGCCCACATTCACCCCGAAGGACAGACGGTTACGCCGGAAGTCACCGATGATCCTCCCCCCGAGGGTGAGGGTGTCATCGCCCAGGAAGTGGTTGGCTCCGCCCGCGTAGCGCCCGAGCGGCGCGGTGCCAAAGACCGAAAGGGCCAGGCCCGCGCCCTGGAGCCCGCGGCCCGCGAGGCGCACCCTGGCCTCGAGCCTGGGATCGCTGACGGCGACGTTGGTCTGCGACGCGGGGAGACCCGCCACCTGCACGGGGCGCCCGTCCGTGGGGTTGACAGCATCGCCGCTCTCGACGGAGAAGGGCAGGTCCAGGGAGAGCATCACCCGGTTGGCCACGGTGAGCGTGGCCTGGGCGTTGAGCGTGGCCAGGTGCTCGATGGGCCTGGAGCGGGCGCTCCCCGCGGTGCACCCGAGGTCGTTCTCGGCGTTGGGGCAGTTGGCGTCGAAGATGGTGAAGGCCCGGTAGCCGTAGTTCACCCAGGTGCCCACGGAGAACGCGGGGCTGCCGTCCACGCGGCTGCCGGCCACGGTGAGGAAGCTGTAGGGACCCGGCGCCGGGCGGAAGCCCTGGACGTCAATGTTGGCGTTGAGGGGCGCCGTCGCCTGCGCGAGCGCCGAGGACGTGAACGCCCCCACGGACGCCGCCAGCACGAGTGAAGCGAATGGACGCATGCGGTTCTCCAGCGCGCGGAGTATCGCCCCGACAGCGCCAGCCTCACAAGCGTTTTCGCCTACTCCATTTGAAACCGAATCGCGATGGTGAGCTGCGCTCCCACGGGGTTGCCCCGGCGATCCCTGGCGGCCTCCACGGAGACGGCGTTCATCGCCGCCCGCTCGGCCGCGCGATCCAGGGTGTAGCCCGGGTGGTCCTGGGCCTGGGCCCGGGTGATCCGGCCGGTCTCATCGATGGTCACCCGCACCCTCACCACCACCTCGGTGATGCCCTGGTCCAGGGCCTCCTGAGGGTAGAAATTCCTGAGCGCCGCGTCGTCCGTGTCCGTCACCCGCGCCGGGGCCGAGCGGTCCGGCCCCTCGTCCACGGGGGGAGCCGGCGCCGCCCCGGTACCCCCGGGGGTCCCTCCGGGTTGCGAGTGGTACGTGCTGTTGTCCTGGGCCGTGCCGTTGTTGGCCATGTCCCCGCCCCGAAAAGCAGCATTGTCCCCGGTGGGGACCGTGTCCGTGGAGGGCTCGTTGGACAGCTCCTCGGCCACCATCAAGGGCGGCGGGGCGTTGGGCGGTGGCGGAGGCGGCGGAGGCGGTGCCACCGGCTGCGAGGCCCTCACCGGCGGAGGCCGTACGGCCTCGGGTTCGGGCGGTGGCGGTGGCGGTGGGGGCGGAGGGGGTGGTGGAGGTGGAGGTGGGACCTCGAACTCCACCTGGGCGGTCTGGTGGAGGGTGTCCCGGTGGATCTTGTCCCGGGCCGCGAGGACCAGGAGCCCTGCGACCACGAGACCGTGGAGCAGCGAGGAGCCCGCGAAGCCTCCAAGGATCCGTTGTGGGGCCTCGATGAGCGCGCTCCGTACGGGGCGCTCCACGCCCTGGTTTACGGGGGTGGCCTCCGGGGGGTCTGCCATGCGTGCGAGGTGGGGCATCACGGGTGTGGGGTCTGTACGGTGGAGTCCACCGGCGGGGCTTCGGTCTGGGTCTGGATGGCGAAGCGGGTGACGCCCGCCCGGCGGACCAGGTCGATCACGTGCACCACGCGGCCGTGGTTGACCCGCTGGTCCGCGGCGATGATGGCCCGGAGGTCATTGTTCTCGGCGTGGCGGGCGCGGATCTGGGTCATCAGGGCCTCCTCGGTGGTGGGGCGGGCGTCGAGAAAGATGGCCCCGGTGGCGTCTACGCTCACGCTGACGGCGGTGTTGACCGCGTTGGAGGTGCTCGCCCGCGGCAGGTCCACCGGGATGGCCTGCGGCGTCACGATGTACTTGGCCGTCACCATGAAGATGATGAGCAGCACCAGCGCGATGTCCACGAAGGGCGTCACGTTGATGCCGGTGATGGCGTCGTCATCGGTCTGCGAAGAGGACGAGCTGGCCACGGGCTACGCCTTCTCCGCGGCGACGGTGGCGGGCGCTTCCTTGGGGTCCCTGGCCTCCTCGCGGGTCGTGGTCTCTACGCCCTTGTCGGCCTTGTCGGATTTACTCTGGGCGTGGTGCTCGGGCTTGCGCTCGGAGCGGGCGCGGTAGACCCCGTGGAGCTCCGGGGTGAGGGCCGCCAGGCTGGCATTCACCACATGGGTGACCCCCTCGGTGGAGGCCAGGAGGCCCTTGACCTTGCGCTGGAAGTAGTTGAACGCGGCCACCGCGGGGATGGCCACCAGGAGCCCGATGGCGGTGGCCACCAGGGCCTCGGCCAGGGTGCCCATGACCGCCCCGGTGTCGAGCCCCGCGGCGATGGCGCCGCCGCCCTGGGCGGCGCGGCGGGCGGCCTCGCGGGCGGCCTGCTCGGTCTCCCGGAGCTTGTCAAAGGCCTGGATGATGCCAATGACCGTGCCGAAGAGCCCCACGAAGGGCGCGTTGTTCCCGACGGTGCCCAGGAAGGCCAGGCGCCGCTCCAGGATCATGCGCTGCCGGGCCACGGCGCCGGCCATGGCCTCCTCGACGCTCTTGAGCCCGGCGTCGTCCTCCTGGAGCCCCGCCAGGGCCACCGCCGCCGCGGGCGACGGGCTCTTGCGCAGCCGCGCGATGGCGCCCTCCCGGTCCCCCCGGCGCAGGAGCCCGCGCAGCTCCTCCGAGAGCTTGTCCAGGTCGTCCTCCACGGAGCGGTAGTACGCCCAGCGCTCCAGCATGACCCCGACGGAGGCCACGGAGAGCGCCACCAGCACCCACATCACCCACTCGGCGCCCAGCATCGCGAAGGACGTGAACAACCGGATCAGCGAGAAGCCACCACCACCGTGCATGAGTTACCTGTCGTCTTCCATGGCGCTATGCCTCGGACGCCGTCGGTTGGATGCCACCGGGCGCCGCGGGTTGCAACCGCTCCGGCGATCCCTTCTGGAACTCCCGGGCGACCACCGTGGCATAACCGCCGGGCCCAAGGGTGAATGCGAGCTTCAGGCCAGCGCCGTCCACGCTCACCAGGAGCCCCTCCACCACGAGCCTGGTGGGCCTCCGGGTGCCCTCCCCGAGGTCCCCCGCCCGACCGAAGACCTCCGCCGTGAGCCCGCGCCGGGCCAGAACTTCCTCCTCCCGGGCCCTGGCAGGCGTCCCCTCCGGGGGCCATGGCATCGCCGGGCCGAACATCGGCCCCGTGGGCGAGGCCTCCCCCGTCCCAAAGAGCACCTCGGCCTCCGAGGGTTCCACCACCCAAGGACGCCCCCGGGTGGCCACCCGAAGCGCCAGGTCCCCCAGGACATGCCTGTCATGGAGCCCCTGGTCCACCCGGGCCGAGAGGTACACGTTGAACAGCGCGGACTGTGCGGCGGAGACGAACAATCTTCGCATCTTGCCGTCCCGGGGCCAGGGCTCCGTGCCTTGGAGCATCGCCAGCCCCCGCGGCGCGTTGTCCCCGTCCCGCCCGAAGCGCTGCTCACCATAGTAGTTGGGCGCCCCCCGGGCCCGCAGCACCGAGGCCACGGCCTCCGCCCGCAGGAGCGCCTCCTCGGGCCCCACCTCCAGCCCCGTCACCCGGAGCTCAAACCTGTTGCCCCGGAGGTGCCCGGTCTTGAGCTTGTTCCCATGACGGCTCACCGCCAACACCCGCAAGCCCGGGATCGCCAGCCCCTCCACCCGCGAGGGCTCCACCCTCGGAAAGGTCGCATGCTGCACCGTCACCGCGTGACGGTCTTTCATCCCGGCCACACCTACATCTCGCACATTCACCCCCAGCTCCCGGGCCATGGCCTGGAGGGCAAAGGGGGTGGTCATGGCGGTTTTTTCAAAGCGCACCCAGGTGTGCTCCCCGCTCCCCGAGGGCTCATAGGCGGGCAGCTCCTCCACACGGAAATCCTCGGGGGAAGCGCGAAGAACCCCGCCCACCCCGGGCAGCCCCGGGGTGAGGTATGGCAGCACCGGCTCCAAGCCTTTCAACCATGGCATACTTGAAACTGATTTGCAATCTCAAAGTGTAGGCAGAGCCCTGTGGGATGGGTTACCAATGGACGGGTGAGCCTTCGATCGGTGTGTGTGTTCTGCGGTTCGCACCCGGGGCGGGACCCCGGGTACCTGGAGGCGGCGCGGAGGGTGGGGGAGGCCCTGGCCGAGCGGGGCATGAGGCTGGTGTACGGCGGGGCGTCCAACGGGCTCATGGGGGCCCTGGCGCGGGGGGCGAGGGCCCGCGGGGGGACCGTGCTGGGAGTATTGCCCGAGAGCCTGGCGGCGCGGGAGCTGGCGGAGACGGCGTGTACGGACTTCCGGGTGGTGCCGGACCTGCCCACGCGCAAGGCGCTGATGTTCTCCGAGAGCGACGCGTTCCTGGCGCTGCCCGGGGGCTTCGGGACGCTGGACGAGCTCTTCGAGGTGCTGGTGCTGCGGCAGCTCGACACGCACGGCAAGGCCGTGGGGGTGTACGACCCGTCGGGGTTCTATGAAGGGGTCTTCGCGTGGGTGGAGCAGGCCACGCGCGAGGGGTTTCTGTACCCCGCCATGGTGGGCGTACTGGAGCCCCTGAGGGACCCCGAGGCCCTCGGGCGCTGGCTCTCGCGCGTCGAGACCGGCCCGTGACCGGGGGCGCCTGGGGCGGCGGGGTGCGCGCCGTGCTGGAGGACGCCGTGGCCCGAGGGGTCACCCCGGGCGCCCAGGTGGCCGTCTGGGACGGCGGGGCGCTGCGCTCGCTGGCCGTCGGGCGCGTGGGATACAGCCCCGAGGACCCTCCCGTGACGGAGGCGACGGTCTTCGATCTGGCCTCGGTGACCAAGCCCTTCACGGCGCTGGGGTGGGTGCTCTCGGGGCGGGACCTCGGGGTGACCGCGGCGGCGCTGGTGCCGGCCTTCCGGGGCGAGCCCGCCGCCACCGCCACGCTGGAGGCGCTGCTCACGCACCGGGCGGGACTGGCCGCGTGGGCGCCGCTGTACGCGCTCACCACGCCCGAAGGCGCAGGCTCCGGGGCCGCGCGGGAGGCCATGCTCGCGGCGCTGCTCGCGTCGCCCCGGGAGGCGCCGGAGGGGGAGCGCTATAGCGACCTGGGGTACCTCCTGGCGGGCGAGGTCCTGGCGCGGGTGGAGGGCGCTCCGTTGCAGGAGGTGGTCACCGCGAGGGTGCTGGCGCCCTTTGGCTGCGAGGGGCCCCTCGGGTACCGCGGCGTGGGCGCGCCGTGGCGCGGCGGGGTCGCGTGCGCGCCCACGGAGCGCTGCGCCTGGCGGGGGCGCGTGGTGCGCGGTGAGGTCCACGATGAGAACGCCTTTGCCTACGGTGGCGTGGCCGGGCACGCGGGGCTCTTTGGCACCGCCGAGGGGTTGTGCCGCGCGGGCGTCGCGCTCCTGGAGGCGTACGCGGGTGGGGGGAAGGCGCTGTCCCGGGAGGCGCTCCTGGGGATGCTCGCGCCCCGCCCGGGGGGCACGCACCGGGTGGGCTTCGACACCCGCAGCGACGAGGGCTCGTCCACCGGGCGATGGCTCGGGCCCCGGACCTTCGGGCACCTGGGCTTCACGGGTACGTCCCTGTGGTGCGACCCCGACGCGGGGGTGGCCATCGCGCTCACCACCAACCGGGTGCACCCGTCGAGAGACAACCTCGGGATCCGGGCGCTGAGACCCGCCGTGCACGACGCGGTCTGCGAGGCCCTCGGACGGCGCGATTGAGCGCCGGGGAATGACCCTCCCCGCGGAAAATTCGCGTGCGTATATACGTATATACGTATGAACGCATAAAGCGTTGGAGGGGGCACGCTTGGGGTAGCCTTGGTGCTTGTGGGTACATACCGAGCGCCGGGGGAGCCCCCCAGGGACGACGCGGAGGCGCGGGGCGCGTTGGAGGCGCTGGCCTCCGAGGGGCGCGCGGGGCAGCGCGTGGAGCGCGTCGCCACAGAGGAGCTGCGGCGGCGCGCGGCGAAGGAGGCCCTGCGCGCGCAGGAGGAGGCCCACCGCGCGCTGCGCCGGCGCTGCGCGGAGGCCGTCGCGCCGTGGACCGGCAGCGCCGCGATGGGCGCCGGGATCGGGCTCTTCTTCGGCGTCGTCCCGGCCATCGTCCTGACGCTGGTGGCGCTCCACGACAGGGAGACGGTGATGACCGTCCTTCCCCCGGCGGTGATGGCGGGCCTCGCGCTGCTCCTCGGCCTCGCCGTGCTGGGTCGCCGCCGCGCGCTCCGGCGCCTCGAAGCGGAGCTCTCGGCGCTGCCCTACGAGGTCCACGGCCTCGAAGCAGCGCTGGGCGCCGAGTGGGACAACGACGACCCCTTCGGGCGCCTCACGCTCAAGGTGGAGCTCGGCGCGGAGCTGTCGACGCCGGACCTCACGCTGGTGTGCGACGCGCTGCGGGCGGCGGCTCGTCCCTGCGAGGCCAACCCCTCCGGTGACCGGGTGCTCCTGCGGAGCGACCTGCTACTGCACCGGCGCGACGCGGGGCGGTGGGCGCTCGGGGCCCTGCGGCGCGGCGTGGCGACGGTGCACGCGGTCCACCCGGTGCGGTGCGTGGGGGTCGAACTCGCGAAGGGGCGGTGAGGGTGCCGGTCGATGGGTCGTAACCGCCAGAGGCTCTCGTGGCCTCACGGGAGTGTACACCCGATGCAGGCGCCTTGACCATGGTCAACCGCCGCTCCATGCGCGGCGACCATACTCCAACTTCAGGGCCCATCGCCCCAACCATCCCGACTCCAACCTGGACACGCGGGACGGGCCCTCCGTGACGCTCTGACGACCTTCGGGATCATGGAAACTCCTCCCAAGCCGAGGGTGAATTCCCGCTCGGTGTCGGGAGTCTGACGCGTCGAGTCGGGATTGTTTCGACGGAGACCGCGACCTCACACCGGACTCCATCCATGCAGGGAACCTCAGAGAGAGGACAAGAAAAAGTGAACACACGAGGGTGGAGCTACCTGGGCGCGGTCGTGCGGAGCCTGATCCTGGCCGCTGGGATCCTGCTCCTGACCGCGGGGAGTGCGAGCGCGCAGTCGGAGTGCGGGGGGGCCTCGTCGTGCCCCAGTTGCACAGCGATGGACGGGTGCGGCTGGTGCAACGGGCAGTGCCTCTCGGGCACCCAGGCCGGCGGCGGAGCGTGTACGTCCGCGGCGGGCAACTGGGCCTGGGTCCCCGGCCAGTGCGCGGGAGCCACGGCGCCGCGGCCGCCCGCAACACCGCAGCCTCCCAGCGGCCAGCCCTCAGCCCCCTCGGGCACCTGCGGTCGCGCCACGACCTGCAGCGCCTGCGCGTCGCAGGACGGGTGCGGTTGGTGCAACGGGCAGTGCCTCTCGGGCACCCAGGCCGGCGGCGGAGCGTGCACGTCCGCGGCGGGCAACTGGGCCTGGGTCCCCAGCCAGTGCGCAGGGGCCACGGCGCCACGGCCGCCCGCGACGCCGCAGCCTCCCAGCGGCCAGCCCTCGGCCCCCTCGGCCCCCTCGGCCCCCTCGGGCACCTGCGGCCGCGCCACGACCTGCAGCGCCTGCGCGTCGCAGGATGGGTGCGGGTGGTGCAACGGGCAGTGCCTCTCGGGCACCCAAGCCGGCGGCGGAGCGTGTACGTCCGCGGCGGGCAACTGGGCCTGGGTCCCCGGCCAGTGCGCGGGGGCCACGGCGCCTCAACCTCGCCCCGAAACGCCCGCGCCCGCGCCGAGCGCGGACGCTCCTGCTTCGGTCGCGAGCGCCTTCGTCGCAGCCCACAACCGCTATCGGGCGGACCACTGCGCGCCCCCGCTCACCTGGTCGCCCGCCGTCGCGGCGTCGGCCCAGCGCTGGGCGGACAGGCTCCGACAGGCCGGGTGTGGCATGCAGCACAGCTCAAGCTCGGAAAGGTCCGGCTACGGAGAGAGCCTCTTCGGCGGCTCGGGCAGCTATACGCCAGAGCAGGCCGTGGAGGCGTGGTACAGCGAAGTGGGCCAGTACAATTACGGCCGCCCTGGATTCAGCGGGTCCACCGGGCACTTCACCCAGGTTGTGTGGCGGGCCACGACGAGCGTCGGCTGCGCCTCCGCGACCTGCTCCGGCAGCATCCTCTGGGTCTGCCAGTACAGCCCGGCCGGCAACATGGCCGGCCAGTTCCCCGCGAACGTCTCTCCGCGAGGATGCCAGTAACCCAGGGCCCAGCGCCCCACGGGATCCACCTGGTGGAGGACTTGCGGGTGGAGCGCGCCAGGGCCGAGGCACCCCCGTGTGAGAGAACGTTACCGCGCGGTAACAACCCTCACCGGCGGCGGTACACCCGCAGCTCCGTCGCGTCGGGGTAGAGGGCCTGCACCTCCGCCAGCGGCTCCAGGAGCCACGGGCGGCGGAACCACGCCCCGTCCTTGGAGAACACCAGGGTACCCGCGACGTGGTTGACCGCGTGCACGGGCGCCCCACCGGGCGGGCAGAGCACCACCACGTCGCCGAAGCGGCGCCGGTCCGCGGGGACCTGCACGTAGTCCCGCGCCAGCACCTCGCCCACCGCCGCGGGGTCTAGGTAGGCGCCGCCGGAGTCCTCCGGGGAGAAGAACCGCAGCGCCGAGTCCATGCAGTTCTGCGGCGGGTCCTCGCGCCGGGGGAAGGTGTTCACCCGCCGCCGCGCCCACGGCGGCAGGAGGTTCGCGATGTCCAGCCGCGAGCCGCCCGGCGCGCGGGCGAGGTCCTCCAGCATCGGGCGGAGCTCCCGCGCCGTGGTCCAGGCGCCCCACCAGGACACCAGCGCGCCCACGTCCGTGCGCTCGTCCAGCACCAGCCACGCCATGGTGGCCTCGCTGCGGGACAGGACCTCCACCAGGCGCACCCTCGCCGCCGGGTCCGTCACCCGCGCGCACAGGAGGTCCAGATCCGAGAAGAGCACCGCCTGGCCCTGGCGCCAGGTGAGGCGGTCCAGCGTGGCCCCGCCCACCAGGTCCGCCAGCGGCGCCCACCGCTCCGGGTGCTGCGCGCTCCGCCGGAAGGCCAGCGCCTGGGGGACGTTCCTCGGGTCCCGGGCGAGCCTCGCGTAGAGCGCCGAGCGCACCTCCGGCGAGAGCGCCCCCTCCACGGCGGCTCCCGGCGTCACCACGCACGCCTCCGTCGTGCACAGGGCGCCCCGGACGAGCTCCTCGGTCACCGTCGGGCTCAATCCCACGCCGCCCAGGAGGCCCGCGAGGCCCTCGCGGGTCGCGCCCCGGAAGGTCCACCGCTGCGGGGGAACCTCGCAGTCCGCCGCGCGGACGTGCCCCGAGGGCACCTCCAACGTCCGCACCGCGCTCACGAGGCGCCCCCAGGGGCCCACCTGCTCCGTCGGCGTCGGCTTCGGCGCGCGATTGCCAGAGCATGCCAGCGCCAGGGACGCCACCAGCCCGGCCATCGGCCACGACGCCCCACGACCTTTCAAGAGTGCAACGCCCATCGGGCCCGGGTGACATTGTGCAAGGTCCGTGCACGCGCCGCGAGTCCCCTGTCACGACAAAAAGCGTGACAGAGACACACGTTGGAGCCGCGCGATCGGTGCGCAACGTGGCCCTGGAGACCGCACCTGGGCATCGCCGCCGCAGGAGCTCCCTGGCGCGCGCATTGTACGCGTCGCGCTGTTATGCTCCGTGGTCGGAGGCCCCATGCCCGCCACGCGACAGACCGCCCCGCTGATCCTCGGGTGTGCGGTCTGGATGTCCTGTAGCGAGAATGCAATGCCACCCTTGCACGATGGCGCTGCGGAGGACCTCGCGGCGATGGATGCGCGCGGGGAGCCCACCTCGGAGCGCCCCACGGCGGAGGTGGCCCCGGGCGCGGACACCCTCGCGGCGGACCTCGGCGGCGATCGAGCCCTGCGGGACCAGGGCGCCGCGGACGCGCCGGCGGCGCCCCTGGACGCGCCGCGGCCGGACGCGGGCGGGGCATGCGCGCTGCCCTGCGCGACGGCTTCGCGGTGGGCCCTCGGGGCGCCGGCGGAGGTGGGGGCCTTCACCGGCGGCGGGGTGTCGCTGGTCCGGGCCGTGGCGACGCCGTCGGGCTGGGGGCTCTTCTGGCAGCGCGACGAGCCGTCGGCCCCGCGGCGGGTGCGGGTGTTCTTCGCCGCCGTGGACGCGCGGGGCGCGGTGACCGCGGGCCCGGTGCAGCTCGTGGAGCTCCCGAGGCTGGACTCCCGCACGCAGTACTACAGCGCCGCCTGGAGCGGGGATCGCTTCGGGCTCCTGGTGCATGACAACACCGCCGTGGCGTTCTACACGGTGACCCCGTCCGGGGCGCTGGGGCCGAGGGTGTCCGCGGGCCCGAGGCTGATGGTGAGCACGGTGTACAGCTCCGAGGCGCGAGGGCAGCTCACGGGCTGGCCCGGGGGCTTCCTCGGCGTCCTGGAGGGCGACTGCGCGGGGCACTCCTGCGCGTACGCCTTCCGGCTGGGGCCCACCGGGGCCCCGATGGGGAGCGTACAGAACCTCGTGGACATGGACTTCACGCACCAGTTCTGGCCCGTGGCGGCGTTCGATGGCGCGGGCTTCGCGATCCTGAGCGTCAAGGACGTGACGATCCCTCGGGGGGGCGTCACCACCCGGTATCTGTCCTCCACCGGGGCGCTGTCGAGCCCCAACGTCAAGGTCGTACCGATGAAGGAGTACCTCTGGGACGAGAACCCCGACCTCGCCTGGAGCGGCACGCACTTCGGCGCGCTCTGGACCGAGGTCACCGCGAGGCCCCCGTCCGGGCGCCCGCCGGTGTCGTGGCAGGTGCACTTCGCGACGTTCCGCCGCGGCGCGTCCGCGAGCACGCTCCTTCGGGACCGGGTGCTGGAGGTCACCACGGAGCGCGCCGGGCACGGCTTCTCCACGCAGCTCCACGCCGTAGGGTGCGACTGGCTCGCGCAATACGCGCGCTGGCGCCCGGGCGCCGAGCCGCAGGTTGTCTTCCAGTGGCTCGACGACGCCGGCGCCGTGCGCGCGACGCTCACCCCCTTCACGCAAGGGGCCGACGCCCTCGGGTCGAGCCCCGCCCTGGCGCCCGCGGCGCGGGGCAGCGTCGGCGTCGCCCGCGGGGCGCGCGATGGAGACCGCTGGAGGCTGCTCTTCCACCTCCTGGAACCGCCCTCCTGCGGACCGTAGGGCGCGCGAGGCGCTCGCGCTGGAGCATCGACGCTCCCGCGCCGCCGTGCGATGGTGCCCGGCAGCTCCTCGTGGCGACCAGAACCCAGGACCCCCTCGCTGCGCTCGGCGCCGGCTCCGCCGCTGGACGCAGGAGGGCCGCGGAGGCGCTGGCCCTGGCGCCGCGCCCGGAGGCGCTGGGCCCGCTGATCGTGGCCCTGGACGATGGCAACGCCACAGTGAGGGCCGCGGCCGCCAGGGCCCTGGCGGCGCTGGGCGACCCGTGCGCGGAGAAGCCCCTCGCCCTTCGCCTCGGCGTCGAGGGCAACCAGGACACCCGGAGGGACCTCGGGGAGGCGCTGGTGCGGCTCGGAGGGCCCTCGACGAGCGCGCACCTCTTCGCCGTGGTCATCGCGAACCCGAAGGCCCTCGACGCGCTCCTTCCGTGCGT
Organism: Deltaproteobacteria bacterium; assembly: GCA_016218725.1. Taxonomy (GTDB): domain Bacteria; phylum Myxococcota_A; class Polyangia; order Polyangiales; genus JACRDB01. The sequence continues at coordinate 29,853 of JACRDB010000143.1, forward strand.
CGCAACGCTCGGCGCCTCCGCGCTCCCGGAGGCCCTGCGGTGGCTCCTCGCCGCCCGCACGAAGGCCTCGCGCGAGGCCGCCCTGCGGGCCGTGGCCGCCGTGGCGGACGCCGCCGCCGAGGCGCAGCTCCTCGCGCACCTGCGGGCCGGGCGCTCGGACAGCGAGCGCCGCGCTTGCATCCATGGGCTCCTGCGCTGCGGCACCCCGGCGGCCCTCGGCGCCCTCGGGGGCGTCCTCGATGACCCACGCCTCGGGAAGGACCTCGCCCGGGAGCTGGCGGAGCACCCCTCGACCTCCACCGAGGCGGCGCGCGTGGCCCTCGGCCTCGGGATCGAGGCCCAGCTCCACGCCCTGGCGCTCCTGAGCCGCCGGGCCCCCGACGATGCCTGCTTCGAGGCCCTCCGGGCCGTCGCCGAGGGCGTCGCGGCGGCGCTCCCGACGGACTCGCGCTACGTGGACGCGTGGAGGCTCCAGTGGGGCCTGGCGCGGGTGCTCCCGACCCTCGGAGACCGCGCTCGCGCGCTCGCCACGGGGCTCCTCCCGGGAGCCCTCGAGGCCTGCTCCCGCGCGTCCTGCGCGGCGCCGACGCTCTCCCTGGTCGGCGCCCTCGGGGCCGCCCTGGCGCCCGCGTGGGACCCGCCCCTGGCGGCGTTCTTCATCGCGCAGCGGGGGAGCTCGGAGGCGTCCACGGGAGACCGCGCGGTCGCCGAGAGCGCCCTGGCGACGGTGACCGCCAGGCTCCTCGCCGCGGGCGACAGCGCCTCGGAGGCCTCGGCCCAGGAGGGCGTCCTCGCGCTCGCGGAGGCCTTCGGCGCCGGGGCGCGCAGCGGGCGCGACGCCCTCTGGACGCTGGCCTTCGGCGCCGGGGCGCGCACCCTCCGGGAGGCCCTGGCGAGGCTGCCGGCGCGCACCCACGGGCCCTTCCTGGCGCAGGCCCCGCGGCTCCTGCAGGCCATGGCGCACCGCGGCGCCTCCGACGAGTTCCCGCGGGCGGACGCCCTGGTGGACCTGTGCCTGCTGGGCGGAGCCCCGGATCCGGGGCTCTTCGAAGCCCTCGGGGACGCCCTCTGCGGCGAAGATTTCATCCTGGCGGACGCGCTGGCGCGGGCCCTCCCGCGCCTCGACGAGCAGGCCATCCCCTTGTGGCGCCGCGCGCTGCGCGACCCGAAGGGCCCCACCCTGGACCTGGTCCGCGGCCCCGCGGCGCACTACGGTCCGGTCGCCGCGGCGCTCGCCGACGACCTCGCCGCCGCCGCGCGCCGCCGCGGCCTTACGGGTGCGTGAACCCCAGCACGAAGTCCGTGATGGCGCCGGTGGCGTCGAAGTTGTCCGCGGCCGTGGTGGGCCAGGAGTGGGTCCCGCGGGCCAGGGAGACCACCTGCAGCGCGCTCCCCGCGCGGCACCCGGGGTAGCTGTCCCGTGTGGCCGCGCCGCCCGGGGCCATCGCCGTCATGGGCGTGGCGCCGCAGCCGTCGGCGCTCACCCAGAACGACGCGCTCCGTGACAACGGCAGGTCGACGCGCATCCCCGCCGCCTCCGGGCCGTGCCCGCCGTCATAGGGTACGTGGGTGTCCAGGCGCCCGTGGATGAGCAGCGCGGGCACGGGCGTGGCCGGGCTCGGCGGCACCCGGTCCATGGTCTCCATGGGGCTGTCCCGCCCGCCGATGGTCCCGGCGTACACCCCGAAGGCCGCCACCAGGTCCGGCGCCTCCGCCGCCAGCCGGTGCGAGAACATCGCGCCGTTGGAGTGCCCCGTCGCGTACACCCTCCGACGGTCCACGGTCACCACCCCCGCGATGTCCGCCACCAGCGCCCGGGTGAAGCCCACGTCGTCCACCTGCGTCGTAAAGGCCACGCCGCAGCAGTGCATCGCGTTCCAGGTGCCCGTTGGCTCCCCGGGCGCCCCCACCCCCTGAGGGTACGCCACCAGGAAGCCCCGGCGGTCGGCCTCCTCGCTGAAGCCCCTCCCGGCGAAGTTCCGCGCCGTGCCGTTGCCTCCGTGGTACGCCAGCACCAGCGGCAGCGCCACGCCCGGCCGGTAGCTCATCGGGACGTGAAGAATGTACGTCCGCGCGCGCCCCCCGAAGGTCATCGCCCGGTCGTTGTTGCCTGGGCGGAGCCCGGCGTCCGTGGGCGGCGGCGTGTCCAGCGGCGGGGCCGTGTCCTGCGGCGCGGTGGTGTCCTGCGCGCCGGTGTCCGCCACGCCCGTAGCTGGCGCCGCGGTCGTGTCTTGCGCCGCCGTCGTGTCCGCGCCGGCGTCCGTGGCGCCCCCGCCCCCGCCGCAGGACCACAGCCCCAGCGCCAGCGCCGCCGTCAGTCTCCGTTGCATCACGTCTTCCCCTTTGGTGATCCGCGCCCGAAGGTATGCGCCGCCCCGCGTCCGTGTCTCCTCCTCGGCGAGCCTTCGGCGCGCGAGAAGGCTCATGCTACCTATACCTACATAAACCTACAATCACCGACTGGTAGCACTGTTCTACGCCGGGAGGAGCGTAGGCGGCACCGCCCAGCGCAGCACGAAGGCCGACCGGCAAGCCAGGGCCTCCCCGGGGAAGGCCGCCCGGTCCACGAAGGCCTGGATCGCCTGGCGGGCCTCCGCGGCGCGCGCGGGCGCCGCGTCCGCCAGCGCGCGGGACACCGCCAGGAGGGCGCGCGCCTCCAGGCTCCCGGGCCCCGCCGCGAGCGCCCCCTGGGCGGCCCGGGCGCAGGGCTCCAGCGGCTCCCCGAGGGCCGCCCGCAGCGCCGTCCACGCCAGGGTCATCCCCGCCGCCAGCGACGGGATGCGCACCACCTCGCGCTTCGCCTCCACCCTCGGCTGGAGCGCCGCGAGGGCCGCCCTCCGCGCGCCGCGGTCCGTCAGGGCCAGCGCGTGGAACACCCGCTCGAGCACCACCTCGGCCTCCAGCAGCCGGTGCCCGAGGGCCACCGCCGCGGGCTCGACCTCGTCGGTCAGGCGCGCGCTCCCTTCCAGGTCGCCGAGCATGCGCAGGAGCACCGCGCGGTTGTGCCGCGCCACGGTGAAGGTCCGGTGGTTCCCGGTGCGCCGCGCCCGCTCCACCGCGAGGGAGATGCGCTCCTGCGCGTCCAGGAGCCTCCCCAGGCGCAGGAGCGCCGCGCCGCAGTTGTTGAGCGAGACCGCCACGCGCAGCGAGTCCCCGGCCCGCTCGCCGCAGTCCGCCGCGCGGGCGAAGCAGTCCAGGGCCTCGGCCAGGCGGTCCTGCTCGATGACCCCGTAGCCCATGGCGTTCAGGCAGCGGGCCTGGAGCCACGGGTCCCCCTGGGCCTCGGCGCTGCGCACGGCCTCCGCGGCGTGCCCGTCGGCGAGGGCGAAGCGCCCGAGCTCCGTGTAGCAGTACACAAGCTCCGCGTGGGCCATGGCCACCCCGCGCAGGTCCCCGAGCGCCTCGGCCAGCGCCACGGCCTCCAGCCCGTGGGCCTCGGCGCCCACCAGGTCGTGGTGCATGCGACAATAGAAGCCCTCGCGCCAGGCGAGCTCCAGGGCCTTGTCGGCGCCCATCTTCGGGCAGAGCGCCCCGAGCCTGGCCAGGCCCTCGGCGTGCCTGCCCTGGGGGGACGAGTACTGGAGCACGTCGTCCCGCGCGATCAGGAGGTCCCACAGGAGCGTCGGCGCTTGCGCGGCGTCCGGGGCGCGGTCCATGCAGGCGAGCGCGCGATCGGTGAGGGCCAGCGTGGAGGCCGTGTCGGCGATGCGCGCGGACACCCTGGCGGCGGCCACGAGGTGCTGCGCCGCGCGGTGCAGGTCCCCGGCCCGCTCCCAGAACTCGCCCAGCTCGCCCTGGGACACGCCGGGCTCGCGGGCCAGCCACTCGGCGGCGCGGGCCTGGAGCCCCCGGCGCTGGCCCTCGGGCCACAGCTCCAGCGCGGCCTCCTGCGGCGCCCCGGAGCGGAACGCCAGCTGCTGCCGCCCCGGGAAGCGCGAGGGCGTGCGCCGCACGAGGATCCGCGCCTCCACCAGCCGGTCCAGGGCCGAGGCCTCGCCGCCGAGGTGCACCACGGCCTCCAGCCACGAGGTCCTCCCGAAGAGCGCCGCGCGCTTCAGGAACTCGCGCTCCGTCGGGGGCAGGCGGTCCAGCACGGCGAGGAAGGCCACGGCCAGGCTCGGCGGGAGCTGCTCGGGCATCGCGCCGGTCTCGGCGTAGAGGCGCCCGAGCTCCTCCAGGAAGAGCGGGTGCCCGCCGGCGCGCTCCAGGAGCCCGGCGGGGGCCGAGGGCACCCGGTGCTGGAGCACCCGCCGCGCGTGGGCCTCGGGCAGCACGTCGAGCTGGCGCACGTTGGGCGACGGGAGGATCGTGGTGAGCGCGTCCGTGGCGTCCGGCGTGGCGAAGAACCAGAGCGTCACCGCGAGGTCCGTGCAGTTCTGCGCGATCCAGCGCAGGGACTGGACGCTCGCGGCGTCGAGCCACTGGGCGTCGTCCACGGCGAGCACCAGCGGCCCCCGGGAGGCGAGCTCCCGGAGCATGGCCTCCAGGGCGCCGCGGATGCGGTCCAGGGCCGCCTGCGGGTCCCCGGTGGGGGTGGGCTCGAGCTGCTCCAGGAGGAGCGCGTCGATCCACTCGGTGAGGCCCTCGCGCAGGGCGGCGAAGGGGCTGTGGGCGGTGAGCGGGTCGCAGCGCACCAGGAGCACCACGGCCTCGGGGCACTCGCCCCGGAGCGCCTCGCGGGCGGCCCAGCGCAGGCGCGATTTCCCCATGCCCACGGCGCCGGTGAGCACCATCCCCGTGGGGGCGCAGGCCTCGCGGGCCTCGCGCACCAGGTCCAGGAGCTGGCGCCGCTCGCTCTCCCGGCCGACGAAGGGCGAGGACCCCCCAGGGGACGGCGCGTTCCAGCCCGGGGAGCTCGCCTCCAGGCGGGCGCTGCCGTCCTCCCGGAGGGTCCACCGGAAGCGCCCCTTGAGGAGCTCCGCGGTGGTGGCGTCGGCGTTCACGCCGGGCTCCCGGGCCAGGGACGCGGCCAGCCAGGTGACCACGCCCACCAGGCGCTCCTCGAAGCGCAGGACGCGCCCCGTGGCGACGCCCACGGCCTCGGCGCAGCCCGCGGCGGCGGCCGCCAGGCGCACGGCGCGCTCGGGCTCGTCGCCCCTCCACGCGCGGTGGCCGAAGAGCACCAGGACGTTCTCCCGGAGGAGGGGCGTCACGCGCCCGCCGAGCTTCTCCGCCAGGGCGGTCACGGGCCGCAGGTCCCGGGTCCTCCGGAGGAACACCACGGCGATCAGCACGGACTGGGTGCGCTGGTCGCTCAGGAGCTCATGGTCGAAGTTCGCAGGCAGGAGGCCGTCCTCGGTGGCTTCCAGCGTAGGGGTGAGCGTCTCCAGGGCGTCCCTCGGGAGCTGCGTGAGGGTCGGCAGGGGCGCGGCGTCCAGGGCGCGGCTCACCTCCGCGGCGCCCGGTCGGCGCGCCGGGTCCCGGTCCAGCATGCGCTCCAGGAGCGCGCGCAGCTCCGGCAGGAGCGACCGGGGCAGCGGCGGCAGCTCCTTGTGGAGGATCTGGTAGAGGGTCCCGAGGACGTTGTCCGCGCGGAAGGGGCAGTACCCGAGGAGGCACTGATGGAGCACCACCCCGAGGCTCCAGACGTCGGCCCTGGCGTCCACGCCGTGGATCCCGTGGACCTGCTCCGGGGCCATGTACAGCGCCGTCCCCACGGCGGCGCCGGTGCGGGTGACGCCGTCGTCGCCGCGCAGCCGCGCGAGGCCAAAGTCCAGCACCTTGACGTGCAGCGCGGGGCCGTCGAGGAGCATCATGTTCTCGGGCTTCAGGTCCCGGTGCACGATGCCCTGCGCGTGCGCGTGCTCCAGCGCGGCGGCGGCCTGCCGGGCCACCTCCACGGCCTCGTGGAGGCGCAGCCCGCGCTCCGAGAGCCGGTGCTGTAGCGTCTGCCCCCGCAGGAGCTCGAGCTCCAGCCAGGGCGTCCCCTCGGCCTCGCCGTGGTCCTGGACCCGGACGATGTGCGGGTGCTCCAGCACCACCCTGCACTCCCGGAAGAAGCGCGCCCGCGCCTCGGTGCTGGTGCCCGTCAGGAGCTTGACCGCCACCCGGCGCTCGGCGCCCACCCTCCGGGCCTCCCACACCTCTCCGTTGGCGCCCTCGCCAATGCTGCGCAGGAGCTCGAAGGGTCCGAAGCGCCCGACCGACCGTGCCATCGCGGGCATTGGCACCACACAACCCTCCGCGCGTCAATCGCCGCGGCGCGCAAGGCAAATTCCGATCGGCCACTGCCGCGGAGCCGCGGACCGTGCTACGCCCATCGCTGCGGCGCGCCAAGGCCCGGCATGCGCCCGACGCCGAACCCGTAAGGTACACCCATGAACCCTGGTCTGCCGTTCCTTCGTTCGCGCTGGAAGTATGCAGTGGTACTGGTCGCCCTCGGGGCCTGCGATGATGCCACCCCCACGGAGCCCGGGGACCCGCTCGACGCGGCCGTCACGGACAGCCGCATCCCGCTCCCCGAGCGCCCTGTCGGCGATATCGATCCGGACCGCCAGTCCGTCATGGAGGACGTCCCGTTCATCCTTGACGACGTGGAGGAGCCCGGGGACTCTCCCCCACCGCCGCCGCCGCCGCCGCCGCCACCACCACCGCCGCCTCCGCCTCCGCCCACGGGCCCCTGGGTGGATTTCACCGCCAGCCCCGCCGCCGGCGCCGTGGGGGCGATGACCACCATCACCGTACGAAGCTCCGGGGTGACCTCACCCCTCTATCGGTTCTGGGCGATCACCCCCTCGGGCATGTGGCTCCAGCCCTGCGGCAACTATGCCGCACGGACCACGTGCGCCTTTGCGCCGAGCGTGCCTGGGCGCTGGCAGCTCACGGCGAGCGTGCGCGCCATGGACTCCATGGCCCAGTACGACGCCACGACCATGGAGCGGGACTACATGGTGGGCATGACGGCGCCTCCGCCGCCCCCGCCGCCCCCGCCGGGCGGGAGCCGCTACTGCGCCGCGTGCACGGCCAGCGCCGAGTGCGGCGCGGGCGCCTATTGCCTCCGGGACGCGCGCGACGGCTCGCGCTTCTGCGGCGCCTCGTGCACGCCCTCGTGCCCGGCGGGCTCCACCTGCGTCACCATCGGCTCGGGGTCCTCCGCGGTGCGGCAGTGCGTGCCCACCTCGGGGCGCTGCGGTGGGACCGACCCCTGCGCGGCCTTCACCACCTGCACCTCCTGCGCCGAGCGCTCCCCCTGCGGGTGGTGCTCGAACGTCAACCGCTGCATGTCCGGCTCCGCGGGCGGCCCCTCGGGCGGGGCGTGCACCAGCGCCCAGTGGACCTGGCTGCCGGAGTCCTGCGGGGGCTCTCCGCCGCCTCCGCCGCCGCCGGACGGCGGGCCGCCGCCACCACCGCCGCCGCCGCCGCCACCACCGCCGCCGCCGGGCCCCGCGGGGCTTGTGGCCTTCCCGGGCGCCGAGGGCTTCGGCCGGACGGCCACCGGGGGCCGCGGGGGGCGCGTGGTGTACGTGACCAACACAAACTCCAGCGGCGCGGGCTCCCTCGCGGCGGCGCTCACCATGAGCGGCCCGCGGTACATCCTGTTCCGCACGAGCGGCGTGATCTCCGGCACGATCAACATCACGGACGGCAATTTCACCCTGGCGGGGCAGACCTCCCCCGGGGGGATCGTGCTGCGCGGGGGCTTCTACTGCGACAACGTGTATGACCGGAACACGTGCCGCAACCTCATCGTGCGGCACATGCGCTTCCGCAACCCGGGCGAGGACTGCCTCCGCCTCGGGGGCACCGAGCGGGTGATCATCGACCACGTGTCCCTGGAGAACGCCGGCGACGAGTCCATCGAGCTGAGCCGCTCGCACGACGTGACCATCCAGCAGAGCGTGATCGCCGAGCCCGTCGGGGACCACTACCGCTGGGGCGGCATTCTCATCAACTACTCCAAGGACCAGTTCCCGCAGGACAACCTGTCCATCCACCACAACGTGTGGAACGGCTCCTACGGCCGCCTGCCGGAGTTCTCCTGCGAGGAGAACGGCGACGGCCCGGGGACCACCAACTGCGCGGGCCGCACGCTCCGGGTCGAGCTCACGAACAACGTGATGTTCGACGTCTACGACTCGATCTACTACAACCGCTGCGTGGGCCTCGGCGGCGGGAACGACTGCGGCGCGAGCACCCGGGACTACCACCTCGCGATCAACTTCGTGGGCAACGTGATGATGCGCCGGACGGCCTACGGCTCGATCCCGATGTTCATCCCCGACGTGTCGCGCACCACGCGCAACCAGGCGTTCTATTCCGACAACATCATGTTCGTGGGGTCCACCTCCCGGGGCGCGGGGATGACCATCCCCAGCCGCTCGGCGCGCTTTGACTACCCGCCCATCACCACCCAGGCCGCCTCGGGGCTCACCGCGGCGCTCCAGCGCACCGCGGGGGCGTTCCCGCGGGACCCGATGGACACCCGGCTCATGGGCTACCTCTCGGGCTCCGTGGAGGCCAGGCCCCCGGCGTGGTCCGGCGGCGGCATCGACCGCGGGGACGGCTTCCGGACGAACACCCCGGCCTTCTCGCCCCCGACGGACACCGACAACGACGGCATGCCGGACGACTTCGAACGCACCAACATGCTCAACCCCGCGGTCCAGGACCACAACGGGAGCGAGCTCTCCATGCGCTTCACCGGCGTCGCCGGCTACACGAACCTGGAGTGCTACCTGAACTCCCTCTCCGACGAGCGCGTCCGCACCGGGCGCTGAGCCGACGGAGGGGCGCACCGGCCTCGCCCTCGCCACGAGCCCCACGGACCCTTGAAGGGCGCGACGTCTGGCGCGTATCCTTCGGGTGCACCAATGGGGACCTCGGAGCGCTCGCTGCGGGTGTGCTCTGCGCTTGCGGCGCTCCTGTGCGGCTGCGCCGAGGAGCCCACTGCGCCGCGCGCGATCCCACGGTGGGAGTGCCCCCCGGAGTGGGTTCCCCACCGCCTCGGAGGCTGCGGCCCCGCCGTGCTCCTGTGCCGCCCCGACGGCGGCGCCCAGGAGGGCGTGTGTACGGGCCTGGACCTCACGCGCCCGCGCCCCGTCCCGTACGCCGACGGCGGCGCGGGCTCCACGTTCTACCTCCTCCCCGACGGCGGTATCGGGGGCGCCTGGCCCGAGGCCCTTCCGGAGCTCGCGGAGGTGAGCGCGGGCACGCTGGCGCCGCCCGAGGACTTCGCCCCGACGGCGGGGATCCCCTCGTGCCCTGCGCCCTGGAGGCGCCTGGAGGATGGCACCTGCGAGCCCGTCTTCCCCGACACCTGCGCCCCGGGGCAGCGCTACCCCGACCTGGGACCGACCCCCAAAGGCACCACGACCCTCCATGTAGGTCAAGGTGCGATAGGAACCCCCGATGGCACGGAGGCGTCGCCCTATCCGACGATTTCGCGTGCGCTGGAGGCGGCGAACGGCCCTGTGAGGGTGCGCATCGCGCCGGGGACCTATCGCGAGAACCTCACCCTTGACGGAGAGGTCACCCTCGCGGGCTGTAGGCGCCGGGTCACGCTGGAGGGCACGGATCCGTCGAGACCGACGCTCTACGCGGCGCAGCGCGGGGCGCGGGTGGAGGTCGTCGGCCTGACGCTCCGCGGAAACAACGTCGGCGTGATCGCGGAGGCGGGCGCGCGCGTCCTCCTGCGCAGCGTTGATGTCTTGGACACCGTGGAGGGGGGGATCCTGGCCGTTGGCACCGGCGCCGCCGCCGAGGCGCGCACTCGCATCGAGGCCGAAGACACAATGGTGCAGGGAACGCGAGAGGTCTCCAACGGAGGCAGCGGAGTCAGCGCGTTAGAGGGTGGGGAGGTGAGCATCATCCGGACGCTCCTGTCGGCCAACGCCATCGCAGCAGTCACCGCCGTTGGTTTCGGCGACGACGGGGCGCCGGCGAGGGTGACGGTCACGGACAGCGTGGTTCGAGACACACGTGCTTCGGATCGCACGGGCGTCGGGGGCACCGCCCTGGTCAGCCTGGATGGCGGCCAGGTGAGCGCCCTGCGGACGCTGATCCATGGCAGTCGCGGCGTGGCGGTGGCTGCGGCAGAGCATCGCGGCGCGTCGCCACCAGCGCGGGTGAACCTCACCGACTGCATCGTGCGCGGCACCCTCTCAGACCCGGCTGGCTTCGGAGGGTGCGGGCTCTTCGCACTGGACGGTGGTGTGATTTCTGCGCGCCAGACGATGTTACGTAGCAATCGCTATGCTGGCGCCCTGGCCGCGGGCCAGAGCCCGGACGGCGGGGCCTCTCGGGTGGAACTCACGGAGTGCATCGTACGGGACACGCTCCCCAGGCAGCGCGACCAGGCCAACGGCAGCGGCCTCTTAGCGTACCAGGGGGGCACCCTCACCGCCGTCCGGTCGCTCCTGGTTGGCAACCGCAACGCGGGGGCCCTCTCCAGTCGGCGGTCCCTGGACGCCAGCAGGGTCCCCTCCCGGTTGGAACTCCGAAGCTGCGTCGTGCGGGACACGCTCCCAAGGATGCCTGGGCTCCCAGGTGGTTTCGGTGTCCTGAGCACAGAAGGCGCTGTGCTCACGGCCACCGGGACGCTCGTCCTCGGCAACCACGACGTCGGAGCCATGAGCGACGGAGAGGGCTCTGCGCGCGTCCCCTCGCGGGTGGAACTCACCGGCTGCGTATTTCGGGGCACCCTGCCTCAGCAGGGGACCCTCGGCTTCGGCCATGGCCTCACCGCACAGAACGGCGCGTTCCTGTCGGCCGCCGGGACCCTGGTGGCGGACAACCACACCGCGGGAGTGTTCTCCAGAGATGTCGGCGCCGGAGGTTCCGCCTCGCGGGTCGAGCTCACAGGCTGCGTGGTGCGCGACACGCTGCCCCGCGCGAGAGACCGTGCCGCGGGCTATGGAGCCGCCGCGGAGCGGGGCGGTAGCCTCTCGGCGAGCGGCTCCCTCTTCCTCCGTAATCGCACCGGGGGCGTCGGCGCCTTCGGTGCCACCGAGGACTCGGAGCTCCCCTCGCGCGCTACGCTCGATCGCTGCCAGGTCTTCGACTCGTTGCCCCAAGAGAGCGACCTGCTCGCGGGCATCGGTCTGTTTGCGCAATCCGGCGCCGAGGTGTTCGCCGCGCGCTCGATCTTCCATGGGAACCGCCACTGCGCCGTCGCCTCGGACGGCGCCGACGCGCGAGGCCGCACCGCGCGCTTGCGCATCACCGACTGTGTGGTCCGGGACACCGCTGCGGGACCACGCTTCGGCGGCCTCGCGCTTGGGGTCGTCCGAGGCGGCCACATCGACGCCACGCGCGTGCTCGCGCAGGGTGGCCGCGAGGGCGGCGCGATGGCCTCCGGCGAGGGGTCTTCGATGACCCTGGAGGACTTGCTCGTACTGGACATCACCCCGGTGGACCGCCGGGGCGGCTTCGGCGTCGCCTCCGCGAGCGGCGCCGCGGTGACCCTGCGGCGCGTCGGCCTCGTCGGGACCCACGGCGCGGCGCTCGCCTCGCTGTCGGCCACCTTCCTGGCAGGGCCGTCCCAGCGTGCGCGGATGGACGTGGTAGACGCCTTCGTCCAGCGCGTGGGGCTGGCGTCCATTGACTTCGACGCCTGCGACCGGTCGCGCCCGGCGGGGGCGCGCCGTGCGTATGGAGCGTACGTCTCCTCGGGCTCCACCATGCACCTCACGCGGGCGACGCTGCTGGACGGCGAGGTGGCGGTGGCGTCCTTCGGCGGCGCCTTCACCTGGACCGACGGGGCCGTGGATGGCTTCCGACGCTACCTCCTCCGAGGCACCTCGGTGGTCACCCCTCCCCTGGCCCTCCGCGGGGTCTTCGGCCCCCGGCCCGAGGACCTCGTCCCGGGCGAGGACCCCACCCTCACCGAGGAGCGCCTGCCCGTTCCAATTCTCGACCCCACCCAGCTCCCCAGCGATTGCCGGGGACGCCCATGACCACCGCATGGCCTCGCGCGCTCCTCGCAGCGGTGGCCCTGGCCGCCTGCGCTGAAGAGCCCGCCCCGCCCCGCGCGATCCCACGGTGGGAGTGCCCCCCGGAGTGGGTGCCCCACCGCCTCGGAGGCTGCGGCCCCGCGGTGGTGCTCTGCCGCCCCGACGGCGGCGCCCAGGAGGGCGTGTGTTCGGGCCTTGACCTCACGCGCCCGCGCCCCGTCCCGTACGCCGACGGCGGCGCGGGCGCGACGTTCTACCTCCTCCCGGACGGGGGTATCGGGGGCGCCTGGCCCGAGGCCCTGCCTACAAACAACCCCCAGGAGCCAGAGCGGGTGGCCCCCTCCGCGGAGTTCCTGCCCGAAGCTGGCATCCCCTCCTGCCCCGCCCGGTGGACGCGCCACAAGGACCTCACCTGCGAGCCTGTCTTTCCCGACGACTGCCCCGCCGGAGCGGCCTTTCCGGACCTCGGGGCGCTGCCCTCGGGCGAACGAGTCTTACATGTACGACAAGGTACGATAGAAACCCCCGATGGCTCGGAGGGTGCGCCCTACGCGACGATTGCGCGCGCTCTCGCGGCGGTGGTGGGGGAGACCTGGGTGCGCGTGGCGCCGGGGGACTACCGAGAGAACCTCACGCTGGCGGGCAACGTGCACCTGGTGGGCTGCCGTCACCGAACGACCGTGGAGTCCGTGGATGCGTCGCGACCAACGGTGCTCGCGTCGCAGCCCGGGACCGTGGCGGAGCTTCGGGGCCTGACGGTCCAGGGCGGCGGCGTCGCCGTGGAGGTGCAGAGCGGCGCGCAGCTGCTGCTCCAGAGCGCGGACCTCCGGGACAACCACACGGTGGGCGTGTACGCCCGGCACACCCAGGCGCTCCTGGCGAGGCCTCGGGTGACGCTGCGAGAGGTCTCCATCGCGGGCACCCGGACCCGCCCTGGGGATGGCGTCGGAGGCGTCGGGATCAGCGCCCAGGGGGGCGCGACGGTGCTCGTCGAGCGCTCCCTGGTGCGGGCCACGCAGGGCGTCGGGGTCTTCGCCTCGGGCGCGGACGCGCGGGGCACCGCCTCCCGCGTCGAGCTCACCGACTGCGTGCTGCGGGGCGCCTCGCCGCCGATGGGGTCCCGCGCGCCGGGTTATGGCCTGAGCGCCCAGGGGGGCGGCGAGGTCCTCGCGCTCCGGGTGCTCGTCGCGGGCTACCGCGAGGCCGGAGCGCACGCCCAGGGCGCGTCTCCGCGCGGCGCTCCGTCGCGGATGACGCTGACGGACAGCGTGGTGAGAGACACCGAAGCGAGCGCCGGGCAGGGCGGCGTCGGCGTCGCGGCGCTCGGCGGAGGGACCGTCCTCGCCATGCGCACGCTGGTGCTCGGGAACCGCGAGGCCGGGGCCTTCGCGAGCGGGTCCGGCGGAGCCGGGGGGCGCTCCACGGTGACGCTCACCGGGTGCGTCGTGGCCGACACCCGCCCCTCCGCCACGGACGGGCGCTTCGGCTACGGCCTGCGCGCCGAGGCCGGCGGCGTCGTGGCCGCTGCCAGCTGCGCCCTGCGCGGCAACCGTGACGTCGGCGCCCTGGCCCTCGGGAGCGGCCCGGACGGGACCAGGTCGAGGATACTCCTGGCCGTGTGCGTCGTGCGGGACACGCAGCCCAGAAGCGCGGACCGAAGCCTCGGTGTCGGGGTCAGCGCCCAGGGCGGCGGCCAGGTGTTCGCCACGGGCGCGCTCTTCCTCGGAAACCACGAGGCCGGGGTCTTCGCCCGCGGCGAGGACCCCGCGGGGGTCGCGTCCCGGGTGGACCTCCTCGGGTGCACGGTGCGAGGCACGCTCCCGCGGGCGAGCGACCTCCAGGCGGGCTACGGCGCGAGCGCCGAGCTGGGCGGCGTGCTCGTCGCGCAGGACTCCCTCTTCGACGGCAACCGGGACGTGGCGGTGGCCTCCTCGGGCGTCGCCGGAGAGCGCCCGTCGCGGGTAGAGCTACGAAGCTGCGTCGTGCGCGGCACGCTCCCCCTCGCGAGCTCCGAGCGCCGGGGCTACGGCCTGGTCGCCGTCGATGGCGCGGAGCTCGCGGCGGTCCGGACGCTGGTGGAGGAGAACCGCGCGGTGGGCGTCGCGGTCTCCGGCACCGCGCCCGGCGTGGGTGGGTCGAGGGTGACCCTGACCGACAGCGCGGTGCGGGACACACAGGACCCGGCCTTCGGGATAGGGATCGCCGTGGTCGGCGGAGCGAGGCTGGAGGCCACACGGGTCCTGGTCAGCCGCAGCCGCACCGGCGCGGTGCTCGCCGCGGGGGTCGGCACCACCCTCGCGCTGGACGACCTCTTCGTGTCCGAGACGGCGCCGCCGGACGGCCGCGGGGGCGTCGGGCTCGCGCTGTCCGGTGGCGCCAGGGGCGAGGCGCGGCGCCTGGTGCTCCTCGGCACCCACGCCGCGGCGCTCGCGCTGATACCCGGCAGCGCCCTCCGGAGCCCCGTCGGCGGCGCGCAGCTGGAGGTGTGGGACGCCTTCGTCCGGCGCGTCGGTCCTGGCACCCTGGACTTCGACGCATGCCGCCCGGGCCAGCGCGTAGGACCTCTCCGCGCCTACGGCGCCTACGTCGCGTCGTCGTCCACGCTGGCGCTCCACCGCGCGCTCCTCTTCGACGGCGCGACGGCCGTCGCAGCCCAGGGCGGCGCTGTCCTCTGGCGCGACGGGGTCGCCGCGGGCTTCGCGCGCTATTTCGTCCGGGGCTCCTCCCTGGTGACCGCCCCTCCGGACCTCCTTCATGTCGCCACGCCGACCCCCGAGGACCTCCTCCTGCGCGACGACCCGACCCTACCCAACGAGAGCCTCCCGGAGCCCGTCCTCGACCCGGAGCGAGGGCCCCTGGAGTGCAGGCCGTCGTCATGAAGCGAGCATGCGCCGTCCTCTCTGCCTGGATCCTCGCAGCGATGGCCCTTTGTGGCTGCGCCGAGGAGCCCGCCCCTCCCCGCACGATCCCGCGGTGGGAGTGCCCCCCGGAGTGGGTGCCCCACCGCCTCGGAGGCTGCGGCCCCGCGGTGGTGCTCTGCCGCCCAGGCGGCGGCGGCGCGGAGGGCGTGTGTTCGGGCCTTGACCTCACGCGCCCGCGCCCCGTCCCGTACGCCGACGGCGGCGCGGGCGCGACGTTCTACCTCCTCCCGGACGGGGGTATCGGGGGCGCCTGGCCCGAGGCCCTGCCGGAGCTCGCGGAGGTGAGCGCTGGCACGCTGGCGCCGCCCGAGGACTTCGCCCCGACGGCGGGGATCCCCTCGTGCCCCGCACCCTGGAGGCGCCTGGAGGACGGCACCTGCGAGCCCGTCTTCCCCGACACCTGCGCCCCGGGGCAGCGCTACCCGGACCTCGGACCAACCCCCGAAGGCACCACAACCCTCCATGTACGTCAAGGTGCGATAGGAACCCCCGATGGCACGGAGGCTTCGCCCTATCCAACGATTTCGCGTGCGCTGGAGTCGGCGGACGGACCCGTGAGGGTGCGCATCGCGCCGGGGACCTATCGCGAGAACCTCACTCTCGACGGCGAGGTCACCCTCGCGGGCTGTCGCCGTCGGGTGACGCTGGAGGGCACGGACCCGTCGAGGCCCACGCTCTACACGGCGCAGCGCGGGGCGAGGGCGGAGGTCCGCGGCCTGACGCTCCGCGGAAACAGCGCCGGTGTGATCGCGGAGGCTGGCGCGCACGCCCTCCTGCGCGGCGTTGACATCGTCGAGACCGTTGAAGCGGGGATCCTGGCCGTCGGCACCGGCACCTCCGCGGAGGCGCGCACCCGCGTCGAGGCGGAAGACACGACGATCCAGGGAACGCGACCAAGGGAGACCACCCATGCTGGCGTCGGGGTAGGCGCCTACGAGGGTGGCGAGGTGGCCATCGCCCGGTCTCTCCTAGCGGCCAATGCCATCGTCGCGGTCGGCGCGGTCGGCCTTGGTCCCGCTGGGGCGCCAGCCAGGGTGACGGTCACCGACTGCGTGGTCCAGGGTACGCTGCCCTCCGAGCGCTCGGGGCTTGGAGGCACCGCCCTGGATGCCTCGGATGGCGGTCAGGTGATCGCCGTCCGGGCGCTGGTCCAGGGTAATCGCGGCGCGGCGGTGCACGCGGTGGAGCGGCGCGGCGCTTCGCCGCCGGCGCGGGTGGACCTCACCGACTGCGTCGTGCGCGATACGCTCCCGGACCGCGATGGCGTTGGCGGCAGCGGGCTCTTCGCGCAAGGCGGCGGCTGCGTCTCGGCGCGGCGTACGGCGCTGCGTGGCAACCGGTACGCAGGCGCCCTCTCCATGGGTCTGAGCCCGGGTGGCGAAGCGTCCCGCGTGGACCTCGCCGAGTGTGTGGTAGCGAGCACCCTGCCGCGCATGAGCACCCGCACAGGAGGGAGCGGTATCATGGCCTACCAGGGCGGCGTGGTCACCGCAAGCCGGTCGCTCATCGTCGGAAACCACGCCGCGGGCGTCCTCGCGAGTCGCAGGTCTCTGGATGCAGCTCGGAGACTCTCGCGCGTGGAGCTCTCCGACTGTGTCATCCGGGAGACGCTCCCGCCGGAGCCGGGACTACCCGGGGGCTTCGGGCTCCTCGCGGAGGACGGCGCCACCCTCCAGGCCACCGGGACGCTCGTCCTCCGGAATCACGACGTCGGGGCCCTCGCCCTGAATGTGAGCTCCGACGGCAGACCCGCGGTGCTGGAGCTCGACGGCTGCGTCGTGCGGGGCACCCTCTCGCGCCAGGGGGACCATTCGAACGGGCATGGCGTGGCAGCCCAGGGAGGCGCGCGCCTCTCCGCGCGACGGAGCCTGGTGGCGGACAACCGCAGCGCAGGGGCCTTCTCCGTCGGCATCGGGGGCATGGGGGTCGCCTCCCACGTCGAGCTCGAGGGTTGCGAGGTGCGCGCCACGCTGCCGCGCGAGAGCGACGGCCGTGGGGGCTACGGCGCCGCCGCGGAGCGGGGCGGTGCCATTGTGGCGAGCCGATCGCTCTTCCGGCGCAATCGCGCCTTTGGCGTCGGTGCCCTTGGTGTCGCCGCGGACTCCGGGCTCCCCTCGCGCGCGGCGCTCGACGACTGCCAGATCCTCGACTCGCTCCCGCAGGAGAGCGACGGCATCGGGGGCGTTGGTTTGACCGTGAACGACGGCGCCGAGGCGCTGGTGACGCGCTCCCTCTTCCAGGGCAACCGCATGGTCGGCGTGGGTGCGGACGGCGCGCTCGGCGAGGGGCGCGCCGCGCGGGCTCGCCTCCTGGACTGCGCGATCCGGGACACCTCCGCGTCGCGGATCTCCGGCGGCATCGCGCTGGGTGTCGTCCGAGGCGGGCACCTCGACGCCACGCGCGTGCTCGCCAGCGGGAGCCGCGAGGGCGGCGCCATGGCTTCGGGCGAAGGGTCCGTGATGACCCTGGAGGATGTATGGGTGCTTGACAACACCCCGGTGAACCGCCGGGGCGGCTTCGGGGTCGCCTCCGCGAGCGGCGCCGCGGTGACCCTGCGGCGCGTCGGCGTCGTTGGGACCCACGGCGCGGCGCTGGCGGCGCTGTCGATCACCTTCCTGGTGGGGCCGTCCCAGCGCGCGCGGATGGATGTGGAAGACGCCTTCGTCCAGCGCGTGGGCCCGTCGTCCATTGACTTCGACGCCTGCGACCCGTCGCGCCCCGCGGGCGTGCAGCGCGCGTATGGCGCGTACGTCTCCTCTGGATCCCGCATGAACCTCGTGCGGGTGGTGTTGTTCGACGGCGAGGTGGCGGTGGCGTCCTTCGGCGGCGCCTTCTCCTGGACCGACGGGGCCGCGGAGGGCTTCCGACGCTACCTCCTCCGAGGCACCTCCGTGGTCACCCCTCCCCTGGCGCTCCGGGGTGTCTTCGGCCCACGCCCCGAGGACCTCGTCCCGGGCGAAGACCCCACCCTCACCGAGGAGCGCCTGCCCGTACCCCTCCTCGATCCCACCCAGCTCCCGGGCGATTGCCGGGGACGCCCATGACCGCCTCGTGGGGGTACACACTCCTCGCGGGGCTCGCCTTGTGCGGCTGCGCCGAGGAGCCCGCCGCGCCCCGCGCGATCTCTCGCTGGGAGTGCCCGGCGGAGTGGGTTCCCCACCAGCTCGGGGGCTGCGGCCCCGCGGTGGTGCTCTGCCGCCCTGGCGGCGGCGCCCAGGAGGGCGCGTGCGCAAACCTCGACCTCACGCGCCCGCGCCCCGTCCCGTACCCAGACGGCGGCGCGGGCTCCACCTTCTTCCTCCTCCCGGATGGCGCCGGGGGCGGCGCCTGGCCCGAGCCCGACACGGCGACCGTTGGCATCCAGTCGTGCCCGGAGCCCTGGAGGCGCCTGGAGGACTCCACCTGCGAGCCGGTGTTCCCGGACTCCTGCCCGGAAGGACAGCCCTGGCCCGACCTCGGCACGCTGCCCCCGGACGCGAGAGTCATACATGTACGTCAAGGTGCGATAAATTCTCCCGATGGCTCCGAGGAGGCGCCCTATCCAACGATTACGCGCGCCCTGGCGGTGTTGCGGAGCGAGGCCTGGGTGCGCGTGGCGCCCGGCACCTACCGCGAGAACCTCTCGCTCCAGGAGTCGGTGCACCTGGTGGGTTGCCGCCACCGGGTGACGCTGGTGGGAATCGACCGCGCGCTGCCGACGGTGCTGGTCGCGCAGCTCGGCGTGGAGGCGGAGCTCGTGGGGCTCACCATCCAGGGGGCCGGTCCCGGGGTGGTGGTGGAGAGCGGCGCGAGGGCCACCCTGCGCGGCGTGGACCTGGAGGGGAACGAGCTCGCCGCGGTGGTGGCGCGGCACACCGTCGGCTCGCGCGCCGTGCCCAGGGTCGAGCTCGACGGCTGCGTCGCGCGGGCGACCCGGCCGACGCCGGGCGACCAGGAGGGCGGCTTTGGCCTGGCTGCCCTCCACGGCGGAGCGGTGGTGGCCTCGCGCACGCTGGTAGACGGAAACCGCGACGTGGGCGTCTTTGCCAGCGGCGCGAGCCCCTCTCGGGAGGGCTCCCGCGTCGAGCTCCGGGACTGCGTGGTCCAGGGCACGCTCCCCCACGCAGGCACCGCCCAGGGGGGCTTCGGCCTCTTCGCCGAGGAGGGCGGCGTCGTCGTCGCCGCGAGGACCCTCCTCCAGGCGAACCGCAGCGCGGGGGCCTTCGCCGGCGGAGAAGGCCCGAGCGGGCCCTCACGCATCGAGCTCGAGGCCTGTTCGGTGCGGGACACCCTCGCGCGCCAGAGCGACCAGCGCCAGGGCTACGGCGCCGTGGCGCAAGCGGGCGCGACGCTGACGGCGGCGCGGACGGAGTTCCGCGGCAACCGGAGCGCGGGCGCGCTCAGCACCGGGACCGGCGCGGCGCCCTCGCGGGTGGAGCTCACCGAGTGCGTGGTGCGGGACACGCAGCTGTTGTCCACCTATCCCTTCGGCGGCGACGGCGTGAGCGCCCAGCGGGGCGGTGCCCTCGTCGCTGCCCGCTCGCTCCTCCTCGGGAACCGCGGCGCCGGCGCCCTCTCGGCGACGGGGACCTCCGGAGGACCGACGGCAAGGCTGCACCTCGTCGAGTGCGCGGTGCGCGAGACCCGCGTCGCCCTGGTGGCGGTCCAGGGAGGGCGCCTCTCCGCGTCGAGGGTGCTGGTCACCCGCGCGACCGAGGGGAGCGTCATGGCCGCGGGCTTCGGCACCGCCATCGACCTGTCGGAGGTGATCGTCCAGGAGCCGGTGGCGACGGGATCCCGGGGGGCCCTGGGGCTCCTGCTCGCCGGCGGCGCGGAGGCCGAGGCGCGGCAGGTGGCCATCGTGGGCAGCCGCGGCGCAGCGCTGACCGTCCTCTCGGCCAGCAGGCTCCTCGGCGCGGGCCCCGGCGCGAGGCTGACGGCCCGGGACCTCTTCGTCCAGCGTGTCTCTCAGGGCTCCCTCGACTTCGATCCGTGCGACCCGGAGCGCGCCGTGGGGCCCGCCCGCGCCTACGGGCTCTACGTGGGCGTCGGAACCTCGGTGGCCTTCGAGCGGGCGCTCCTGCGCGACGGAGAGGTGGCGGTGGCTGTCTTTGGCGGGGCCTTCACCTGGACCGACGGGGCGCTCTCGGGCTTCCAGCGGTACCTCGTGCGCGGCACCTCCGTGGTGACGCCTCCCTTCGGGATCGAGCGCGTCGCGGGCCCCGGCGCCGCGGCGCTGGTCCCCGTCGAGGACCCCTCGCTCTCCGAGGAGCGCCTCACGGTGCCGGACCTCGACCCCGCGCAGCCGACGCCGACCTGCCGCGGCGGCCCCTGAGCGCTGCGCCGGGCGGCTTGTTCCACGCGAGCGGCCATGCCACGATGGTCAACCCTGGAGGCCCGGCGCGGCGGATGGACAGCTCGGACAACGAAGACGCGGAGCTCAAGCAGGCGCAGCAGCGCCTCGGGGAGGTGCTCGACGGGCGCTACCGGCTGGAGTCCGTGCAGGGCATCGGCGGCTTCGGCGTCGTGTTTCGCGCGCTCGACTGCGAGTCCGGGGACCTGGTGGCCGTCAAGACCCTCCGCCCGTCGCTGGCGCAGGTGCCGTCGGTGGTGGCGCGCTTCGTGCGGGAGGCGCGGATCAGCCTGAGGCTGTCGCACCCCGCGATCCCGCGGGGGATCGCCGTGGGCATGGACCCCAGGCGCAGGCCCTACCTCGCCATGGAGTTCGTCCTCGGGACCAGCCTGGAGGACCTGGTGGAGGCCCGCGGGCCCTTCCCGGCGCCCGCGGCGCTGGCCGTCGGGGCCCGCGTCGCGGAGGCCCTCGCCGTGGCGCACCGCGAGGGCGTGATCCACCGGGACATCAAGCCCGCCAACCTCATGCTCATGAAGGGCGCGTCCATCCCCGAGGGCATCTGCGTGCTGGATTTCGGCATCGCCCTCTGCGTGGATGAACCGCGGTTCACCCGGGCCAACATGTTCGTGGGCTCGCCGGCGTACATGCCGCCGGAGCAGGCCCGCGGCGAGCTGGTGACGGCCTCCGGGGACCTCTACGCCCTCGGGTGCACGCTGGTGCACCTCTTGAGCGGCCGGCCGCTCTACGGCGGCACCTCGGAGTACCAGATCGTGTGCCACGGCACCGCGGCGCTCCCGGACCTGCGGGCCCGCGTCCCGGAGCTCTCCCTGGAGGCCGAGCGCCTCCTGCGGTGGATGCTCCAGAAGGACCCCTCGCAGCGGCCCGGCGTGGCCGCGGAGGTGGCCACCCAGCTGTGGCGCCTCTCGGGCGTGCGGGGGACCCCGGCCACGCCGTCCACGGAGAGCTTGCCGCCGGGGGAGCCCCTGGCCTCCACGGAGGAGCTCATGGAGCAGCTCCGGAAGGAGACCCTGCGGCTGCACGCCCATATGCGCAACGCGGCGGACGCGCAGAACCGCTTGCTGCGCCGCTTGATAGACTTCGCGGCGCAGCGCATCGACGCGGAGCGACGGCTCCTGCCGCCGTCGGACCTGCCCGCGAGCATGGACGCAAGGGACGCCCAGACCACCCAGGCCGCGCAGCCCGTCTCCCCCGCGAGCCAGCTCGCCCAGGCCCGCGAGGGCGCGCTGGAGAAGGCCATCGAGGAGCTCCAGCGCCGGGCTCGGGCGGACCAGGACGAGATCCTCGCGCGGATCCGAGGGTTGCAGCAGCAGCTCCAGGCGCAGGGGGCCTCGCCCGAGGACCTTTGACGGCCGTCGGGACCTGGTGAACCATGCGGCATCATGGCCCGTGAGAGATCGACGGCGGCGCGCCTTGTGGCTCTTGCAGCGTTCTGCGGCTGCGGCGGAGGGGACACGCCGGACGTGCCCTTGACGCCGGTGCGCGTCGCGGTAGTGACCGAGGTGCCTCACCTCCGGTGCGCGATGGCCGCGGAGGCCGCGGTGCCCGACGGGAGGACCGCGGGCGGGGTGGAGTGCCTCCCGGTGGGGGCGCAGGCCCGCGCCGCGGTGGACTGGCCGGAGCCGCCGGCCACGGCGCCGTTCCGGGCGCCGGTGCGGTACGTGTCCCCGATGGCGACCGCGGGCGGGGACGGGACCACCCGCGAGCGCGCGTTCAACTCCCTGACCGCGGCGGCGGCGTCGCTGGGCGACGCCGGGGGCACGCTGGTGCTCAGCCGCGGTCGCCTGGCGCTGGACCAGCCCCTGGAGCTCCTCGGGCCCGTGGCGGTCGTGGGCGCTGGCGCCGGCGAGGGCTCCACCGTGGCGCTCACCGGGGCCGGGGCGCTGCGCCTTCGGGGCGTCGGCGCGGAGCTCCGGGACCTGGCGGTGGTGCGCGAGGGCGCGCCTCCCACGGCCGGAGCGCCGAGCGTCGAGGTCCCGTCGGGGGCCTCCGCGCGCCTGGAGGACGTGCGCGTCGAGGGCGCGGGCGTGGGGCTCCTGGTGTCCGGTGGGTCGGTGGAGGCGCAGCGCGTGACGGTGGCGCGCTCCGCGGGCGACGGAGTGAAGGTGACCCTCGGGGGCCGGGCCGTGCTCGCGAGGTTGTACGTGCACCACGGCGCGGGCCGCGGGGTGGTGAGCGAGGCGTCGGTGGTGCACCTGCGGGACAGCCTCGTGTACGAGAACGGGGACACGGGGGTGCTCCTCCAGGGCCGCGCCGGGATGGGCGCCGGGGCCGCGTCCTGCGGGCTCGAGGGCCCCTCGGGGGCGGGGGCGCTGCAGTGTCTGTCGCGCGTGTCCATCGTGTGCAACACGCGGGTGGGCCTCGCGGTGTCGGGCATCACGGTGGCGTCGCCGGGCCCCGAGGTCGAGGGCCGGAGGCTCAACGTCTCGGGCACCCGCTCCACCGGGCGCGACGGCGACGGGGTGTACCTCGGGGCGCGGAGCGTCCTCCGGCTGGACCGGGACCTCCGTGACGACGCGCTGCGCGGCGCCGGGAGCCAGGTCCTCGGGAACGCGAGGACGGGCTTCCTGGCGAGTGGCGCGTCGCGCCTGGCGGTGTCCGGGGCGCGGGTGGGGTACAACCTCGGGCCGGGGATGATGGTGCAGGACTCGGCCACGGTGGAGAGCCTGGGGTACAGCGCCTTCCTGCAGAACCGCGGGTTGTCCGTGGGGGTGACGCCCACCGGGAGCGTGGTGGAGATCGTGTGCAACACGATCACGGAGACGATCCCGGCGAGGCTCGCCACGGCGCTCGGGATGCTGGAGGCGGCGGACGGGATCAGCGTGGGGGGCAGCGTGGTGGCGGGGGCCGACGGCGCCGTGGCGGTGCGGCAGAACGACGTGCAGCAGAACGCGCGCTTCGGGATGCTCTTCGACGGCCGGGTGACGGTGACGCTCCAGGGCAACCGGGTGACGCAGAACGGCTTCCCGATCGGGGCGTACAACGGCGCGACGATCTCCGGCGCGGGCTACAGCCCCGAGGCCCAGCCGAGGGCCGTGCCCCCGAGGGTGACGGGGCTGTAAAGGCCCTCAGCCCTTCGGGGCGTTGGCGAGGAGCGCCTGGAGCACCGTGGAGAGCTCCGTGGGGCCGTGGACCGTACGGTGCGTGCCGTGGAAGCGCACGCGCCCGGCGATGAAGCCCGCGGTCATTTCCTGGTAGAGGGCGGCGATCTCCTGCGGGAAGCCGAAGCCCGTGAGCGTGGGCACCATGGCCTCCAGGGGGAAGGCCTGGGCCTTGACCTCGCGGCCGGTGAGCCTGGTCAGCGCGGCGGCGGCGTCGTCGAGGGAGTAGCTCTTCGCGGCGGACAGCTCGATGATGCTGTTGACGCGAGCGCCCTCGCGGAGCTCGCGGGCGGCGACGGCGCCGATGTCCCGGGTGGCGATCATGGGGAAGGCCAGGTCCGTGGGCTGGAAGCCCGGGAGCACGCCCTGGGCGAGCATCCCGAGGGAGCCCCCGAGGTTCTCCATGAAGTACGCCGCGCGGAGGAAGGTGCTCACGGTGCCATCGAGCGCGCGCAGGCCCTCCTCAACGGGCTTCAGGCCCTTGATGGGGCCGGTGCCTTCGCTCAGCTCGGCGCCCACGGACGAGAGGAACACCACGTGGGGAACCTTCGCCTGGCGCACGGCCTCGACGACGGCCTGGCCCGTGCGCTTCTGGTACTCGACGAAGCTCGGCGCGGCCATGTTGGGCGGCACCAGGAGGTAGCACCCCCTGGCCCCACGCAGGGCGCTCGCCAGGGCACCCGCGTCGCCCAGGTCGGCCACGGCGACCTCGGCGCCCCGGGCGCGCCAGGCCTCGCCCTTGGCCGCGTCGCGCACCACCACCCGGACCGACGCGCCGCCGTCGAGCAGCGCCTGCGCCGTCGCCTTGCCCGTGTTCCCCGAGACGCCCGCGATCACATAGTCTGCCATGGGTTCCTCTCGCTCCTTCTCGCGGCGCCCGCTGCTTCTGGCAGGCACCGACGGGGGAGAAGGTGTACACCCCCAGGGCATCTGTCTACTGCATGTTATAGATAGCTATCATGCACACCACGAATATACACTCGTTGGACCTGAACCTCCTGCGGGTGCTGGACGCGCTCCTGGCGGAGCGGCACGTGACCCGCGCGGCGGGGCGGCTTGGGCTCTCGCAGCCGGCGACCAGCCACGCGCTGGCGAGGCTGCGGGCGGCCTTCGGGGACCGGCTCTTCGTGCGCACGCCGCAGGGCCTGCGGCCCACGGCGCGGGCGTCGGAGCTGGCGGGGCCGCTGCGGGCGGCGCTGGCGACGCTGGAGCATGCGGTGGAGGGGGGCCCGGGCTTTGACCCGCGCGCGGCGCGGCGCACCTTCCAGCTCCTGAGCAACGACTATGGGTCCTTCGTGGTGGTGCCGGCGCTCTACGAGGGCGTGCGCCGCGCGGCGCCCGGGGTGGACCTGTGGGTGCGCGGCGTGCGGGACGATCCGTGCGAGCAGCTCGCCAACGGCGAGGCCGACGCGCTGGTGGGTCCCCGGCCCCTGGTGACGGCCAGGGCGGGCATCCACGCGCGGAGGCTCTTCGTCGAGCGCTTCGTATGCATGGTGCGGGAGGGACACCCGAGGGTGAGAGACGCTCTGGACCTGGACACCTGGGTGTCGCTGCCGCATCTGCTGGTGGCCCCCAGGGGGTCCCCCGGCGGCGTGGTGGACGAGGTGCTGGGGGGCCTCGGGCTCGCGCGCCGGGTGGCGCTTGCGGTGCCGCACTTCCTCGCCGCGCCGCCGGTGGTGGCGGGCTCGGACCTGGTGCTCACCGTCGGCGAGCGGGTGGCCAGGGCCTTCGCAAAGACCCTGCCGGTGAGGCTCTTCGAGCCGCCGGTGGCGCTCCCGGGCTTCGAGGTCACCCTCGCGTGGCATGCGCGCAACCACGACGACCCGGCGCAGCAGTGGCTCCGCGCGAAGGTGCTGGAGGCCGCAGGGTAGGGCGCCAAGGCCCCCACGGGCCCATCACCCCGGCGCGTCCTCCGGCGTCTCGTAGTCCACCGCGCAGGAGGCCTCCAACCTCGGCGTGAGGTACGCGAGGAACTCCCGGTGCGCCGGGTGCTCCGCATACTCCGCCAGGTCCTCGCGGCGCGTGAAGCGCGCCACCAGCGCCACGTCCCAGGAGCGCCCCGAGCGCACCACGTCCGCCCCCGCCTCCAGCCCCCTCAACGCCGGGATCGCTCCGCGAAGGGCCCACACCCGCGCACACACCTCCTCGCGGAGAGCGCCGTCCTTCAGCTTGAAGAACACAATGTGCGTAAACATCCTACATTGGCCTACAGTGTAAGCTCGCCCGGCGGGAGGCCCTTGCGCCTCCAGGCGGCGCGCAGGGTGTTCTCCAGCAGGCACGCGATGGTCATGGGGCCGACGCCGCCGGGGACGGGGGTGATCCACGCAGCGCGCTCGGCGGCCTCGTCGAAGGCCACGTCCCCCACGAGCTTGCCTTGGGCGTCGCGGTTGATGCCGACGTCGATGACAATGGCGCCGGGCCGCACCCAGTCACCGCGGACGAGCCCCGCGCGGCCCACGGCGGCAATGAGAATGTCCGCGGTGGCGCACAGGAGCCCGAGGTCCCGCGTGCGCGAGTGGGCCAGGGTCACCGTGGCGTGGCGCGCCAGGAGGAGCATGGCCATGGGCTTGCCCACGATGTTGCTGCGACCCACCACCACGGCTCGGGCACCGGAGAGGTCGCCGCCGGCGTGGTCCAGGAGCCTCATGCACCCGGTGGGCGTACACGGCACCAGGCCCTCGCGCCCCGTGAAGAGCGCCCCGGCGTTCAAGAGATGGAAGCCGTCGACGTCCTTGTCCGCGGGCACGGCCTGGAGCACCGCGTCCTCGTGCAGGTGCTTCGGGAGCGGGAGCTGCACGAGGATCCCGTCTACGTCGTCCCGGGCCCCGAGGCCGTGGACAAGCTCCAGGAGCGCGCCCTGGGTGGTGTCCGCGGGGAGCCGGTGGACCACCCCGCGAAGGCCCGCCTCTTCACACGCCCGGGCCTTGTTGCGCACATACACCTGCGAGGCGGGGTCCTCGCCCACCAGCACCACCTCCAGGCCCGCCTTGCGCCCCGCGCGCGACGCAAAGACCCCCGCGGCCACCGCCACCCGCCCCCGAAGCTCCGCGGCCACCGCCTTCCCGTCGAGAATTCGTCCCATCTGCCTCTGTGCCTCCGAGGCCCCGGACTGTACACGCTCTAGGGCGTGAACGCCGCGCCGGTCTGGAGCCGCTGGAGCGCCCCCTCGCCGCCCCACACCAGGAGCTCCGAGCCCGTCCAGACCGCGACCTGGCCCACGCGCGCCGAGGGCGCACCGTCTGCATCGATCGCGCCCCAGCGGTCCCTCGCGGGGTCGTAGCGCCCGCCGGAGTCCACCGGGACCTTGGTGCCACCGGGGCCGGGCATGTCCACCGCCGCGCCGCCCCAGACAAGCACCTCCGAGCCCGTCCACGCGACGCCACCGTGGCTCCTGGGAGGGGGCGCTCCGACCATCGAGAGCGCGCTCCAGCGACGGCCCCTCGGGTCCCAGCGAGCGCCGTCCCCCAGGCGCTCCCCGAGGTCCCCGAAGCCACCCCAGACGACGAAGCCCTGAGGGGTCCACGCGCCTGCGGCTGCGCCGCGGGGCGACGGCGCGCCCTCCGTGGCCAGGGCGGTCCAGGCGTCCCTCGCGGGGTCGTAGGCCGCGGCGTCTCCGAGGATCCCCTCGGCCCCGACGCCGCCGGAGACCAGGAGCTCCGAGCCCGTCCACGCGGCCGCGGCGTAGGTCCTCGGCGAGGGCTCCCGGGGAGCCCCGAAGCGTGTCCAGCGGTCCGTCCTCGGGTCGTAGCGGGCGCCCCCCGCGACGGGCGTGCGCTCGCTCTCGCCGCCCCACACCAGGAGCTCGGTCCCGGTCCAGACGCTCACCGGGCGGCTCCTCGCGGCGGGGGCGTCGGCGGCGCTCAGGGGCCCCCAGGCGTCGCGCGCGGGGTCGTAGCGGGCGCCGTCACCCCTCGCGCCGGAGGCGTCCTCGCCGCCCCACACGAGGAGCTCCCGGCCCGTCCAGGCGCTCGCGGAGTTCGCCCGGGGCGACGGCGCCCCCGCCGCCGCCAGCGCCCTCCATTGACGGCTGGACGGGTCGTAGCGCCCGCCGTCCCCGCGGAAGGCGTCCCCGTCCCGGCCGCCCCACACCAGAAGCTCGCGCCCGGTCCAGACGCCAACGGGCTCCGTCCTCGGAGACGGCGCGCCCGCGCGCGGGAGCACCCTCCAGCCCTGAGGGCAGCCCCCGTCGCACCCGGACGTATCCGAGGGAGCCCCATCGGGGGTGGACACTGTTGTGTCCACTGCGGCGTCGCGGCCGCCGGGGTCCCGCGGCGCCCCGCTGTTGGAGCACCCGAGGAAGGCACAGAAAACGAGCGCCCGTCGCATCTT
The DNA here is from genome assembly GCA_016218725.1 of Deltaproteobacteria bacterium. Taxonomy (GTDB): domain Bacteria; phylum Myxococcota_A; class Polyangia; order Polyangiales; genus JACRDB01. The sequence continues at coordinate 57,445 of JACRDB010000143.1, forward strand.
CGGGAGTGTGGCACCACGCGCGGGCGCCGCGTCAAGGGCGGTGGGTGGCGCCATTGACCGTTGGCGCGGCGCGTGCTGCGATACCGTCCGATGCAAGCGCGGTGGCTACGCTGGATCACCCCGGGGCTCCTCAGCCTCGGCGTGGCGGCCTGCGCCGCGGAGGGGGAGATGGTCCCGGAGTCCGACGGCGACCTCCCGGAGGCGCCCCTGGAGGAGCTCCCCGAGGAGGAGGAAGCGGGACCCTCGGAGGACGCGCCTGCGCCGCGCGATACGGCGCCCCAGGAGGACGGCGGCCCCGCGCCGGACAGCCCGGAGCTGGCGGAGGACCGCCCCTCGCCCGACGCGGTCGTGGGAGACGCGGGCGCCCCGGCGGACTCGGCGCGCCCGGACGTGCCCACGGCGGACACGAGCCCTCCGAGGGACGCTCCCATGGTCCCGATGGTGCCTCCGGGGTGCGCGGGCTCGGCCTCCGGGGCGTCGGCCTCCTGGGCGTGCACGGGCGACCGGCGCAGCCGCCAGCGCTGCGTGAGCGCCATGACGGAGACCGTGGGCTGCGAGTTCGGGTGTACCCCCGGGTCACCGGACGCGGTGTGCTCCTGCGGGCCCCACACGGGCTTCACGGTGTGGAACTGCATGCCCGGCGGGAACCTCGGCCGGTGCGACCGCGGTGCGTGGATCACGCGCTCCTGCGAGGGCCGCGGCTGCGCCGTGCGCCCCACTGGGGTAGACGACGTATGCAACGACCCGCCCCCGCCGGAGGGGGCGCTTTCGTGCGCGCAGCTCCAGTGGTGGAACTCGGCGCTGACGTACCAGCACATGTCTTCGGGCTGGGTGGACACGGACCTGGCGGTGCGCACGGGCACGCAGGTGCAGCTCCGGCACGCGTCGCGGCTGGAGCGCACGGGGGTCTACGGCTGGGGCTACATGCCGGAGTTCACGGACCTGGTGACCACCCGGCGCTTCCGGTTCCTGCACCTGCGCCCGTCCACGCAGAACGCCACCACCGTCGGGCGCACGTACCCCGCGGGCTTCATCGTCGGGCTCTCCGGCGGGGAGACCCGGGACACGGGCTACCCCACGTACTCCACGGGCGCGCACCTGTGCGTCCAGACCCTGGTGTCCTACCGCACCGCCTTCCCCACAGGCCGCGACGCCTGTCGCTAGAGGTCCCACCATGAGCGTCATCCAGCGAGGTCGGGTCTTCTCGGGGCTGCTCTTCGCGCTGGTGGCCGGCTGCGTGAGCGACGCCCCCGCGGACCCCTCGCAGTTCGTGACCGCGGGCTCCCTCACGGACGCCCTGGACCGCGCCTCGCGCGCCTACGACGTACCCCGGGACCTCCTGGCCGCCGTCGCCTGGAGCGAGACGCGCTTCGGCGACCCCGCCCCCGCCCCCGAGGGCCACGCCGGCGCCGCCCACGACGACGCCCACAACGCGCCGGAGTACGGCCCCCTGCACCTGCGCCGCGGGGAGGGCACGGACACCCTCGCCCGCGCCCAGGCGCTCCTCGGGGTGTCCCCGGAGGCCCTGAGGGACAACCCCGGCCTCGCGGTAGCGGGCGCCGCGGCGGTGCTGGCGGAGCTCGGCCAGCGCACCGGCGCCAGGCCCGAGGACCTCGGGACCTGGGCCGAGGCCGTGGCCCGGTACTCCGGCCTCGCGGAGCGCGCCCAGCAGCTCTCCTACGCCGAGCAGGTCTTCGCCGCGCTGCGCGCCGGGGCCTCGGCCACCGCGTTCTCCGGGGAGACCGTCGCGGTCCCGCCGCACGCCTCGCTGCGCACCGTGGGGGAGCTGGTGCCCTACGCCCAGGTGCCGCAGTACTCCGCGGACTACGGGCCCGCGCTCTTCTCCGCGGCGAGCACTTCCAATTACACCCGCGGGCGCTCCGGGGCCCGGGTGGAGTACGTGGTCATCCACACGATGCAGGGCTCCTACGCGGGCTCCATCTCGTGGTTCCGAAACCCCGCGGCGATGGCCTCGGCGCACTACAACATCCGCTCGTCGGACGGCCAGATCACCCAGATGGTCCCCGAGGGTGACACCGCGTGGCATGCGGGCAACTGGTCGTTCAACACCCGCTCCGTGGGCATCGAGCACGAGGGCTTCGTCGCCGACCCAGGCCGCTGGTACACGGAGGCCATGTACGTCTCCAGCGCGCGCCTGGTGCGCACGCTCTGCGATCGGTACCGCATCCCGATCGACCGCGCACACATCATCGGCCACTACCAGATCCCCCGCTCGGGCTCCGGCGCGCCGTGCAGCACCTCGGCCACCGGCTGCGGGGGCTCCGGCGGACACACGGACCCGGGGAACGGCGGCGTCGGCTGGAACTGGAACCACTTCCTGGACCTGGTCCGCGGAGGAGGCTCCGCCCCACCGCCACCGCCACCGCCACCGCCGCCGCCACCACCGCCACCGCCGCCTCCGCCCATGGCGCCGCCCTACGCCGCGGATTTCGTGGGCGTGTCGTGCCCGGCGGAGGCGCGCTCCGGGGAGCGCCCGGTGGCCTACGTGGAGTACCGCAACACGGGCTCGCAGCCCTGGACCATCGCCCGGACGCTCCTGGCCACCTCCAACCCTCGGGACCACGACGGGATCTTCTTTGACATGGTCAACTGGGTGCGCCGCAACCGCCCGAGCGGCGCGGACCACGACACCGCCCCGGGCGCCGTGGGGCGCTTCTCGTTTGTACTGGGCATCCCCGAGGTGACCGCGGACACCACGCTCTCGGAGCACTACGCCCTCTCCCAGGAGGGGGGGCCGTGGTTCGGCCCGTCGGACACCACCGTGCGCTGCGCGGTGCTCGTGCACCCTCGCACCTCGCCACCACCGCCGCCGCCGCCGCCACCCACGACGGACAGCGGCATGGAGCCGCCGCCGGACGCGCCGGAGCCCACGGACACAATGCCCTCGGAGGACACGAGCCTCCCCGTGGAGGACGCCCCGCCCACCCCCGCGGAGGACGGCGGCAGCCTCCGGGGCGACGACGCGGGTCCGGGCGCCACCCCCACGGACGACGCCTCCGGAGGCTGCGGGTGCCGCGCCGTGGGCCCGGCCCCGACGGCGGGGTGGTGGTCCCTCGCCGCGCTCGGGGCGCTCCTCGGGCGGCGGACCCGCCGGCGGCGGTGATCGTTCGATACCGTACGATCGGGCTGCTGCTCCTCCTGGGGCTGGCCGCGTGTGATCGGGGAGAGGCCCCCGGGTGCATGCGCGACGGGGATTGTACGGCCCCTTACGTCTGTCGGTTGGGGGTGTGCCTGCGCTACGCCCTGGACGGGGGCACGCCGCAGGACCCGGACACCGGCAGAGCCTCCGAAGCGGGCGCCTCGGACGGTTGAGCCGCGGGGCGCTCCCTCAGGGGTTACCCGCGCGCCGAGGGACCCCCTCGTCGCGGCCGCGGTGCTCGGCCAGGAGGCGCTGGAGCGGCGCCAGGAGCGCCTCGCCGGTGGCCTTGTGGGCCTCCGAGCGCGCGTGGGCGAGGTACCACCGGAGCTCGCCATAGACCGCGTCGAAGGCCACGACGCAGCCGGCCCAGGCCTCCCTCACCAGCACCGAGCGGGGCCTGGGCTTCGCCTCCTGGACGCCGTACCCGATCTTCTCGGCCAGGCGCTCGGTGGCCTCGCCGATCAGTTGGAGGGTGGACCCGAGGCCGCAGAGGGCCACGTCCTGGGCGCACTCCCCGTCGGAGGCCTCGGCCACCTGCATGCGGCCGAAGCGCACCTCGTCCTCGTAGCGGTAGCTGGTCTGGAGCGTGCCGTCACCGCGCAGGAGCCTCCTGCGTAGCCTCTGGGCCGCGGACACCAGGGCCGGGTCCTCTTCGGACTCGTGCACCGAGAGTTGGGCGTCAAGCCGGCGCTGGAGCCGGTCCCAGGCGGCGTCCTCCACGTTGGCCGCGTCCTGGCCTGCCAGGGCGGCGTTCAGGGCCCCGAGGGACCAGCGCAGCCGGAGCTTCCACCCGGCCGCCAGGGTCACCTCGCCGGGCGCCCCGAGGAGCGAGGGCTCCTCGCGGTCCAGGGCCCCGAGCTCCACCGAGGCCCAGGCCCCTTCGTCCAAGGCCTTCCGGAAGCCCGTAAAGCCCGCCTCGGTCACCGATCCAAAGCCGTATGTGTGTGCCACCGCCGTCCTCCCGCCAGGGACCTCGACCGCTCCCGGCGGGGGCGGACTGTAGCACTCTCTCGCCGACGCCAAGGGCCCCGCGAGGGTGCTACGCTCCCCGGACGGGCCTGCCGTGACCTCCACGTTCATTCACACAGACCTGAGGGCCAGGCTGAAGAGCTTCCGCGCCGGATCGTTCGACGAGCTGGAGCGCTTCCTGCGCCTGCAGCCTGACGCGCCGAGGGATGGGCGCTTCGTCGCCCTGAAGCGCGCGGTGGATGCCTTCCAGGGCTTTGCGAGGGAGTCCGCTCCGGGCTTTGATTTCTACACCGACCTCCTCCCGCAGCTGCGGGAGTGGGCTTTGGACTCGGGGACCCACCGCCCGCTCCCGCTGCTTCGTTCGGGAGAGCCCGGCAGGGTGGAACTCTCCGAGCGACAGGTGCGCCACATCCTTGCGTGTGCGTTCTTCCTGGGTACCATCTCGGCCCCCTCGGCGGGCACCCTGTCCCTCCTGGGCGTGTACCTGGCCCCGTGGCAGGAGGCGGTCGAGAGGGTGCTCTGCCTCCTCGCGTATTTCCACCGCTCTCACGACGCGAGGGAGGTCCCCTCGGTGGTGTTCTCCCGGTATCGTCAGAGCCCGTCGTCCAGGCCCTCCTGGGCGGAGCTGGACCTGCCCGTTCGAGCGGACAGCGCCAGGCTGCACACGCAGGACATGGAGTCTTCGCCGGCTCCGGTGTTCGTGGACTTCGCCAATCGGGACCTCCACATCCACCGGATCATCCCCTCGCTCACCCAGGAGGAGGTGCTCTTCTCGTGCTGTCCGGAGCTCTTCCCGGGGATCCTCTTCTGCGAGCGCCTCCTGGACGATGAAGTGATCGTCGTGGAGGGGGCGAGGCGCTTCACGACCTATCGCGGGTACCTGTCCACCTTTCGGTTCACGGGCCTGCACCCTGCTCGCCCTGCGCAGGAGGTGCTGGTGGTGGACGCGGTGATGAGCGGGCAGTTCGCGCCCTCCAGGGTCCTGCGTGACCTGAACAAGTTCCACCTCGGCCTCGCGTCCTGCAGGGGCCGCCAGGTGTCCACGGGGCACTGGGGCTGCGGGGCCTTCGGGGGAGACAAGACCTTGAAGTTCCTCCAGCAGGTGTGCGCGGCCACGGCGGCGGGGGGGCTCCTCGACTACTCCACCTTCCGAGACGAGGACACCTGCGCGCGGCTCGGGGCGCTGCTCTCCCAGGCCGAAGCCAGGGGGCACACGGTCGCCTCGCTGGTGCGCCTGGCGTGCGCATACGAGGGTTTGAGGGACCGCCCTCCCTTCGCCCGGTACGTGACCGAGGGCCTCGGGGGTTGAGGGCGCTCCGTGGACCTCCCCCGGGTCGATGACCCGTCCACGGCGCCCGACGCGGGTCGGGAGGACGCCCCGAGATGCACCTTCGTACTTGCGACCATCCGCTACCGGTCACTGCGCCGCGACGGCGCATGCCCTCCGCGGGGGCTCGCAGCCTGCCCGACGGGGCCGCGGGATCATCGCGCGCCGGGGTCCGCGAGCCACGCCCCCAGCTCTGCAGAGGCCATGTCCAGGACGACATCGCCCAGCCGCGCCGGGCCTACCAAACCAAGCCTCCGCAGGAGCTCGCCCTGCTCGGTCCTGGTCAGCGCACGACCCAGCTTGCGCTCGAACAACCGCACCACGGGACCGAGGCCCTCCTCGCGCCCCTCCTCGCGTCCCTCCTCGCGCACCTCATTGGCGACGTCCGGGGACTGCTCGATGACCTTTCGGAAGAGCCGTGCCTTGATGCGGCGCTGCTCCTCGGGGTCCTCCGGGATGGGTCTGTACTCGTCGGCAGTCTGTGGGTCCACGGGAAGAGATCGTAGCACGTCGGCTACCCAGGCGGGCCCCTTGACCCCAGCGGCCCAGGCCAGGAACTCCACCAATGCCTGCCCCGAGCGGGCCACCAGCATCGGCAGCAACGCCGCCTCCAGGGGCAGCTCATTGGCTGCGATCCACAGCACCTCGTGGTCCCTCGGGCCCACCCTCCAACAGCCGGGCGCCACCTGTTCCAGCGTGAGCCATCCCTTGTCCGCGTCGCCTTGGAGCCAGCGGGGCACGTGCGGCGCCAGCACCCACGTTGCAAACCCTCCAGGGTCCGGCTCCTCGGGGGCGGGGTCCTGTTCCAGGTGCCTCACGTAGCGCCCCCAGCGACGGAACTCCGCGCGGGCCAGCGCCGCTCGATCCATGTGGTCGCCGGGCATCTTGGCGTCCACGGTGGCCTCCTGATGCAGCCGACTCCAGGGCGCCGGCAGCGACGCGAGGGTCGCGTCAGCCAGCGCCACCTGCGCCACGCCGTCCGGTTGCAGCGCCCCCACGGGAACCTCGGGCGGCACCTCGAAGTGCACATGGTCCCCCGTACACAGCGAGGTCTCCTCCCGCAGGAGACGCTTGATCAGCTGATCCGCCTGCCCCATCGGCCGTTTCCCCTAGCAGACCACCGGCGCCCTCGACGCGATCATCCGGTCGCTGAGTGGCGACCTCCGACGGAACGGGCTGGGTGCGTATGGCCAGTGCGTTGCGGGAGTACCACCGACGACAACAATTTCCGGGGCGCGCGATGCTGGAGTCGAACCAGCGGCCTTGGGCTTCGGAGACCCACGCTCTATCCAGCTGAGCTAATCGCGCAACGGGCCGAGGATGTTACCACACCACCGCCCCCGCGCAAGCCCCTCCACCCCGCACCCACCGCGGAGTATACCACCCTACCCATGCGTACCCTCGCCCTCGCGCTGTGCCTGCTGGGCTGCCGGCGGGCGCCCACGGAGCCGTCGCCGAGGGCCCCGAGCGCGCCCCCCGCGGACGCTCCGGCGCCATTGCCCCCGGTGGCGGCGCAGGCCGCCCGGGTGGCCCTCGCGGCCACGGACGGCGGCGTGGCGGCCCCGGGCGCCGCCGAGCGCCTGGCGCTGCCCCTGCCCGCGGGGGTGGACGTGGTGGCCGTGCGGCTGGGCGAGCGCTGGGCCGTCGGCGCCCTGGAGCGCGAGCGCGTCACCGTGGGGCTCGAAGGGGCCGAGAGGGTGCTCGCCCGGTGGCGGGACGGCGGGCACGCCCCCTCGGCGCAGGAGCTCGCGCGGGTGGTGGGGGCCTTTGCGTACCACCCGTGGAGCGTGTTCGTGACCCGAGAGGTGGTGGGCACGCTGGCCGACGGCGGCGGCCCTCGGGTGGCGAGCGGCGCGGTGCTCTCGCCACGACCGGGCAACACCGGGGAGAGCCTCACCTTCGGGTACCAGGTCCCGGACGGCCAGGCCGGCGCGGGGCTGCACGTGGCGCACTTCAACGTCACCGCGAGCGGGATCATCCTGGACGAGGCGCCCAACCCCTGGCGGCGGTAAGCGGGTCGCCGCTCACCGGTTCATGATGTGCACCGCTTCGCCGATGGCCGCCTTGGCGGCCTCCATCATCGCCTCGCCCAGCGTCGGGTGCGGGTGGATCGTCAGCCCCACGTCCTCCACGTAGGCGTCCATCTCCAGCGCCAGCGCCGCCTCGGAGATCAGGTCGCTCGCCTCCGGGCCCACGATGTGCACACCGATGATCTTCGCGTCGTGCTTGTCCTTGCCCGTCTTCTCCGCGATCACCTTGATGAACCCGTCGGTCTCCAGCACCGCCATCGCCCGGCCGCTGGCCGCGAACGGGAACTTCCCCACGGTCACCTCCAGCCCCCGGGCCTTCGCTTCGTGCTCGAAGAGTCCCACGCTCGCGATCTCCGGGTGCGTGAAGGTCGCCGCGGGCACCGCCCGCCAGTCCCGCGCGCTCTTGTGCCCCGCGACCACCTCCGCCGCGATCTCCCCCTCCTTGGACGCCTTGTGCGCCAGGTACGGCACCCCCGCCACGTCCCCGATTGCGTACACCCCCGGCACGTTCGTCTGGCACCGGTCGTCGATCACCAGGTGCCCGCGCTTGTCCAGCGCCACCCCGATGCCCTCCAGCCCCAGGCCCGCGCTCACCGGCTTCATCCCCACCGCCACCAGCACCACGTCCGTGTCCAGGGTCTGGCGCTGCCCACTCACCTCCACCGACAGCCTCAGGGACCCGTCGGACTGGGCCTCGTAGCCCGTCGCCCTGGCGTTGGTGATGAACTTCACCCCGGACCTCGTCATCGCCTTCACCACGGGCATCGTCAGGTCCTCGTCCATGGTGGCCAGCACCCTCGGCAGGAACTCCACCACCGTGACCTCGCACCCGAGGCGCGCGTACACGCCCCCGAGCTCCATCCCGATGATCCCCCCGCCGATGATCGCCAGGCGCTTGGGCAAGGGGTCCAGGCTCACCCCCTCCTTGGCGCTCACGACCTTCTTCCCGTCATAGGCAAAGCCCGGGATCTCAATGGGCGTGGACCCCGTCGCCACGATGATCCCCTTGGTGGCCCGCACCCGCTGGACCCCCTCCACGGTCTGCACCTCCAGCGTGTCCCGGGAGACAAAGCGCGCGGTGCCCTTCATCAGCTCCGCCCCGTTGCCCTTGCAGAGCTGCTGCACGCCCCCCGTGAGCTTCTTCACGATCCCGTTCTTCCACGCCTGGAGCTTGGTGTTGTCTACGCTCACCCCCGTCACGGTGATCCCCATGACCTCCGCGTGGCGCGCCTTCTCCACGAAATTCGACGCCGCGATCAACGCCTTGGACGGGATGCACCCCCAGTTCAGGCACACCCCGCCCCAGCTCTCCTTCTCCAGCACCAGCGTCTTCTGCTTGAGCTGCCCGAGCCGGATCGCCGCTACATAGCCCCCAGGGCCCCCGCCAATCACGATCGCGTCGTAGGTCTTCGTCTCGCTGGTCATCCGTAGGTCTCCCGTTCGGTACGTAGAGGTCGGCGCCGTACTAGCACACCCCTTGACGCCCGGGCAGAGGTGTGGTTCCTTCCTGCGCCCCGCCATGAGCAAGCGTACCTACCAGCCCTCCCGCATCCACCGCCTCCGGACCCACGGGTTCCGCGCTCGCATGGCCACCCCCGGCGGGCAGAACGTCATCAAGCGCCGCCGCGCCAAGGGGCGCCATCGCCTCGCCGTCACCGCGTACCAGAAGTAACCGCCAGCAACACCAGGGAGGGGTAAGGTCTACACCCTCCTACATCATCCCACTCGCACCTACACCTCGGGGTTGCCCATGGCACCGCCGGACCAGCGCTTTCCCAGGACCGCGAGGCTCCGCCGTCGGGGGGAGTTCCTGCGGGTGCAGCGAACCGGGAAGAAGGTACACACCACGCATTTCGTGCTGGTCTTGTGGTTCCGTGGGGACCGGGACCCGGCCAGGCTCGGGCTGGTGACCTCCCGCAAGGCGGCGCCTTCCGTGGGCAGGGCCTGGATTCGTCGCAGGGTGCGGGAGGTCTTTCGGCTCCACCGCGGGGCCTTCCCAACCGGGGCGGACGTGGTGGTGATCGCCCGGGCGGGGGCGGCGGACCTTGCCTTCGGGCAGGTTCGTGATGAGATTCTCTCGGCCCTGAGCCGCCGACGTCCTCCCCCCAAGGCCCCGTGATCCAGGCCCTGCTACTCCTCCTCCTGCGGGTGTACCGGGCCACGCTGTCGCCCCTCCTGGGGAACGTGTGCCGCTTCGAGCCGTCGTGCTCCCGGTATGCCAGCGCGTGCATCGAACGCCATGGGGCCCTCCGCGGGGGGTGGCTCACGCTCCGGCGGTTGCTACGCTGCGGCCCGTGGACCACCGGGGGCTACGACCCGCCCCCTCTGGTGTTTGGCCGCCAGGGGTGCGACAAGCACCCCCACCCAGAACCTTGAGACCGAGCGGGGCGTTGGTATTGAACACCCCACAGGGACCGTGACGGATGAGCGAACGAACCTCCCGATTGTTGTTGTTCATGGCCCTCTTCGGGGTGGCCGCGTATTTCCTCTGGGGCCGCAAGAGCTCGCGCCCGGAGGGCGAGGGCTCCAGCATCGTGGTGGCCCCGGAGGAGAACCGCGCCCCGGAGGCGCGCTTCCGGGTGGAGACCCCGTCGGCCCGGGAGGGCGGCGCGGGCCTGGCCCTGGAGCTGTCGTCCCGCTCCGGGGGCGTGCGCTCCCTGCGGCTCAACGGCGCCCAGTTCCGTATGCCCGCCACGAACCCCGGCAACCGCGACGACCGCCGGCTGGACATCGCCACCACCGAGCGCGAGGAGCTCCTCCCCCTGCGGGTGGACCTTCGCCTCGCCCGGGGCGGCCAGAGCGTGGCCCCGGCCTTCCTGGACTTCCGCGGCGAGCGGGTGAACGACCGCGAGGCGCGCCTCACCTGGACCGGCGAGGGCGTCGAGGTCGAGCGCACCGTGCGGGCCGTGCGGCCGTTTACGCTCGATGTGGTCACCGTGGTGCGCAACACCGCGGAGGGTGACCTCACCGTGGACCACCGCCTGCCGCTCTACCACTACGTCACCCGCGACCAGGAGAGCGGCGGGTTCATGCGCCAGGGCTGGGAGATCGCCGAGGGCCTGTGCGGCCACGGGGACGACCTGTACCGCGAGGCCCGGGACGAGCTCGTCGGGCGAAACCCCCAGGACGCCCTCGCGGGACGCGCGCGCTTTCTGGGTTTGGGGAACCTGTACTTCCTCTCCGCGGTGGTGCCCGTCGGGGCGGACACGCGCTGCCGGGTCTTCGCCGAGGACCGCCCGAACTCCGAGGACGCCGTGGGCTCGGTCTTCGGAGGGAGCCTGTCCTGGCCTCGGGCCACGGTGCATGCCGGGGCGTCGCAGCGCTTCGAGGCCCTGGCGTACTTCGGCCCCAAGGACCGGCGCTTCCTGAGCGCGGCGGCGCCCGGAGGGGTGCTGACGGACTCCATCAACCTCGGGTTCTTCGCGATGATCGCGCGCTTCCTGGTGAGGTACCTGCAGTTCCTCTTCGGGCTGGTGCACAACTGGGGCCTGGCGATCATCCTCTTGACCATCACCGTGCGCCTGGGGCTTTACCCGCTCCTGGCGCCGCAGATGAAGTCCATGGCCGCGATGCAGCGGCTCAAGCCCGAGCTCGACGAGATCAACAAGCGCTTCGCGGACAACCCGGAGGCCAAGGGCGCGGCCACCATGGACCTGTACCGCAGGAACAACGTGAACCCGCTCCTCGGGTGCCTGCCGCTCTTCGCGCAGCTCCCGGTGTTCTGGGCGCTGTACACCACGCTCCAGACCAGCGTGGAGTTCTTCCACGCGCCCTTCGCGCTCTGGTGGCAGGACCTCTCGGCGCCGGACCCGTACTACGTGCTCCCGCTCCTGCAGGGGGTCACCATGTTCCTGCAGCAGAAGCTCATGCCCCCGCAGGGCATGGACCCGGTGCAGGCCAAGATGATGATGTACTTCATGCCCCTGTTCCTGACGGGCATCTCGCTCTTCCTCCCGGCGGGCCTGGCGCTCTACATGACCGTGAGCGCCGTGCTCGGGATTCTTCAGCAGCGGGTGTACATGGTCCAGATGCAGAAGCTCGTCGCGGCGGGCGCGGGCACCGGCGGCGGCGAGGCCATCGTGGTCAAGCCCCTGCCCAGCACCTCCACCTCCGCGGCCAGGAAGTGACCCTCCCATGAGCGAAGAAGACAGCCCGAGGAGCCCCCGCAAGCCCCTGGACCCCAAGGCCCTGGACGCCGCGAGAGACTACCTCCAAGGGGCCCTGGACCAGATGAACCTCCGCGCCACCGTCGCGGTCCGCGCCGAGGACCCCGACGACCCCATGCTTGAAGTCACCGGCGACGACGCCGCGGAGGTTGTGGGCAAGAAGGGCGCCACGCTGGACGCGCTGCAGCTTTTGTGCAACCGCGTGGCCTCGCGCGCCCAGGGGGGAGACCGCGCCTCGCTCACGCTGGACGCCGCGGGCTACCGCGCCCGCCGCGAGGCCGCCCTCCAGGCGCTGGCCCTGGAGCGCGCCGACGAGGCCGTGCGCTTCGGCAAGGTGGTCTCCCTCGACCCGATGCCCCCCAGGGAGCGCAGGGTGGTGCACATGGCGCTCGCGCGCTTCCCGGGCGTCACCACCCGCTCCGAGGGCGAGGGCGACACGAGGCGCATCCAGCTCATCCCGACGCCCAGGGCCACCAACGGCGCGCCTCCGCGGGGGTCGCGCGTTCATGAACCTGCACGAACTCCGACCGCCGCGCCTCCCACGGCTGCCAGCGTTGGTGGCGCTGGCGGCCCTGCTGGCGCCGTCCGGGGTGCGGCCCTCGGAGGCGTGCATGCTCGTCTCCGGGGCCAACCACCGCGTCCGCGTCGAGGCCGAAGAGGCGCTGATCGTGTACGACCCGGCGAGCCGCACCGAGCACTTCATCCGCAAGGCAGACTTCCGGAGCGACGGTCAGCCCTTCGGGTTCATCGTCCCGACGCCGACACGCCCCACGCTCGCCGAGGCCGACGAGGCGGTCTTCACCCGCCTGGCCGCGCGCTACGGCATCGCTCCGCGCGCGCTGCGCGCGAGGGGCGCGCCCGGAGCCCGGGGCCTCCCCGGCGTGGTGGTGGTGGAGGTCCAGCGCGTCGCGGGCCTCGACGCGACGGTCCTGCGGGCCAACGACGCCACCGCCCTCGCGGCGTGGCTCGGGGCCCGAGGCTTCGCCCACCGGCCAGCGATCACGGCGTGGCTTGGGCGCTACACCACCGGGGACTGGCACCTGACGGCCTTTCGCTACAATGGCGGCCCGAGGTCCCAGGTGGGGTCTCGCGCTGTGCGGCTATCATTCACGACAGACGCGCCGTTCTACCCCTACGCGGAGCCGTCGGACCAGCCTCAGGAGTCCGGGCGGCGCTTTCGGCTCACGGTGGTCGCGCCCCAGCGCGTCGAGGGTGTTGTAGGGAGCGCCCCGTGGGCCGCGAGGGTCGGCTACGCCGGTAACACACCGCTCGGGACCCTCCTCCGCGGCGCGGTCCCCGAGACCTTCGCCCTCGCGGGCGCCTGGATGACCACCTTCGAGGAGCGCGACTCCCGGCGCGGCGCGAGCGACCTCACCTTCCGCAACGCCGCGGCTCAGACCGCGGTGCGAGCCTCGATCCAGGTGTTCCGATAGAGGGCTTCGCAGGCACTGAGTAGAATCCAATGGGTCGGCGGATTGCCGCTTCCCATTCACCTTGGAATCGCGCAAAAGACTTCATCTGGCAGCGGCTCACAGCCACAAATGCCACCATGCCATGAACAACACCCGCTACGATTGCGGCGGCCACACTCACACGATGGAGAAGGCATGCCGTCGCAACACAGTATCATCCGGCCTGGGCGTGCCGCCTCGCGTGCATCCTCGAGCGCTGCTCGGTGCGCCAACCGGAAGGCCCGGAATACTGGTCGGAACGCCGACATCCTCGCCGCGCCTGGGGGCAATGGCCCCAGTTCACGCTCCGCGGCGCAGTAACGCTCAAGTGGTGTCGCTGTGTCCTCCGAAGAGAGAATGCGCGACGCCGCGGCGACGCGGTCTGCTTGAGTGCGGCGTGCGTCGGTCGCTCGGGCCTCGTGCGCCTGTCGTTGCTCCGCAACTTCTCGCTGATGCCTCGAATTCGCCCCGGCTAGCTCTCGGGCTTGTTCATCCGCGATCTGCTGTCGCCTCGCCCGTTCCTCTCGTTGCGCTGTTGCTCGGTTCTCGGTGCCAAGGTGAACCCCATAGGCCCCCGTTGTGGCCCACAGGATAATGAGCACCCCGGACAATCTGCGGTCGGACCCCACGATTGTGGCCAACCCATATAGCGCCACGGCCATGCTCAGTATGGAACCAGGCAAGGGGAAAGAATATCCTATGAGAGCAAGCCCGCAGGCCATCAACACGGCAAGAATCAGGAGTCTTCCGACCTCCTCGTCCGTCAAGGAGCTGAGATCCACTCCCCAACTCTACCCCTGATCGATGTGGAGGTGCACGCGACGGCGACAAGGAAAATCGATCGCTGACCATCTGAGCAGCATGCCCTCCCCCCTCCCCTCCAGGGCGCCGGGCAACCGAGGGACTCCCATTCTAGTCGGGGCGAACTTCTCGAAAATTGGGGGTGTGCGTCGTCCTCGAACCTCGGACGGGTCCTGATTTCCAGACGCCTTTCCAGGAGTCGTGCGCAGGGTCGGAGACACACCCGACCCCGGGGACCACCACCCTCCTACTTCTTTCGCTCCAGCTTCCGGCGCTGCTCGCGGTTGAGCTTGACGCCCGCTTCTCCCGACAGGAGCTTCTCCCGGGCCTCCGGGGAGTTTCGCACCAGGTCCTCGGCCATGGCCTTGAGCTCCCCGGGCACGTTGAACTGCGGGGCCGCGAAGCGCCCCAGGTACTCCAGCTTCATCTTGAGGAGCGTGAGCATGTCCTTGCGCACCAGCTCCCGCTTGTTCGCGTGGTAGTGGGCGAACACCCGCGCGATCAGGAGCGGCACCCTCGCGCCCTCCGGGGCCTTCTCCGGCGCGTACGTCTGGAGCAGCGCCAGGGCCTCCGAGGTCTTGCCCACGTGGGCCCAGGCCTCGGCCACCGTGGCGGCCATCACCGGCTTGAGCTCCTCCTGCTGGGCCTTGGAGATGTCCACCCGCGACGCCTGGTCCGCCGCCTCCTCGAAGCGGTTCTTCAAGACAAAGAGCTGGGCCTTGAACATCCGTAGCTCGTTGAGCTGCGGGGGCGGGAGCTTCGCCGGGTCGATCCCCTCGATGGTCGCCACGGCCTTGTCCAGGTCCTCTTGCACCTCCAACTGCGCCCGCGCAAAGGTCGCCATGGCGTCCTTGCCGTTGGCGTCCAGGGCCGTAAGCTTCGCGATGGCCTCCCGGCGCGCCTCGGGCCCCGCGGCGCTCGCCAGGAGCAGCTTCTGCAGGTCCTGCTGCTTCTGGATGTACCGCCAGAGGTACACCCCGATGCCCGCCAGCGCCGCCGTGAGCACCCCAAGCACCACCAGCGCCGGGGTCGAGCGGCTCGCCACCGCCAGCGCCCAGAGCCCCACCAGGACCAACCCCAGGAGCACCAGGTTCCGCACCTGGAGCCTGGTCCCCGGTGCGGGCGCCGCGCCTTGCGCTTTGTTCTCGGCCATCGGATGCGTCAGGTAGCCTCCCCTCTCCCCGAAGGCAAGACCTCCCTCCCCGCGATGCCGCCATCTCCCTCCCGCCGAGCGCTCCTGGCCGCCCTCGCCTCCGCGCCGGGAGCCCTCCTCGCCCAGGGCGTCCCAGCCCCCTCCGACGAGGCCCTGCGCCTCGCCGGGAGCTGCGTCCTGGCAGGCTTTCACGGCCCGAGGCTCCCCCAGTCCTTCCGCGAGCTCCTCGCCCGCGGGGCCCTCTCCGGCGTCATCGTCTCGGCGGACAACCGCCTGGATCGCCCCGGCCTCGAAGCCCTCTCCCGCACCGTGCAAGACCAGCTCCCGCAAGGCTCCCCCCCGGCCCTGGTCGCCGCGGATCAAGAAGGTGGGCCAGTATCCCACCTTACCCCACCTTTACCTTCATTGCCCTCCCTGGTAGCCCTTGGACGGGTGGACGACCTGGAGCTCACCCGTCGCGTGGGGGCGATGCTGGGCCACACGCTCCGGGAGGTGGGTGTGACCCTGGACCTGGCGCCGGTGGTGGACGTGCGCACCTCCACGGACAACATGGTGCTCCTCGGGCGCACCTTCGGCGGGGACGCTGCCCTGGTGGCCCGGCACGCGCCGGCCATGGTGGAGGGCCTCCTCGCGGCCGGGGTGCTTGCATGCGCCAAGCACTTCCCGGGGCACGGAGACACCCGCGAGGACAGCCACGAGGTGCTGCCAAGGGTGCCCCACGACCGCGCCAGGCTCGACGCGGTGGAGCTGGTGCCCTTCCGGAGCGTGCTCTCCACGGTGCCCGCGGTGATGCTCGCGCATGTGATCTACGAGGGCGTGGACCGCCAGCGGCCCGCCTCCCTCTCTCCGGCCCACGCCCGGGCGCTCCTGAGAGAGCACCTGGGCTTCCGGGGCGTGGCCGTCAGCGACGACCTGGAGATGGCGCCGATTCGCACGGGCCTCGGGGTGCCCTCGGCGGCGGTGCAGGCACTCGTGGCGGGCTGCGACCTGGTGCTCACGGCCCACACGCCCCACCACGCGGTGGACGCCATCCAGGCCCTGGCCCTGCGCGCCGACCGCGACCCGGCCTTTCGGGAGAGGCTCCGGGAGGCCTCCGGGCGCGTGGGGGCCATGCGCTCCACGCTCCTCCAGAGGGTGCCCCCGAACCCGTACCGCGAGCCCCCGGAGGCCCTCCTGCGGGAGGTGGCCTCGCGGGTGCGGGGCCTCCGAGAGCGGCACTACCGCGACCCGACGCGGCGGTGAAAAGCGTACAATCGCCGCGCATGGCGCCCTCCCTCCGACGCTCCCGCGGGTGGCTCCTCGCCGCCTGCGCGCTCGCGGGCTGCGCCCTCACACACCCCCGGAGCGTCGAGCGCGACGGCTCCCTGGCGGAGGCCCCGCTCACGGACACCGCGCGGGGCGAAGCGCCGGACGCGGCCCCCCTGGACCGCCCCGGGGTGGACCTCACGCCCCCCGAGGACACTGCCCCGGACACCCCGGCGGACAGCGCAAGGGACTCCACCGAGGAGGACTCGCCCGGTCCCGACACCGCGGCGCCGGACACGCCTCCTCCGGAGGATACGCGCCCTCCCGTAGACTCCACCGCCCCGCCGGACACCGCCCCGCCGGACACCACTCCCCCGGACACCACGCCGCCGGACGTCCCCCCGGACACGGCCCCCGACACCGCGAGGGACACGGCCCCCGATGGCCCTCCGCCCTCCGGGGAGAGCTGTATGAGCGCCATCCCGCTCCCCTTCCGCGAGGGTCGCTCCGTGGTGACCGGCACCACCGTGGGGGCCATGGCAGACTATCGCCACGGGTGTAGCCGCACGGGGAACGAGAGCAACAACCGCCCGGACCGGGTGTACCGCCTGGAGCTGCCCGAGGCCCGCCTGGTGACCGTGCAGGTGAACGCCATGGGCGGCACCTGGGACCCCGTGGTGGCCGTCCGCCGCGCATGCTCCGACGAGCGCATGGAGGTGGCCTGCAACGACGACGCCTCCCCGGCCACCCTCAACGCGGGCGTGGGGCTCCTCCTCGGGGCCGGGGTCTGGTACCTCTTCGTCGACGGCACCGAGCTGGCCGCCGCCGGCGTCATGACCCAGGGGCCCTACGAGCTCGCGGTCACCGTGGACGAGCCCGTCGCCGACCGCGTCCAGAGCCTCCCAGGGATGGCCCTCTGCGGCATGGTCCCCATGGGCTCCACGTCCCTCACCTTCCCCGACGCCGATGACAGCTTCGCCCCCACGGTGGACCTCGGGTTCAACCTCACGAACCGCGGGAGCACCTTCCGGTTCATTGCAGTAAACTCCAATGGTTTCGCACAGTTACGTCCCACCATGGACCCCTTCATGCTGGCCCGCGAGGCGAGCTTCACGAACCTCCCGGTGCCCTCCTCCGCGGCGCCCAATGGCTTCGTGGCGCCCTTCTGGGATGACCTCCAGCTCCGCACGGGGATGATGGCCTCGCAGGTGCGCACCTGGGCGTACACCACGCCGGACGCCACGCGCGCCAGGGCCGTACGCTGGGAGCGCATGGACCGGGTGACCACCCTCACGGTAGAGGCCCTCACCTTCGAGGCGAGGCTCTTCGAGACGGGGGTGGTGGAGTTCGCGTACTGCACCCTGGACCCGCGGGGGGACGCCGCGAGGCAGTTCATTTCCAGCGGGGGCCTGGCCACGGTGGGCGTAGAGGGTGTCAGCGGGACCACCGGGGTGGGGTGGGGCTTCAACGTACCGGGGCTCTCCCCGGGGATGCTCCTGCGCTTCACGGGGTGGTGACCGTGTGGTAAAACCACCCATCCCGATGGGTGCGCTCGCGGAACAGACCACCCGACGAATCGGGCGGTACGAGGTCCTTGGCGAGCTCGGCCACGGGGGCATGGCCGTGGTGTACCGCGCCCGGGACCCGAGGCTTGAGCGCGAGGTGGCCATCAAGGTGCTGCACCCGCACCTTGCCCGCGACGCCGAGAGCCGCGCCCGCTTCGAGCGCGAGGCCCGCGCCGCGGCCAGGCTCCGGCACCCGAACATCGTGGAGGTGTACGAGTTCTCCGCCCACGGAGACCCCGACCGCGACGCGGTCGACGAGAGCTTCCTGGTCACCGAGCTCCTGGAGGGCCCGACGCTCCGGCAGCACCTGGACACCCACGGCCCCATGCCCGCGGAGGTGGCCGCCGCCGTGGGGATTGTGCTGTGTGACGCCCTGGCCTGCGCCCACCGCCAGGGGGTGATCCACCGGGACGTCAAGCCCGACAACCTCATGCTCTCGGGAGGGACCCTCAAGCTCACGGATTTTGGCATCGCCCACGTGGTAGACGCCCGGGAAATGACCGCCACGGGGCAGGTCCTCGGGTCCCCCGCCCACATGGCCCCGGAGCAGATCGAGAGCGGCACCGTGGACGCCCGCACGGACCTCTTCGCCGCGGGCACCGTGCTGTACCTCCTGGCCGTCGGGCGCCTGCCCTTCGAGGGGGCCACGGCCCACGCGCTCCTCCACAAGATCCTTGAAGGCGCCTACCAGGACCCGTGCCGCGTGCGGCCGGAGGTCGGCGAGCGCTTCGCGGCCATCGTGCGCCGCGCCCTGCAGCGCGACCCCGCCGCGCGCCACGCCTCCGCCGAGGCCCTGCGCGACGAGCTCTCGGCCCTGGTCTCCGAGGTCGGCTGGGAGCCCCCGGACCGGGAGCTCCGCGCGTATTTCCAGAACCCCTCCGGGAACCGCGAGGCCCTCACAGACCACCTCCGGAACGTCCTCCCGGAGCTCGGGGCGCGCGCCCTGGACCGCGGCGAGGTCCCCGTCGCCATGGGGTACTTCAACCGCGCCCTGGCCCTCTCGCCGGGGGACCCCAAGGTGCTCGCCCTGGTGCGCAGCGTCGCCCGCCGCCGCCGCAGGGACCGCTGGCTCCGGGGCGGAGGCGTCGTCCTGGCCGCGGCAGGCCTCACCGCCACGGTGGTGCTCACCTTCGCCCAGACGCACCCACATCATCGCACACAGCCCCACACGCGCCCACCCGTGACCCTGGCGCAGCCGAACTCCGCCCCGGAGCCGGTGGTTGTGGTGCCACCGAGTACACCACCGAGTATGCCTCCGGGGCCCCCCACGCCGCGGACCCTGATGGCGCTCGTCGACGCGGCCGTGGTGCCTCCAACGCCATCGCCTCCCAGGGTTCGTCCGGGGGGTTGGCGGCCGACGCCCGCGGGGCCTGCGGGGCCCGCGGCCCCGGCGGGGCCCACGGTGGTGGCCACGCGTCTGGTGAATTTCGTTCCCACGCCGCGCTCGGTGCAGTACTCGGTGGATGGGAGTCCGCTGCGCACATGGTCCCAGGTCAACGCCTCCCTCGGGCAGCTCACGGTCGGGACGCACCAGCTCGTGCTGGAGCCCGCGGCGGAGTCGCCGGGCTTCCAGCGTACGGCGTTCACGGTGACCATCCCTCCGGGGGACGGTCCGTACACGCTCCGGCGCTCGGCGCGGACGAGCTCGTCGCAGGAGCACGGCCTCGTCTCCGCGCAGGACGCGTCGCAGCCGCACTTGTAGCGCTGGCCCTGGGGGTGTCTCCCGGCGAGGCCCGGGCCGACGAGGTGGACGAGTTCCTCCGGGCGAGGGACCGCTACCTCAACAGCGAGGTCGACCGCGCCGCGGCGGACCTGCGGCGGCTCCTCCAGGGCGACCCTTCGACGCTCCAAGACGTGTCCCTGCGCGCGCCCGTGCGCAGGCTCTACGCGGCGTGCCTCCTGGCCCAGGGCCGCGAGGCCGAGGCCAGCGCGGAAATCGAAGCGCTCCTGCTCGACGACCCCGACGCCCGCGCCGACGCGGTGCAGTTCGACGTGGCCTTCGTGCGGCTCTTCAACGGCGTGAGGGACCGGCTGGAGCCGAGGCTCCAGCAGGAGCGCGAGCGCCGCCTTCGGGAGCGGGTGGCCGAGGAGGCCGCCTCCGCGGAGCGGCGTCGGCGCGCGCTGGCGCTCCTGACGACGGAGACGGTGGGCGTCTCGGTGCCGCGGGGCCTCGCGTACGTGCCCTTCGGGGTGGGGCAGTTCGCCAACGGCCAGGAGGGCCTGGGGACCTTCTTCCTGGCCTCCGAGGTGCTGCTGCTGGTGACCACCGTGGGGACCTTCCTGGCGTACGAGTCCCTGCGGCCGACGGCCGGGTCGTTCTTCAACACCGCCGAGGGAGCGCCGGACCCCGGGGTGGCGCGGAGCACAACGCTCCAGGCGGTCAACTGGGTGTCCGTGGGGCTCCTGGTGGGGACCATGCTCACGGGGATCATCGAGGCCAACGTGGCCTGGCGCCCCCTCCGGAGCGTCCGCCAGCGGAACCGGCCGATTCCCCCGGAGCTGCGCGGGCTCCAGCTCTCGCTGTCCCCCGCGGGGGCCTCCCTGGCCGCGCCGTTCTGAATTCCCGTGGGGCGGCGCCCGTCGGAAATGCATCCCGTGCGTGACCCGAGCGATGGTAGGGTACCGCCACCGGCACCGCCCCGCTGGGGTCCGGAAGGAGTGCGTCCAGGATGAAGAACTCGCGCGGTAGATGGTGGCTCTGCTTCGCGGCGCTCGGCGCCCTGATCTTTACGGGCGTGGGCACCGCGCTCCTGGGCCCCGCGGCGCAGGCCCAGCCGGCGCCCGAGACGCCCGCCCAGATCTTCACCAGGGCCTGCGGCCGCTGCCACCCCAACGGCGACGAGGACGTGGGGCCTTCCATCAAGAACAAGCGGCTGACCAAGGCGCGCATCACGCAGCTCATCCGCCGCGGGACCAGCAACGGCCGGATGAAGGCCATCACCCCCGCCAAGCTGTCCAACCCGGACCTCACCAAGATGCTCGGGTTCCTCCGCACCATCCGCGCGATGCGATGAGCGGCGACCTCACCCCCCAACCCCCCTCTCCCTGTCCGGAGCGGGGGGCGGAGAAGCCTGGAATCCAACTCCTTCA
>JACRDB010000144.1 GCA_016218725.1 Deltaproteobacteria bacterium
CGCAGGGGGCGCGGCACGCGCCGCCCAGGCACACGGCGGGGGCGCAGCAGTCGGCGCTCGTGGCGCAGGGGCCAGACGCCGGCGCGCACGGGGCGCGGCACACGCGGTCGCGGCACGCGAGCGGGGCGCAGCATGCGGCGTCTCCGTCGCAGGCGTAGCCCTCGGCGGCGCAGCTGGGCCTCACGCGGTCCTGGGCCCAGAAGGGCCGGTGCGTGTCCTCGGTGAGCTCCTGGCCCGGGAGCCGGAAGGCCGGCGCGCTCGGGTCGCTGTCGGCGGCGAGGGCGGCCCGGGAGAGGTCCACCGCGGTGAGCCAGAGCTGCTCCCGCTGGCCCAGGCGCGAGCTGCGCGAGAGCACGCCTCCGAAGTCCCGGGTGGACGAGAACGCCACCCAGGCGTAGTCGTCCGGGACCCCGGAGGGCGCCCAGGTGGGCATGTTGTCCTGCACCGTGGGGGTGGTGACCACGGCGTTGTTGATCACCGTGTTGGCGCGCCGGAGGGGTCGCGGCGCCTCGCCGTCGCGGCGCACGAGCCACAGGTCCGTGGTGACGTCGTTCTGGCCGTTGCCCGTGGCGTGGGCGTAGGCGAGCCACTGGCTGTCCCAGGAGAAAGACGGGAACTGGTTGGTGTCCCCGCGGGCGCCGGAGCCCACCAGGCTCCGGGCGGTCCCGAAGGCGTCCCCGGGCAGCACGGGGATCGTCGCGATGCGCCCACCTTCGACCCCGCGGTCGCGGTCCGAGGCGGAGAGCACGAAGGCCACCAGGCTCCCGTCGGGGGCCCAGTCCGGCTGCGTGCCAAAGGACCTGGGCGGCAGCGGGACCACGCCCACGGGGCCACCGTCGGACGCACGTCGAAGGGTCATCACGCCGCGGGCCGCGGTGAGCACCCGGGCCTCGTCAAACGAGAAGGTGCTCCAGAACATCGGGATGTTCCGGCGGTCATACTGTGTCACGAGCCTCGGGGGTGGGGTCGTCGGGGAGACGCCCACCACCCAGAGGTTGTTGCCGCCCACGTCCGCGGCCAGGAGGTTGCCCCGGCGGGAGAGCGTGTGGCAGGCGACGCACTCGCCGCTGGCCTCCGCGGGCGTGAGGAAATTCGTCGGGGCGCCGTCCTCCACGGTGACCCT
Source organism: Deltaproteobacteria bacterium (assembly GCA_016218725.1). Classification (GTDB taxonomy): domain Bacteria; phylum Myxococcota_A; class Polyangia; order Polyangiales; genus JACRDB01. The sequence goes on from JACRDB010000144.1 coordinate 1,124, forward strand.
GCGGACGCCCCGGGCCGTGGTGCTCCAGTAGAAGATCGCGCCGGGGACCGGTCCCCGCGAGAACCCGATGGTCAGCGTGGCCGCGCGGTAGAAGCGCCCGGGGCTGGCCGCGGAGGCCCCTTCGAGGGTCACGCGCACGGCGCCCCGGGGGTTGCTCGCGGCGACGTAGCGCCACACCTCCGCGTCGGGCTCGAAGCACCCGAGGCCCGTGCCCGCCATCGCGCAGGTGGGGTGCGCTCCGTGGGTCAGCACCACCACGCGGCTGCGGTCACTCTCGAAGGTCACCCGGAAGCGGTCGTTGCCGCTCGGGCGCCACTGGAAGAGGTTGCGGTAGACGTTCTGTGGGAAGACGGTCTCGTTGGCGGGGTAGACCCAGGTGGGCGCCCTCGACGGGTCCGGGTCCGGCGTCCCGCCCGCGGGGAACAGGTCCCCCGCGCCGGGGGGCGTTCCGGGCGCGGTGACCGCGAGGTCGAGCACCACCCGCAGGGAGGCCGTGGCCGCGAGGGTGCCCGCGCGCGCGGTGACCACGCCATCGCCGCCGTGGCGGTTGGTGGTGGTCACCAGACCGCCAGCGTCCACCGCGGCCAGGGTGCCGGGCTCCAGGGTCCAGAGCGCGGTGACCGGCACCACGCGGCCCTCGCGGGTGCGCCCCACGGCGGCGAAGCGCTGCGTCGCGCGGGTGACGGGATTTGTCACCCTCAACACCGCGATCGAGGGCTCCACCGTCAGCGAGACCACCTCGTCGGGGCGGGCGACGTCCGGCGGCCCCGCGGCGTCCGTCGAGGTCTCGCCGCCGGTCGGCGCGTCTCCCGGGCGAGGCAGGTCCGTGGTGATGTCCGTGCCCGGCTCCGGCGCCCCGTCCCCCGAGGCCTCGCGAGGGACGTCCACGGTGTCCGTCGTTGAGTCCGCTGGAGCCGCGTCGTATGGAGGTGCGAGGGCGTCGAGCGACGCGTCGTCGCGGGGCGTCCCCGTGTCCCGGGTACTCTCTTCAGAGGCGTCCTGGGGTACAGGCGCCGCACCTTCGTCGCAGGACGTAAAGTGCAGGACCAGGAGCGCTCTTACAAGGAAACCGCGGAGCGTCATCGAGTGCCTCCGCGGGTCATCATCGCACGGGACTCCGCGCGATGGGGTCCCGTGGAGTGCGCTACTCGAGCTCAGCGGAGACGGAGACGGCGCCGCCCTCGACCTCGGAGGAGGTGCTGGAGATGGTCATGAGGCGGCGGAAGGTGCTGGCCGTCATGTCACCGTCCAGGTCGCCCTGGGCGTCCAGGGTGGCGGCGGAGGTGCCGCCGGAGCCGCCCGTGGTGGCGGAGTAGCGGTAGTACACCGCCTTGTCCGACGCGAACCCGATGGTCGACCAGCTCGACTGCGCCCAGTCACCGAGGACCCTGGCGCCCACCGGGACGGCGCCGGGCTGGGCGTTGCACTGCACGAAGCTGGTGGCGGTGGCGCCGGAGATCTCCGAGGAGCGGTTGTAGTACGCGGTCTCACCCGCGAAGATGGCCGCCAGGTTCTGGTTGGCCTCCGAGGTCTTGCTGCGCTTCACGTAGCGGGTGAAGGCCGGGATGGCCACCGCGGCCAGGATCCCGAGGATCACCACCACGATCATCAGCTCCACCAGCGTGAACCCTGCCTTCAAACGGTTGATCGCGAGCTTCATGGAATCCTCCCGAGGGGTGCCACCCCAAACGCCAGTTTGAGCTGCGGCAAATTGTCGCATATGCAGATCTCATACCGCGCCACAGCGAAGCCAGGCATCCAGGCAGCAACGACGGAATTGCCTGACTTTTCTCGATGTTTATTCCACCTTGGACGGGACTTTCCGCCCTGGCCTGGGGTGCGGACTGTCAATACACGGCAGGGGGGTGCCGAATTCTGTCAGGGAGCCAAGGGCTGCGGAGGTTGGGCCCCGGGACACTCCCGGTTACCGGTCCGGTGCGCGAGCCTGGAGCGAGAGCGAAACCCCTCCGATCAGGAGCCGGGCGTCTTCGTCGACGGCCAGGTCGCCCGGCTGGAAGACCTGGGTGTAGCGCAGGAAGGGCCCGAGGCTCACGGAGGGGTTGAGGGGCACGTCCAGCCCGAACCCTACGTCTACTGCGGCGCGCGTGTCCGGGCCCGACAGCGCGACGCCTCCATGGGCGTCTACGAAGAGCCTCCAACGGCCCGCCAGGGGCTCCAGCCGAAGGCCCGCGGTGAGCGTGGAGACCTGCGCGAAGGCGCTGACGCTCTGTGAGGGCCCGTCCACCGGGAGGTACTGGTACCCG
>JACRDB010000016.1 GCA_016218725.1 Deltaproteobacteria bacterium
ACCTCAGGGACCCTACGCCTGGCGAACCCCGGCCTCCACCGCCCAACACCACGAAAAGTCCGAGCGCCACGGCGCCCTGGGGGATCGGTCCCGACGACACCACAACGTGATGGCGCTTAACGCCTATGGGGCCGGGGGGGGTGAGGTCACCGCGGAGAGACGCCCTCGAAATTGGCCCTCACTGAGGGGCATTGACACTAGAGCGCCTCTCCCGATCAGCGCTGTAGCATGGATACACCGTGTATACCTACCGGGGGATCCTCCGGAGGGAGATGCCCCGCTCGGCGCCGTCGTCGTCCTCCCAGGCGATGGCGAAGGTCTCTCCGGTGGGGCCTCCGGCGGCCACCGAGGGGGCCGAGCGGGCGGCGCCGCCCATGCTCCGGGAGACCTGGAAGTCCGCGCCCAGGCCGTTGACGGAGTTGAGCACCTCGCGGTCCTCCGGGGTGCGCAGGCGCCCGCGGATGTGGCCCGTCCCGGGGTCTGCCCACGCGAAGAAGAGCACGGGGGGTGAGCCCGCCGCGGCCACCGCGGGGTCCCGCTGGACGCCCGCCGTGGTGGAGGCGACCACGTGGGGGGCGCCCTGCGGCGCGCCGTTCATGTCCAGCCGGACCCAGCGCACGGAGTCGTCCCCGTCGGCCATGTCCCGCCCGGTGTCGTGCCAGGCCACCACCGCGGTGTTGTCCGAGAGGGCCGCCAGCGCGGGCTGGTCCTGCGCGTCCCCGGAGGCCGGGTGGACCATCACCGGGCTGCCCGTGGGGGCGCCGTTGGCGTCGATCCGCTGGGAGAAGACATCCCCACCTTGGGTCCACGCCGCCACGAAGGTCCCGTCGGGGCGGGCCACCACCCGGGGGTTGTTGGCGTTCATGCTGGAGAGCGTGAACACGCTCATCGCGTCCGGGGCCGTGAGCCTCGAGGCCAGCGGGGCGCTCGCGCCGCGCACCGCCCGCAGGGCGTCGTCCCGCCAGAGCGCCACCACCCGCTGGGCGCTGGCGGCGATGTCCGGCGAGCCCTGGCGCCCGTCCCCGCCGCCGAAGACCACGCTCTGGTCCCCCATGGGGGCGCCGCTGCCAAAGGCCTGGGCCGCCACGTTGAGGCTCGCCGCCGTCTCCCACGCGGCCACGAAGCCCGCGCTCGCCGGCGCCAGGCGCACGTTGTTCTGGTAGTCCGGCCCGCTGGCCAGGAGCACCTCGTTGGCCAGCGCCGCGGGCGTGGTCTCCGGCAGGCCCTCGTTGGTGAAGTACCGCGCGAAGACGTCCTCGGGCACCGTGGCGCGCTCCCAGGCCACCACCAGGCGCTGGTCCCGCCCCCACACCGCCGAGGGGTTTCGCTGGCTGCCCGCGGCGTTGGTGTTCACCCGCACCTCGGGGGTCTGGCACTGCTCACACCCCGGCTCGCCGTCGCAGGTCTCGCCGAACTCCCGGCGCATGTTGCCGCACACCCCCATGGGCTGCTGCCCGTGGAGGGCGATGGTGATGCTCCGGGTCTGGCCCAGCACCAGGGGCACCTCGGCGCAGCCCGCGGCCACGGTGCCCGGGGTGGTCATCCCGTCCGGGAAGCGCAGGGTCCCCTGGCCGTGCACCAGCACGATGAAGGTCCCCTCCTGCCTGATTTCCACCGTGGAGGGCCCGTCCCGGCCGATGCACTGGTCCACCGGGCTCGCGGTGTTGCCCGAGGTGGCGTTGAAGCCCGGGCCGCAGCGCTGGGCGGGCGTCACCGGGTCCACCTCGGGGCCCTGGAGGTAGCGCCGGCCGCCCTGGAGCACGTGCCCCGTGGCCGTCTCGCAGGTGAGCCCGCCTTTGGGGAACACCCGGAGGTGCAGCGGGCCGGTGATGTCCGAGAGCATCAAGAAGGGGTCCGCCATGCGCAGTTGGAGCGCCGGGGCCTCGGGGCCTCCGCAGGATCCCACCAGGAGCAGGCACACGAGCGCGCGGCGTCTCATCGCGGGGCGGAGGGTACCCGAAAACGGGCGACGGGTGTGCTACCTTCGCCCGCCCCCGATGCCCGAGCTCGTCGCTTCGCGTACCGATCCCTCCCTTGGTCTCCGGCAGGTCCTCCTGGACGACGGGACCGCGGACCCGGCCACGGACCCGGGGCTCCCGGAGCCCACGCTCCTGGCCATGTACCGGGAGCTTCGCCGGCTCCGGCTCCTCGATGAGAAGATGTTGCTGGTGCAGCGCCAGGGGCGCATCGGCTTCTACGGTGAGGTCAAGGGCCAGGAGGCCACGCCCATCGCCGCGGGCTTCGCCCTGCGCCCGGACGACTGGGTGTTCCCTGGCCTCCGCGAGGGGGCCGTGATGCTCGTGCGGGGCTTCCCCCTGGCCACGTACCTGTCGCAGTGCTGGGGCAACGGGCTGGACGTGCAGAAGGGCCGGCAGATGCCCAGCCACTACTCCGGCCGCGCGGTGCACCAGGTGTCCTGGTCGAGCTGCATCGGGCCGCAGATCCCGCAGGCCGTGGGCGCCGCCTGGGCCGCGAAGCTCCAGAAGAAGAGCACCGTGGTCGCGGGCTTCTTCGGCGACGGGGCCACCAGCCAGCCGGACTTCCACAACGCCATGAACTTCGCCGCGGTGTACAAGGTCCCCGCGGTGCTGGTGTGCCAGAACAACCACTGGGCCATCAGCGTGCCGAGCCGGCTCCAGACCGCCTCGCCCACCTTCGCCGCCAAGGCCCACGCCTACGGGATGCCCGGCGTGCGCGTGGACGGAAACGACGTCCTGGCCGTCTATTCTGCGCTCCACGAGGCCGCAGCCCGCGCCCGCGAGGGCCTCGGCCCCACGCTGGTGGAGTGCGTCACCGACCGCATGGGCGCCCACTCCTCCAGCGATGACCCCACGCGCTACCGCGCGCAGGACGAGGTCGACCGCTGGGCCGCCCGGGACCCGGTCGCGCGCTTCCGGCGGTACCTCGCCCAGCGGGCATTGGTCACCGACGCCACCGACGAGGCGCTCCTCTCGGCCCTCGGAGCCGAGCTCTCGGAGGCCATCGCCGTCGCCGAGGCGGCCCCCGCCCTCCAGCGGGGTACCCTCTTCGACGACGTGTACCACGCGCTCCCGTGGCACCTCGCCGAGCAGCGCCAGGAGCTCCTCGGGCGCCCGCCCGCCCGGGGCCACGGATGAACCCCCGTCGCGCCCTCGGGCTGGTCTTCGACGGGGAGCGCCTCACGGTGCTCGACCAGCGGAGGCTCCCCACCGAGGAGCGCTGGCTCCCGGCGGAGACCCCCGAGGCCATGCGCGAGCACATCCATTGCCTCGCCGTGCGGGGCGCGCCCCTGATCGGCGTGGCCGCGGCGCTGTCCCTCGGGCACTACGCCCGCGGGGGCCCTCGCCCCGAGGCCTTCCGCGCCGCCGCCGCGAGGCTGCGCAGCGCGAGGCCCACGGCGGTGAACCTCATGCACGCCGTGGACCGTATGCTCCGGGCCTTCGGGGACGGCGACACCGAGGCCGCGGGGCGCGAGGCCGAGGCCATCTTCGACGAGGACGTGGCGCTGTGCGAGGCCATGGCCCGCCACGGGGCGGCGCTCCTTGGCGACGGCGACGGGGTGCTCACGCACTGCAACTCCGGGGCGCTGGCCACGGCGGGGGTGGGCACGGCCCTCGGGGTGGTGCGCCGCGCCTGGGAGGACGGCAAGCGCCTGCACGTGTACGTGGACGAGACCCGCCCGTTGCTCCAGGGCGCGCGGTTGACCGCGTGGGAGCTCCGTCGGCTGGGCATCCCGTACACGCTCCAGACCGACGGGATGGCGGCGCTCCTCCTGCGGGCGGGGCGGGTCAAGCGCGTGCTGGTGGGCGCCGACCGGGTCGCGCGCAACGGGGATTTCGCCAACAAGGTAGGCACCTACGGCCTGGCGGTGCAGTGCGCCCACCACGGGGTGCCCTTCCACCCGGTGGCCCCGTGGTCCACGGTGGACCTCGCGGTGCCTTCGGGGGAGCACATCCCCATCGAGGACCGCGCCCCCGACGAGGTGCGCGGCGCCTCGGGGGCCTTTGGCACCGTGCGCTGGGCCCCGGAGGACGCGGCGGTGTTCAACCCGTCGTTTGACGTGACGCCCGCGTCGCTGGTGACGTCGCTGGTGCTGGACCGGGGGGTCTATTCCCGCGAGGCGCTCCTGGCGGGCGTCCTCGGGACCCTCGGAGGGTAGAGGGCGCCCCGGTGGTCTCCGAGGAGAACCCCACGGCCCGGGAGCTGGAGGTCGCCGCGGCCCGGAGCCTCGGCCCGGTGGCGGGGCCCTCCACGGGCCCCGGGGACCACGAGGCCCTGGCCATGCTGGCCCGCCGTGGGTTCCACAGCACGCGCACGCGCCCGGACCTGCCGTGGGACCCCGCGGGACTCTCGGAGGACGCCGCGGAGCGCGTGTGGGACGCGCTCCGTCACTACGCCCTGAGGCTCCTCCTGCGGGGCGCGATCCAGCGGCCCGAGGGCTTCGCGCCGGAGGACGCCACGCGCTTCCTGGGCGCTCGCCACGCCGAGGCCCTGGCCTCGGAGCTGGTGGAGCTGGGCCTGGCGGTGGAGGCTCCGCCGGGGAGGTACCGCCTGGTGCACCCGCCGGACTCCTTCGGGGGGACCCTGGAGTGGTTCGTGGGGAGGGCCCTGGAGCGCACCCTGGGCTTCAGCGTGGCGGTGGGGGTGAAGTTCCACGCCCCGGGCGTGGGCGGGGACCTGGACGTGGTGGCGGCGGCGGAGGGGAAGCTCGTGTACCTGGAGCTCAAGAGCTCGCCGCCCAAGCACCTGAAGCCCGCGGAGGTGGGGGCCTTCTTTGACCGCGTGCGGTGCCTGCGGCCCCACGTGTCGCTCTTCGTGGTGGACACGGCCCTGCGCCTCGGGGACCGGGTGCTGCCGATGCTCCTGGAGGCGGCGGCTCCCGGCCGGGACCCGGCCCTCGGGCCCCTCGCGCCGCGCCGCGTGGAGCGCGAGCTCTGGGCGCTGACCCCGCACGTCTACGTGGTGAACGCCAAGCCCGATCTAGTGGCCAACGTGGCCCGGGCCATCGCCGAGGGCTTCGCGGCGCTGGCCCCACCCACGCCGTGAAACGTGCTAGGTGGGGTTCTCCGTGACGCGTCGAGGTCCTCCCGCGGGTGTGCTCGGGCTGCTCCTGGCGGGGCTCTTTGTCCTGCGATGGGCCTCGGCGCAGCCGGTACGTCCGTCGCAGCCGGTACATCCGTCGCAGCCGCTGCGTCCAACGCACCCGGAGGACGCGGACCCGGAGCCCGCGGGCGCCGAGGACGACGGCGGCGTGACGGTGGTAGCGCTGGCCGCGCCGGACGCGTCGGTGGCCACCGGGCGCGGGGTGCAGGTGACCGCGGCGGAGCTCCTGGAGCGCGTCAGGGACGCGCCGCTGGCGCTCCAGCGCAGCTACGCCGCGGACGCGGGCGCCCTGAGGGCCCTCACGGACCGCCTGGTGGCCGACCGGCTCCTGGTGGCCGAGGCCCGTCGCCGCGGGCTGGAGAGCGACCCGGTGGTGCGCGCGGCGCTGGAGCGGGCGCTCCTATCGCGGCTGCGGGCCACGGTGTTCAACCCCGCGGCGGGGGACGCCTCGGGGATCCGCGCGGAGGACATCCAGCGGTTCTACAACGCCCACCCGGAGCGCTTCCGGGTGCTGGAGCGTCGGCGCGTGAGGATCATTTTTGTCCGCACGCGGGCGGAGGCCAACAGCGTCCTGCGGCTCCTGCGCATGCGCCGCCGGGGGCGCCCGGTGCACGAGTTCCGCGCGCTGGCCGAGCGCTACAACGCCACGCCCGCGCTGCGCGCCAGCGGCGGAGAGCTCCGGGAGGTCACCCGGGAGTCTCCGCTGGACCCCGCGCTGCGGGCGGAGCTCTTCCGGCTCCCCACGGAGGGGACACCCCCGCCCCCGAGGGTGGTCGCCGGTCGCTGGGAGGGCGTCCAGGGCTTCTTCCTGGCGCGCTTCGTCTCGCGCAGGGCTGGCATCGACCGCTCGCTGGCGGAGTCCTCGGAGTGGATCCGTCAAAGGCTGCTCCTGGAGCGCCGCGTCGCAGTGGAGGCCGCCGAGGCCGCGCGCCTTGAGCGCGAGGCGAACGTGGTGCGGGCCCCGCTGGAGCGCATCCTCCGGGTGGAGGTCACCCCGGGGGCGGACGGCGGGCGGTGAGGGCGCTGCCCGGTGGGGGCGTTACCGCGCGGTAACGATCGCGGGAGGGTCGGCTTTTCCAGAGGTTTTCGCGGGACCGAGGGCTCGCCCCGTGGCACCCTCCGGGGATGGGTCCACACCGCCTCGCGCTGGTCGCCCTGCTGCTCGTCCCGGTGGTCGCCGCCGCGGACGAGGTGCCCGACGAGGTGGCGTACTGCCACGGGCTCCGGGAGGGCGCCCGCTGCAACCTCCGTGGCAGGCCCGGGGTCTGCGTGCGCCGCACGGAGACGCGCGGGGTGCCGGGGCACACCTTCACCCGCACGTACCTCCTGTGCGTGCCGCCTCGGGACGCCGGAGCCCCGTCGCGGGGCAGGGCCTGCGACGTCGGCCGCGGCGGTAGCGCAGCCTCGGGGACCTGGGCGGCGCTCGCGCTCCTCGGGTTGTGCGCGGTGGTCCGTCGGAGGGCTTAGAGGCAATGCCCCTCAGTGAGGGCCAATTTCGAGAGCGTCTCTCGGCGGTGACCTCACCCCCCCGACCCCATAGGCGTTAAGCGCCACCACGTTGTGGTGTCGTCGGGACCGATCCCCCAAGGAGCCGTGGCGCTCGGACCTTGCGTGGTGTTGGGCGGTGGAGGCCGGGGTTCGCCAGGCGTAGGGTCC